>JAOINB010000020.1 GCA_028139135.1 Betaproteobacteria bacterium
CATTTTGATCTTGAGCCGTGGTAGCATATTCTCCAGACCACAGTTCTGCCTGGACGTATTGTATTTCATCTTCTTTAGTTCCGAAAATAAAGTACACCAGGTAAAAAATACCTATATGAAGGATTGCTGAAACAGTTATTCCCGTGCGAAAATAACTGCCTGTTTTTATGTGGCGTTCGCTCACTTTTCCTATGTAATAATTAAATACGTTATTTTTTCTTTTTTACCAGTAATCCAACCCTAGTAATTCCTCCCGAGTGAAGTGTTTCAATTGTCTCAAGCACTCTATTGTAGGGTACATTTTTTTCTGCAGAAATTACAACAGCACTATTTCCAGAGGAGGATTGTATACGTTCTATGTTTTCTAGTAAGGTTGATGGCGTTACTACTTTACTTAATTCATTATTCGGAGATTTTATTTTTATAGATTCGTTTCCTCTTATCTCGATAGTGACTACATTTTCTTTCTTGGGTGCTGTTTTGCTTACTTCCGGGAGATTAAGGATACCCGTAGTTATTAAGGGGGCAGTGACCATGAAAATAACAAGCAATACTAGCATTACATCGATGTAGGGTACCACATTTATTTCACTAATGATTTTCCTGCTTTTTAATCTCTTGATTCGTATTGACACTTAAATTTGCCTTTGTAGGATATTTGAGAACTCCTCTATAAATGTATCAAATTTTGAAGATAGATTCTCTACCTTGGAAGACAGGTTATTAAAGGCAATTACCGCTGGTATTGCCGCAAGTAATCCTACAGCAGTAGCAATTAATGCCTCAGCGATTCCGGGAGCAACATTTGCCAGCGTCGCCTGCTGAATATTGGTTAAAGATAAGAAAGCTTGCATTATTCCCCAAACGGTTCCGAATAATCCAATGTAAGGGGAAACGGATCCCGCAGTCGCTAAGAAAGGAAGTTTTTCTTCTAGTCCATCAATTTCTTTGAACATTGCTGCTTTTAACGCTCTTCTTGTGTTGTCTAGAACTGCTTCTGTTTTGAGGTTTGCTTGCTTTCTACTCTTCATGAATTCGTTCATACCTGATTCAAAGATACGTGGCATTTCACCTTGAATCTTTCGGTTTTCAATTTTATTCATTAGGTCCATTAGTTCTCCTCCAGACCAAAACTCACTTTCAAATACTGTTAATGACTTTTTAGCTTGACGGAAAACTAAGAATTTGGAAATTATGATTCCCCACGACACTATTGATATAGCTACCAGTATTGCTATAACGAACTGCACTGGAATACTGGCATTTATTATTAATAAAACTATCGATAAATCGTTATCAATCATGTCGAGCCTTCTTTAGCTTGTATTGTAGTTTCTTCATACCCTGGGGCAAAGGATTTTTTCTTTAACTGGGAATCCCCGTTTGAAAAATGCTCTAATCCAAATTTTGTAGCAACTCTACCTTTCTGTGTACGTTGTAAATATCCTTGTTGGATTAGATATGGTTCAATGATATCCTCTATCGTATTTTTAGTCTCTCCTAGAGATGCCGCTAGATTTTCGACTCCTACTGGACCACCTCCAAATTTATCAATGATTGCATTCATTAACATATGGTCTAGAGAGTCGAACCCGAGTTGATCGATGTCCAGTGCATCAAGAGCATAGCTAGCATTATTTTGTGAAATTTCTGAGTCCGACTTCACCTGAGCATAATCCCGCACTCTTCTTAGGAGTCTGTTTGCAATACGGGGTGTTCCCCGAGACCTGTTTGCGATCTCACCAAGTCCAGTATCCGTATATTTTGTGCCCAGTAACAGGGCCGATCGTTCTAAAATTTTTTTCAATTCTATAGATGAATAGAATTGTAGCCTTAATGTTAAACCAAATCTGTCTCTTAGAGGGTTAGTGAGCATTCCTGCCTTAGTAGTAGCTCCAACTAATGTAAACGGTTGTAAAGGCATCTGTAGAGATTTTGCACCTGGTCCGTCGCCTAACATAATGTCTAGGCTAAAGTCCTCAAGTGCTGGGTACAGTTTTTCTTCAATTACACTTGGAACTCTGTGTATTTCATCAATAAACAATATATCGTTTTTTTCCAGGTTTGTAAGTATGGCTGCCAGGTCGCCTGCGCGCTCAAGAACTGGCCCGGATGTTGTTTTTAGATTTACTCCCCTCTCTTCGGCTAAGATATGAGCCAGCGTTGTTTTTCCCAGCCCAGGGGGTCCAAATAAAAGAACGTGGTCAACTGGCTCTCCTCTCATTTTTGCTGCCTGAACAGTTATTCTAATTTGTTCAACAATCTTTTCCTGTCCAACATAGTCATCAAGTTTTTTTGGCCTTAAGGCTCTCTCTAGTTTTTCCTCATTTTGATTAGGCGGTTTAGCAGCAACCTCTCGTTTACTGGATTCATTATTGTCATATCTAATCATTTGTCTAACCGGATAGTAGTTTTAAGGCTTTTTTAATCTTTTCTTGTATCGTTAGCTTATACTCAATGGTAGAAACTGTCGACCTTACTTCTTTTTCTGAGTATCCCAGAGACAAAAGAGCTTGTACCAATTCTTCGTTATCGTTGGTGTTTTCTGGCAATGTTTCTATTTTCCCATTTAGCTCTAGAATCATACGCTCTGCAGTTTTTTTTCCGATCCCGGGGATTTGGCATAAGTTTTCCGTGTTTCGATTCTCTATGTAACTAACCAGGCTTGCGGGGGAAATTGTCGATAAAATTGCTAGTCCAACTCTGGGGCCTATCCCGCTAACTTTGATGATCTTGCCAAATAGACTTCTTTCCATCTCTTCAAGAAATCCAAAAAGTTGGTGGGAATCTTCCCTAATGTAGAGGTGTGTAAACAAAAGCACTTTTTCTCCGATTGGAGGTAATTTAGAAAAAGTACTAACCGGTATTCCGATTTCGTAGCCTACTCCTCCGACGTCTACAATAACGACCGAAGGATTTCTTTCAACAATTATTCCTAGGATTCTGTTGATCATGGTGCGTTAATTTTAACCTATGCGACAGAGTAATTGCACTGGCAAGAGCATCTGAGGCGTCTTGACAAACTTCCGTATTTAGGCATAACAGGCTCTTGACCATAAATTGCATTTGTGTTTTTGTGGCATGCCCGTTTCCGACAATTGATTTTTTTATTTCATTGGAACTCAATTCAAGTATAGGTATTTTCTCTAAAGCTATTGCAGTCAACGAAGCTCCACGTGCTTGACCAAGGGCTAACGTTGTCTTCGGGTTACTATTAACGAAAACTTTTTCCATTACGGCATACTCCGGACTATATTTTGCAATAATCTCTCGGACTCCGACAAAAATATCCCTCAATCTGTCTGCCTGTGTATCATTTTTTGTTGTACTAACGATACCACTAGAAATATATGCAATTAAATTCTTTTCTGACTTTATTATTCCAAATCCTGTATTACGAAGGCCTGGGTCAATACCTAAAATAATCATTTCAATGTCTGAAATGACGCACTTTGGTTAGAATCATGCTTAATCCATACTCTTCAGCGGCAGTAATTACCTCGTCGTCTTTTATCGAACCACCTGGTTGGATAATGCAGGAAGCCCCACTTTTTGCAATTTCTTCGATATTATCTTTGAACGGGAAAAATGCATCTGAGGCTACTACCGCGTCGTTTAAATCAAACTTATTTTGTATAGCTTTCTGTATTGCGATTCTGGTTGCATCTATTCTGCTCATTTGACCTGCGCCTATGCCTATAGTTTTTTGATTCTTACACAGAACTACTGCATTACTTTTAACGAATTTGGCAACATGCCATGCAAAGTTAGCATCTTTGATTTGTTGCATTGAAGGAGACTTTGAGGTCACGGATTTCATATCCTTATCGGGATGAAAAAGAACTTTTCCTGAGGTTGAGGAATCAGGTTCTTGCGCGAGAAACAAACCACTAACTCTTCTGATATCTAAATCAAGAGATGTATTTCCAGAGAACGCTTCGTGTGAAAAAACTTTTAAATTTTTTTTCTTCTGAAATATATTAGCTGCCCTTGAATCAATCGATGGGGCAATTATAACTTCTAAGAAATAGGTAGTTAGCATTTCGGCTAACTCTTCCCCGATCTCATAATTAAACGCGACAACACCTCCAAAAAAAGAAATAGGGTCACACGCTTTGGCATGGAGAAATACTTGCAATGGACTCTCCCCGATAGCTGCCCCACAAGGATTATTATGCTTTACAATGACACAGCATTTTTCTTTAAGTTCATTAGCGCATCGAGAAGCTGTCTCAATATCGAGTAAATTATTAAATGAAATTTCCCCTCCTTGAATCTGGTTTTCTAAGATAGTTGGAGCTGTATTATGTCGCAAGTTAACGTAGACATTGGCTTTTTGATGGGGATTTTCTCCGTATTTAAGCTGCTTGATTTTTTTTAGGTGGAGCAAAATGGAATCAGAGTTGATGCCTTGATTTGTTTGAAAGTGATCTATTCCGTTTTTACAATTCAAGAAATAATCCGAAATAGCTCCATCGTAATAGCATGTATGTTGGAAAGCTTTCTTGGCTAACTCTTTTCTAAAACTAAAATCTATTCGTTTTTGTTTGATTCGGCTCAGTATTTCTCGATAGTCATCTGGGTCAACAACTACAATTACATCTCGGAAATTTTTGGCTGCAGCTCGAATGAGAGTTGAACCTCCGATATCAATACCTTCGATAATTTGATCCTCATCTCCGCAAGATTTTTCTCGAATTTCCTCAAATGGGTATAAATTGACAACAACTAGGTCCACTTGCGGTATTTTTAGGCTTTCCAACATCTCTATATGTTTCTTATTCCCTCTTACTGCAAGTATTCCGCCATGGATCTTAGGATTTAATGTTTTTACTCTGCCGTCTAGAATTTCGGGAAAATTAGTAACGTCTTCGACCTTAGTAGTGGCAATTCCAGCCCTTTCTAAAATTTTGGCTGTTCCGCCTGTAGATATAATGTTAATCCGTTCTTCCAAAAGACCTCTGGCAAACCTTTCTAAATTTTTTTTATCGTATACCGAGATCAAGGCATTAGTTATAGGTTTCATTTAAACGGATTTACCATTATCGATTTTGTAGTTTGATATCTTCTTACGAAGAGTTGCTCTGGTTACACCAAGTATTTGACTTGCCTTTGATATATTACCTCCTGTCTTATTTATAACGTATGCGATTGTTGATTTTTCTATAACTTCAGTTACCATAGCCAATACGGCGTGAGGCTTTTGTTCTCCGAGACGTTGAAAGTAGATATCGAGACATTCAACCAGAGTTTCTTCTAAAGGAGGCTTGTTGTTTTTTTGTGGTCTTGTTGTCATTTCAAAAGATCAGTTTTTATAAACTTGAGAGTTGCTCTACTTCATCTAATTCCACTGGTACTTCTCTACTAATAAGTTCACAACCTTTTTCTTTAACAATTACATCGTCCTCTATTCTAATCCCAATGTTCCAAAATTCGCGAGGAATATCTTTAGAAGGGCGTATGTAAACTCCTGGCTCAACAGTTAAAACCATATTTTTTTTAAATGCAGTGTTGTAAGAACCCACATCGTGAACATCTAGTCCCAGCCAGTGACCGGTTTTATGCATGTAAAACTTCTTGTATTCTTGTTTTTCAACAGCCTCATCAACACTCCTACTTTTTAATAGACCTGCACTAATTAAATTTTGAGTTATTGATCTAACTGCTGCCTCATGAGGAGCGTTGTACTTTTCTCCTAACTTGATTTTTTGAATAGCATCTCTTTGCGCCAGTAAAACAATTTCATAAATTAACTTTTGAGCTTTTGTAAATTTACCGGAGACGGGAAATGTTCTAGTTATATCGGACGCATAACCATTAAATTCACAACCTGCATCAATTAGAATCAACTCATTTTTTTGTAATATTCTACTGCTTGCCCTATGATGCAAAATACAAGCATTAGCGCCGCTTGCAACGATACTTGGATATGCTACTTCGTATGCTTCATTATTACGAAACACTTGCAATAATGCAGTTTCGACATCAAGTTCTTTCAATCCTGGCCGGGAAATCCGCATAGCTTCTCTGTGAGCTGCCGCTGAGATACGGGCCGCTTTTTTCATTACTTTCAGTTCATAGGTATCTTTTATGACTCGCTGGTTTTCAATAACGCGGCTTAAATCACCTAAGTGACCTGGGTTATCGATACCCATACGTTTTTTCCCTTTTAACAGAGACAACCAGCGAGTAATTCTTTGTGAGAAACTACGCTCGGCTATCGGAAAAAAAACATATTGAGAATCTTCTAATTTCGAAGCTACTACTCGATCGATTGCTTCGGTAGAATATGCTTTGTCAAATAAATAATCTGTTTTTGCTTTTCGCTGTCCAATGATAATACCATCCCATAATTCTTTGGTTTTATCTTTCTTTCTTGAGAGTATTATGTCCTCGTTAATCCGTTTGCCATCCGAAAAAATTATCATCCAAGCGTTTGGTTCACAAAATCCAGTTAAATAATAAAAGTTGCTGTCACATCTGAAAGGGTATGATACGTCACCATTCCTTTTGGATTCATCGCCGGAATACAAAATGGCTGTAAACGGTTTTCCTACAGTAATTTGCTGAAGATTTTTTTTTAGAGTAATCCTCCTTTTTTTATATTTTTCATTGTTTGCTGAATTGATATCAGAAAACCTTTTATTTTTACTAATCAAGTGCCTTCCCCCCTTTTCTCTCGTACTTGCTTTTTGCATCATCGAATCTTTCAGTTGTACCTATATCCTCCCAGACGCCCTGGTGAAGCTCACCTATAACAAGTCCGTTTTCAACAGCAGGGATAAGAATGTCTTTCAATTTTCCGAAAGTTCCTCGTTTAATATGTTGAAAAAATTGCGGCTTGTATATTCCGATACCGGTAAAAGTGAGTTTGTAATTATTTGTACCAATATAATTATTTAATTTATTAACGACTGTTTTTCCAACAAGATGAAAGTCCCCAGAGTATGATTGATTTCTAGTTAAAACAAGATAAGCCAATTTTTCATCGAGAACTTTACTAGAAGAAATTTTGAGAGCCTTACTCAGTGGCCAGTCACACAAGATATCAGAATTGATTACCAGAAACGGTTGATTAGAAAGAGTCCAGGGTCTCGCAAATGCGATACCTCCGGCTGTTTCAAGTGGCGATGAAGGTTCGAAGGAGTAAGATATTTTTAAACCTTTATAGCTGCAACCAAACTCCTCCACGATGAGGTGACCTAAGTAGGAAACATTTATGAAGACATCAACTATCCCTGCAGCATGAAGTTTTTCAAGGTGATGAGCCAGCAAGGGTTTGCCATTAATCCTTACAAGTGGTTTAGGGATGTGTTTCGTTAGAGGCATAAGTCTCTTACCCCTTCCAGCTGCGAGTATCATTGCGTTCATTTAATCTAGTTTAGCGGATTATCGGAAATTCCTCTAAAAAAATTCGTGATAAATTGTAGCTCACTGTAATTTTCGCTAATTGCCAAAGTTCTCTGATTTAATTTGTTAAGGTATCTGATGTAACTGTCTTTATTATCTCGATATTTCAAACGGCAAAATATACCGATAATTTTGAGATTTCTCTGAATAGCAGTGTAATCATAGGAAGTTTTGAAGGATTCAAAACTTCCTTTTATAAGTTGGCGTTCTTTAATTTTTTCAAAAAAGTATTTTAGGCAAGTGTTCTCGACATTTTCGTTATAATCTGTGTAAGCATCCTTCAGAAGAGAGACTAGGTCGTACGTCAGAGGACCAATTAGCGCATCCTGGAAATCAATAACGCCAATTTTTTTTTCTTTACGGAGATACATCAAATTTTTGCTATGGAAGTCTCTATGGATAAGAGTCTGTGGTTCCCTTATCATAGATGAGGTTAATAAGTCAGTGAAAGTCTGAAAGTTTTGAAGCGGAAAAAAGTTAGATTTTCGATCCAAATGGGTGCCAACGTACCAATTCCTGAAAAGGTCAAGTTCTTCTAGGAGTATTTTCTTTGAAAAGATTTTTACTCTTTGGTGGAAAGCACCTTTCTTTTTTTTATATTCGTTCTCAATTTTAAGTAAAATGTCAATCGCTAAGATTAAGAGAGTTGTGGGGTTCTCGGTTTCGGAAATTTTCTTGAGTAAGGTTGTATCTCCAAAATCTTCAATAATTAAGAAACCCATAGGGGCATTCCTTGAGTATATTTTTGGTATCGTGATTTTGAGTTCTTCAAATATTTTTGCTCGAGACAAAAATTTTTCAAGAGGCTCCTTTTCTGGTGGAGAGTCCATTAAAATTAAGGTACGGTCAAGTCTGGATGTAGTTATCCTAAAATAACGACGAAAAGATGCATCGGATGAGATAGGAGTGATTTCATAAGGTTTGGAGTCTTTTAATATAGACGAAGATTCTAACCATTTTTTCGCTTCGGCTATTCGAGAGTCGTATTTAATTTCGGTCAATGGTTTGCTCAAGTTATAATGAAGGGCTAAAAATTTAATGGGCTAGGATGATAAACTACCGGTTTTTATTTAAATGTACACTTCTTATCATAGTCGGAGCTTTAAGTCTACAAAAAAAAGTTTCGGGAGAAGTGTTTTCTGAGCTTTCAGATCCTAGCGTTGTTTCTGAGCATCGCCTAAGGTTGGACTCCGGGTTAACGCTCAAACTCAATCCTGATATTGTGAGCCCAAGCTATTTGCTAGGTGAAAAAATAAAAGGGCAAATCGATGATACTATCATTGTCGAAACTGGTGCGCAGTACCGGAAATTAGGTATCAGCCTTAGTGCCAACAGGCTTGTTTATGATCTGGTACAAAGCGAGTTAGATGCTGAGGGCAACGTAACTTTTTTTCGAGAGGGAGAGCTTTATACCGGACCTCGCCTTTCATTAAATCCTTTGACCATGCAAGGATTCTTTGAGGATGTTCGTTATGATTTTACAAGGATTAACGGTAGAGGGAAGGCAGACAGGGTGGACTTCATTCGTCCTAAAGAGGTAATCCTTCAGGGAGCAACATTTACCACTTGTCTAGCCGGCAGGCCTGCCTGGGAATTGAGGTCATCAAAAATTATTGTCGATGATGTACGTTCAGTAGCGACAACTGAAAACACATCATTGTACTGGAATAATTCTGAGCTAATACCATTGGGTAATTTATCGTTTTCAATATCGGGAAAAAGGAAGTCGGGCCTACTTGCTCCAACATTCTCGGTAAACTCGAAACTAGGTCTGGATCTCACAGTACCTTATTATTTGAATATTGCCCCCAATAGAGACTTGACCTTTTACCCGCGATTGGTCGGCCGTCGCGGAGTCCAGGTAGGGGCAGATATGCGCCTATTAGGTCAGGAATACTATACCGAAGTCGGTTTACAGGTTCTTCCATCAGACAAGATAGCGGGAGAAGATAGGTGGTTCGGAAGGGCTACCGCAAGATATAACTTATCAGCTAAAAGAAGTGTTTCTTTGAGTTTAAATAGGGTATCAGATAACGATTATTTTGCAGATTTTGGTGCCTCAGTTTTAGCCGCCTCGCAGAGAATATTACCCACCACAATTCAAATGAATGGGGTTTTAAGTGGCTGGTCTTATCAGGCCGGATACCAAGGCTACCAAGTTTTACAAGATCCGGGCGCTCCAATTTTGCCTCCTTATGAGTGGAGTCCAAAAATTGCTTTAAGTAAAAATACAGATTTCTTAGTTGGGTATAAAGACACGGATATCAGCTTAAATGTAGAAGCAACTCATTTCACGCATCCTTCTCTAACGGATGGAACGAGGTTGGTAGGTAAGGCAAACTTGTCAACCCCATTTAACTTCGGTCCTGTAAAGCTGGTTCCAGCAGCCAACCTTCACTACACACTTTACAAAAAATCTAAAGACGGAAACCTATTCGAGACGAATAAAAGGTTCAATATTAACCAATCTCTTTTAGGCGTTTACGCTAATAATACTAACGATAGCAAGAGTTCTTACGAGAGGTTAGTGCCCGGAGTTAGTGTGGAATTATCTTCTGCACTTGAGAGAAGATCGGAATTCAGAGGAAATGCCTACACAAATACGATAGAGCCCATGTTATTTTACGCTTTTACGCCATATCATAATCAAGATAATTTTCCAGTCTTTGACACAAGCAGTGTGACTTCAAGTTTAGCGCAACTGCTTTCTGAGACCAGTTTTTTCGGTGATGATAGAGTGGCAGACAAAAATTTTCTCACTGCAGCCTTAACAACAAGATTTTTAGACGATGAAGGGTTTGAACGCATACGAGCTTCAGTTGCTCAACGCTATTATTTTGATCGACAGAGAGTGGTTCTTCCTGGACAACCGGTTAGGGAAGATGATGAATCTGATCTATTTTTTGAAACCGGAATCAAAGCCTCAGGGGACTTATCTATCTCAGCTCTAGGTCAGTACACGAGAAAACTCGGGCTTTGGCAGAATCAAATTGTCAGCATTCGCTTTTCACCTAAGCCAGGTCGAGCGCTTTCGTTTGATTACCGATTCACTCGAAATTCAGTAGATTCAGCGGATTTGTCTTTTCAAACTCCAGTATCTAATAATTGGTATGCCGTAGGAAGGTATAACTACTCTTTCCAGAGTAGGAGTGAGGCCTCTGGAAACCAGCCTCCTGGACTGGTGGAAGCACTTTTTGGCTTGGAGTACAATGGAGGTTGCTGGGTATCAAGGTTAGTGGCTCAAAGATATGTTACGGGCTCAACTGAGGCTACGAATGCTTTGTTTTTTCAAGTAGAGTTAAACGGTATTGCTAGGGTTGGTGCAGATCCACTTAACGCACTTAAACGTGGAATCCCGAATTATAGAAGGATTAATCAGTTGGGACCAATGCCATCGAATTTTGATAATTTTCGTTAGTTAATTTTTACAGGTAGGAAAATGCTTACTGTTGCTTTTTGGACTATTCTAAATATTCATCAATCAGTAATTGCTGAGCCAATCGTTGTTGATCGGGTAATTGCTATCGTCAACGGAGAGGCAATATTAGCGAGTGAATTACAAACAAGTTTAGCGATTCAAAGCTTAACAAATGCAAAAGGAAAGCCTCGAGACTTTTCCAACACGCAAAAAAATGCTGTACTGGAAAAAATGATAGATGAAAAAATCCTTTTGCAAAGGGCAAAGCTTCTCAATATATCAGTAGATTCCGAGACGATTATGAAGATTATTGAGGATATAGCTGAAAATCAAGCATTAACAGTAGATAAGCTAAGAAAGAAGTTAAAAAATACTGGAATTAATTTCGAGGATTTTAAAACAAAATTAGAAACAGATGTATTACTCTCTCGGTTGAGAGATAAGGAATTGGATCAAAAGCTATACGTATCAGATACTGAAGCAGAAAATTTTCTTTCTACGGAAGTTGAGTTTAATCTTTCATCAGGAGAAATTTCCATTATGCATCTAAAGGTACCATTTAATGATGAACTAGGAAAAGAGAGTTCAAGTCTGACCGCTCAAGAGATTTTGACATCATTAATTGAAAACAAAAGTACTAATTTTGGGGAGCGAAAATTCAGTGGCTATGAGTTTGAGAAGTGGGGGTGGAGAAAATATGACCGAATTCCTGAGTTATTTCTCAACCATGTTATAAGTCTTGAACCAGGAAACTACTCCGAGGTGATTGAGAGTAAAAGCGGATTTCACATTCTATATGTTGTTGAACGAAGGTCAACACTTATTCAAGACAAAATTGTCAGGTACAGGGCAAAACATATTCTAAAACGGGTAGATGATGAGCGGAATGAACAGGAAGCTTTTGAGTCATTGAAGGAGATAAAGACAAGAGTTTTGGCAGGAGAGCCCTTTGAATATTTCGCAAAAAGGTTTTCGGATGATGAAAAATCAGCGGAGAATGAAGGGGATCTTGGATGGGCATATCAAGGCGATTATGTTCCAAGTTTTGAGCGAGAAGCAATGAAACTGGAGATTGGTGAAATTAGTGATCCCATAAGGACACCATTTGGATTTCACTTGATCATGATCATTGACAAGGCACAGGAAAAGGTTAGCTCTGAACGTAAGTTAACGTTAGCTAAAAATCTAATTAGGGAGAAACGTGCCAGAGATGTAGTACGTGAATGGATATCAGATATGAGAGCTAATAGTTTTATAGATAAAAAAATTTAGAAGAGTACAGATGAAGAAATATTTGGGCCAAAATTTTTTGGTTAATAGCCATGTTATTGATTACATTATTTCGCATATGTGTATTAAGACAAATGACTTTGTATTTGAAATTGGTCCTGGGAAAGGAGCCTTGACAGATTCAATAGTTTCGAAGACGGATTGCTTTTATAACCTCACCGCTCTTGAAAAAGACAAAGAACTAATTCCATTTTTAAAAAAGAAGTTTTTTAAACCTAATATTGAAATTCTATGCGGAGATATTTTAAAGTTTGATCTTAATTCTTATTTAAACAATCGGTTATTGCATGGAAAAGTTAGAATTTTGGGGAATTTACCGTATTATATCTCTTCGCAGATACTATTTAAATTACTTGAATCAAGAGATCTTATTCAGGATCAGTTATTAATGCTGCAAAAAGAAGTAGCTGATCGTCTAGTTGCTACACCGAAAAAGAAGGAATATGGGAAACTATCTGTCTTAATCCAACTATTTTATGAGGTCGAAAAAGTTATTGATGTTACACCAGATAAATTTAAACCAATTCCGAAAGTACACTCATCAGTAATTAAAATGCTACCTACAGACAAGTATGTGAAGCTTGTTCACGATAAAAATTGTTTTTTTGAAATTGTAAGGAGAGCATTTTCCATGAAAAGAAAAATGATTAAAAATTGTTTAGTTAACCTCGTTTCTGAACGAGAGTTACAAAGTGTCGGAATTTCCCCTACTGAGCGAGCTGAACATTTACCGGTGTCTAAGTTCATTTATTTATCAAACCTTGTTTCCGCGAGAAAGTTTAATTAAACCCGGCAATCTCATCCTTTAGTTTTTCAATCTGTTGTCTAACAAGGGAGATAATTTGATCGGGATTCTTTCCTTCAGGATAGATCTCATTCCCAATTTTTACGATAATTGTTCCAGGCTTTTTTATAAAAGCATTTTTTGTCCAAAATTGACCAGCATTATGTGCCATAGGAATAATTGGGACATTAAGCTCAGTAGCTATCACTGCTGCACCGATTTTATATCTTTTTTTTTCTAATAAACGTACCCGAGTTCCTTCGGGGAAGAAAACTAGCCACCTTCCCAGAGCAAATTGCTTGGAAGATTCTTTTATTATTGTCTGTATCGCAGTTCTCCCTGCTTTCCGATTAATGTGGATCATGTTTAGTAAAAAAATTCCCCATCCAAAAAAGGGGATAAGAAGAAGTTCTCTTTTGAAAATGAAACATACAGGTTTTTTCAGGTAGGACGCAATAAAAAAGGTTTCCCATGTGCTTTGATGATTGCTGCATAAAATAACGTTTGAGTTTAAATTTCGGTCTAAGATATGTGAGCCATTTAACTCGAATTTAATACCAATGAGCCACTCTGCCAATTTTATATTTAACTTGGGCCAGAGCATCGTAACTTTGTATCGCTTATCTAAGTTGAGGAATGGTATTATGACGACAACCAATATTCCCCAAATGAAAAGGGAAGTGATTTGTAACAAGAAAAAGGCAGCCGATTGAAAAACAAACATTAAGAAATTTTTTCAGCTACAGAACTTAGGTCGTTCTCTATCTCAACCTTTTTTGGCATAAGATTATGAAGAGACTTATGTTCTTTTAAAGTTTTTTCCCCATTACCAGTTAAAACGAGGAAAGATCTCGCCGAAATTGCCTCTGCCGCTTTGAGATCACGAAGCGAATCACCTACTGTAATGCAACTTTTTCCTAATGTACTAAATCTTTTCGTGATTTCCTTAAACATCCCTGGCTTAGGTTTCCTGCAAGCGCATTCTTGATTAGGCCGGTGAGGGCAGAAAAAAATACCGTCTATGTTGGCTCCAAGTTGTCTTACACAGGTTAATAGTTTTGCGTGAATGTCAAACAGGTCAGCCAATTGGATGATACCACGACCTACCGCAGATTGATTAGTTGCTATCACTACTTTCCATCCTTTTGCTTTTATTCTAGCAATGGCTTCAATGCTTCCGGGTATTGGGCGCCACTCTTCTGGGTTCTTTATATAACTCGGAGAGTCAAAATTTATTACACCGTCCCTGTCTAAGATAACTAGTTTATTGTTCATTACGACCCGTGGATACTAAAGATAAGTCAACTAACTGATTCATTATAGAGTGAACATATGACAATAAAAAAATTCTATTATTTCTTAAAGCAGTTTCATCAACATTTACGAGAACATTTTCAAAAAAAGTCTCAATAGGATTCTTAAAGTCAACACACGACTTTAAATATTTGTCAAATTGATTGTGGTCGATTTGAACTTTTATTTGCTCATACAAATGATTTGAAAATAAGAATAAATCTTTTTCAGCTTTTTCTATCAATAAATTCTGATCTACGGATTCAGACTGTTTTCCAGAAATTCCCGCTTTTTCTAAAATATTTTTAATCCTCTTATTTATTTTGAATAACTCTGTTGATTCGATGTTCATTGCTGCTTTTTCTAGCTCTTTTAATAAAAAAGGAAAACTGTAGAAATCTGCGAAAGCAAACTTCATACATGCCATAATACAATCTGCTCGATAGCCTTGTTCTTTAAAGAAGAAAAATATCCGGTCAGAAATAAATCCTTGCATTTTTTTTTCCGCAACTTCTCTTTTTGCGTTGTTTAAGGTAAATATACTCAATGAGGATTCAATCAAATAAGCCAGGGTTACTTCAAACTTCTCTGACATTAAAATACTGAGTATCCCCAGGGCACTTCTTCTCATTGCATAGGGGTCTTTGTCTCCACTTGGCATTAGATCTATGCTTATCAGACCTGCGATCAATTCAAATTTGTCAGCAAGCGCAAGCGATTTTGCTAGCCTATCTTTAGGAAGACTGTCTCCGGAATACCTCGGTTTGTATTGGTCTTCAATTGCCTCGGCTATGTGCGATTCACCTCCCTCTACTAGGCAATAATATTTACCCATGGTTCCTTGTAGCTCGGGAAACTCATTAACCATCAAAGTTACCAGATCATTTTTGGATAAGTCAGCTAGAGTTATACAATCCGAAGTATCTAAGTTAATTTTTTTACCCCAATCTATCAAAAGAGATTTGATTCTTTTTGTTCTATCACTTAAGGTTCCGAGAAGATTGTGATACATCACGGCTGAAAGTTCATGTTTCCTTTCGATGAGCGGTTTTTCTTGATCTTTTAAGAAAAAGAAATGCGCGTCATTTAACCGGGCTCTCAAAACTCTTTCATTACCGATTTTTATTTTAGTTGTATCTTTAGGCGCGTTGTTGGTGACGACGATAAACTTGTTACTCAAGTTTCCATCTTCCCCAGTTAAAGGTATGTATTTTTGATGTCTTTGCATAGTGAGAATTAGGCACTCTTTGGGAAGAGACAGAAACTCAATATCGAAGTGGCAAAGGAGAGCTGTTGGCCATTCACATAGAGCCGTTATTTCGTCAAGAAGGTTGTTATCAATAATTGATTTACAATTTATTTGATTACAAATATTTATTACAGACTGGTTGATTTTTTCTCGCCTTTCCTCAAAATTAACAATAACCTTACCTAATTCAAAAAGTTGGGATTCGTATTCTAAAGCCGATTTGATTTTGATCCCTTTTTCTCCGAGAAATCTATGTCCATTGGTGAAATTTGAAGAGTGCAAACCAAGAACTTCTATGTTGATTAATTTGTCATCAATCATTAAAACAACACTCCTTGCTGGCCGAATGAATTCAATATCCTGTTTTATTTCTTGATCGATGACTTTCTGGTACTTCATTAATTTAGGAACCGGTAATTTTTTCAAGCATGATGGGAAGTGTTTTTTTACAGATTCTTCTATAGTGATTCCCTCTTTGAGGATATCGATGAAAATAAATTCTTTACCATTTATATCTTCGGTATAAATTTTTTGTAAATATTGTGATTCTCTGTAGGAGCCTTTTTTATGTTCATTTATTAAAAGACTTTTTATTTTTTTTTCCAGTGGAGGTAATATCTCACCTTTTTTGCCTAGACCGATTTCCTTCGGAACTAGGCGCACTTTTTCTTTTCTGTTAGGCGCAGATAATGAGACACCTCGAATTAAAAAACCCAGACGTCTAGGAGTAGCAAAGACTTTATAATTAGGTTCCTCTCCGATTAACTTGTCTTCACTGAGAAAATTTAAAGATAGTTTTGTAAGTGAGATTGACAACTTTTTTAAAGCTGTCGGAGGAAGTTCTTCTGTGAATATTTCTATCAGAAAGTTAGACATGAGTTATTTTAACAGTGGGAATCCTAAACTCTCACGGGATTCTAAATATTTTTTGCCAATTTGTTTGGATAAATCTCGAATTCTTTTGATATATCCAGCCCTTTCTGTAACAGATATACAACCTCTTGCTTCCAACAAATTAAATGCGTGCGCTGATTTGAGTGTATAGTCATAGGCTGGCAATGGAAGGCTATTATCTACTAGCCTTTTTGCTTCACGTTCGTATTGGTCAAAACAATCAAATAAAAACTTTGGATTACTTACCTCGAAGTTATGTGTGGATTGTTCAACTTCATTTTGTCTATAAATATCCCCATAACTGATCTCAATGTTTTCCCCCCTAATATTTTCCCAGGATGTCCATATTAATTCGTAAACGTCCTCTTTTTCTTGAATATGTAGGGCGAGTCTCTCCACACCATATGTAATTTCACATGTGATAGGTTTGCAGTTTATGCTTGCAATTTGTTGAAAATATGTAAATTGAGTAACCTCCATCCCATTCAACCAAACCTCCCATCCTAACCCCCAAGCACCCAGCGTTGGATTTTCCCAATTGTCTTCAACAAGTCTTATGTCATTTTGTTCCTTGTCTATATTAAGACAAGATAACGATTCAAGATACAGATCAACTATATTTTCGGGACTAGGCTTAAAGACAACTTGAAATTGAAAATAATGCTGGAGTCTATTTGGATTTTCGCCGTATCTTCCGTCGGATGGTCTTCTAGATGGCTGCGGGTAGCAGGCATTCCATGGTTCGGGGCCAATCGCTTTTAAAAAAGTCATAGGGTGTGAGGTGCCTGCTCCCACTTCGATATCTAAGGGTTGAAGCACGATACACCCTTGATTTGACCAGAAATTCTCTAATCTAGAAATAATATTTTGGATTGATAACATGTATATATTTTATCTAAAAATTCTTCTCACAGCGCCAGCTATTAAAACAAATATGCTGAGCAATAGGATCGGAGTGTTCCCGTAGTTTGCAAAAGGTGTTTGTCCGGCTCGACCTGAAATTTCAACAACCATATATCCCGGTTTTGTGGGTTGGAGTATGGTTTTGACCGTCCCTCTGTAGTCAATATGTGCTGTCATACCAGTATTTGTGGAGCGAACAGTCGGCTTTGATGTTTCAATACTTCGCATCCTAGCGGCCATCAAGTGGTACTTAAGCGAATTAGACTCACCAAACCATCCCAGATTACTTATATTTAATAGAATCGTGGATTCGTTTTCTAATCCAGGTTGTTTTAGATGTTCAATTATCTCCGAGTTAAATAAATCCTCGAAGCAAATATTAGATACGATTCTATGCTCTCCGATTATTAATGGAGATTGTATACTCTCTCCTTTGGAAAAATCTCCTAGCGGGATCCTCATTTTTTCGATGAACCACTTAAATCCTGTAGGGACAAATTCACCGAAAGGTACGAGGTGTTGTTTATGATACTCACCTACTATCTCAAAATAATGGGGATTTTTTAAATTTGGTTTCAGTAATAATAGTGAGTTGTACCATTTCTCGTTTTTTACATGAGGTATGCCTGTAAGAAGTTCGCTATCAGACGTTGCAATTAAGCTGGATAGCTCTTCAAGAAAATCTTTGTTTGTGAACTCTAAAGGTCTTATCAAAGCTGTTTCAGGAAGGATGACTGCATCAATCTCATCGTCATTTGAGATCGCTGTTTTGATCAGAGAATAATACGTTTCCTGCGCTTTTAGTTCATGGTCAGGGTTAAATTTTAATAATTGTGGAATGCCCCCCTGAACTAACAATATTTTAATTGGTGCTTTTGTTTCATCAGTCAGATTAATAAGGCCCACGAGGAAGCTAATCAAAATAAGAGATAAAACCGTAAACACTGATCTAAAATTAAAGTTATTTACTAAGGTTGCAATACATAGAACAATAACAAAAGTTACTCCGTAACTACCGAGAAAAGGAGCTAATGTTGCTAAAGGGAGGTTTACTCCCAGCACACCAATCTCTAACCATGGAAAGCCGCTGAAAAGAAGACTTCGTAATAATTCCAGCGCAGTGATTACCGCAGCGATTTCGAGGGTTGAGAAAGTGTATACTCTACTTAGGACGAGTGCAACGATATAAAATGCTGCAACGTAAAATGCTAGAAACCCCGTCGAAAAAACAGAAAGAAGAAATGGCAAGCCTCCAATGACGTATAAACTGTTATGAATCCAATAAAGCCCTAATAACGAGCAGCCAAAAATTAGCAAATAAGAGGCGTAGTGATAGTATTTTGCATTACTTCTGTTAAGGAATAAAACTACTGTGATTACAGTTACAAGGCTAAGACTCACCATTTAGATAAGTAACTGCTTTTTCATCTTTGTTTCGAAGCGCGGGTTTAAGGTTTTGGATATCTACTACTAACTGATAAACTCTCCTCGCGTCTGCCCTTTGAATTTCAAAGGCAATATTGTCAATCTCTGTCTTTTCTCCACGTCTGGGGACATGTCCTAAATGATCTGTGACGAAACCTCCTATCGTCTCAACATTATTACTAAATAATTTTGTTGAGAAAAAATTATTGAACTGGTCTAAAGAAGTACCAGCTCTTACTCTGAAACGATTGAGTTGAGCAGGAATCTCTAAAATATTATCTTTTTCTTCGTCGGTGTCATGCTCATCTTCTATGTCACCCACTATCTGCTCCAGCACATCTTCTATCGTTATTAATCCACTGATACCACCATACTCATCAACGACTATTGCCATATGATTTCTCTTAATTCTAAAGTCTCGCAACATAGCATTTAGTTTTTTTGATTCTGGTACTAACACCGCGGGTCGCATCAACCCTCTTATGTTTTCCTCATCTTTATGAAGAATAGAAAGAATATCTTTAGCTAATATGATACCGATAACATTATCTTTTCTACCTTCAATTACAGGAAATCGTGAATGCGCTATTTCTGTAACAAAGTCTAAAATTTCATCGATATTGGTATCAATTTCGATACAGTCCATTCTTGCTCTGGGGACCATTATGTCTCTAACGGCAAGGTCTGAAATCTGGAGAATCCCCTCCATCATGGAGACCGCATCCGCATTCAAAACGGAATGTTCCTCCGCCTCATGAATTTGTTCGATGAATTCTTCCCTATTATCAGGTTTTTTAAACAGACGATAGAAAAAGCGTTTTATTGGAGCTAAAAAGTGTCCCGAATTGGGGTCTTCAGTCATGCAGTGGCATGTTGTAGTCAAGGAACTTCTATTTTGCCAAAATCTTAGTTAAAATCAAGTTTTTTAAATATAAGGAGAGTCAATACCAAGTGATTTTAAGATTTTTTCCTCTAGTTTCTCCATAACAGAGGCATCTTTTGGGTTTTCGTGGTCGTACCCTATTGCGTGAAGAGTTCCATGGACTAACATGTGCGCGAGATGCTCCAATCTCCCCACTCTGTATTTCCTGCATTCTGCATATATCACAGGCAAGCAAATAACGATATCTGCGATAATGTTGGGTGATTTTTCATAGCTGAATGTAAGTACATTAGTAGCGTATTCTTTATTCCTATATTTTTGGTTTAGATGTTTACCCTCTTGAGAATTTGTAAATCGCACTAAAAAAAAACTAATTCTTTGATATTTTTTTTTTTATCAAGTAGTTAAAATTCTTTAGCCTTTTGTCTTGAACTTGTTGTACTTCAATTCTAATCATTAGATCAGCTCGCCCCTCAAACTGTGTTTTTTAACGTCCGTTATGAGAACTGGGATAATCTTCCCAATCAAGTTGGTCGTTCCGATAAGATTTACAACTCTATTGTTTTGTGTCCTACCCATCAATTCTTTTGCGTTTCTTTTTGAGAGGCCTTCTATCAAAACATTTTCATTTTTTCCGAGCATTTCGTAGCTGTGATCTAAGGCATATTTGTCGAGCTTCTCCTGTAAAATCTTTAGTCTCGCAAACTTTGTAATTTTATCAATTTTGCCTGGAAGTTGGGATGCAGGGGTTCCAGGTCGATCGCTGTAAGCAAAGGAGTAAGAACCGTCAAATTTGAGTTCATCAACTAAATTTAATGTTTTTTCAAAGTCATCATCAGTTTCTCCTGGAAAACCAACAATAAAATCTGATGTTAAGGAAAGTGAAGGTCGACTTAGCCTTAATTTTTTTATGATGGATTTGTACTCAAGAGCTGTATAACCCCTTTTCATAGCAGATAAGACTTTATCGCTTCCGGATTGTACTGGCAGATGAAGTTGGTCAACTAATTTTGGGAGCCGTTTGTAGGCTTTAATGAGACTGCTTATCACTTCCCTGGGATGAGAGGATGTATACCGAATCCTTTCTAATCCATTTATAGAGGAAGTGAGTTCCAATAACGATGCAAAATCTAGCTTTTCTTTTCGATCATAGTATGCATTAACGTTTTGACCAAGCAATGTAATTTCTTTTACGCCATTTTTAACAAGGTATCGAACTTCTGGAATGATATCAAAAACAGACCGAGAGAATTCTGTTCCCCGAGTGTAGGGGACTACGCAAAAACTGCAATATTTACTACATCCTTCCATAATCGAAACAAATGCCGTAGCAGAACTTCTTGACTTAGTTGGCAAGTGATCAAATTTTTCAATTTCAGGAAAGCTTATATCAATTTGACTCTTTCGATCATTTTGTACTTTTCGAATCATGGAGGGAATACGATGTAATGTCTGGGGACCAAATACAATATCTACGTAAGGAGCTCTTTTAACGATATTTGCACCTTCTTGGCTAGCAACACAGCCTCCGACTCCAACTATCAAGTTTGGATTTTTTCTTTTCAGGTGTTTTATTCTCCCAAGGTCCGAAAAAACTTTTTCTTCAGCTTTTTCTCGGACGGAGCAGGTATTGAACAGAATTATGTCCGCCTCATCTGCTGAGCTTGTTTCAGAGACAGTATTCGACTCTGCCAGCAGGTCAGATATTTTCCCGGAGTCATATTCATTCATTTGACAACCGTAAGTTTTGATGTAAAGCTTTTTATCCATAATTTTCTTAACCAAGTTACCTTATTCTATCTAAAAAAAAAAGAACGTGTTACAAACAGGGATCACAAAAAAAGAGATGTTTGCGTGGGCTAGTTTAGATTTTGCAAATTCTGGTTATACCACTGTTGTTCTGACCACAATTTTTAACGTTTATTTTGTCACTGTAATTGCAGGTGATGTTACAGAAGCAACATTTCTCTGGACGTTTACACTTTCTATCAGTTATGTGTTCATAATGATCATCTCGCCGTTGATTGGCTCGTATGTAGATGCACAAGCAGCCCATCGGAAAATACTTTTTCTTGCCACAATTTGTTGCTCTATTTCAACAATTATTCTGGGGTTCTGTGGGGTAGATGATATGAAACTAGCTATATTTTTCCTTGTTTTATCGAATTGTTCCTATGCTATTCATCAAAATACAACCGCCTCCTTACTAAGTAAGATCGCTGATATGAGTTCTTTAGGAAAAATTTCAGGATATGGTTGGGCGTGGGGGTTTGTTGGCGGAATTCTGTCTTTAGTGTTATCTCTATGGTGGCTGGGGCAATCTTTCTCAGTACTTCCTGCTAGTTTGTCAGAGGGAGTGGACCAGGGGATAATGGGTGCGTTGACTTTAACTGGCTTTTTGTTTTTGTTAATAGGTTGTTTTTCTTTATATTCTTTGAGGAATATTACTATTTTTCCCACAAACTTGGATTGGAAAAATTCGTGGTCAAATCATTTTTTTAACATATCTCGCTTAACATCAGAGCGCGATATATTGACTTTATATTTTTGTATTTTTCTTTACCATTGTGGGATTGCTGCTGTGATCACCGTTGCATCAATATATGCCTCGAAGGTGATGGGTTTTACAATCAAAGAGATTGTCGGTTTGGTATTGATTGTAAATATTAGTGCTTGTATCGGTTCATTTTTGTTTGGAAGGTTGCAGGACAAAGTCGGTCATAAATCCAGTCTGATGGGTATTGTGTTTTTCTGGATAATAGCGATACTGTTTCTTTTTTTTTCCAATAAGGCATTAATGTTTTACATAAGCGCAAATCTTATTGGGTTAGGTTTAGGGGCAGCCCAAAGTGCTGGCCGGGCTTCAATCGCGTATCTAGCGCCAAAAAGGCAACAGGCTGAATATTTCGGAGTTTGGGGATTTTTTGTAAATGCTTCTTCAGTAGTAGGGCCATTATCATATGGAGTCTTGACGCTAATATTTCTTGATAACCATAAATTAGCTGCTTTGGGTTTAATCCCATTTTTTATTTTATCGTTGATACTTCTGAATCGAGTTCGTTTTGTTAAACTCCGATAAAACTTTTAATACTTTTCCAATGCTTTGGGAAATCCGTCATGCTGTGGTCTGATCCATCTACAATGTACTGCTGACATCCCTTGTAGAACGAACTCATTTCTTCCCAGCTCAATAACTCATCACCTTTTGCTGCTACGAGTAAAATATTGTCTGGGAATCTTAATGTTGTTCCGACTGTTTCTTCAAGTTTTTGTATCTCTAGGTGATGATCTCTCGTAAAAGGTTTAATGTTGAGAACTTCTAATTCCCATGCTTTTTCCGAGTTAATTGCAGATTCTAGGTCTCTAAATGGTTTTACGGAGGGGTTTATTAAAATTGATAGTATTTGCTCCGATCCTTCAAAGTTCTGCATGATGTAAGTTGAGTAGAACCCGCCTAGAGAAGAGCCTACTAAAATAATCTGCTGGTACTGATAGCCCATTACATTTTTCACAATGGTCATCGATTGCGTAGCTGCTTTTTCTGGCGAAATATCAAGAGGAGGGCACAAAAAGTCAATGTTGTTGATTGAACAAAACTGCTTTAAAAAAGTTGCTTTTTTGGATTCTGGGGAACTTCGAAATCCGTGTAAATATATGATTACTTTCTCTTTCATTTTTTTAAATAAAAAATATGACTTTTAGGTATTATAAGAAAATATTAGGTGAGAGTGTACTAAGTGCTAAAAACATGAATCGTCTATGACGTATCAGTGTTAATTGAAGTTTAAAACATGCGATTAAATTTCCGTGATGCTACATGAAAAAAAAGATCGAAGTTTCGAGAGTTATCGTTTTCAGGTATGGTTTATTGTTTATTCGTCCGCTAGAGTGTGAGTAAAGTAAAAATTTATTTCAATTACTCACTGCATAAGAAATGAGTGAATTTTTTTGGTTTAAACAACGACAGGAGAAGACTAATGTTGTCACACTCAGAGCAAAAGTTTTTTCGGGCATTAAGACGGGATTTTCATGCTCATCCGGAATTAAAATTTGAGGAGCATCGCACTTCGGAAAAAATCTATTCTTTTTTAAAGGAGTGGGGTTGTGACGAAATTACACGAGGGCTCGGGGGGACGGGTATAGTGGGCACAATACATGGAATCTTAGGCAAGAATAGTTCTAAGTCAATAGGTATCCGGGCAGATATGGATGCCTTACCACTTATGGAAAGAAATCAGTTTGAACATGCCAGCAAATATTCAGGAAAGATGCATGCTTGTGGGCATGATGGCCACTTAGCAATTCTCCTTGCTGCTGGCAAAAAATTAGCCGAAGAGAGGAATTTTTCCGGCACGTTACATCTTATCTTTCAGCCAGGTGAAGAGGGTGGTGCGGGGGGTAAAGCAATGATAGATGATGGCCTTTTTGAAAAACACCCCTGTTCGGAGATATATGCTTTGCATAATTGGCCTGGGCTACCCGAAGGCACGTTTGGATTTAAATCCTCTGGACTTATGGCGTCAAGTAATCAATTTGATATAACGATTACAGGGAAAGGGGGACATGCCGCGATGCCTCAACTGTGTGTTGATCCAATTTTTATCGGAAGCCAGGTTTGCCAAGCAATTTATGGAATAACTTCCAGAATGGTAAAACCAATAGACCCTGCTGTAATTTCAATTAGTCAAATAAAGGCTGGTGACTCTCCGAACATCATAGGAAACACCCTGTTTTTATCAGGGACAGTTCGCACTTTCAGCTATGAAGCATTAGATCTAATCGAAAAAAAAATAGAAGACTTAAGCAGCCAAATTTGTGCTGCTTTTGATGCAAAGGCTGATGTCTGTTTTCTTCGTCAGTACCCTCCAACCATTAACGATAAGAAAATTACCGAGCATGCTGTCGCCGTTGCCGAAAAACTCTTTGGTTTGGAAAAAATATTAATGGACGTTGAACCGACTATGGGAGCTGAAGATTTTTCATTTATGTTACAGAGAGTGCCCGGAACATATTTTTTTCTGGGTAACGGAGATATATCAGGGTCACATCGTGGAAAGGGTCACGGTTTAGGGCCTTGCACTCTGCATAACGCGACCTACGATTTTAATGATAATTTAATACAAATTGGAGCAAAATTTTGGAAGGAGTTGGTTAAGTCCCGTTTATCCCATGGGTAGTGCTTTGATTAAATCGTGAAATACCGAGTTCATCAAGGCTCCGTTGTTCAGCTTTTTCTTTGGATGCCTTTAAAATTAAAGCTTGTCGTTCATTTAAGAACTCGGCTTTTTTCTGTTCCTTAAGCGCTTCGATTAGCTGATCTTCACGGTCGTTAAGAACTTCTTCCGAAGCTTTTTCCTCCTTATAAATGACCTCTAATAAATCATTAACTTGTTTTATAAAATGGCGGTATGCAATACTATCTGAAATCGAGTGAACATTTGCTTGAGATTCTACTAATTTTTTTGTGTACTCTTCAAGTAGCTCCAAAAGTTGTAGCTTTTGTTTTATTATCCGGTTGAGTTCGCTTGTAGCCTCGGCTACCTTTTCTCTTGATTCCGTGACTTTGTTACCAGCTAGTTTTTCAAGTACCGTCCAGGGTGAGTGGTTCAGTGTATTCATTAGTCCGACCAGTCGTTATAAGTGTACTTTTTGGTTATCGACACGTAATCCCATTCCTTTATAGTACTAAATAAATGTTAACTTATCGGGCTTTTAAGCAAGGACTCTGACTCGTTCATAATTGTGGACATATCCTTGATAGAGTCTTGAAAGCTATGATGCTGATTTAAATCCTGACGAAGAAAAGAGACCATTTTGTCTCGTACTCTTATAGCCTCATCAAGTTCTACATTTGTTCCGGATTTGTATGCGCCCACCTTAATAAGGTCTTCATTCTGTTGATAAAGTGACCAAAGTCTTCTGAAACGTCCGCCTAGATAATTTGTTTTTTGATCTACTAAACTTTGCATAACCCTCGAAATGGAACCGTTGAGATCGATAGCTGGATAATGCGCTGCGTCTGCCAAACTTCGAGATAACAGAACTTGTCCGTCTAGAGATGCACGGGCTATATCAACTATAGGGTCGGAATTATCATCATTTTCTGCTAACACGGTATATATTGCCGTAATTGCTCCTTTACCCTGCTTTCCGACACCTGCTCTTTCGATTAAATTGGGTAATAGAGAAAAAACAGAAGGAGGATATCCTTTCGCTGTCGGGGGTTCTCCCACAGCAAGCCCGATCTCTCTTTGGGCGTGGGCCACTCTAGTTAGGCTGTCAAGCATCATCAATACATTTTTACCATGGTCCCGAAAATATTCTGCTATTGAATGAGTTAAGAAAGTTGCTCTCATCCTTAGTACGGGTGAGATATTTGCAGGTGCAGCTATAACTACTGATTTTTTTAGCCCTTCTTTTCCTAATGATTCCTTAATAAATTCCTGAACCTCTCTTCCCCTTTCTCCAATTAGCCCGATAACAACAATGTCTGCCTCTGTAAAACGAGTAATCATTCCCATCAAGCTACTTTTACCCACTCCTGAGCCCGCTATTAACCCTATTCTTTGGCCTTTACCGATCGTTAAAAAACTATTGATAGCTTTTACTCCAACATCGAGAACATCTTTTATTGAGTCCCTATCCATAGGATTAATCGCTGTCCCTTTTAAAGAAACAGAGTTTTCACATTGAATCGGTTCTTTCTCATCTAGAGGTATACCCCTGGCATCTATGATTCTTCCTAGTAAATTATTCCCAACCTCTGCTTTTGCATCATTACTTATAATTTCAACGGAAGATCCTGGTCCGATTCCTGTCGCCTCACTAAATGGCATCAAGTATAGAGTATCGTTTTGAAAACCTACTACCTCTGCTTGAACAACTTTCATCGTATTCTCATTTTTTATCTCGCAAATCGCTCCCAGGGGAGCGTTAATACCTTTTGCCTCAAAAGTTAATCCTACGACTCTTACAAGAGAACCAATATGAGAAGGTGGTGGAAGCGAAACATTATTGATAATTGAATCTGAAATAGTTTTAAAT
>JAOINB010000021.1 GCA_028139135.1 Betaproteobacteria bacterium
TCATTTGGTGTTTCAAATTCAGAATGGCCGCAAGGAGACATACAGTCCTTAAATGCCTCTACCCCGCGAGTTTCAGCTATTATTGGAGTCACCTTAGGCGCGAGGAGCATTCCACCATGACCTGGCTTTGTGCCCTCGGAGCAGATTGGATAAATATGGCTAGACCTTTTATGTTTGCTTTGGGGTGCATTCAAGCAAGAGACTGTGCATCCGGCGAGTGTCCTACTGGCATCACAACAATGAATCCTCGGAGGTACCGTGTTATAGACATTCACAACAGAGCAGCAAGAGTTAATCGTTTTCACGTTAATACGGTTGAAGCTGTTGGAGAAATGTTAGAATCAACGGGGATAGATCATCCAGTGAATTTAACTAGACGCCACATAGTGAGAAGACTGTCATCGAGCCAGATACGGTTAGAGGATCAAATTTATCCAAAGGTAGAAAAAGGCTCGTTAGTAAGGGGAGAGGAAGTAGAGGACCCAAGGCTATCAGTTTATTGGAGCAGGGTCTCCGGTGAAAGCTTTAACCCTATTAAGGATTCTGATACGGAAAAAGCGTTAGAATCTGCGTACCAACAGATTAATTAATTATGGAGATTAGGAATTGAAAGCATCTGATCTTTTTGTAAAAGCTCTCGAAAATGAGGGCGTTGAATATATTTTCGGTATTCCTGGTGAGGAAAACTTAGATCTATTGGAATCTCTAAGAACATCCAATAAAATAAAGCTCATTCTTACGAGGCACGAACAGGGCGCAGGATTTATGGCAGCAACATATGGCCGAATCACTGGAAAGGCTGGGGTCTGTTTAGCTACATTGGGGCCTGGTGCTACAAACTTTTCCACTCCCGCTGCCTATGCTCATCTTGGAGGCTTCCCTCTCATTATGATCACAGGGCAAAAGCCCATAAACAAATCCAAACAGGGGCAGTTTCAAATAGTTGATGTGGTGCAACTGTTTGACCCTGTATGTAAAATGTCAAAACAAATTGTCAGCGGGAATTTAGTTCCTTCTCTGGTGAGAGAAGCGTTTCGTATAGCAGAAGAAGAAAGGCCTGGAGCTGTATTACTCGAACTTCCAGAAGATATTGCAGCCGAAGAAACAGATGCAAAGGTGCTAAGTCCTACTGAAAGATTTTACGCAATTGGCTGTGATGAAGTACTGCAACTGGCTGCAGCAAAAATTAAAGCTGCAAAACGACCTTTGATCCTAGTGGGAGCAGGAGCAAACCGCAGAAATATAAGGCGCTCTATTTCGGACTTCATTTCCTTCACTGGGATTCCATTTTTCTGCACTCAGATGGGTAAAGGGGTTGTCGATGAAAGTAGTGACCTTTTTCTCGGCACTGCTGCTTTGTCTGACCATGACTATTTACATGACTACATTAAAGCAGCTGATCTGATCATAAACATAGGTCACGATGTTGTTGAGAAACCTCCATTTTTTATGGAGCATGGTGGTACAGAAGTCATTCATGTTAACTACAAATCTGCAAAAGTAGATCAAATTTATTTCCCGCAAATAGAAGTCATTGGCCATATTATGCTATCTCTTGATAGACTCTGTGAACTGATCGAACTTCCGCAGAAATATGACCTTTCTTCTTTTGAAAAAGTTAAAGAAAATGTGAACGAAAAAATTTATGAGAAATCGGATTGCGATGATTTTCCAATGAAGCCTCAGAGAATAGTGTCGGATATTAGGAAAATTATGGGTTATCACGATATTATTGCTTTGGATAATGGTGTTTATAAAATTTGGTTCGCTCGGAATTACAAAGCCTTTCAACCTAACACAATTCTACTAGATAATGCATTAGCAACGATGGGAGCAGGTTTACCATCCGCCATGATGGCTGCAATGCTTTTTGATAAAAGGAAAGTTTTGGCAATCTGTGGTGACGGAGGGTTCATGATGAACAGTCAAGAACTCGAAACTGCGGTGAGATACAATCTGAATATTGTTTGTATAGTTTTAAATGATAGTTCTTACGGCATGATTAGATGGAAACAGTCGCATGCGGGTTTTGCAGACTGGGGGTTGGAATACAAAAACCCCGACTTTATAAAGTATGCAGAATCCTACGGTGCCAACGGACACAGGATATCGTCAGTTGATAACTTCTTTGAAGTCCTCCAAAACTCCTTTAAGAACGGGGGAGTTCATCTTATTGATCTTCCAGTAGACTACTCTGAAAATGTCAAATACCTTATCACTGACTTAGATAATCACAAATCTATTATTTGACGATGCAAAACATTATAGACGTTTGTAACCCTTTTGATTTTTCGAAAGTTGGCGATGTTGAATTAGTAACTGACGGCGCTATTGAAAGCTTTCTCGCTGAAGCGTACCAAATCTCACGAGAAAAACGTAAACAAATTCCAAAATATGAACGAATTTCAATCCTGCGTAGGACAGCAGGTTTAATGAAAAATATTCATGAAGAGCTGGCACTATTAATTGCTGCTGAAGGAGGAAAACCTCTTATTGATGCAAGAGTGGAAGTGACAAGGGCGATAGATGGAGTTGAAACATGTGCTAGTGATTTGGGTAATGTAATTGGCAAGGAAATTCCCATGGGGCTAACGGAAGCTGCAAAAAATCGAATTGCTTTTTCCATTAGGGAACCGATAGGTCCTGTAGTAGCTGTATCCGCATTTAATCACCCATTGAACCTTATCGTCCATCAAGTAGCACCAGCAATAGCCGTTGGATGTCCCTGTATAGTAAAACCGGCTAATGATACTCCGCTGAGTTGTCAAAGATTTGTCAGCCTTTTGATAGAAGCTGGTCTTCCGAATAACTGGATTAGTTTTGCTCCGTGTGAGAACAACGTGGCAGAGAAACTAGTCACTGATAAAAGGGTAGCATTTTTCAGCTTCATTGGGTCGGCAAAGGTCGGCTGGTACTTAAAATCAAAGCTTTCACCGGGTACACGTTGCGCGTTGGAGCATGGTGGAGCAGCCCCTGTGATTGTATGTGAATCGGCAGATACAACAGAGATGATTCCTAGGTTAATCAAAGGCGGCTTTTATCATTCCGGACAAGTATGTGTATCCGTTCAACGTATTTTTGTCTTAGGGGGAAAAGGCAGAAAAGTTGCCGAAGATATCGCTTTTGGTGCCTCTAATTTGAAGGTGGGAAATGCTATAGAGGAACAAACAGAATGTGGTCCTCTTATTCGCCCAGGGGAGGTCCAACGTGTGGAACAATGGGTGAACGAAGCCATAGCTGAGAAATGCGACGTTATTTGCGGGGGCAAAAAACTTAGTGAGACAACTTACTCTCCGACAGTTTTACTCAATCCTGATGAAAATTCCAAGGTGTCTACCGCTGAAATTTTCGGACCAGTTGTTTGCGTATATGATTGTGCAGATATTCATGACGCCATCAGACGAGCAAACTCTCTAGATGTTGCTTTTCAAGCCTCAATCTTTTCAAATAATTTATCAGAGACTATCTCAACGTTTTCAAATCTAGATGCCACCGCAGTTATGATTAATGATCACACTGCGTTTAGAGTGGATTGGATGCCTTTCGCAGGCAGAAAACAGTCTGGACATGGTATTGGGGGAATAGGTTATACAATGGAAGACATGACACAAATTAAAATGGCTGTCATCAATTCTTAGATACTATTTTGAATAGTGATTCATCCAGGACTCACTTTGCTCCCATAATTTAATTGCTAATTCTTGATCAGTTGCGAGAGTACTCGGTGAACTAGGCGAGCATTGCGAAAAATACTTGCCCGAATTAGTAGAAGCGTCTACAAAAGCACATTGCAATACGTTTCTTGCTCCCTCCTCTGGGGTTAACATACCCTTGAGTTTAAGTATGGGACGAAGAAAAAAGGGAAGTGTTCTCCAAATCTCAGTATCAACAAGACCTGGATGAACTGCAAATGATGATATCCCTGAACTTGAATATCGACGGTGTAATTCTGAGGTAAACAATATATTCGCTAATTTTGAAACTGCGTACTCATTTATACCAGAAAAAGATTTAGTCGGTTTTCTCAAGCTAGCAAAATCTAGTTTTTTTACTATGCCGTGAACTTTACTTGATACATTCACTACCCGAGCATTTTTTGAACGCATCAATGCACATTCAAGCCTGCGTGTTAAAACATAATGACCAAAGTAGTTCACACCAAAAGCTAGCTCGAATCCCTCCTTAGTCGATCCCCTCGAACCCGCAAAACCAGCATTATTTACTAAGTAATCTAACGATATATTTTGTTCAACAAAAGAATCCGCACATCTATCAATAGACTTTATCGACCCTAAATCAAGGGAGAGCCACTCACATGTGTTCGCGCCGTACAAGTTCTCTGTAGCCTGTATGACAGGCAACGTTCTATCGTAGGATCTACTTGCAATGAAAACTTTCATTCCCTTACCAGCCAATATTTGAACTATTTCCTTCCCTATTCCCGTGTTGCCCCCAGTAACTAAAGCTGTTTTTATATTCATGATAAACTGACCGTTTCAAACAATACATCTTCACTAATTAAGAAATATGCAACCGTGGTTTTGGCTCAGTATAGCGGTAATAGCGGAAGCTTTCGCCACCCTAGCTTTAAAAGCATCAGATGGTTTGACAAAAATATACCCAGTTTTTATCGTAATCATTGGCTACTCAATTGCTTTCATAGCATTGGCAAAGGTATTACAAGTATTACCCGTTGCCATTATTTATGCAATCTGGTCGGGCCTGGGAATTACATTAGTAGCAGTAGCGGGCTGGTTTTTTTTCGGGGAAAAATTGGGAGTTACTGAAATAATTGGTATTTTTTTGATAATTATTGGCATAGTTATTCTTAAAGGTTTCTCTAGTGATTTAAATTAAAACCTCTTTAAGCATCACTAGCTCCAGATTTTACTTTTTCAAGCCAATCGTTGATGCCAATTTTTCCAGCATCTCTAACTTTTTCTTTGTCGTTTTGGGGAAGAACATCTTCTAATAAGTCGATCCTTTTCCATTCCGCCAGAGGAGAGCTTCCTTCAGCATCAGGAGTATATCGAGATTGACTAATTCTTTTATACCTATGAATATAACGAGGACAATTCTGCCACAGCTCATGCAGGGTGCATTTAACAACCAATTCAGACCCGGGAAAAAAGTTTTTAAACTTCTCCTCATCCAAAAGTTCTGCCTTGCATTGTACTCGGATACGGTGCGGTTTTTCAAAACACATGAACAATAAGCCGATCTCTGCATTGTTTAAAAGATTTCCAATCGAAAGAAACATTCCGTTTCCATTGTAACTAGGGAAAATCGCAGTTTTTTTATCAAGAATCTTAACGAGACCAATATCTCCACCTTTATAGGATACAGTCGGTCTATTATTTTCATCAATTGTACTTAAAAAGAAAAAATCCCTGCTCTCAATAAACGCAGAAGATTCGTCATCAAACTCGTCCCTTACTGCAATATCTTCTATGCGATCTGCTAATTTTCGAGTGCCGAAACGTTCCTGAAAAGTTCTCTGACCTTTTCCATACAACCTACTCATAATTATTCCAAAAAAAAATACCAAACACTATTGTACTAAGTTATGATCAGAAAAACAGTTTTTTGAAATTGATATGATTCTCAAACAGGTCGCAACCCAGATAATGAGACTTTTTTTGGCATTAGCTCTGGGGAACATAATAGGACTCGCGACGTTCGCTTTTTTTGCAATAGTCTCATATGCGCTAAAGGTTTGGGAACTGGAGATTACTAAAGACTTCGTCTCTTTTTCGGAAGCTAGCTATAGTATGACGTTAGGCGCATTCATGCTGGGCGGTAGTCTTATAGCTGGCTTCATTTACAGCAGATTGGAAGGACCTAGATCACATGGTCCTGCGGATTTAATGGTTTGTATAAAAAAGGATGAATTGCCTGACATAAAAGCTGGGTTCATTACATCTTTTTTAACAATGGTAAGCGTGTCCAGTGGCTCTTCCGTAGGTATGTTTGGACCTATTATTCATTACGGCGGGTGTATAGCAGCCTCACTGGAAAGAATTTTTAAGGTATTAACGAGAGGGGTGGTATTAGCGGCAGGTGGCGCTGCTGGGATTGCGGCATTATTCTCTGCCCCAATAGCTGCGAGTATCTTTGCTCACGAGATGTTACTAAGAAGGTTTAGATCTACTGAATCTTTACCAGTGATAATGGCGGCTTTGGGTGGATATTTTTCTGCGGTGATGTTACTAGGGGATAACAGACGATTCTTGTCCGTAATTGGAGATCCTCCTCCTCTTGAACCATTCTCATTAGGAATGGCGATTTTAGTAGGTATTTTTAGCGGGCTATTATCAAGCTTATATGTTTACCTGGTAGGTGCAGGGCCTGGGTGGGTAAAAAAAACGAATATCCCACCTTTTTTGCGACCTTTAATAGCTGCAATAATTTTGTTTGCAATTTCGCCATTTTTTCCTCAACTTATTGGCCCTGGGATGCCGGCTGTTAACATGGCCCTGGCAGGTGAATTTACTCTTTATTTGCTAATAACACTGGCTTTTTTAAAGGTTTTAGCCACTGCGTTTTGCCGCTCTTTTGGTTTTCACGGAGGCATTCTCTTACCGGCATGTTTTTTTGGAGCTATGCTGGGCAGTGCATTTGATCTTATTGTAGGAAATGGAGGACATCTCTATGCAATCCTAGGAGCAGCTGCGTGCACCGGATCAGCCATTGGAGCACCAATAGCTGCAGTTGTAATACTTTTTGAAATGAGTGGCGATTATCGATTCATAATTTTAGCGCTTGTCAGCGTGTCATTATCTTGTCAAATAAGTCGAACGCTTGTTGGTAGGTCAACATGGGATAGAGGACTAGCAGTAAGAGGGATTTCTTTGGAAGATGATGTTGACAAACAGCTTAAATTAAAAGAAATTTTGAGAAGTAAAAATAAAGACCTGTAAGTTTGTTACTTGATTTTTAAAAAAAAGATCCCATATAAGTTAATGGGTGCGAATTCGGCCCATTTTTTTACTCGCTTAAAAAGGAGAGCATTATGAGATTAAATACAGACAAAAATTTATTGTTGAGTACGGTAGGATTTGAACGATTGTTCGATACGTTTAACAATCTAAGTTCAGGTAGTTTTGAACATAAAAATCCAAACTATCCTCCCTATAATATATTCAAAGAATCAGAAAATACGTATCTCATTGAGATTGCTGTTGCTGGATTTAAGCAAAACGAAATAGATATAACCAGTGAGGATAAGAAACTGATTATCGAAGGGAAAACCTCTGATAAGAAAAGTGAGGAATATACAGAAAAAGAATATCTGCATCGAGGCTTAGCGAGAAGAGATTTCATTCACGAGTTTGTTCTTGCAGAGACGGTGATTGTAGAAAAAGCAAATATTTCAGACGGTATACTCACTGTTGAACTGAAAAATATAATTCCGGAGGAGAAAAAGCCCCGAAAAATAAAGATTAACACATCGGAGAGATCACTCTTACCAAATTAAAGTTCACCTTCGTTTGATTAAAAAAAAAGCCCTGGTAAAGGGCTTTTTTTTCGGGGAACAGACTATTATTCCTGAACTGTCGGTTCAGGTGGGCTAGAGCAGCTACATCCTGGGATCATCAAGAAATTTTGACGTTCACGCCGATGAAGCGATTTTCCTGCCCTATATTATATTCATAAGTTCAGAAAATTAACTGGTCCCACGTACATGGTATCAAATTTTTCGTTTTTTTAGGGTTTTGACCTTACATCCAAAAGACTTGAACGAAAGTTAGAGCTTTCAGCTACGGCACTTACATAAGCAGCCGAAATTAAAGGCATGTCAATGTTAAAGTGCTTCCCTTTCTTCACCAAATCCCCAAGAATGTGTTCATGCTCAGTTGGAGCCCCGTTAAGAAGGTCTCTAAGCATCGATGCGGTAAAATCAGAGGCAGGCTCCATCAATATCCCCAAAGCTTTTTTCTCCGCTTTATTTGAGACTTTATGTCCAGACGCATCAGCAACGTCAAGACACTCTTTATACATCCTCAGCATAAGCTCTGCGCCCCAACTGGTATCTGTAATAGCACCTACACTATTACGAAAAAGTACGGTGGATCCCGCGAGAGTTGCCAAAAAGCTCCATTTGTCCCACATCGACTGCATTATATCCTCAACCATCATTGCTTTATAATTTGCATTGTTAGATATATTAATGAAATCAGCTAACAAATTTTTTCCCCGATTATCACTGATACAACCGGCCGTTAGAATCTGAATGGGATTTAACTGCTTGATGTAACCTTCTTCAGTAACTGTTGAGGCAATGTGGGCGGTGCCCCCAAAAACTTTTTCATTGCCAAAATGAGTCTGTAATTCTTCAATGTGTGAAAGGCCATTTAGAACCGGTAGAATATAAGGAGGAGTTTTCAAAAATTTTTTTAGATCCCTAATTGCATTCTCTAGTTGATACGCTTTGCAACACAGTAGGACTAAATCATAAATTTCAGGAACTTCGGCAACTGTTTTGCATTTAACCTCTAAAGAAAAATCACCATGTGGACTAAAAATTTTTAGGCCGGTGGCTAAAAGTTGCTTTTTACGCGGGTCCCTAACTAAAAAAGTGACATCGCAACCACTTATAAGTAATTTACCTCCAAAATAGCCACCGACCGCACCAGCACCGAAAATTAATATCTTCATATTTACGCAAAAAAAAGCCCGGGAACGATATTTTACATTCCCGGGCAAAATTCACCAAAAAATTGGTGAAGGAGACAACCTATAGTATGCGACTTAATTTGATGCATCGCCATAGAATTTAGTAATAACCCTACTGCCCAAAGGCAAAATAATTTTGCAGCAACAATTAAAATCCTTTAAAATACAGTAAATGCATACTAATTTATGTTAAATTTTGTCAAAATAATTAAACAGTTTTTTTAAAACTATTTTTATTAAGTATCTACATAGTTATGAAAATTACAGAGTGATTACGCGTAAAATTGAGTCGTAACTAGAGTGGATACTGGCTAATAAAGGCTACTTCACGTCTAAATAATCATAAAACTATCTAATTTATGACCGTTTAAGGCAAAATTCAAATGCTTCCAATTGTCTGTCTTCTACCCTGCTCTCCAGTTCTTTCTCTGAATTGTTTGTTTCTATCGGAAAAGAATCAATACAGGAATAAAGTAAATCCGGGTCTGCTCTTGTGAATTGACTACAACTGTGTAAAACTCCCAGGCAACTAAAGACAACCATGACAAATATTTTTTTGCGCATCAGTTATTCAATACTTATAAGTTCAACATCAAATAAAAGGGTTGCATTTGGGGGGATTACACCACCTGCACCTCGACTTCCATATCCAAGGTCAGGTGGAATGATGAGAGTACGATTACCACCAACTTTCATCCCCTCAACACCTTGATCCCAGCCTTGAATAACCATACCCCTTCCTAATCCAAACTGAAAAGTTTGCCCGCGATCCTTGGAACTATCGAACTTGACCCCCTTTCCCTGAGGTTTTGAGGGGTCGTAAAGCCACCCGCTGTAATGAACGGTTACTGAGGACCCTCTTTTTGCAGTTTCACCATCCCCCACCACGCTGTCGATCTTAAGCAATTCGCTTAAGGGTAAAGCAGGTAAATCACCTTTGCTCGCAGCTAATGATGGGGTCGCCGCAAACCAACCCATGGCGAAAAATCCTGCAGCCTTACTAACAATTTTTCTGATCATAAATATTAACCTCGGTAAAAAAAAAGGAAGACCGCGTCTCCCTTTTAATGGTATCACAACCTGATTAGGCAGCTTTTTTTCCCTTTGATTTTCCAACAGACGGAGAGACAGCTGACTCACCGGCTTTTGAGGCAGCTTCAATATTGCTATCGACAATATCAAATACTTGCTTAGCTGCTTTTGTCATGGACTCATATGTGGAGGAAGAAGCGGCTAAAGATGATTTTGTCATAGCAACTACACCCTCAGTTCCGGCGGGCGCATTTTTACTCATCTCTTCGACTTGATCGTTAATCACCTTATTCATTTCTTCGCTTTCAGCCTCAACATACTGAGAACCGGATTTTAAGAAGTCGGAATTAATTTTATAAACGTCCTTAAAATATGCTGAAATTTTCGCGGGAAGTGGGCTAGTTGATTTTTGCGCAAACTCCATAAACTCCTTTGGATCCTTTACTTCTAGCATTGCTGAAATAGCCTCACTTGCGTCAGCCATAGAACTTTTAGTGTGCTTGATATTAAGATCATTCAGTAACTCAAACTTTTCAAAAGCCATCCCTGAAAAATCGGTCCAGGTCACACTAGACTTCTTTAAAAAGCTATAATAGTAATCCAACGCGGGTAATGTCGTCATGTCAGTCTCCTTAAAAAAATTGATGCATTGCAATAATTGTATTGTTGCAATGCACAAATGTCAAGCTTTTTATGAAATATATTTTTATAACAGGGGTTAACCGAGGGATCGGGTTTTTTCTAACCAAAGAGTTGCTTAAGCGTGGGCACTCCGTTATTGGCACATATAGAAAAACCAGTAATAACAGTAATCTACAAAAACTAAAATCAGTTTTCCCCTTAAAATTAAATCTCACCTGCCTTGATGTAAAAACCATAAAACAAGATGAATTTACCGAGTATTTAAATTCCTTCAAGGTTATAGATATCCTTATCAACAACGCTGGTATTTTAGATTGCGGCGATGTTCCCTTCGAAAAATTACAAATTGACGACCTCTTACATTCGATTGAAGTTAACACGTTAGGGCCGATGAAAATTACACAATTGTTACTGCCTAATTTGGCTAAGTCTGCAAGCCCACGTGTATTCCATATAACAAGCCAAATGGGCTCCATCGCTGATAACCAGACTGGAGGATACTACTTTTATCGTGTTTCAAAAGCAGCTTTAAATATGTTTAATAAGTCTTTTTCTCGAGATTATCCAAATATCCTATCAATAGTTATACACCCCGGATGGGTGAAAACAGACATGGGCGGAGATCATGCTCTTATTTCGCCGGAAATTGCAGCGACCAATCTTTGTGAACTTATCTTGAATATGAACAATACCATTAGCGGAAATTTTTATAACTATAAAGGTGACATTCTGCCCTGGTAATTTAATTTCCTGCTGTCACCTTAAAGATAATCTCATTCCTACGTAGCCACGGTAATGTAAAAGGGTCATTGTATCGTGCTATCTGTTGTGGTCCAACTATTTTGAAATTCTGTTTTTCAAGCCAAACCTTTAACTCTTCTGTTTTATTTTGGATCTTCGCTTCGGTGGTGAATCCGCTAAAAATTATTACTGCTGCAAGATGGGCTTCTACTTTTTTTAATACGATGCTTCTATTGTTGGGAACTGGTAGTTTAGTCATATCGTAATTACTCGGCATTACGAAATGAAGTACCCAACCTTCTTTGTCGGGTTTCACAGTAACTGGCGCTGTCATCTGAATTTTCTCACTTTGACCAATTGAATTTTTGTTTTCGCCAAAAATATACCCCGCAACTAGACGAAAACCTTTTCTACTAGCAGTATCAAAAGACCCATCAACAGCAGTCTCAGCAACAAAATATTCATCGTAGCTACGAATCTCCAATCCGCTGTCTTCAACCAATATTTTGAAATTTGGTTCTTCAATCGCCATTACATGACAAGAAAAAAAGAAAGAAACAAATATGTAAAAATATGCATTAACCACTTTGAGTACTCATTTAGTCTAACCATAGTGTAGCAAACAAGGAAAAAATTAAGGACTAATATTAAAAAGGGTTTTGACTCAGAAAATTCCTAAAATCATCCTTAAAGTCAATATCAAAGGAAGCATTATCTAACTTACAAGAAATAACAAAATTACAATTGTTTCTAACTAATTCTCTCGCACCTATATCTCCTTTCAAATGCATGAGCTGCTTAAAGTATTTTCGTGGGAAAATGACAGGTGGTCCCTTTTTATCACCGTAGCTACTTACTACTATATTTTCTCCGTCATAAACTTCCACTAACTTTTGATAATCGTGTTCATTAAGTTTAACCTGATCTCCCAAGGTAATTAAGACACCAGAGCAATTTGACTCATTTTTCATTTCAGTTGCAACATAAGATATTGAGGAGCCTAATCCCATACTCCATTGCCTGTTATAGATTGTATTTGCCACTTGAAATTCTCTTGCTATAAATTCAGCGTTTGCCCCTAAAACAAGATATGTCCTGCCTTCTAAAACGTTGTTAAGAATATTGTATGACCGGAGCGCCATTGATACCCCATCAATTTTCGCTAGTTGTTTGATATCGCCAAATCTTCGACTAGCGCCTGCAGCCATAACGAATCCATATACCACTACTAACAGGCCTCGTCATCTACGTGGTAAAACTTTTCGTGACATTGTGAAATAATGGAAAGTGCTATACTCTCAGGCAGAGATCCTCCGATATTTATACCAGCCGGTCCGAGTACTGGACTTCTTAAGTCCTTTTTTTTTAAATTGATTAACCTCCGAATTTCTTGAAACCTCTTCTTTGGACCTAGTAGGCCAATATATTCAAGCGGTAGGTTTTGCAAAAAAAGCAAACTCTCTGAATCGAGTTTAATACTGTGCCCCATTATTACAGCTCCCCTCACACCCGACTTCCTTGCATATTTGAGAAGATTTTCATCGATGCTTTTACCTAAAAAATCAGCGCATGGAAATCTTTCCAACCTCGCATTAGCAGGACGAGGATCGACGACAGAAACATACCAACCTAATATTTTTGCAAAGTTAACAAGTGGCACCGCATCCAACCCTCCTCCAAAAATCATAATGTGCGGGTCTACAGAAACAAAAGATACGAGAGATTCAGTGTTACCAGATTTTTCTAAATAACTAGAACTAGGTTTTGGGGTTGGCTTTTCAACAAACGACATAAAATTTGAGCTAATATCTTGACGGAGTACCCCGCCAACCCGCCTCTTCAGCGAAGAAAACATTTGTTCCAACACATCCTTATTGGATTGAGTCACATTTTGCAATAGTATGTAGACTTTTCCACCGCATCCTACTCCAATTTTATATGCGATGCCGTCTTCATCAAAACTGTCATAAACTATCCTTCTAGACTGTTTTGTTTGCATAACCTTTCTTGCATTTAAGACAATGTCTGACTCAAGACACCCTCCGCTCAGCAGTCCATGATAATCTCCATACTCATTTATTAGCATGTGAGCGCCAGCTTTTCTATAAGCAGAGCCTTCCGTCTTATATACCGTACCTAAAACCCAGTTCACTGCCTTATCAGAGGATTTCCAGTAATTCAGAAGGTTGGATAAATTGTTCACTACTCCAAAGCTTTTTAAAATCGATAGCCCTTGATTTAAATCTATACAAAAATAAAACCAGATTTGCTGATTGGCAGAGTTGTAATTCTCTGCCCAGTTTTTGCATAAATGGCATTTATCAGTGCAGGAGCTGCAATCGGCGTTCCTGGTTCCCCAATTCCACCAGGAGCCTCGGAAGAGGCTACAATTTTTACATCGATTTTAGGCATCTGATTAATTCTCAAAGTCTCGTAGTTGGGAAAGTTACTCTCCATAACTACGCCATTCTCAAAGTTAATCTCACTATAAATTGCAGCACTGAGACCATATCCAATTCCCCCCTCAATCTGCGCTCTTATAACGTCAGGATTAATTGCAGTTCCGCAATCTACAGCAACGAACATCCTGTCAATATGAACCTCTTTTTTAGATACGCTTACATCCGCAACAACTGCTAAAAAAGTTCCAAATGTATAGCTCGCGGCAAATCCTCTCCGTTGCCCCTTCTTCCAATCAGAAAAATCTCTAACAACCTTTATCACATTTGCGAATCTTTCGTGTTCCCTTTTTTTTCCGAATTTTAAAAGATTAAGTCTGTAATCAATAGGATCTCGCCCTGCTTGAGCAGCCACCATATCAATTAAAGTTTCCATAGTGAATACGTTTTGAGTATGCCCCACAGCACGCCACCATAAAACCGGGATTTTACTCAAAAAGTCGCTATGACCTATCGCCAAATTCTTTATCCCGTAGAGGGTGTCACTTATATTTTCTACCGACCAGTGATCAACTCCGTCCTTTACGAGCATCTTTTCTAAAAAGGTTCCTTTTGCAATTGACTTGCAAGAAGAACGGTGATCCCATGCGACTATATCTCCCGTTTTATCCAATCCGATTTTAGCTCGTTGTAAATGCATCGGACGATACCATCCTCCTTTAATATCGTCCTCTCGTGTGAATACGAGTTTCACCGGCGTTTCCCGCCCCAACAAATCGAATGCAAGTGCAGCATCTACGTGATAATCTGATGTAGGAGTAATTCTTCTTCCAAAAGACCCTCCCGCATAATACGTTTTTATTTCAATCTGCTCAGGCTTTAATTTTAGAACATTTGCAAGAGTGCCTTGCGTAATCGTCGGAATTTGGCACCCATCGTGTAAACGAATCCCCCCATTTCGGGTTGGCTCAATAACACAATTCACAGGCTCCATGGGCGCATGTGCAAGAAATGGAAGTAAAAAATCTGCCTCGACGATTGTTTCTATTTTCTTTAAATCTTCGGTCGCTTCCGACGTGCTATATTTCTTGTTAACTTCATAAGTTGGTTGTTCAAGCAATTTTTTGTGTTCCGAAACAAGTTGATCAGTGCTCCGAGTTTCGGCATCCGTTTCGTCCCAAAGTGCGACTATTTTCTTCTTTGCCTGTAGAACAGCCCATGTATTTTTGCCAAAAACTGCGACACCATCACCATTTGGGAGAGCCTTAGCACTAATGAAACCATTAATTCCCTCGGCTTCAGAACTGGAAAATGACTTCAATTTTCCCCCAAATTTTGGACTCCTGAAGATTGAGACGTAAACCATTCCTGGGATTTGGACATCTAATGCGTAAACAGCCCTTCCAGTTGTCTTATCAAAGTTATCTTTGCGATTTAATTTTTCATTGCCAATATACTGAAACTTTTCAATATTTTTTAATTTTGGCTCCTTCGGCACTGGATATTTGCTGGCTAAATCAATAAGCTCACCAAAATGGGCTTCATTCGACCCCGATGAAACTCTGCCATTATCAATCCTTATAGAATCTTCCGATACACTCCACTTTTCAGCTGCAGCCTTAACTATGATTTCTCTAGCTGCGGCACCCGCTTTGCGGTAGTCTAAAAATCCACCGCCCCGAATCGATAAAGAACCGCCCGTACCTTGCGCGCCCAATCCCTTATTGATGTACTTTTCGGTATCAACTGGAGCAAATTCGTACCTCATGGTTTCGTAATTTGAATTCATTTCCTCAGCAACAAGGGTCGTAAAACCTGTGGTAACACCCTGGCCCATTTCGAAAGCTTTTGAAATAACGGTTACGGTTCCATTTCTTTCAATTCTGACCAGAGGATTAACATCAAGTCCCTCTATATCATGTTGGGAAATGATTGCCAGCGCTCCCTTCGCATTCAAACCAATCAACAAACCCGCTGAAGTAAGGGAACTAGCTTTGATAAAATCCCTTCTTGAGTTTGATCTAATATTATTTTTGAGTAGCACTTTAGTCATTTTAAGCCTCCAACAACTTCGCTGCTTCGCCAATAGCATCCTTAATTCTTGTGTAACACATACACCTGCATGCGTTACCAGCCATTGCCGAATTGATATCAGATTCAGAAGGTGATTTATTTTCAGTTAAGAAAGCAGTAGCAGACATAATCTGTCCCGACTGACAGAATCCACATTGAACAACATTATTTTTTACCCATGCTTGTCTTACCGCGGAAGCAACAGGACCGTTTAACCCTTCAATCGTAGTAATTTCTCTATTTGCCACTTGCTCAATATTTACCGTACACGACTTAACAGCCTTCCCATCAAGGTGAACAGTACAGTTGCCACACGAAGCAACCCCACACCCAAATTTCGTACCAGTTAAACCAACCTCGTCTCTAATTACCCACAAGAGAGGAGTGCCCTTTTCCACCTCTAACCTTTTTGCCTGACCATTTAAAGTTATGTCGACTTTCATTGAACCGCACCTTTTTATTAAGTTGTATTGGTATATATCAAATGATATATTATAAGTGTATTATGTAAACTAGGTACCTAAAGGTGACTTATAAAGCTCTCCCATATATGGAAAAACTAAAACCAAATATTTTTGTCCAGGCTTGTCCCTCGAGGGAAATTTTTGCTCGAATAAGCGGTAAATGGACTATTATGATATTGCTAAGTCTTGAGAAGACACCAAAGCGATTTAATGAATTAAAAAAGACAATTGATGGTATTTCTCAAAAAGTGCTTACTGAAAACCTGAGGAGCCTCGAAAGAGACGGCCTTATAATCAGAAAAGTTATAAGCTCTCGCCCAATTAAAGTGGAGTATTCGCCCACTAATTTAAGCCTGGAACTATTGGACGTATTGAATGGATTGAAAGACTGGACTGAGGGATCCATGAAACTCATCCTGAGAAATAACGAAAAGTATGATCGAGGATTAACTAAAGAACGTATAAGGCGATCCGCGTAGGGAAAATTTTTGTATTCCCAATAAAAAATCCACTGGGTTGCAAGAAAAAATAGTAACTTTGTGTTATTTTATGTGTTGTTTATAAAAACTTTATTTAAAAACGCTACTGTTTCAAAAAAATGAGAGCCTCGCTTTTTTACAGTAATGTGTATTTGGCTGAGAGAATATGAAGATTTATTTTTTCTGGGTTAATCTTATCCACAGGAGTTTGAGGAGAATTTTAGGTTTTTCTCATAAAAAATCGTAGTTATTCGTCTTCTTTTTCTTGAACATAGGTACACAAAAATGTGTGCAAAAGTCCCTCAAATGATTCACTTTTCAGATTACGCCAGTTCTTAACAGATTTGTCTGTTAGAAGTTGTTCTTCTAAGTCATTACGAATAACCCAGGTCTGAGATCGATAACGTAACTTATTACGATCACAATCTGCTTCTTGTAGCGCATAAACTAACGAAAACTTACTTCCACTATCCAAATATTTTTTTACAGTCCACATGCGTGGATTATCCCTCCATATATGAGTTTTAGGTATCAACAAATAATCTATTTGCTCACTAATCCCGTAACTTTGATACTCTGCATTCGCAGTCGTGATCGGCAGCATTAAAAAGCCAAGCACACACTTTCTTAAATTCAACACTCTTATTTTATACACCAGAAATCCTAAAATAAAATGAACTAACCAATACCATAGCTTAAAGTTACCATCTTCCCCAAAGAATCAAGAAACCTAATGCGGACAATGAAAAAGAAACTTTTAAAAGTAGCAAAATCATAAACAATTTTGCTGACCGATGTTTGGACGACTCATTGTTTCATGTATTTTCTCATAATACGACTCATAAAAACAAAACCCTACTGAGAGCCATTATCAAAAATGAAGCTTGATCAAAGTAATAATTACATTGAACGTGACTATTAGTAACTTTCACTTATTTTATTTAAAGACTAATACACAATGTGAGACCCTTTGAAAAAGGCTCATTTAAAACTTTCTTATCTATAGCATATTACCTGGTGATCTGCTTTCGTTTTTGTAAAATTGAATGACCCAGATAATCTACCTTACTGAGATCGATATTTTTGGCTCGCAAGATTCCGTAAGCTATTGATAAATGAAAATATACATTGGGTGTAACAAAATTCTGTAAGAAGTCATAACCAGTGAGCTCAAACATTGTCTTACGAATTTCTATCTCGATAATTCTGTTTTCTGAACCATTAATTTGTTCAGGTTTGACCTTATTTAAACATGAAATAGTTTTGATCAATCTTGCCTGTAATTCAGCTAAAGATTTTTCATTGTCCTCAAAAGCTTCAAATTTTATTACCGCTAATCTCGCAACTCCGTTTTTTATAAAGTCAGTAGTCATCTGAACTTGCCGAGTAAAGTTCCACATATCAGATGTTAATTGAGCGTTAAGTATGTCTTCAGAATTCAGGCTGCGATTAATGGCCTGCTGACTGGTTCTTTTTAAAATTGCAAAAAGAATAGATAATTTTTTTTTGAATATTGGAACTGATAAATCATACATTTCCATACTTTTTACCCTTATAAACTTACTTTTCTTAAACAATGTTAGATTTTAGATAATCACTCCAACCACACTTGCGGTTAATAGGGTTGCCAGGCAACCGGCAACTAATGATTTCAAACTCAACCCTAATATTTCAGTTTTTCTCTCAGGCACTATAGTGGTTAATCCACCGACTAATATCGCGAGGCTACCAAAATTTGCAAAGCCGCAGATAGCGTACAAGCAAATTATTCTTGATCTTTCACTGAGCAATGTTTCGTCGATAGCTGCTAAGGATATAAACGCCATTAACTCATTAAATACAACTTTCGTCCCCATTAGACCTCCCGCTGTGATCGCCTCTCCCCATGGAATACCGCAAGCCCACATAATCGGCGCCAGAAAGTACCCCAAGAGTAATTGCAAACTTAGTGTAGCATTTTCTCCTAGTGGAATGATGCTCAGCAGACTATTAACCATATATACGAGAGCTAAAAATACAATAAGTGTCGCGATTACATTCATAAGGACGTTTAATCCGGTAGAAATGCCATCAAAAACTGCCATCATGAGTGAATCTTGTCTACGTATATTTACAACAGGCTCTTCTTTTTGATCGACTTTGGGCACCGGTACTAAGATTGAAGATACTAAAATTCCAGTTAAACAACTCAAAAAAGAAGCAATGGACAAATGTAAGATAGCGTCTTTTATTGTTGGACTGAGAATCGAAATATAAAGAATATACACTGTTCCCGCAATCGTACTTAGCCCAGTGGTCATGAGGGTAAAAAGTCCTCCACGCGATATACTTTTTAGGTAAGGTTTGATTAAAAGCGGAGCCTCTATCATTCCAACAAAGACATTTGCCGCAGCGGCAACAGCCACGGAGCCATCGAGACCTGCAAATTTGCTTAGTAATAACGAAATTAACTGTATAACTTTCTGCAATATCCCTAGATAAATGAGTATTGATGAAATAGCACTCACAACCAAAATGATAGGCAACGCTTTAAAAGCAAATATAAAACTGGTTCCCACTTGATTTTCTAAAAAAGGTAAATCAGCACCCCCCAAGTAACCAAATACAAATGAAGTTCCAAACTCGGTTGCTACTTGTAAATGCTGAACGATCTTATTCAAGTAAAAAAAAACTTCTTTCACTTGCGGAAGGGTAACCAATAAAATTGCAAAAATGAAAACAATAATTAGTTGCTTCAAAACTGTAGAAATCAATACATTCTTTTTTGACTCACTAAAAAGCCACGAAACGATAAGGATCAAAAAAACACCGATAAAACTCTGAAATCTAATACTTACATCTTCCATAGACGACGCACCTATTTGGCTATAACGCTGAAAATTTTAAACAGCACAGCTGTCTCAAAAATAAAATTAAAAAAAATTAAAACTATTTATTAACTCTATTTATAATACCAATATGTCTGTAAACCTAGTAAACGTCAGTTTAACGTTAGCAGGACTAGTGCTAATAGTCCTATTTTATTTACCTATGTTTCGATATCTCATGAGAAATACTAAACAATTCTCACTTTATTTAATCTTCTGGTTACTATCATTAGCCCTAACGACATCGGTTGTCGACTACGTATTTTTTTCAAATAACAAAACTGACTCTATTGTAAAACCGAATGCTGAGGAACTAGAAGCATAAAATCTGAAAAGCTTACCCAATGCAGATAATGTCAAACCAACCCTATTTTAATAGAAACCTTCACATTACTTATTCTTAATTAGTTGTTTCCAATCTTCTTCCCGCATTTACCTTTACACACCTTTTTGTTTCGGGGTCACAAATAGCAAATTTCATCACGGACCCTCCATCGAAGCCTGTTCCGGAAGATACTGCAACTATAAAACATGCCGAAATAACAACCAGAGACAAACTGATGATTGTCAAACAAACGTTAGCATATACTGATACAAGTTTAGAGGGCTCCTCGCTTACCCGATCTTTCTCATCCATAAAAGAATTCATAAAAAACCTTTCCTAATCAATAAATTTCAGATACTTCAACTTTTTTGCTATTTTTACGTTTCCGGCTAGAAGATTGAATCGCAATAACTCACTATATCGGACAACTGCAAACGACTGATGCTCTGTAAGACGAATAGTACCGCATAAATATCTACACAAATAACAAAAAAGATGAATATTGATACCATCATAGTTATATGAGACCACAGTAAAAAAACGGTCTATCGAAACTCTAATATCTAGCTCTTCAGCCAATTCACGATTCAAGCACTGTCTTTTCGTCTCTCCTTTCTCTAGCTTTCCACCGGGAAACTCCCAGTAACTTTCATATGGTTTCTTTTTCCTTTGACAAATAATTATGCCAGGATTTTTCCTGACTATTCCACAGACTACGATCAACTACTTTTCCTTCGATATTCAGTTTTTATAAAATTATTGCCTGTTAAATACGAAAATATAAAGTGCCATTAATATTAATTTGCAAATTAATTGCGAATAAAAGGAATATTTTTTTGCTCAAAACTCCTCTCCAAAAAATGGTGTATTCTAATATCAACATTTTTTTCAATATTTTTAAAAAATAAACCATAGTCGTACGCATGTAATGCGAATAGCCTTACAGGATAGTTATTTGAATCAATAGTTTCAACTTCTAAGCTTCCACCATGGCACCTAGCACCCACCAGGTTTTTCTCTATTGGGAATAAGGCAGGCTTGCCTAAAATTGTTTGTCCAAACCATCCTGAAAAACCCATACTTCCCAAATTGTATTTGCTGGAAACAAAACTCTCATCTTCCTTCCATGATAGCGGGTTAATGCAAACTAAATCTTTATCATTAAAAATTTTAAATCCACTTTGAGTAATGGCGTTCCATCCAACAATACAACCAACCTCCGTATTGTCCTGACATATTGGTAACGGATGTACACTCTTATGTGTAACCTTATATCCAACCAGATAGCCAATTACAAAATCTGACATTATCGCCTGATTGCCAGAAAGTTCTTTCAGTAATTTATTAGCATGCATAGTGCCTTGTGAGTGTGATGCAATTATAAAAGGTCTACCCCTTCTGTAGTGCTTATCAAAATATGCAAATGAACTCCTGATATCATCGTAAGCTATATCAAATGCTCTTTTTGAATTTTTTTTTGATGCAATGAAACTATAGATATTTGCCTGTCTGTATTTTGGCAAATAAACGTCACAACAAGAAAAAAAAACAGTTGCTTGATTAGGAATAATACGGTCACGAATTAATTTTTTTGATTTTTCGTTCTCTCTAGGCTGATTCCAATTACTACGACTAAAATAAGTTGTTGGATGAATAAAAAAAACTGCTGTACTTTTTTCTTTAAGATTTTCATGAGGAACTTCGTTGCTTCTAGGATGTATAGAATCTACTAAAAACCATGATTTATTATCGGAGTAGTTGTAAGGATTTGGTATGTCATTAAAAGAAAAGTTATGAAATGGCATTGCAAATAAGAAAAATAATAATAAGGCAAATTGATTGGAAAAGAAAAACAATATTATTCCGGCAATTATTAAAAAAAAATAAATCATTCCCTTACCCTTAGCCTTATCATTTATTTTGAAGTTTCATAAAAATTACCATTACTGACGAAATTTTTGATCCATAAATGGGTCCTTGACACCCCGTATATTGAATACGAAGTACGCGACCAACGTACTGTAAGCACTCGAACATATCAATAGGGCCATTAACTCACTTAAGCCAGAACCAGCGTCTATCATTAGACCCATAACTATCGGTGATGCCGCTGATGCTATTACATTGAGGGGCATGGCTAAGCTCTTAATCTCACCAATCCATTTGGTCCCGTATCTTTCGGCTAATAACGAGTTGATCATTGGCTGCAACATACCTGATCCCATACCAAAAAAAATAAAGAAAAAGATGAGCGTAACAAAATTATTTCCAAACCAGAGTAAAAGCGTTGCAAAAAGCATCGGCAATTGCGTAACAACTGCAATGGAGTGCGCCGTATATTTATCAACTAATATTCCTGAAATAATTGCTCCTGTAATTGCAGATAAGGCATACCAGAAATAATTTGCCATCCAAAAAGTCAAAGGAATATTTTTCAATTCACTAATAAAAATTTGATGGAATAACAGCCCAGTAATCCAGAAAGCTGGAATCATCGTGAGCCAAATGACTACGGCCCAAAAAATCCAATCTTTCATAACGTCAGACCGGCGGTATGACTTAATTTCGGAAAGTATGTTCTCAGTTTTGTCGCTGAATTCTAATATTTCCTGCTCCCTTGAGGGCTTCTTAGTCAAAATATTGACTATTGGCCAAAACGAAAAAAAAGCGACAAAAGCCAAACCAATCCAAATAATTCTCCAGTCAAAAAATCCTAATAAAAAGACAACTAAAATGGGAAAAAATGCCTCAGCCATATTTTGGCCCAGACTAGAAAATGCAAGTGCTCGTCCTCTAATTACGGTGTATCGACGAGTGACAGCTGTCGAATATACCATATACATCATACCTTGTCCCGACAGACGCAAAGCTAAAAATGCCAAAAACAATGTCAACGGACTATTCACTGCAGAAAAAGAAATTGCAGCACAACATACAATCATGATGGTGCCCTTACTGAGACTTCCTATATTCACTTTATCAGTTAACTTACCGCACCAATAAAGTAAAAAAGCACTCAATAGTGTAGCTAATGCATAGTAAGCGCCAAGCTCTCCGTGGCTTAGATTTAAATCATTACGAAGCTGTGGGCTGAAAAGTGAAATAAAAAACGTCTGCCCAAAAGCGGACCAAAAAGACATCAAAAAACCGAAAGTTAGAAATGTCCACTCTAATCTCAGTATCTGAATTGTATCGTCAAACGCACCAGCTAACTTCATTACTTTCCTAACTCTATTTATCTGTTCATCTACTTTTTACTAAATTATAATGAGATAGAAGAACTAAAATACTTTGTTCATTCCATCCATTTTATTTTTAACGTATCATAACAAGCAAAAGCCAATTAACCAATTTTGTGACCATATGTCTCAAACCGGTCCCCTAAAAGCGGTCTTCCTAACGATATCGATGCAAATAACACGCATTCTTCTTATGAATAATTTCTAAACTGAACGGAGAAAAACTAATATTATTAAATGAATACAAAAAGACTGTACATTGCCAGTATCGTATCCTTACTTTTTATTACAGAAGGACGGGCTGATTACATAAGTTTAGCAACTACTACATCTACTGAAAATTCCGGATTTCTTGCATACATAATTCCTATTTTCGAAAAAAAATTTAATATAAAAGTGCGAACAATCGTACAAGGTACAGGACAAGCACTGGAAACAGGGAGACGAGGTGATGCGGACCTATTAATGGTACATGCCCCTGCGATGGAAAAGAAATTCATAGAAAATGGTTATGGGTTAGGGAGATATCCTTTTATGTTCAATGATTTTGTAATTATCGGCCCAAAAGAAGACCCTGGTAAGATCCAAATCGCCAATTCCTCTGTACAGGCATTCAGGAAAATTTATAAAAAAAAGTTATTGTTTTTATCGAGAGGTGATAATAGCGGTACTCACTACAAAGAGAGACAAGTTTGGGGAAAGACTGGACTCATTCCAACGAGAAAAGATAAATGGTACCTGTCAACCGGCTCAGGCATGGGTGCTACAATTAATACAGCTGTTGCAAAAAATGGATATACATTCTCTGATAGAGCAACATGGTTATCCTATAAAAATAAAAATAAGTTTGAAATTCTTCTAGAGGGAGATCCTGAATTATTTAATCAGTATTCGTTAATTCCTATCAATGCTGATCTTCATCCGCATGTAAGAAAAGAGAAGGCTTATGAATTTATAAGATGGTTGACCTCTGATCAGGGACAAAACCTAATAAAAAATTTTAAAATGAATAACCAAGCCCTATTCTTTCCAAACTTCAAGCCCGAAAAATAATAAACCTTAAAAAAATTTCATACACTTTGCAAATCTTTCTTCTACCCAAAAAAGCACCCTATTCAATAAATTCTCCAATACAACATTACCTGAGCCCTCACTTAATACCCTCCGATCAAAAATATAACTACTGTTCATTCCACAAGCCACGTATAAATGTCTTAACGTCTTTAGAGGAACCAAAATACAGTCTTCCCCACCATCCATAAATTTTGTGAACCTATTTTTTATAATACTATCTCTTCCTCTCTCATCGACAATATAACGAAGGTCAAAAAAAAGCTCTTCTCTCCGAATTTGATCAGCTAAATTTCTATCAACAAAGTCAGGCTCATATGCATTAATCGATGCTCCATTCGGAGAAATCGGACTTTTTAGATGTCCAAATATTTCAGCTCCAAACTCTGCAGAAAGTGTAGTTATTTTTTCATATAATGAGAAAACTAAAAATGCTCTTCTGAAAAAGTCTCTCTGGCTAACAGTATGAATGTTTCGGTCCCCGCCCAACCAATAGTATGAAAAAATCTCGTTAGAGCAAAGTAACCCTATAGCATAAATATAATTGCAAACAAATAGATAGAAATCATCAAAATATAAAAACTGATAAATGTGTGTTTTATTTAATTTTTTTAAATAAGCTTTTCGTAATTCAATCAACTTTTTTCGGTTATGCACAGTACTTGCAAGTTTCCTATATTCCTCTTCCTCAAGAACCTTTTGAATCTCTAATTGATTTTTTAAAAGAACTTCAGTTTTCTTTGGTCCCACTAAGTCAAAAATTTTTCGTATCTGCCTTTCTTTCCTGCAAAAATACTCAAATTCGCCTTGTTCATATTTTTTATCTCCCCTATCTTGATATATTGGATTTAAAAGTAATGCGCTAGATCCCTTTTTTTTCTCCTCAAATTTCTGGACTCTAATATCATCAAGACTCTCTTGATCAATACTTCTTTCTTCAAATAAATCCCGGAGATTCAAGATAGTCGTCTTTTGTAA
>JAOINB010000022.1 GCA_028139135.1 Betaproteobacteria bacterium
CAGATACATGATTACTAAAAAAGTAACAGTACAGCAATGGTGCAACAGGCTCATATTACTCTGGCGCATGGAATTTGTGAACTTTTAGAAAACTAACCAAAAGGAATTTGGGAAACTTTTAAGTCTTTTTTTTGTTACTTCGAACTTATCACGAATTTTTCGAAAGCTTGCCAGAAATTTAGAGAAGAACCAACTAAACCTAAAATTTTCCAGATTGTGTTTAAGTTCTCTTTCTTATATGCATGTAAAAACCACGCGTTTGGCAGATTATGAATAACCAGCATAACGAATGATTTTTTAAAGGTTGTGAGTATGGCTTTACCTAGCTACCCGTCCACTAATAGGAATAGAACTTATATTGTTGAAGTACTTAAGGTTTATCTCCCAAAAACAGGAACTGTCTTAGAGACAGCCTCGGGAACTGGAGAACACATTAGTTTTTTTTGCTCGCAGTTTCCTGGCATAATGTGGCAGCCTTCTGATATGTCGGAAGATCTGTTTTGGGCTATTCGAGAAAGATTGGTTGCTCAAAATAATGTTGAACCCCCAGTATTAATTGATTTAACAAAAAAAAATTTTCGTGATTTGAAATCGTATGTTGGTTTAGTAAATATTAATATGATTCATATTGCCCCATGGCAGGCATGTGTGGGGCTATTTCGTTTAGCGGAAAAATACATAAAAGGAGATGGTTTTGTTTATATGTATGGGCCATTTAGAATTAATGGTCTACATACATCTGAAAGCAATAAAAATTTTGATTTATCTCTTAAACAGAAAAACCCTGAATGGGGAGTGAGAGATTTAGAGGCAGTTGTCACTGTCGCGGAGAGCTTTGGCTTTCGTTGCTTATGCGTGCACCAAATGCCAGCGAACAATAAGTCTGTTGTTTTTAAAAAAATCTAGCAAATTACTAAACTAAAATTAATACATTCAATTAGTACTTTAAACATTTTCATGTTTTCATGAAAGAAGGCTCGAATGAAGAGGCTAGGAACGGTGGATTATAAATATTTCCTGAGTAAATTAATTCCTCAAACGAATTTATGTTCGACAAGAACCCTCCTGCTGAGCTTAATATAGCATGACCGGCTGCCGTATCCCAGATACATGTTCTTCCTAATCTCGGGTAAATATGGGCTTTTCCTTCGGCAATTAAGCAAATTTTAATTGAAGAACCTCGCTGGGCAATGTTAATTTTTTTCCCCTTATAGTGCTGATTAAGCCATTGCCTCGTTCTAAGAGAAGGTTGGTTACGGCTCATTAAAACATTTGTCTGTTTTGAAGGTAATGTTACGGTCATTTTCTTTGAATTAATTAATAGGTTTTTCTGTTTAGAAAAATTTTTGCAACAAAAAGAAGCTTTTCCTCCATTTTCACCATTAAGATACCCTAGCCATATCGTATCGAAGACGGGAGCATAAACGATCCCAAAAATAGGTCTCTTTTTCTTAATTAGTCCAATATTGACCGAAAAGTCGCCTGTTTTTTTAAGAAATTCTTTTGTGCCGTCAAGTGGGTCAACTGCCCAGTAAAGTTCCTGATCGGAAATTTTCTCATCAGTTACAGACTCCTCCGAAAAACAGGGAATAGTTTTTTCAAACTTGTATAATTTTTCTACTATTATCTCATCTGCTCTCAAATCGGCCTCAGTAACCGGAGACAAATCCGGTTTAACTGAAACCTTTGCTATCGGTTTTTCATATTCTCTAATTATAGCTTTACCCGCAATCAAACAAATTTCTGCAACATGCTCAATAAAAGAATTATTGAAAACGCACATCTGCAACACCCCTACTTTAGAATCCCACAAAATAGGTTTAGCGAGCATCCGGCTGAAAGTAAATGTAATTTGGTACGCTTCATAAAAAGTAACAATAATTCACGTTTATAAGATAGATGTGGAGCCGGCGGGAATCGAACCCGCGTCCGCAACACTTCCAAAGACAGATCTACATGCTTAGTTTAACATCATGTTTTAATCGCAGGTTAAGTAGTTAAACGCACTTGTCTGCAACGATTCGCTAAAATTTAAATGTTAATGCCACGAACTCACAAACATCGATCTGATGTAAATGACACTGCTGTGATAAAAATCACCTAGCCCATCAGAGTGCTAGTGCAGCGCTCGCGTGCTAATTAAGCTGCGAGTGCGAAACGCTCGTCGTTGGCGTTTATTTTTTTCCGGTTGTATTAACGAGGTAATCGGACCTCGGCATGCCCTGTTCTCCTTCTTGAATTACGTCGAAACCATGGCGGCCCCAAGGTACAGTTTGACGTCAATTTACACTTTACGCAAGATCCACCTCCAATTTGTTTGCTAACTCTTGCACCGTTGTTGAGAAATCGTCACTTCCCCATTCTGACAAATGAGGCTTTTTGTTATTTTCGACAAAAAAATTTACGGCGTGAGTCCAGCATCCAGCATTATATCCGCTTTGGATATCTCGTGGATCATCGCCTATGTAAATGGTTTCCTCTCCTTCAAAGGAAAGTAATTTACGAGCGTGTAAAACAGGCTCAGGGTGTGGTTTGGCGTGGTTGGTAGTATCACCACAAACCAAAACCGAACAATGTTTATTTAATAGTCTGATTCCTTCAATAATTGGTTTAGCATATTTTTGGTATTTATTAGTAACTATTCCCCATTTGATATTTTGGTGAATCAATTCGCTTAGAAATTCCTCCATTCCTGGAATGAAATCTGTTTGGTTTAACAAATTATTGTAATAAGCATCCAAAAATTCGAGTCGAAGCTGTTCAAAGTCTGCATCAGTCCAATTTTTGTTTAAAGCTACGTGAATCATACCTCGAGCGCCGCGTGAAACTTCCGGTCTATATGCATCTATATCAAGAGATTCCAATCCTCTACGGTTCCTGAGTTGGTTTGCAGCACTCCCCAAATCGCCAGCTGTATCAAGTACTGTGCCATCAAGGTCCAGTAAGACTAATTTTTTGGAACAAGAACCCCATTTTTCCGCCCAAAAAGACCGGGATACTGGAGGTGGTAGTATTTTCGCTTGAATATCTGGATTGAATTTTTCTGAAGTGTTTTTCAAGACCTATTTTTTTTTAAACGCCATGATGTAATTTACATCAGTATCATTTCCTAGTTTGTAAATCTTTGTGAAAGGATTATAAGTCATGCCAACGATGTCAAGCTCAGTCAGTTCGCATCCTCTGGCAAACATTGCAATTTCAGATGGTCTCAAAAACTTTCCATAGCTGTGTGTTCCTTTTGGCAAAAGCTGTAAAATGTATTCTGCTCCAACTATTGCGAAAAGAAAACTTTTGGGATTTCTGTTAATTGTCGCGACTATCAACTTGCCGCCTGGCTTTAATAGTGAGGAACATGCTTCAATTTCTTTTTCAGGGCTAGTCACGTGCTCAAGCATTTCCATACACGTCACTACGTCATATGACTCATGCATAGATTTAGCAAGAGTCTCCGAAGACCCGCATAGATAACTTACATCGCTATTAGATTTTTCGGCATGAATCTTCGCAACTTTGATTGATCTCTCAGCGGGGTCTACTCCAGTAACTTTAGCTCCTAACTTTGCCATCGCCTCCGAAAGGATGCCACCCCCACAACCCAAATCAAGAACGGATAGGCCATTTAAGCCATTTACTGTATTGTCTATCCAAGTAAGTCTTAAGGGATTTATTTGATGTAGAGGCTTGAACTCACTTTCGGGGTCCCACCACCGTTCTGCAAGTTCTTCAAATTTTTTTATTTCTTCGCGGTCGACATCCACCAATCAATTACCCTATTATTTGGCCTCAATAACGACTCTTCGATTCTTCGCACGACCACTTCGCGTGTTATTGTCTGCAATAGGAGAGCTTTCACCCATTCCTTTAACAGAAATTTCTCTGCCCGGTATTCCCGAGTTTAAGAGGTAATCCCTTACACTATTGGCCCTTCTCTCTGATAAATCATCATTGTACGGGTCGGTTCCAAGCGAATCTGTATGTCCAAAGATGCTAATTATATTGGAGACTCTCTGGCGGATCGCAGATATGAAGGAGTCGAGCTTTCCAGTCGCTTGAGATGTTAAATCACTGCGGTCAAACATAAATGGAATTTCGGCGGAGATCAGTTCATTAGTGCCTTGAGTCTGGCCATCAGTCGAGATTGCTGGAGCGCACTGTATATTCACACATCCATCGAAAGTTTCATCTGAACTGGGTTCGCCATCTGAGGCAACCGCTTTGGGGGCACTAGAGCATTCTGCCGGCACGCTTTCTGGGTTACTGGCGGCAGTTCTAACGCATTGTTTGCTGGAGTCTGTAACTCCCGAGCCATTTTGCAATACGTAACCAGGTTCCTCGGCTTGAGCTAATGAAAAAGTTAAACTGAAAATTAAGATTATGTTTTTTATTGCAGTAAGAATATTCACGACTAAAACCTCTCCACTTGTTAATAATTTATAACTAATTACACCAGTTTACCAAAGTATTAAAATTTTTTTGCATACTTTGTGTCCAGAACGCGTATTAATCCGTTGTTGGTTGTAAAATTGAGGTACAAGTTACTTTTTTTAAAAAGAATATGGATCAGATAGCGAAAGAGACTTTGCCAATTTCTCTTGAAGAAGAGATGAAGAATTCCTATTTAGATTACGCTATGAGCGTAATAGTCGGAAGGGCACTACCAGATGTACGAGATGGCTTAAAACCAGTCCATCGGAGGGTTTTGTTTGCGATGCATCAATTGAAAAACGATTGGAATAAACCGTTCAAAAAGTCAGCAAGGATAGTTGGGGATGTTATCGGAAAATATCACCCTCATGGGGATTCCGCGGTGTACGAAACTATTGTAAGGATGGCTCAGTATTTTTCTTTAAGGTATATGTTAATCGATGGTCAGGGTAATTTTGGTTCGATCGACGGTGATAATGCTGCTGCAATGAGATATACGGAGGTAAGGCTTTCGAGGATAGCGCATGAATTACTGGAAGATTTAGAAAAAGAAACAGTTGATTTCGGCGATAACTATGATGGTAGCGAAAGGGAACCTCTGGTTTTGCCGGCAAAATTACCAAACTTGCTTATTAACGGTTCATCCGGAATCGCTGTAGGTATGGCAACCAATATTCCGCCACATAACATATGCGAGATAATAGAAGGTTGCAAATTACTTTTGCATAATCCAACAGTCACCATTGACGACCTCATAAAAATGATTCCGGCTCCTGATTTTCCCACTGGAGGAATTATTTACGGGAAGGCAGGCGTTATACAAGGGTATAAATCAGGTAAAGGCAGGGTTCTGATACGTGCAAAAACAAAGATTGAACAGATGTTAAAAGGGAAAGGGAAGGAAGCAATAATTATTGAAGAGCTTCCATTTCAGGTCAACAAAAAATCATTACTTGAAAAAATTGCAGAATTAGTGAATGAAAAACGGTTGGAGGGAATATCCGATGTTCGCGATGAATCCGACAAACAAGGTATGCGAGTTGTAATTGAGTTGAAAAAAAATGAATCGGCTGAAATAGTTCTTAACAATTTATACAAAATGACTCAGCTTCAAGACAGTTTCGGAATGAACCTGGTTGCTTTAATTGATGGGCAACCGAAGGTGCTAAATCTTAAAGATATTTTAGAAGCTTTCTTAAAACATCGTCGTGAGGTCATAACGCGAAGAGTTATTTTTGAATTAAAAAAGGCTAGAGATAAATCATTTTTGCTTGAGGGACTTGCCGTGGCTGTGGGCAATATGGAAGAAGTGGTTCAATTGATTAAACAATCAGTCTCCCCAGCTGATGCGAAGGCTCGCTTAATTGAGAGAAGTTGGGAAAGTGGGCAAGTAAATCAAATGTTGGCTAAGGCAGCGGAGAAAACTCCTATCGAAGCTTTTAGACCTTCCGACGTGGGAGAGAATGTTGGTTTCCAAGACGGCTTCTATAAATTGTCTGAAAAGCAGGCAGTCGAGATTTTGCAAATGAGGCTTCAAAGGCTCACTAGTATGGAGCAGGATAAAATTATCAGTGAGTATAACGAAATAATCCTCTATATCGCTGATTTATTGGATATTCTTAGCAAGCCTGAAAGAGTGCTGAGTATCATTGATGACGACTTGAATTTTTTAAAAGAAAAATTTGGAGATCAGAGAAAGTCAGTAATCGAAGAAAATGTAGAAGAACTTCAAACTGAGGACTTGATAACACCTACTGATATGGTGGTAACCCTCTCACATTCAGGATATATAAAAAGACAACCCGTATCAGAGTATAGAACACAGCGTAAGGGAGGTAAAGGCAAGCAAGCGGCAACAACTAAGGAAGATGATTGGATTGAACAGTTATTTATTGCTAATACGCATGAGACGCTACTCGGGTTTTCAGACAAAGGTCGGGTTTACTGGAAAAAAGTTTGGGAGGTTCCACAAGGGTCGCGAACTGCCAGAGGGAGGCCGCTCGTCAACTATTGGCCTCTACTATCAGATGAGAAAATTACTACAGTACTTTCTGTCAAAACTTTCGATGAAAACCACTACGTTTTTTTGGCTACAAGTTATGGCTATGTAAAAAAAACAGCGTTAGCAAGGTTTGCTAGGCCTATGAAAAAAGGAATTATAGCGGCATTGCTTGGCGATGGAGATAAGCTCGTTGGGGCTACCATTACAGATGGAAATAATGACATCATGCTTTTCTCCAATTCTGGTAAAGCAATCAGATTTGATGAATCACAGGTTAGATCTATGGGGCGAGGGTCGCGAGGCGTTAAGGGAATGAATTTAGCTTCTGACCAAAAAGTCATTAGTATGTTGGCGGCGCCGAGAGCAAAAAACAAGGAAGAGGGGAATTGTGAGAGGAATGCTGTTTTTCTGGCGACTGAGAATGGTTATGGGAAAAGGACTAGAATTAGTGAGTTCTCTAGGCATAGTAGAGGAGTGAAAGGTGTAATTGGTATACAAACGAGTGAGAGAAATGGTCAGGCTGTAGGAGCTTGTTTGGTTAGTGAAAAAGATGAAATTATGTTAATAACGAATAACGGAGTTATTGTACGTACTCGAGTATCAGAAGTAAGAGAGATGGGAAGATCGACACAAGGAGTGCGTTTAATTAGTCTCGACAGAGATCAGTCATTGATAACTTTACAAAGAATAGAAGAGGAACCAGTTGATTGAATTTAATCTGCCCGCAAAAAGTCACGAACTGGATAGGATTATGATTTGAAGCGTCCTTTTAATTTCGGTGCTGGTCCGGCACAGTTACCTGAGCAAGTTCTTAGGCGACTCTCCTTAGAGGCTATTAATTGGAAAGGAAGCGGTATGGCTGTCGCGGAGTTGCCGCATAGAGGTAAGCTTTTTCAAGAAATGATAGAGGAGACGAAACTATTAACAGCATCTTTGCTTGGCTTGCCAGATAGCTTTGAAGTCCTGTTTATGCAAGGTGGAGCGAGAGGTCAAAATGCCATAATTCCGATGAATTTGTTAAATGAAGATAAAAAATGTGATCACGTTGTAACTGGTTTTTGGTCGAGAATCTCCGCTTCGGAGGCTTTAAAGTACGCCAACGTATGGGTAGCAAATAAAATTTCGACAACCGAGTTGAAAAGTATTCAGAGTTTATCCGAATGGGAAGTTAGATCTGATTCGTCCTATGTACACTTATGTGCGAACGAGACAGTTGATGGTATAGAGTTTCGAGAGATTCCAGATCTAGCCTCAATAGGGAGAGATACCATTCCTTTAGTGGTTGATGCATCCTCAAACTTATTTACAAGGAAATTAAACTTAAAAAATGTTGGACTATTATATGCGGGAGCTCAAAAAAATATTGGGATCGCAGGCTTAACGGTAATTCTTTTGAACAAAAAAATTGTTGACATAGAATCTCAAGACTGCTCAACAATCTGTCCTAGTGTATTTTCTTACAGAAATGCTTTCTTAAATAATTCTTGTTATAACACGCCACCCACGCTAGCAATCTTCATTACTAAATTGATGCTTGAATGGATTAGCGAAATGGGTGGAGTGACAGCAGTTGGGGGACAGAATGAGAAAAAAGCGAAAGCTATATATGAATTTATAGATAATAGTAGACTTTATGCGAATGATGTAGATCCTACATGCAGGTCATCAGTAAATATAAAATTTTTCATAAAGCAGCCTGATCTTGAAAAAAAATTTTTATTAGGTGCGGAGGAAAAAGGTCTTATTAATCTGAAGGGTCATCCATCAGTAGGAGGAATCAGAGCGAGCTTATATAATAGTATGCCTATGGAGGGTGTTTTGAGATTATTAGATTGGATGTCCTTATTTCAGAAAGAGTATTATTATGAAACCCACTGAGCTCAAAGGATTTAGGGAAAAAATTGATGCTGTAGACGATCAGATTGTTGAATTGCTCGCAGAGAGAGCCGGTTATGTAAAAGAGGTTGGGAAAAGAAAAAAGGCTGCAAAATTGCCGGAATTTCGTCCTGAAAGAGAAGTGGAAATTATCGAAAGGATGTGTGAGAGGAACAAGCTCCTTAATTCGGGTCTTCCATGTGAGAGTATTGCTACATTCTGGCTGGAGATTATATCCGGATGTAGGGCGTTGGAAAAAAAGCTAGAGATAGCTTATCTAGGCCCGCAAGGAACTTACAGTGAATTGGCTGCCCGCGTACTCTTTGGTCACATGGTTGATCTCGTTCCATGTGATTCACTAGAGGAAGTTTTGGAGAGGGGGGAAAGGGGGCAGTCAGATATTTCTTTATTACCAGTTGAGAATTCTATTGAGGGCACTGTTGGACGCACCCTTGATTTGCTTGTCACAGCTAAAGTCAAGATATCAGCGGAAATTTCCATTCCTATAAACCACCTTTTACTGCGAAAAGTTGGCGGATTCAATCATATAACAAGAGTGGTAGCTCATTCCCAGGCGCTTTTGCAATGCCAGAAATGGCTTGATTTAAGATTACCATCTGTTCCAAGGTTGGCTGTAGAGAGCAATGGAGTGGCTGCCCAGATGGCTCAGCAAGACGAAAAAATCGTAGCTATTGCAGGTAAGTTAGCACAGGATAAATATGAATTAGTATCTCTGGCTAACGATATTCAAAATGAGAAATTCAATAGGACCAGATTTGCTGCACTAGGGAAATTTGAGCCTGATGGATGTGGTGCAGACCAAACTTCAATAATCGTGGGAGTGCGGGATCAAGTTGGAGCTATGCACAAGGTAGTTGAATCATTTGCAAAAAATCATGTTTCTTTACGTAGATTTGAATCTAGGCCAGCGCGGACGACTCGCGTTCATGCATGGGAGTATTTGTTTTATATTGATTTAGAAGGGCACATCAACGATACGAAAGTAAAAAAAGCTCTAGATGATGTTAAAGATAATTCTGTTTTTTTCAAAAACTTAGGTTCTTATCCCTTATTTGAAAAATTAGGTTTACCGAGTCAACTAACTTGAGGGAGTGAAAATTGATTAAAAGCGAAAAATTTCTCCCATGGGTTGCTGATATGCCTGTGTATAGTTTGGGACGGTCCTGTTCGGACGTAGCAGACGAAAATAGAATGTCTTCGAAGGGTGTGGTTAAATTAGCCTCGAATGAGAATCCTTACGGTTGTAGTCCATTAGTTAAAAAGTTTTTAAAGGATGGATGGGGCCAATTGAATCGCTATCCAGATTCCGATTGTTTTGAATTAAAAAAAAAATTATCTGAAAAGAATAGTGTTGAACTTAACCAAATTTTTTTAGGAAACGGTAGTAATGAAATTTTGGATTACATCGCCAGAGTTTTTTTAACTTCCGGTAGGCACGCAATTTATAGCAGGTATTGTTTTGCTGTTTACCCTTTAGTCGTAAAGGCAACCGGAGCGGAGGCTATAGTAGCTGAGGCTGATGAAGCTCTAGGTCATGATTTGAACAATTTTCTTTCATCCTTTTTGCCAAGCGTAAGCGTTATATTTATTGCCAATCCAAATAATCCAACTGGAACTTATCTTTCGTTTGGGGAAGTTAAAAATTTTCTGCAAAAAATTGATTCTTCGGTTGTCGTTGTTTTGGATGAAGCTTACTTTGAATATTCTAGACAAAAAGAGAACTCTGCTGAGTTAGTTAGTCTTTTTCCAAATCTAATAATCACTAGATCTTTTTCTAAGGCCTTCGGTTTAGCTGCGCTTAGAGTAGGCTATGCCATCAGCTCAGAAAAGGTTATTTCTTACATGAATCGAGTTCGACAACCGTTCAACATAAACAGCATCGCTCAAAAAGCAGCTTGCATTGCGCTTGAAGATGACTTATTTGTAAAAGAGTCAGTGAGGCGCAATGATCTCAACAAACGTTATTTGGAAGACTGTTTTAGAGAGATCGGTATTCCGACTATTAAGTCAATGGGGAATTTTATTTTAGCTAACGTCAGAAGGTTTATGTTGGTTAATGGCGAGGAAGTTCCCAACGCAGGAGCTCAGTTAGCTAATCACCTCCTCAAGACTGGCGTAATCACGCGTCCAGTTGATAACTATGAACTGTCTGATTGGCTTAGGGTAACTGTCGGCACTGAACTGGAAAATAAAAGAATTGTGGATGCATTACACAAATTGAAAGAGCACTTATCTTGATTTTTGAACGTATCTTAATACTTGGCTGTGGATTGATAGGGTCTTCTTTGGCAGCATCGGCAAGAGAGTGCGGATTGGCGAAAGAAATAGTTGGTGTCGATAATAAATATGAATTAATGAGAGAAAGGAATCCGTTCTTTGACGAAATATCTGGATCACTTAAGAGTTTTGAAGAAGCAGACCTTTGTGTTATCGCGATTCCAATTGAAGGAATTCCCGCTGTTGTAAAGGAATTAGCTGAAAATCATGGTCAATCAAATTACGATTTGATAACCGATGTAGCCAGTAATAAGAGGTCTTTGATAGAAGTTTTAGATAAACTCAAACAGGATTCTAAGTGGGCGTTCTTGTCTAAGTTTATATCTAGCCATCCATTAGCGGGCTCTGAGCGAGGGGGGTGGGAAAGTGCCTCACCGGACTTATTCGATAAAACTGTTTGTTTGTTAAGTACATTTAGAATGACTTCTGCAAGTGCTGACAATTCAACTGAAGATAAGGAAAGCACCCCCTCTGAGAGGAGGGTAGCTAGATTGGAAAGGTTTTGGCAAGCTATAGGTTGTAGAGTGGAACATTTCCCATTACAAGAACACGACCAACTCCTTTCAATCATCAGCCACTTTCCCCACTTACTTGCTTTTTCTGTTGGGGCGTTCATGTCTTCATCAAATTTTGAGAATATTTCTAAAACTATTCATGGAACTGGTTTTAAGGACTTTACCCGAATTTCAGCTGCACCTCCGGGTCTATGGGCTGATATTCTATTGGAAAATAGAGAGTATATTTTATTGAATGGCGAGGAATGGTTAGAGACTTATAAAGAGTTTATATGTGCGTTAGAAAAAGGCGATAAAGGAAGACTTGTTGGATTAATTTCTCAGTCATCCGTTTGGCGTAATGGTTTGAAAAAATTAAAACCCTCAGTGTGACACGAATTCTAGATGATGAGACAATCCAATATTTTAGAATCAGAGCTAACTTTAAGTTTACGGCATACTGTTACGGGGGATTTGCAACTTCCGGCTAGTAAAAGTATTTCACTTCGAGCGATGCTTTTAGCTGCCATGGGTAAGGGAGCTGTAACAATCGAGAACACTCTTATCTCTGAAGATACTCTAGTTATGAAGGACTTATTAACAGATTTGGGAGTCTCTGTAAGTTTTTTGTCAGAATCAAGTAATGGTTTAGAGTTTAGTTCTAACGGTGTGTGTATTATTTCTGGCTGTGACGGATTTTTTCCAGGGTTGGAACAGAATAGAAGAATTACGTTAAACGTAAAAAATTCGGGTTTATCTGCTAGAACCATTCTTCCTTCACTTGCGTTTATGTTATTTAATCCTCGTGCAAACTGTTCTGTTTTTCTAGATGGGGTAGAAAGAATGCGTAGTAGACCGATGTCGGAATTATTTTCAGTTTTGGAAAGTTTAGGGTCAAAAATATCGTTTCCGAAGCAAAAAAGTTCATTCCCGTGTGAGTTATCTCCGAGTGCAGGAAGAAAGATTACTGAGATCGGGATTGATTGCAGCAAGTCCAGCCAGGTTCTTACCGGTCTTTTGCAAATTCTTCCATTTCTAAACTCAATCTTTAGTAAAAAAATAAAATTAATTGCTTTAGGTTCAATTGTGAGTCGTCCTTATATTGACTTAACGATGCATATTTTAAGCAAATTTGGATGCTCTATTGTAGAAACACAACCGGGCCAATTTTACACTTCCGCTCTCGGTGTGCGATCTCCAAAAAACTTTAGAGTTGAGGGTGATGCATCATCTGCGAGTTATTTTTTTGCATCTGCTTGTATCGGAGGAGGGCCCATCAGAGTTCACGGAATTTCTGAAGATTCGAAGCAGGGTGATATCAAACTTCTTGACGTACTAAAGAGAATTGGGGCAGTAGTTAGGTGGAGTAATTCATACGTTGAAATTTTTCGTAAAGGACGATTGCGTGGTATTGAGATTGACTGCCTTGAGATACCAGATGCTGCGATGGTCCTTTCTACCCTCGCGCTTTTTTGTGATCAACCAACCAAACTAACTAATATAGCCTCATGGAAAGAAAAGGAGACGGACCGGATTGCGGCAGTCGTACAGGGGTTAGAAAGGCTAGGGGTTTCGGTATATCGGGAGGGGGAGTATTCTATAACTATACATCCTGTTCCTTGTCTTAAGAGCGCAAAAATTTCAACATTCAATGATCATAGAATTGCTATGACGTTTTCCATGGCGGCATTTGCATTGAAAGATGAAGTGGAGCAGGTTAAGAATAGAGTCCTACAAATTGAAAATCCAGTATGTGTTGAGAAGACGTTCCCATATTTCTTCGAAGAATTCTCAAGAGTTTGTTCTGAAGCAGTTCCAGTAATAACGGTGGATGGGCCGACAGCTTCAGGAAAAGGTACAATTGCCAATCATGTAGGGAAAAATTTGGGATTTAATGTTCTCGATAGCGGTGCTTTTTATCGATCTGTAGCCCTGATAATAAAGCGGGAAAATATTGATGAGAGCGATCATCTTGCGATAGCGTCTCGTGCTAAAACCCTTTCAATGAGAAAGCAAGGCTCACGTTTTTTTTTGGGGGAAGATGACGTAACAATGTTAATGAGAGATGAAAAAATTGGATTGTTAGCATCAAAAATCGCCAAATATGAGGATGTTCGTCGTGCATTGATTATGGCTCAGAGAGATTTTGCACGATTACCCGGGTTAGTAGCAGACGGAAGAGATATGGGCAGTATCGTGTTTCCGAAAGGGGCGTTAAGGGTTTTTTTAACGGCAAAACCAGAAATTCGCGCTAAAAGACGGTTCAAGCAATTGATTGAAAAAGAAATTCCTTGTACACTTAATGACATTTTTCAGGATATCTCCGACAGAGATAATAGTGACTATAATCGGTCGGTGGCGTCCCTATCGCTTGCGGAAGAAGGAGCAACACTAACGATTGATAGCTCTTCAAAAACTATTGAAGAGGTTGTTGAAATTATTGTTTCCGAATATAAATCTCTTTCGTAGTTTTATTAACTAACCAGTGTTGAAAACACTATTTATGAATTTCAAACTAGCAACCTTATGATATCAAACGAAACTAACACAGAAACATTCGCCTCACTTTTCGCCGAATCTATATCAAAACAGGAAATGAGGACGGGAGAAGTAATTACCGCCGAAGTTGTAAGAATAGATCAAAATCATGTAATTGTTAACGCAGGTCTCAAGTCAGAAAGTTTTATACCCATAGAGGAGTTCTTTAATGATCAAAGGGAGCTCGATGTGAAAGAAGGGGACTTCGTTTCGGTGGCGATTGAATCGCTCGAGGATGGCAGAGGGGAAACTAAGCTTTCTAGGGACCGTGCGAAGCGTTTGGCAGCCTGGATTAGCCTGGAAAAGGCGCTAGATGCAGGGGATCTGATCACCGGTACCGTTACTGGTAAGGTAAAAGGAGGCCTAACAGTTATGACAAATGGGATTAGAGCTTTTTTGCCAGGTTCCTTAGTGGATGTTAGGCCGGTAAAGGATACTTCCCATATTGAGGGTAAAACACTGGATTTTAAGGTAATCAAACTTGATAGGCGAAGAAATAACGTAGTGCTGTCGCGCCGCGCTGTTGTAGAAATAACGATGGGTGAGGAAAGGGGTAAGTTAGTAGAGTCGCTAAACGAAGGTGCTACTGTAAAAGGGTTGGTAAAAAATATTACCGACTACGGCGCATTCATAGATTTGGGGGGAATCGATGGATTGCTTCACATAACCGATATGGCATGGAAAAGAGTTAGGCATCCTTCCGAAGTTTTATCAATAGGACAAGAAATTACAGCCAAGGTACTTAAATTCGATGAAGAAAAAAACAGAGTCTCTCTCGGCATAAAGCAACTGGGGGATGACCCATGGGAAGGTGTGTTGAGGCGTTATCCGCCCCAAACAAAAGTGTTTGGCAAGGTTACAAACATTACAGATTATGGAGCCTTTGTTGAAATCGAATCTGGTATTGAGGGCCTAGTTCATGTTTCAGAAATGGATTGGACCAATAAGAATGTCAATCCTGCGAAAGTGGTACAAAGCGGGGATGAACTCGAGGTGATGGTGTTAGAAATTGATGGTGATAGGCGACGGATTTCACTGGGCGTAAAACAATGCCAACCAAATCCTTGGAAAGAGTTCGAAAGTAGTGTTTCTAAAGGGGAGAAGGTAAAAGGTCCTATTAAGTCGATCACTGACTTCGGAGTTTTTATCGGATTGCCCGGCAACATAGACGGACTAGTACATTTATCTGACCTTTCTTGGTCAGAGGTGGGGGAGGAGGCTGTTAAAAGGTTTAAGAAGGGTGAAGAGCTTGAAGCTGTAGTTATGGCAGTCGATGTTGAGCGCGAACGCATTTCCTTAAGTGTCAAGGAGTTGGACCCAGAGGCGAAAGAATTTGCAGTAAAACTGGAGAAAGGGCAGCTTGTAACTGGAGAAGTTAAATCCTTAGATCAAAGGGCTGCTGTTGTTGAGCTTGAAAATGGACAGGAGTGTATTTTGCGAGCGCAAGACGTTGCACGTGAAAAGGTAGATGACATCAGGACAGTTCTCAGTGAGGGAGATAAAATAGAGGCGCTAGTTGTAAACCATAATAAGAAGTCAGGGGAACTGATGATTTCAATGAAAGCGAAAGAGTTGGCTGATACCGCCGAGGTTATGGAGAAAATGGCTGCAGACAGCGGTGGTAACCAGTCGGGTAAAACAAACCTTGGGGCACTCCTTAAGGCAAAATTAGACAGCTCCGATGAAGAGAGTAACTAAGTGATAGGTGGTAGGTTTGACGCGATCGGAGCTTATTGAACGTTTAATAGGGCGAACCAGAGCTAAACAGTCTTTCCATGATGGAGGGCGTGGCGATAGCGATATGCTTTTGCAAGCTTTTGATGTAAAAGATTGTGATCTTTGTGTGCGTGCAATTCTTCAATACATGGTGTCTTCTCTGGTGGCAGGAAAGAGAATAGAAATTAGGGGATTTGGATCTTTTGCTGTAAATATGCGACCGGCAAGAGTCGGCAGGAACCCAAAGACTGGAGATTCAGTTCTCGTCCCAGAAAAGAAGGTACCACATTTTAAATGCGGCAAGGATTTAAAGCTTAAACTTAACGGGCACAAATAGATGCGCACTTTTTTTTTGGTAGTTAAATCGATTATCTTTTTAGTAGTTTTTATATTTTCTTTGAATAATACCCACTTAACAACTATAAATATTTTCCCAGGAGTTGCTGATATTGCAATAGACGCTCCTCTAATTTTTTGGTTATTATTATTTTTCTGTCTAGGAATTTTCATAACAGTGATTTTTTTTCTTCCTACGGTATTAAAGAACGCAAAATCAAAGAAAAGCAATGTATCTTGAGCTTTGGTGGTTTTTAACAGTTCCTATTTTTTTTGTTATCGGATGGGTTGCTTCGCGTTGGGATAGAAAAAAAAACAGAATTCGTAAGCAAACAAAGTTAAAAGACCTCGAAAAATTGGTACTATTTTTGACTGAGGGTAACCAGAATGACGCAATCGAGCTATTGCAGAACATAATTAAAGATTATGAAAGATCGTTCTATCTGCAAAAGGCGCTCGGTATTTTATTCAGGAGGCATGGTTTGTACGATAGAGCGCTTGAAATCCATGCCGCTTTACTATCTATGCGGAGAGTTGAATCTACTTTTTTAGATTCTATTTTGATTGATCTAGTTAAAGATTATATTGGAGCGGGATTATATGATAAAGCTTATCAAGCTTTAGAGCTTATTGAGCATGAAACATATTATCCTCAAGCGCTTGAGTTAAGATTAAAAATTAACCAGCGACTTAAGCAATGGGAACCCGCTTTAAAAACCCTTAAAGATTTGGAAAGTTATTGTGGAAAGGAGTATGAAAATCTTCGCATTCATTTTTTTTGTGAACTGATCGAGAATGGGGAAACAGAATACAAAAAGAAATTGAAGGAAAAAAACACTGACCATAGAAGGGCTAAAGAGCTTCTTTCGAATAAAAACGAAATATCATTTGAACCTGGATATTTTATTTGTAATTTTTGTGCTGCGAAGTTTGATTATTTCTTTTGGAAATGTCAATTGTGCGAAACTTGGGATTCTTGCGAGAGACTTAGTTACGATAAGAGTTAATTATGGGGGGGTTCGATCTGGATAGTTTTTTGAATACTTATAGACGGTATTTTAAACTTATAAGACTTGATAAGCCGGTGGGAATTTTACTTCTAATGTGGCCTACTTTATGGGCATTATTCATAGCATCGCAGGGATTTCCGGACGTAGGTATCTTAATCATTTTTGTATTGGGTGTAATTTTTATGCGATCAGCGGGTTGTATTGTAAACGACATAATCGATATGAATTTTGATAAAGATGTTTCGCGAACTAAAGATAGGATGCTAGTGAACAAGAGGGTTTCACTACAAGAGGCTGTGATACTTCTGGTTGGATTTCTTGCTGTGTCAGCAAGTTTACTTTTTTCATTGAATAGTCAAACTGTAGGATTAGCTTTAGGAGCCTTAGTTCTGACTTTGACGTACCCATTTTTTAAGCGATTTTTTCTGTTTCCTCAGGCAATTTTGGGTATTGCTTTTGGCTTCGGTATATTGATGGCATTTTCTGAAATAACGGGGGTAATAGAACCGGTTGCCTGGACTCTCTTTATTGCAAACTTCTTTTGGGCGGTTGCATATGACACGGTTTATGCACTTAGTGATATTGAAGATGACAAAAGAATAGGTCTAAAAAGTAGTGCGATAACATTAGGAAAAAATGTCCGACTAGGGATTTACACATTTCAGTCTATTTTTTTATTACTTATGATCGCCCCAGTCGTTGTAATGAAAACAGGGATAGTTTATGGCTTCTTTTGGTTTTTGGCGGCACTGTACTCTTATTATCTTTTGAAGAATCTGTCCTTACCCGCTGTAAGTTATCAGTCACTTTTTCAAAAAAACCAAAGAGTAGGGGCAATATTATTTTTGGGTATTTTCCTGGATTTTGGAATTCAGTTCTAAACCTAATTCTATACTTCGGTCTTTTGCGCTTAATACTGCTTTTAAAACTCCTTTTGCAAACTCGTACTGCTCGAGTGTTTCCAGTCCTTTTTCGGTGGTACCCCCTTTTGAAGTCACATTTTCCCGTAAAATATTTACTGGCTTCTCCGCTTCACAAAACAGAGCGGTTGCACCAATCGCAGTTTGTTTGACTAGTTGCAAGACTTCTTTTTTTGATAAACCAAGCTCTTTACCTGTCGACAGTAAGGCTTCAAAGAAATTAAAAAAATAGGCAGGTCCTGATCCTGACAAAGCGGTAACTGAGTGAAGTTTTCTTTCAGAGTTTACGATCAATGTCTTTCCTAATAATTCGAAAATAGTGAGCACGTTTTTCTTGTTTCTAGCCGATAAATTTTTAGGAAAATATAGACCCGTTATACCCTGGCCGGTAGTTACTGGTGTATTCGGCATGGCTCTAACAATATTTTTTGTTTTAAAAATTTTTCGCAATGTAGATAAGGAGATTCCAGCAACTACAGAAACAATTACGAAATTTGCGAATGAAAGGTTTTTTGAAACTTTAATCTCTTCATAAAGAGGGAACAACTGCTTTGGTTTGATTGCAAGCACAAGGATTATCTTTTGCTGTTTCAGGTTTCGGGTATACTGCAATAAATCTTTGAATAGCAGAGGAGATTTTACTTTACTTGTATTTCCTAGCGATTTCCAAATCTTATCTATTTGCGGGTCTATTAATGCTAGCTCAAATTCTCTTCTCTGGGATAAGTGATTAAAGATGGCACCACCAATGTTCCCAGCTCCTAAGATAGAAATCTTCATAGATAAGATCCTTTATTGTTTGATTAGATTTTTGAAATTGATACCAATTACTTTTGTAACGCTTAAATACGCTAAGATGCAAGTCACAAGTATTGCTGCAAAATAAAATATTCGTTCAAGTGGTTGGACTCTCATTGCTTTCCAATCAAATACACCAGACATGTATGCAGAGAAAAGATATACAACGATACAACCAATTATCACTTTGGTAACAAACATGAACCATGACTTGTTTGGACGATAAATATTTTTCTTTATAAGGATAGAGAGTAATAATATTGCATTGAAGCACGCTGCAATACTGATAGCGTATGCTAAGCCTGCATGTTGATATAAGGGGACCAAGACCAAATTGAGAATCTGCGTGATAATTAAAGTGAGAATTCCCACCGCTACTGGTATTTTAATTTCTTGCCTGGCATAAAAGCCAGGAGCAATGATTTTCACTGATATTAACCCAATAATTCCGACGGAGTAGGCACTGATAGCCATCGCTGACTTATCTAAATCATAATCAGAGAACGCTCCGTAATGAAAGATGACGGAAGCTAACGGAGCAGCTAAATTATAAACAATTACACTAATGGGTAAGGCGAGGAAGAATACTAGCTTTAAGCCCCAATCAATCAAATCGGAAATACGCTCATTTTTTCCTTCGCTCCATGCTTCGGCTAAATTTGGAAGTAATACAGTTCCCAGTGCTACACCCAACAATGCTGTCGGAAACTCCATGATCCTGTCAGCATAGGAGAGCCATGATATACTTCCCGCTTCGAGCCGTGAGGCGATATTAGTATTAATAATAATACTTATCTGTGCTATCGAAACTGCGAATGTGGCTGGGATGAAAATCCTTACAATTTTTCTTACATTTTCATCAAGAAATTTCGAATTCAGCAAGAGGGTGGCACTTTGTCTTGCATCTTTGAAAAAACCAATCCTATTGAGGCCCCATATTTGAAGAGTTAATTGAGCTATTCCACCTGTAATTACGCCGATTGCTAGACAATATATGGGTTCATCAAGTACAGGAGCCAACAAAACAATCGATGCGATAAATGCGATATTTAAAATCACCGGTACAAAGGCGGGTAGTTTGAATTCTGAGAAAGTATTTTGAATTCCAGAGATTAACGCGGATAGAGAAATAAATAATATGTAAGGAAACATTAATCTTGTTAAATTAACCGACAAATAATTTGTGACTTCGTCGCCCTGAAAACCTGCACTCATAGCGAAAACAATATAGTCCGCAAATATAATACCTAAAACTACAATTGAGGAAAGTAAACATAGCAAGATGGTTAAAATTTTAAGACTAAGTAATTGACAGGCTGATTCCCCTTTTTTTGTTTTTACCTCAGAAAGAACTGGAATGAATGCCTGGGATAATGCGCCTTCCGCAAATAATCTGCGTAGTAGATTGGGTATGCGAAAAGCTACGAAGAAGGCATCAGTTTGAGATGACGCACCGAAATAGGCCGCAAATAGCATTTCCCTTATTAATCCTGATACTCTAGATAACAGGGTAATTAAACTAATTGATAGCGTGCTCTTGAATAATGTCATGGATAACTGTATATTTTTATTTTATTTTACAGATATTAGGTCTTTACATGGCAAATACATCATCAGCGAGGAAAAGTGCTCGTCAGAATGACTCGCGGAGACGTCATAATCAAATGCAACGAACAAGTTATCGAACAGCCGTAAAAACCGTACGAAAGGCTGTTGATTCCGGTGATAAGAATGCAGCATCTGAAGCCTTCGCTGTTGCTCAGAGAGTTATTGATAAACTGGCTGACAAACGGATTGTTCATCCTAGCAAAGCTGCAAGACACAAGAGTAGGTTGAGTAAAGCCGTCAAATCTATGGCTTAGCATACCGCGGATTTAGTCGCAAGTTTTTGCTTGAGTCAAGTTCGTTTTCCGAAAATACTAGTACCCAGTCTAACAATGGTTGTAAAAGAAGGATCTGACTCGCTAATAGCAAGGTCCATGTCACTCGACATACCCATAGAGATCATATCGAAAATAAAAACAGTTGGATTTTGTATTGCGAAATCCAGTTTCAATTCCCTCTGTGTGTCTACCAGAGTCTTAAACCGCTTTTTAATTAATTCGTTATCCGAGGTATTTTCTGGGATGGTCATAAGGCCACGGACCTTTATTCTTTCAAATTCGGTGCATTCTTTTAAAATAAGCCTCACCTCTTCGACTTTTGTACCAGATTTGTTTTTTTCGTTGCTGAGATTTACCTGAACGAAAATATTTAATGGTCCTGATGTAACAGGTCGTTGAGCTATAAGTCTTTTTACAGTTTTTGGAGTGCTCACTGAGTGCACCCAATCAAAATTTTCAGCAATTGACTTTGTCTTATTGCTTTGTATTGGCCCTATGAAGTGCCATTGGAAATTTAGACCCATTTTTTTAAAATAATTTATTTTTTCTATACTTTCGCTAATATAGTTTTCCCCGAATATATTTAAACCGGCTTGATGAGCCTCAAAAATTTTATTCGTTCCCATTTTTTTACTAACTGCTAAAATTTTTATTTTCGATAAATCAACATTGGACATCGCACAACTCTTTTTGATTCGTTCATTAACTAGCTTAAGATTATTCAATATTGTCATTTGTTCTCTCTTTGCGAAATTTTGACCCTCTAAAGATATCGAATTTACACCAAAAACATTCAATGTCACCATTTTTCAAAGCTATTTTTTCGGATGCCCTTAGTTTTATTTTGGAAACTATTTCTTTTTCATTAGTAAGTAACCAGACGGACCATCCGGTGAATTGTTTTTTCAAAATTGAACCAAAGATGGCTATTAACTCATCCATCGAACTGATTTTACCCATCCGTTTACCATACGGTGGGTTGGTTAGGATTAACCCTTTGTCAAAATTTGGGCGAGTAAGAGCATGCAGTGACTTAACGTCCCATGCGATTTTTTCGGCTAAAGTTTTGGGAAGAGCCATGAAGGCATTTTTTTTTGCTTGATCAATATTTTCTTCAGAAATATCAAACCCAAAAAGTGATGGATACGTATGTGAAGTCTCCATACCAGATTTCCATACTTTCTCTGCATTTAAGTAAAGTTTTTTTGTATTAACATTGCCGAATGGAGACGAATCTGCAAATAGCTGATATGAGAAAGCTCTTTTCTTTGATAAGATAAAATTCGCAGGAAGTTTT
>JAOINB010000023.1 GCA_028139135.1 Betaproteobacteria bacterium
ATTCAGATACTTCGTTAAATCCTCTGGCTGCATGTTCTCTGAAGTTGCAGTGAAGTTCTTTATATCACTAAAGAAAACCGTTAACTTTCTTCTTCGTGTTGTGATCTTTGTATCCACCTTTCCTGCAAACAGCGCCTCATGAATCTGGGGAGGAATATACTTAGCTAACTGATTAGAGATTCCCTCCATCATCGTGCTTTTTTCTCTTAACTCACTGGTTCTCTCTAGCACAGTCTCTTCCAAAACCACTTTCTGCCTCTCAGCCTCATCAGCTTGCTTTTGAATATTCTCGTTTAACTCATCTTGCAAAAACTTCATACGCTTTGCCAAAACCAAAGACATCACAATCGCCACTATAAATAACCCGACCGATTGAATCACAACATGGTTGTTTAAAAATGACTGTAATCCGCTATCAGGTAGATAAGCAAAAGGGGATTGAAATCCAAAAACACCTAATAAATGAAAAATTCTAGCTATGAGGTATGGCAGAAAACCGATTATGAAGAATTTAGCCAATACTATCCCTTTTTGATACCTTTGAATCGAACAATAAAATAGAAGAGCTAAAATAAAAAAAGTTGAATAAACTAACGGGTACCATATTACTTGCAAGTCGAATTCAAAATTAAATACTCTAAAGGTTAAAAAGTGAAGAACATACCAAGCTAGATATATGTTGGTGAATGTATAAGCGACTTGATGATTTTCTTTCAACCCAATAAACTGCCTTGCAAAAATCACAAACATCATTGCTTCAAAATATCCGCTAAATACAGCAATAGTTGTAGCAAAGGAAACATAATTAAAAAGTGGATTATATTCAATGGAAGAAAAAATAAACTCTAATAATCTAGAACCATCATGATGAAATTGACCAATTACAAAAATAATGGAACTCAGAAGCCAAAGACCGAAATATAGTGTTGTTTTGTCTCTGATTTGATAATACGAATAAATAGTGAACACTAGGAAACCTAAAAGTGAGCCTAAGATAATCCCCTCCAACCAAAGACCAAATCTTCTGTTTTCTTGATAATTATCAGCTTGATAAAAAAGTAAGTTGCTCTCTATAAAGTGAGCCTTACTAGGCATTTGGAAATTGTAATATAAATCAACAGATTCCCCTGGTACAGCCTTAAAGGTAAAATTTGTCGCACTTGAAGGTTGAAAGGTAGTATTCGAAAGATTCATTGATGACAAATCATTTGAATTAGTTCCTGGTCTATTTTTAAAGGTTTGAGTTTTTTTGTTTGATATCAGAAAAAATTGACTAGTTAAATGATGACGCCCAGGAATGACGGTGATATTTCTAGTCATTTGTGTAATATTTTTAATCTGTATTTTCTTTGTGTAAAACTTAAAGGACTTGAACCCAATGAAGTTGGCTTGCGGAGTAAAAACTATATCTTGCAAGCTATTGATATCTGTCAATTCATCCCCAGAATTTGAATAGTAGAAACTTTCCTCTGGGATTGAAAAGCTAATTTTCGTTTGATCGTCAATAGTGAAGGTATTTTTCTCAGAACTTCCTAAAGTATTTTTAGTATTCAAAAAAAATGAGAAAAAAATAATAGGAAAAAGTTTAAAAATAATTTGTGATGCTGACATTCTTTCCCGTTATTTATGCGTAAACCAGAAAAATTTTTTATAAAAATTATACTTATGGGGTAGCTCTGAAAATTTCGTACTTTAGCTCACCTCTTTTGTCACCATCTGTTATATTTGGCCATACAAAATCCACTCCCTTTAAAACGATTCCAGCATGATGTAAATCCGAGTATTTTTCACTTTCCGTAAACATATGGCCAACAGATAACAAGTAAAACTCTTTCACGGGTATTAAACGTTCCTGTGTACCGAATTTCTTTTGCCCTTCTTCAGTAAAACTTAATCTTCCTTCATATCGAAGATGAAAAAAGTCTCCATTTTCAAGCTTTACTGAGGCTCTAACATCAACCATTAAATACCTATTATCGCTTATCCCATTATTCCAATCAGCAGTCTGACCAACAATTTTACCTTTCGTACCGTCTGCCATTACTACATAACCGGTTAGCGGCCAAATTGCTCTACCTTCACCAATTTTTTCTACCAACCCTACTTTTTTCTCATCCCACTGAAGGACATATGTCATTACATGTGTCAATGAAGGCTTTTTTATTTCTTTTGAAACTGCAGTACTAATTAAATTAAATAAGCAAAAGACCCAAACAATATAAGAAAGATGTTTCATAAAATCCTCTAAAAAATGTTTGAATTAATGAATAGTACTACGATGATTTTTTAAAATAAAGGAACTCAGTGGTAACTAAAAAATGTTTTTTATTGGGACACTTTCATGGTTGAATATCTTTTAATGTGTATAAGCCAAACATCATGTATATTTAATATTGCTTCATATTTGGTTACGTAAAGGTTTCATGGTAACGTCTTTGTATCCGGTTGCTTTCCATGCCCTTACTTGATTTAATTGGATGTCGACGCCTTCGTGTATTTACGCATTATTTTTTGGGAATTTAACCGTATGATATCGAACAAAAAAATATTATCTTTACTATCTTCTTTTTTGCTACCAATCTTTGTATCTGCACACGACCATGGCAAAGAAACTTATGGAACAAAGGAAGAAGCTAGAGAATTACTCCTTAGAGCAACAAATTTACTTAAAGCTGATGAAATTGTCGGGCTTACTATGATGACCGTGCAATCCGGAGGCTTTATCGTGAAAGATCTATACCCTTTTTGTTTTGATGACAAATTGACCCTAGTTTCACACCCATATAATCTTGGAGCATCGATGAAGGACCTGAAAGACATAAACGGTGACAGCGTCCCTGAAATAATTATGGCAAATGCCAAAGATGGCGAAATTTTGGAAATTACATACACTTTCGGTAGATATGTCTCGGGAGATAACAAATTACCTGAGGAGTATCTGGATAGTTCACTGAAAAAAACTGCTTTATACACCCGAGCTGGAAAGTACTATTGCATGAGCGGATATTACAAAAAGTAAATCTTTTTTAGGAGCAAATAATGGAAAAAATAATTAAAAAAAGTGCCATGGTATTCACTCTCTTTTGTCTTTCATTTTCAAGCTTATTTGCCAACGAAAAAGTTAACACCTTTGGTAGTGAAAAGGAGGCTAAACAAATGTTGGAACGTGCGATAAGAATTGTAGAATCCAACCCAACAGTTGCCTTTGCCATGATAAACGTTGGACAGGGAGGATTTCACGTTAAAGATTTATATCCATTTTGCGTTGACAATAAAGGAATTATGGTTGCGCATCCAACACTTGCGGGAACGGATATGAGTAATTTCGTTAGCTCAGATGGAGTAAAAGTTGCTCAGTTAATGTTGCAAAATGCCAAGGCTAACACATTATCGAAAATTTCATACAAGTTAGGTCGAATCGTTAGCACACCAAATGGGTTGCCACGTCCTTCAAAGAAAGAATCTAAAAAAATATCTTTTTACAAAAAAGTAGGGAATTATGTGTGCGCAACAGGGTTTCATCCTTCATCATAATCTGCGTGTGGCATTCTGATTCTGATTCTTATTATGTTAAGTACCAGTATTTTTGGGGCAATTTAAAAAAGTAATTTTGGTTGATCAAGTGGGAGTATTTCTCCAGAATTTCCCGCTAATTTTTCAAAATTTCTCCACAAATGTTCTAAGTTCAACCTCGTGCGTCCATGCTTGCCTGGGCTGTTTTAACACTGACATATATGTCTTAGCTATAGCTTCAGAGGTTAGTTTTTCAGAATCATCAGGGTTAACTCCTTTCTCTACCGCGCCATCAATAACAAAATGCGCTACGTGAATACCTAACGGGCTGAGTTCTCTGTATAGACTTTGAGCTAATCCTCTAATTGCGAACTTTCCCATAGCAAAAATGGATGAACCAGGAAATCCTTTGATACTTGCTGTGGCCCCAGTAAAAAAAATCGCTCCCCGCTTAACAGGAATCATTCGCCTTGATGCTTCCTGAGCCACTGTAAAAGCACCATTAATATTAACGTTAAACGACTCTGCCGCCTGACCTCTATCAATTTCATGAACTTTTCCACGGACTCTACTCCCACAGTTGTATAAGACTAAATCTGGGGTACCAAAATTCATGTCAAAGTAATCAAATAAATGGAGAATACTCTCTTCCTTCGAGCAATCCGTCTTAAAAGTACTCGCTGAGATTTTTGCCGAAAGGTCTTTCAGCTTATCCGTATTCCTACAAGCTAAACACATGGAATATCCTTCATCGGCTAATTCTATTGCAAAGGCTCCACTAATACCGGAGCCTGCTCCTATGATTAAGGCTGTTTTTCTCATTTTTTTAATATCTGATTCGTTGTTGAAAAATTTTTACTGTAGTTGTAATTGATTTCATCGTAAGTAGATTTTCTTTAACCTTTAACTCTAGGCTGCATATATTCTCATAGGGCCATTTTCTTGAAAATAATTTTCAAGGGCATCATTGTTAAAGTATACCTGGTTGCTTAATCATTTCTGAGTATGTAGGAATAATAGGACTTCTTAACAGATTTAGTTGATAACAAATGGGGTTTAGTATCAGAGATATGTGATGGAGGCGAAGCCTTGCAGAGAAATTTTGTGGGGAAAATTCACTGTAGAAAGTATTAATTGGCACAAACGATGATTATTTTTTAAATCTTTGGCGTTTACTTCAATGACCTAAGAAATTTAAAAACTGTAGTTTGCACCTCTGATTTCCCAATAAATGGTACCCCGAGCCCGAGCACTGTATCGAAATGTCCAGCATCAATGGATACGTAATCTATCTTACTTCCCGCACCAGTCAGCGCTTTGTATAACGCTAAGGAATTATTTCCTGACACTAACCTGTCTCTTTTCCCATGAATAAGCATCCCTGGAGGAGCTTTAGCACTAGCAAAAGAAATTGGCCTAGCCCTATCGATATCATCGATAACAGACTCGAAAATAGGACGGACGTACCTTATTGCTAGTGGATTAAAATTATAAGGCCCGCTCAAACCAACCCACCCTCTCAGCACACTCCTATCAATTCCAACTTCCTTAAAATAATTCGGATCCAAAGCAATTAGAGAGACAATATGAGCCCCCGCTGAATGGCCTATGAGGATAAGTCTTCTATTATCGTTGTTCAGATTCATATTTGTGTGAATCCACTTTACTGCGTTAGCAACGTCCTCTACAAATGAAGGGAACTTTACCTCTGGATAAACACGATAATCAGGAATTATAGTGGTGTATCCTTCATTTGAAAAAAGCTTACCTACAAACCTGTAATATTCTTTTTTTCCAGAAAAAAGTCGACCACTTCTCCACGACCCCCCATACACAAACATAATGATATCGTCGTTTATATTGCTTTGATTCTTCGGAAAATAAATATCCATTCTCATTGACGAACGATTTCCGTACGATTGTTCCTTTTCCAAGGAATATCCTTTCCTATCGACTAATAGGTCGATTGCTCGAAAAGGAGAGCAAGATGATAAAAAGCAACCCATAATGACTAAAACATTAATTCGAACACAAAAGTTCCTTATCTTGCACCGCAAACTGTCGGTAAATTTCTCACTTCTTTCTTCCATAAGTTAACCTTCTCCCCGGGTCGACTATGAAAAGCTTATCAAAAAACTTGATAACGATTGATCTGACGAACATATTCAGTAAGACACTATATTTTACGGAGAATCTATTCTATATAACCTCAACAGGGCCCTGCATTGCTCCGTAATGCCCCGGAAAACTACAAAAAAACATATACTCAGAATCCTTTGAAAGATTTGTAGCATCGATTGTTACTGATGTATCAGCGCCTCCTCCGATAATTGCAGTCTTAGCGATAATTTCTGACATAAAAGCCAAGTATCCAGACTCTTCTCCCAATTTCATATCAATTTTTGACTTAACCTTGTCAAAATTCTTTGTTTCTACTATCACGACATTATGACCGAATGTTTTAACAGCCATCTCCCCCTCATGTTTGAAGTAAATAGTAAATTTAGAACACGTTGAATCAATTGTTAATGTTCTTTTGTTAAACTTTAAAAGATCACCTGATAACATTTGCACAGAGCATGCTGCGTAAAGATTATAGGAAAAAACCAACAGGGACACTGCCATGACATTTTTGAACATAGAACTTCCTAAAGTAATCAACACTACTAGGACTCTGTAGAGTATAAAAAGTTTTGTTATTAATAAATCAACTCTATATTGAGTCGCAAAACTACAAAGATGATATCGGGCTTTTTCGCTCTCTTGTTGTTTCCCATGCATTTCTTTACAAAGGCTTCATTTGGCATTTCCTGCTAAAGCAAAATAAATCCCTGTAAAATAAAGGCTAATATGCAGGTAATCATACAGTAGTACTGTGATGAGATCGGCAGGATAACTTATCCAAATTACTCCGGTAGCGATGCACGCCATAGTGATACCCGAAAATCGAGTAATTATATCTCCTAAACCAATAAAATATTTGAGACCTAATATCCCCCCAACAATAATTCCAATACCGGCACCAATTTCACCAAGAGTAACAAACCACCAAACTATCGAAGGTAGTCCGTATGGATTTTCATCAGTTATTGGCAGTTTGGAAAACCCTTGTTGTAGAAACAAGATGCTGACAGGAACTCGAAGAAAAAACTGCGCAATGGGTGCAGAAACTTTGGGCATCTTCAGTATAGGTTTAATTTATTTTATATAACTATGGTTTGATGATACCTTTTTTTTTACACTATTAATATCCATGCCCGATAAGGGTATGAAAACTTTTTTACTGTTGCTCGCATTGCTTGACGCTATTTCAAAAAAGCTATACACACCATCACTATGTAATGGACTCCAAGGATCGAAAATACAATATTAAATTTGTATTCTCCACAGCATGGATCCCAATCAACAATAATGTAAGCATTTTTTCACAATTTATATACTCTAATAATAGTCTTTTACAAATGTCTGTCCTGTGATTGGTGGCCGACTATATCCAACATCTGCTTGTCTGTCTGGCAAAGTTATACTTTTTTGATTTATGGTCCTGTAAGGTATTGCGGAAAGAAGATCTCGAATACAATTTAATCTCGCCTTTTTTTTATCATCAGCTTGAACAACCCTCCAGGGAGATTCTTTAGTGTCAGTATATTTAAACATTTCATCTTTAGCTCGAGAATAATCAATCCATCTAGATCTTGATTCTATATCCATAGGGCTAAGCTTCCATCGCTTTGTTGGGTCATTTATTCGGTCCTCAAATCGCCTCTCTTGTTCTTCGTCACTTACAGAAAACCAATATTTAATCAAGGTAATGTCTGATCTTATGAGCATTTGTTCAAAGATAGGACATGAATTTAAAAACTCCTTATATTCTTCATTAGTGCAGAAACCCATCACTCTCTCAACACCCGCTCTATTATACCAACTGCGATCAAACAAAAGAATTTCTCCTGCAGCGGGCAAATGGGCTACATACCTTTGAAAATACCATTGAGTTTTTTCTTTTTCAGTAGGAGTTCCTAGTGCAACCACTTTACATATTCTTGGATTAAGAGATTCAGTGATTCTCTTAATGGCTCCGCCTTTTCCAGCTGCATCTCTTCCCTCAAAAAGCACAACAACCTTTAAATGCTCTTGTTTAATCCATTCCTGCAGCTTAATCAGTTCTACTTGTAAATTTTTTAATTCCTTATTATATCTCTTACTATCAAGTCTATTCATATAGTTCCTGTTCTTTTGATGTACTTTTTGTCCATTGAACTTTCTGTTTGTTATTTACAATCTTGTGCTTCCCATATGAAGGATACATGATGCCTTCGGATAATTAATTAGAGTTGAAAAAGAAAAGTTAAAGCAGTCACTTGTTAAGTTTGTATCTTCGATCTACAAATGGTGTAGAAGATATGATCAAAAAACTCTAATGCTCTAAGGGCGTTTTTTTAACCTCTAAAGCAATATATATCAAAAATTCTTCTATCAAAAGTCATAATCTTCCTAAGCAGCAAAAAATTACCGAAGTTATAGCTCTGAAAATCCAACCATAGCCGAAAGGATTACTATAATCCAAACCAAACCCTTGATGAAAAAGAAAGTAAATCCACCTGCAACAACGATCTTTGAAATTTTTTTAAAAATACCTTTATTCGTTTCCATCTTTTCCTTTCCAAATCACAAAATTTGGTGAAATTCGATTGTATCTATTTATCGAAGATGCTGTCGCAGTAAAGTTGAGCTCTTACTTCAGAAATATTCATACAACTACATCATAACCTTCAAAAACACGATGTCCGATATAATTTTGAGCATTTTTTTCCGCCGTCCTTGTTTGCCAGACGAAAGGATTCAGACTTTGTCCAATTGGTGAAATCTCCTTTTGAAGTCCATTAAACTGTGGGAAAAATATACGGTTTAGTCGTCATGTTGCAGTGCTTTAGTGCGCCATCGGGTATAACGCCTTTGCAACTAACATCATGAAAATCGGATTTCCGTTAGAAAATTAACCAGACTTGGCCTGGCCCCGAGCGCGGGATTCCAACTGAGAACTTTACCCATTGATTCCATTCAAAATTCTGAATCACTTTTTTTGCCATTAATCGCTCTCTTACTCAAGGTTAAACCGTAATCTACTCTTAAATTAACAACGGTTTCATGGACTCAGTAATTCTCAAAGTGATTATTTGCTAACGCTATTCTCACTCCAGGTTTCGAAAGGGTCGGGTAATGTCACCCAGTAATCTCTTCCTCGTAAAACTTCCTCCTCGCTTAAAATACAATCATCGAGTGTTTTAATCATCGCCTCTTTATTGAGCCCCTGCCCTATGAATACCAATTCTTGACGCATGTCTCCGAATGGTTCGACCCAAGTTTCTTTGATAGAAGTAAGATACTCCTCATCTACTGGCCAATCTTTCTTTGGAGTAGCTTTCCAAAACATTCCTGCAAAACCGTGTCTTGCTATTCCGCCAGCCTGATTCCATTGCCCAGCAAACTGAGGTCGTGTTGCTAACCAGAAATATCCTTTCGAACGAATAAGCTTTCCAAATTTTTCCGTTCCGTGAAGAAAAGCATAAAACTTCTCTGGGTGAAAGGGTCTACGTGCTTCATACACAAAACTACTAATTCCAAACTCCTCTGTCTCCGGGATATGTTCCCCGCGCATTTCTTTAAGCCAACCAGGAGCTTGCTGCGCACGCTCAAAATCAAATAAGCCTGTATTTAACACCTCATCAATTGCTATTTTTCCGTGCTTTGCTGAAATAATTTTTGCGTGAGTATTCAATGTTTTTATTACGGCAATTAGCCTCTTTAAATCTGTCTCTTGAATGAGATCAGTCTTACTTACAACTAAAAGATCAGCAAACTCAACCTGCTCAACGAGTAAATCTGCAACACTGCGTTCATCTTCTTCTCCGAGCGATTCATTTGTTTCTTGTAACAACTTTGCCTCATCAAAATCTTTCAGAAAATTCACTGCATCGACAACGGTTACCATTGTATCTAGTTTGGCTACATCTGATAAAGAAACACCATTTTCGTCCGCAAATGTAAATGTTTCGGCTACAGGTAAAGGTTCCGAAATCCCTGTAGATTCAATCACTAAATAATCAAAACGACCTTCCTGTGCTAATTTCGTGACCTCTATCAACAGGTCCTCCCTGAGAGTGCAACAAATACATCCATTACTCATTTCTACGAGCTTTTCTTCACTTCGACTAAGAGAAACATTGTTATTAACTACTTGCGAATCGATATTGATTTCACTCATGTCATTAACAATTACTGCAACTTTTTTGTTTTCTCGGTTATTGAGAATGTGACTTAATACCGTGGTTTTTCCAGCGCCTAAAAACCCAGAGAGCACTGTCACTGGTAACTTGTTTGTAATTGCAGGCAACTCACACTCCCGTTTATAAATGATATATTATATCATAATGTAAATAATAACGTATTTTTTTATTTTCTGAAAAGGAATTTTCCACATTACTGATATTTACTTTAAAACAAAGTGCTCTGCGGATCTTAAATCTTACGATAATAGAATTGTTAGGCTAGCGATAGTCGAGAGAGAGTTACCTGAGGAAGCCCGCAAGTTTTTTCTACAATTGATTAGAGAACCATTTAATGTTTTCGGGAAAATAGGCAAGAGTTCAGCGTTGACCAGTATAGAAACTATGCTGAGCAACATAATTAGTAACAGTATTCAAAAAAATCCTTTTTATGCCTATTGGCTAAGGGATATGGCAGATATATGTGCATTATTCTGTGAAATGGAAAACAGTAGTTCAATAGGTTTTTCGTTAGGAACAGACCGTGGATGCAGGCGCTTTCACATCGACCAAGTCCCACAACGATTATTGGTAACCTACTCAGGAAAAGGAACTGAATGGCTTCCTGAGGACCACGCAAATTATCACGAATACTTTAACGGATCCCCTAATGAACAAATTATAAAACAAAACTGTAAACCCCAGTATATTAACCAATGGGATATAGCCGTATTTCACGGGGGACCTTCTGGGCTATTGCATCGAACACCCGATGAAGCATTAGAAAAATTATCAATCTTGATGAGGCTAGACCATGAATCATTTTGGGATTCAATGATTAACAAAAGACAGTCGCTTTCCACTAACTAGTCGCAGTATTTATGAAATGAGTTTTGCGCATTATATTTATGGTCACCATCAAAGATATGAATAAGTAAATATTTTAAAAATAAAAAAGTGACAAAAGGGGAAAACGATGTCCACGCAAGATAATAAAATGAAAATTCTACAAGATGTCGCCAGTGAACTTGGACCACCTCTAGAGGATAATCAAATACCTTCTAAGGAAGAGTTAATGAACAAACTAACTCTAGCTATAATACTCTCAGCTATCGCTCCAACATTAGAGCAAGCAGAGGAAGCTACAAGACATGCCGAAACAATTATAAGTATGGGGTTAACAGAAGCTGAAACGGAGACTTGTAAAAAAAGAGCTCTGGGAAGAATCCAAAGTGGTGAGAACCCTCTTGCTGGTTTAGATAACGTTTTGTAAACAGCTGGGTTATACTATTTTTTGTTCTTATAAAGTTCTAAGTTTGATTTTAATAAAATTGTAGAATCAAGACTTCCTAATGGATCGGTCAAATTCTAATTTTCTTAGCTTGTAACCATTTTGTTTCAGAAAATAATATTTTAATGATATTTGATCAAAGTTGGTGCGAGAGTCATATCGGATAAGTAATTATCACTTTTTCAATTTACGTTTACTTATGAATATCTTATATTCTGGAATCTATTAAAATTTGTTGTACATCAAATAAACAACAAAAATGAAGAACATCGAACAGAGTATGAAGAACTCAACGAATGGCAGAAAAAAGAAAGGATTAAATTTTGAGCAATGAAGAGGCCAATGAAGATAAAAAAGAAACAATGTTTGATAAGTTTTATAGGAATAGATGGTTTTGGATTGGTTTAATGTTGGTTGTTACTGTTGCATTGGAATTACAATTCGGATCGATGAATTAACTTAAACTGATAGAATGTTGACATGAGCTCTCTTTTGTATCTAATTATTCAAATTATAAACTTATTTGAATTTGTTCTTATAGTTTATATAATTCTTACTTGGCTTATTAATTTCAATATAATTAAGACCGGTAATCGGTTTGTTTATAGCATCATGAATGTTTTATATCGATTATGTGAACCAAGTTTAAATTTTGTAAGAAGATACTTGCCTGCTTTTGGTGGAATAGATTTATCACCAATAGTTGTTTTTTTAGGTTTGTGGTTTATTAAAAGTTTATTAATTGAGTATTGGCCTAGATAATCATGCCACATATATAGAGTTGGTTTTAGAAGTTTATATAAAGATTACCTCAAAAGTTCGGTTTTTGAAAAGCAACCGAACCCGTCTTAGTTGAGGACACGAACCCAAATTCAGTCGCCCTGTTCGTCCTTTTACTGAGTACGGATGTATTTTCACGTAAGAGTGTTTGAAGGACGAATTTTTGACTCTTCTGAAACGTAGTACCAGTAAAGTTTTACACGGATTGAATATTTGGGTTCGTATCCTTTTCGACTAACCGAAAAGTATCGATTGGCGGAGGAAGCAGGATTCGAAACTGAGCACTTAACTCATTGATTCTATTCAATATTCTGAATCACTTTTTTAGCGTTACTCACACTGCTACTCACAATTTAAAAACTTCGCTGATAACCTAAAGATACGGTGTATTGATTTTTCATTTGAATGCCATTTTTTTCTTGATTAACCGGGATAACAAGCTCAACAGCAACTCGATCTTTGTCGGCATTATCAAAGATACTGCCTAAAAAGTTAAAACCTACAGCTAAACTAAAAACCTCTCCACCGTAATTCGAAGGATTGGCGGTCTGCACTGGAGCCATGATCGATGCATTTCTTCCCTGAATATCTTCTTGATTTTCATAATGCAATCGTCCAGATATTGACACGTGATCCGAAAAAGACTGCTGAATCCAAGTATTAAAAATAGTTTTCTCACCAAATGCCCAGACATCTTTCTCCAGTATTTTTTGAGTCAAAATTTGATTTCCCCATACAAATCTATCCAAATCGAAAACATGCGTATAGCCTAATATACCTCGAGTAGAGTTATCACTTGTCTGCATTCCATACGGAAGAATCATGGTCGTCTGCATATTCATAGGAGTGAGTACTGTTCCAGTTTTTGTTGCATCACTCATGCTTTTCTCTAATCCGAGATGAAAATGACCTCTACTTTTAAGTTGGTCATATCCTTTAATCAATGCGCTTAATGAAACACTTGATAAACCATTTGTAGAAGACTGAAAACTTCCTATGTAATCTCGATTCATCATAGGCTGATAAACAGACAACTCCATTTCTTTTTCACTAAACATAGCCATTGCCATAAGTGTCACTTGATCATTCGGTGCGTACATCAAACCTGGCATCATCATACGCATCAACATGGTCCGAGGTACGACACTTAAATTAACTGGCATACCCGGCATTGAGCTAAATAGATTCGGCCGGTTTAGTATTTCTTCATTAGATGCATTCTGGCCTTTTATGAGGTTACCCTTCATTCTCATTTCAATATACCGAAATGAAAACATCCACTCGCCCTTTTTATGTAAGTGGTCTCCCATGACCCCAAGTGGAGCGTGATCTATTGCCTTACTTCCTGCATTGCAGCTTACAGAAGTAACACATACTAATATAAAAAATACGATTTGCTTCATAACTTAATCTTTAATAAAGCAAGCAAGGATACCAGAGTTGAATTATTTTTGTAACACTAAACGGGGTATGGGTATCCTAGGAGTTAGTTGCCCTTGTAGATCATTTTAGCTTGGAATAGATTCCTATATACATCCCTGGCGGAGAGAACGGGATTCGAACTGAGCACTTTACTTATTGATTCTATTTAAGATTCTAAATCACTTTTTTGGCGTTACTCACACTGTTACTCACACATTTTTCATTTTTTTTAACTCTAACTTGATCAGTGCCAACTCCTCTTTCAGAACATTAGCTTCATCTTCTAGTTTTTCAGATTTTTGCTTCAATTTTTCTATTTCTGTTAGTTCTTTCTTTGTGGGTTTGGCGACTTTGGTTACTTTGGTCTGTTCTTTTCCTTCTTCCTTTCTTCCCTTAACAGAGTAAATCCGTATATCTCTATTGATTCCCTTCATCTTTATCGCTTCTTTTTGTTCCACCTCTACCATATCCTTTACATGAGCATACGTCTCATAACTCATATATAAACCATTCACTGCTGCTACACTCTCTAACCTCGCTGCCACATTCACCTCTCCACCTATGATCGTATACGTCAGCCTCTGATCACTGCCAAAGTTACCTACATTACAATACCCCGTATTCACACCCATCCTGATCTCAAATGGCTCTGCAAAACCCTCTTGCGCCCACTTCTCTCGTAACTCCACCATTCTTGCTTGCATCTCTAATGCCATCTCTATACAAGTCCTTGCGTCTTCCTTCTCCCCTTTTGTCTCAGGATCCCCAAAAAATACCATCATGGAATCTCCTATATACTTATCAATCGTAGCTCCATACTTCACAGCAATCTTCGTCATCTCAGAAAAATACTCATTCAAATACTTCGTTAAATCCTCTGGCTGCATGTTCTCTGACGTTGAAGTGAAGTTCTTTATATCACTAAAAAAAACCGTAAGCTTTCTCCTACGCGTCTTAATCTCCGTATCCACCTTTCCTGCAAACAGCGCCTCATGAATCTGTGGTGGAATATACTTCGCAAGCTGATTGGAGATCCCCTCCATCATCGTACTTTTTTCTCTTAACTCACTGGTACGCTCCTGTACAGTCTCTTCCAATATCACCTTCTGCTTCTCAGCCTCATCTGCCTGCTTTTGAATATTCTCGTTTAACTCGTCTTGCAAAAACTTCGCACGCTTAGCTAATACCAACGACATAGTAATCGCCACTATAAACAACCCTACGGATTGTGTTACTTGTGATGAATTTAAAAAGAATTGGAGGCCACTGTCAGGTAGATAAGCAAAAGGGGATTGAAATCCAAAAAAAACTCCACCCAGAAAAATAATCCTAAACGCCATATAGGGTATAAGTCCAATAATAAAAAATTTAGCTGTTACCATTCCATGACGATATCTTTGAATCGAGCAATAAAGGAAAATTAGGAGAATAATAATAGTTCCAATGAATAGAGGGTATAAGCTAAATAGAACATTAGATTCGATTCCCAAAACTTGAAAAAGCAAAAAATTCAAACCATACAGTATTAGATAGATGTTTGTAAGTTGAAAAGCAAAAGGGTGATATTTCTTAAGATTAATGAATTGGCGTGCAAAGATGGCAAACATCATTGCTTGAATAAGCATAGTAAACAACGCAATTCGAGTCGCAAAGGAAACGTCCGAAAAAATAAACGTATCTTTTACCGGATCGATTAGAAATTCTAGCAACCTAATTCCGTCATGATGAATTGTACATATAATTGTCAATATGGCCGTAATCAGCCAAAAACAAAAATAAAGAGTAGTCTTGTCTCTGATCTGAACATATGAATAGTATGTAAAAATTATCAGGACTAAGAGTGAACCCGCAATAATTCCTTCAAGCCATAAACCGAGTCTTCTGTTCTCCTGATATTTTTCCGTATCATAAAAAACTAGTTTGCTATCAAATACAAAACCTTTTGGCATTTGGAAGTTATAGTAAAGTTCAATTGACTCACCTGGTGCAATTTTGAATGTGAGATTCCTTAGTTGTGTTGCTTGATTATTAGTTGTAATTGGGTTGATTGAAGCCAAATAATTTCTATTTGTTCCGGAATTATTTGTAAAATTTACAACTTTGTCCTTTGACACCAAAATAAATTTAGTTTTTAAATGCCCCGGGCCCGGGATGACACTAATTGTTTCAGAAATCTTACTAAGACTTTTGATCTTAATTTTTTTTATATAGCTTTTATTTGATTGAAAACCAGAAAATTGTGAGTAAGGCAGAAAACTTATATTTTTCACCTCACGGATGGTTATTGGCACATCTATAACAGTTGAATAATAGAAATTTTCTTTTGGGATTGAAAAGCTAATTTTCGTTTGATCGTCAATAACGAAAGTGTTTTTCTCAGAACTTCCTAAAGCATCTTTAGTATTCAAAAAAACTGAGAAGAAAATAATAGGGAAAAGTTTAAATATAATTTGTGATACTGACATTCCTCTATTTTATGTATTTATACAGCACTACAACAATACTATTCCAATACAATCGCCCCAATCCATACGCTTTAGGTTCTTTAATTGGTTGTGCTGATTAAAAGATTTGATACAGAATTTTATCTGCTGAATTTTTAAAGTAGTGATTTCTAGATGAAAAATCAGTGATTTTTTACCTGGCGGAGAGAGCGGGATTCGAACTGAGCACTTAACTCATTGATTCTATTGAAAATTGTGAATCACTTTTTTGCCGTTACTCACACTATTACTCACAGTTTTTTATAAGATAAGGATTCTTCCAAATTAAATCTTAGAGAAACTATCCAGCCTATAAGTAACATCAGCGCAGACCCAAACAATGCGTGGGAAAATCCTCCCAATTGAAATAAATATCCAGATAGTAAGGTCCCTATAAAACGACCGATAGCATTTGCGGAATAATAAAAACCAATATCTTCAGCGGTTTTGTCTTTAGAAGAATATTCAACAATTAAAAAACTTTGGAATGACGAATTAATTGCAAATAATAATGCAAAGACAAATAATCCAAAAATTACATAACCTTCAGATAAAGGAATCTCACTAACTACAATAAAATAAAGAATTGCCGGAATTACACACAAACCAAATATCCAATTACGTAACCGTTTTCCAATGACTCGGGATTCAGTTTCAGGAATGATTTTTGGAGCAACCGCTTGAATAAAACCATAAAATATTGTCCAAAAAGCCATTAGCCCACTTACTTGAATGAAGGTCCAACCGCTAGAATACAAAAATACAGGTAGTGCA
>JAOINB010000024.1 GCA_028139135.1 Betaproteobacteria bacterium
ATCGTAAGGTAAGGGAATCCAAATTTATGTTCCATTACACTCTTCAATTGGATTGAGTTTAATTCTCCAGGTAGGTGTGCGTCACTAACAATAAGTTTCTCTGGGAAAAAAGATTCAGCAATTATGTCATCTAGAACATTCAGAGTGGCTAGCGAGTGCACAGCGTTCGGAGTAAGCTGGATGCCTACTCCACCGGCTTCAGTGCTACATCTTTTTTCAAATATATGTGTTTCTATTCCAAGCTTAGCGAGGTATAAAGACGCTGAAAGCCCAGCGATACCAGCACCAATCGCACCAAAAACCCTTCTTTCAGAATAATTGTCCATTTAACGTTTTAATATTTACCGCTGCTAATTTTATAGCACAGCTCAATAAGCGCGCCCGGCAGGATTCGAACCCACGACCCCCTGGTTCGTAGCCAGGTACTCTATCCAACTGAGCTACGGGCGCAAAAGAATGATATCCGACTTTTACAAAAGCAAACTGTTTGTTTTGTATCTCCTATCCAACTCTGACTCCCTCATTTGCTGTGAGGGCAATTTTAATCAATTCAGCGACAGTTCTAGCCTCTACTTTAGTCATTATGTTCGCCCGGTGAGCTTCAACAGTCTTTATACTTATATTAAGGTCATCAGCAATCTGTTTATTGAGTCGGCCAGCGGTTATTCTTTCTAAAACCTGGTTCTCTCTGGGGGTCAACTTTGCTAATAACTCCTGAGCCTTAAGATTAACTTCCTTTTTGTCGCTTACATCTCTCGCTTTTTGCAAAGAACTATCAACAAGCCTGCAGATTTCTTCATCACTAAATGGTTTTTCAAGAAAATCAATTGCCCCTTTTTTCATACTTTTAACTGCAAGTGATACAGAGCCGTGACCCGTTATAAATATTACTGGTATATCAATACCCGCGTTTAAAAGCACATCATGCAGTTCGACTCCCGTAATTCCAGGCATTCTTACGTCGAGAATTAAACAACCCGAAATACCATTATTTTGGGTTTTGGTAAAATCCAGCAGTTCCTCTGCATTACTAAAAACTTTTACTGAGAAACCATTTCCCTCAAGTAGCCACCTAAGACTGTCTCTAACAGCCTCGTCATCATCTACTATGTAAACAAATTCCTTCATGCTTTTAATATTCCTAAACGATTATCACGTTAAGTAGATATCTTTTTGGTATCTACAGTTCCCCCATATTTTCTGCCTTTTCAATCGGTATCGTGAAGTAGAACACACAACCTCCGGATGTTTTGTTTGTAAACCAGAGCTTACCATTATGAGACTCGATCACCGATCGGCAAATATTAAGCCCAATCCCTGTGCCTTCGCTTTTCGTGGAAAAAAAAGACTCGAAAAGTCTGTCCTGAATCTCACTGGCTACACCAGGACCGTCATCATGCACTGCAAATACTACCTCGGCGTTTGAGGATTCAACAACAAGAGTGAGGTTGTTTTTTTCGGATTCACCCATGGATTCTAACCCATTTTTAATTAAATTTAGTAAAACCTGCTCAATCAATATCGGATCAACATTAATCAATGGAAGCGATGTCTGGATTTTCTGTATGATCTGAATTCCCATGTTAGACGCATCGATCTCGGCTAATTCAATAGTTTCCTTTATAATCGTGCTCGGTTTTACCAGCCTACGACTAGGATCACTTTTTCTTACAAAGTTGCGAATTCTTTTGATTACACTACCTGCTCTACTGGCTTGTCTGGCTGTTTTAGTTAAAATTTCTAGTAATTCAGTTGCCACAAGGGGTTTTCCTTTTGCAGTGATACTTCTGATTCTCGCCCCAGCACCTAAGGTGTAATTGCTTATTGCTGTTAAAGGTTGATTTAATTCATGCGCGAGTGAGGATGCCATTTCACCCATTGTGACCAATCGCGAGGTTTGTTGTATTCTCGCATACTCTTCACGGTGTTTTATCTCGCTTAATTGACTTGAAGTGACATCGGATGCTAACAGTAATTCTACAACACGTCCATCCACCCATTTTATTTGCTGTAACCTCGTATCAAACCACTTTTTCATTTCGGAAATATATATGGTATTGCGACTTTTTTTATCTTCTTTCCATTTTTCAACCAGTAATGCATGCCCATTAATCGAGAATTTAGAAAACCATTTCCGATAAGTGTCATTTGTAAACAATAAATCCCCTTTTGTACCGGGAACAGCAACCGACACAGCCGTATCTAACGATTGCAATACTGTAGTAAATCTCTCCTGCGCATTTGCAAGTTCATTTCTATACATAGTAGGTTCAGTAATATCTGTTACTGAAGTCATCCATCCTGTCTGATTTCCAGACGCATCTCTTAGCGGTGATGTGTACATTCTGGTAATTATCCTGCGTCCACTATTATGCATTACTATAACCTGGTCACCTAATTCATCTAGCTTGCCATCTAATAAATCTCGAGAGAACGAGGTAAGTTTTTCAATCTCTTCCGGTGGCCAATATGGGTAAGGAGGGTATGTGGCGAGTAATTCATGCTCTGATAAGCCCACGAGATCACAGAATGCAGGGTTTACGTAGGTTATTTGACCTTCTAAGTCAATTACCCTCATGCCAGTTGCCATGGAATTTTCCATGGCTCGTCGAAAGGATATTTCAACTGAAAGAGCGTCTTCAGATTCCTTGCGCCTTTTTGAATGTCGGATTAGCATTATGTTACTAATTAGAGCTACTGCCATAAGGCTAAAAATTAAAATGTTAAGAGCTCCACTGAAATTACTGTGAAGTGGTGTTTTCGAATACCCAAATAGAACAACTGATTTTCCAATTTCATTTAATTTTACAAAATGTGAAGCGTGCCCAATTTTTGCTTTCTTACTTTCGGGAGATTTTAACAATTCAAAGTTGACTCTTTCGGATACTTCGGAGGGTATGTTAGAACGCAACATCATTGGAATGGAGTAAGTCGCAATAAGCATTCCATTCGGATTTCCTTTTGTCATCACCGGTGCGTGTAAATCTAATTGTTGGTCCTGGGATTGCTCATCTGCAAAAAAAACATCTGAATAAACAGGCCTCCTCAATTCTATTGCCGTCTTAAAGGCGAGCTCACTTTCTTTCTGGAAAAGTTTTTTTGAACTTGTTACAGGGGTGAGAAGGAATGAATCCATCGGGTTAAAAAACGAAGAGGAGGAAGCTAGCTCACTGCCTTGCAAATTAACCCATGTTAGAAGCAAAACTTCCGGACTCGAAGCGAAAAAATTTTCAGAGTAACGTTTAAACTCAGCCTGAGAAATTTCACGCCTTCCTAAATCACGTGCAATTGCATTTAACGCAAATTCATTTCTCCGTAACTTAAGTCTCAAAACCTGAGTACTGTTTTCAACGTCCTGAAGAATCAAGGCTCTACTTTGTCGTAGATCCGACTGATAGATAATCCAAAATGTTAGCGACATGACTAACCCTAAGCCGATTACGGAAAGAAGGGGTACAAGAAAAAAAACTGCTCCTCCTCTAATTAAGCCTGGAAACCTGCTTTCAAGTGTCATGTGCTAAAAATTATGAAGTACCATATTAATAAAAAACATTAGTGTTTCAGACAAGCTTGCCATTTCAATTTTGCCGTTTTGATGGCATTTAAAACCTGGTCAGGAGATGTTCCTCCAACATGGCTTCTGGATTTAATTGAGCCTTCGCAGTCTAAAATCTCAAAAACATCTTCTTCAATCTTTTCAGAAAATTCTTCAAAAGTTTTTAAGGGAATATCTTGTAGCAATATGTTTTTCTTCTCTGCAAAAGTAACAATTTTAGATACTATTTCGTGAGCTTCTCTAAAAGTTGTTTGTTTGGCTACAAGATAATCAGCAAGGTCAGTAGCTGTAGTGTAACTACGGTCAAATGGTTTTTTTAGATTGGCTTTGTTTACTTTTATGGAACGAAGCATTGCTGAAAAAATGTCCAAAGTATCTTTAATTGTTTTAACGGAGTCGAAGATAGGTTCCTTGTCTTCCTGGTTATCTTTGTTATAAGCCAACGGTTGGCCTTTCATCAATACTAAAATATTTATAAGGTTCCCTATCGCCCTTCCTGTCTTACCTCTTGCAAGTTCCGCAACATCTGGGTTTTTCTTTTGTGGCATTATGGAGGACCCAGTGCAAAATTCATCAGGAATATCAATATAGCCAAAGTTATCTGAAGCCCACATTATTATTTCCTCAGACAGCCGCGATATGTGAATCATCAATATGGCGCTAAAATTCAAAAATTCCAAGACGAAATCCCGGTCACTTACTGCATCAAGAGAATTGTCAATTACTTTCTCAAAGCCCAGTTTTTTAGCGACAAATTCCCTGTCAATTTTAAAGCCAGTTCCGGCTAAAGCAGCCGAGCCGAGAGGAAGACAATTGACCCTCTTTCGAAGTTCTAAAAGTCGGTCATAATCTCTGGCAAACATATCATGATATGCCATCATATGGTGTCCAAAAGTTATCGGTTGGGCTGTCTGAAGATGAGTCAATCCAGCCATTAAGGAGTTGCTGTGTTGCTCAGCCTGGCTGAGGATTGATTTTTCAAGGCTTTGAATTAATCCAGCGATAATATCTATTTCACTTCTCAGCCATAACCTCATATCTGTCGCAACCTGATCATTTCGAGATCTAGCTGTATGAATTTTCTCTCCAGGCTCGCCTATGAGCTCAGTAAGTCTAGCCTCAATATTGAGGTGAACATCTTCTAATTCAATTTTCCAATTGAACTTATTTTCCTTGATTTCTTGGGCTATACGGTTTAAGCCGTCTAAAATTTTATTTAACTCTTCGTTAGACAAAATGCCGACTTTTTCAAGCATCTCCGCATGAGCTTTTGAACCTTGTATATCAAAAAGTGCTAATTTTTTATCAAAGCCTATTGATGCGGTATATTCCTGAACCTTTTCGGATATTGGTTCAGAAAATCTACCGGACCATACCTTAGTTTTTTTTTGCAATTGATCAGTCACTTCTTGTCATATTACCTATAATAATCATATGTGGGTGATAGCTTCTAGAAAAAGTCGTTTGGCAATGTGGCAGGCAGAACACGTGCAAACATTAATGCAAAATAATGCCGATACAGCGAAGGCAAAAGTTTTGGGCCTGTCTACCAAAGGCGACGAAATCCTAGATCGTAGTTTATCAAAGATTGGGGGGAAAGGTCTATTCGTGAAGGAATTGGAGTTGGCATTGCTTGAGGGGAAGGCTCATTTGGCGGTTCATTCGTTAAAGGACGTTCCGATGGATCTTCCTTCAAAGTTCGTCTTAGCTGCCATTCTTCGACGTGAAGACCCTCGAGATGCTTTTATAGGTAAACAAACCAGTAATCTTAGTTCACTGCCTTTAGGAGCAAAAGTTGGGACATCAAGCCTTCGGAGAGAATTTCAGTTAAAACTGTTTAGACCTGATTTGGAGATTATTCCGTTAAGGGGTAACTTGGATACAAGGATCAAAAAGTTAGATGATGGGGATTTTGATGGAATAGTACTTGCAGCTGCAGGATTAAAAAGATTGGGGTTAGAGAGTCGTATTTGTCAGTTAATTCCTCAGGATATCTCCCTGCCTGCAGCAGGTCAGGGTGCAATCGCAATAGAGATTTTAAAAAACTCTGCATTATATGAGCACGAAATTCTAGAAAGTTTGAATCATGACAAGACATTCTCTGAAGTGAAGTTGGAAAGGAGAGTCGCTGCTGAATTAGGTGCGAGTTGTCAGATCCCTCTAGCTGTTTATTGTGAGTTTAATGAAGAGCTGCAGACCTTTAATTTAAGAGCGAAAATTGCAATGCCGGATGGTAGCAAACTGTGTCACTCAGAATACTCTGGTCAAAACCCTGATGACATTTTTGAAAGAGTGATAGATAGTCTCTACAATCAGGGGGCTCGAGAAGTTATTAAAGAAGTTGCAGAGGGATAATGATCCTTATAAACACGAGACCGATGTGGAATTTAGGTCGGAATATTTGGAATCAAGAGTTAAGAAGAAATTTAAACCCTTGTGTAACTTTGCTTTCTGCACCTAGCCAAGAAATAAGTCTCTATGCAGAAAGAAAAACCGGCACTTTGTTGATGAAACGTCAGATACAATCTTTGTTGTCATGCAAAGTAAAAAAAAAGATTATTCTTTTTACAAGCCCTACCAGTGTTGAAGCGTTTTTTAAGATTTTTAGAAGAAGGAGTTATCTAGCTGGTTGCTACAATAGTTTGCATGGAAAAAAAGAGCTAGTAAAAAAAGCCGAATCTTTTTTTTATATGCAGCGTAATAAAATAAGTCTAGGAGCCATTGGTGAAGGAACAGCAAGAAGATTTCGTGAGCTCTTTGTTAGCCCCTTAAATGAAAGAGAGTATTTGGGAAGGAATAATCTAAAAATGCTATATCTGGAGAAAGAAGCTACGGGACAAAGATGGGTAGAAGAATTCTCTGAGAAGATTCGGCCCAGCTTTGTCGTGGTTATAGAGGGGAAAGAAAATTCTGTAGCTTTAGTGCAAAGAATTAAGTTATATAGCTCTCGCGTTTTGAGCTTTCGAATTTATAAAAGAAAAAATTTAATCGATAGATCAACTAGCTTATCATTAGCAAATAAAATTTCTTTGATAACAAAATCATCTTCAGACTCTGTAATTAAAAAACAACCTGTGGGAATTTTGGTATCCTCAACCTCTGCAATCAACAGTGTTAGATACTTGATAGAGAGTCTACAAGAAAGTGAACGGCTAATCGCAATTAGTCACCATGATAAAATCCTTAGTCAAGTGAAAAAAATTCATGGTAGGATTTCGTGTAGACGAGTAGAGTCTTTAAGTCCTGCTTATATTTCAGAGGAAATAAACAAGTTACTATGAAAAAAGAAGAAAAAACCGAGAAAGATAATACTGCGAGAAGTATATTGGAGAAAAATAATTCGCCGAAAGGTAGCAAAGAGGATAAGGGAGGACAATTTACTTCAGTTTCGAACAACAATAATAGTGAATCCGCTGGTGAAGGTCTTTCCAGAAAGAATGATAGTTTTGTTCGGTTTTCTGGTAAAAACACTATATTTATATGTTTTTTAATAGTGGCGATCGGAGTTGCTGTTTTTGGTTATGTGTATCGTGATCAAGTCAAAACAGTTCTGCCAAACGAACTTACAGAATTATTCACAGGTAGTTCCCAACTAGCCAACATTGATACTCAAGGGTCAATTCAAAAAGAGATGGGAATTGATGAAATGGAGAAATCGGAAATAAATGCTGATATTTCTGAGCTGTCAATCGAAGAGCCTAACACAGACCAGGCTGATTCTAGTGCCATTGACCAATATGAAACAGATTCATCGATCCGTCCTGTAGAGGAAGCAGAACTTGTTTCGAAAGATGGAAGGTTAGAAGGCGACGAAATCTTACATTCGGAAAAAGTGCCTGAAGGGGTCCATCTTGATGTATCTGAAGACCGTGAAAAGACTTTAAGACTAGGTAATTCTGATGCATTGGCAATCGTCAAAGAGATACACAAAATCACTGTAGAGATAGAGGATATGGACTTTACAAAAAATTTTCCAGTAGAAGATAATCCTGTTTTAGGTACTGATCACTCAAATAATGATGCTATTTCGGAGAAGCTTCTGGAAAGTTTGAAAGGCCTAATTCAGATAAGAAAAATTAAAGATTATGAGGGCTTGTCTTTGAATCAAGAGAGTGAGAAGAGTTTAAAAAACCAATTTGTTATAAATTTAATCTCGGGCAAGACCATGCTGATTACAGGCTTTAATGCTGAAGCGTTGGATGATATCAAAAGGGCAAGAAAGATTTTGAATCTTTTTTATGCCTCGGATGAGGAAAATGTACAAATGATGATTGGCAGGTTAGACGAAATAATTTACCAAGTTAAAGAAATGGATTGATGAGTTCCTTAGTATCTATAATTTTAATACTGGCTATTGCAGTAGGTCTGGCTCTTACTTTAGGAGCGGGTGGTAGCGTCACTTTTTTCTGGCAAGGCTATCGTGCTGATTTAGCTTTAGCTACTTTTTTCATTTTGATGCTTTTGCTTCTATTCCTGGTTTTTACGATAATCAGATTGTTCTCAGTGCTTTACGGATTTCCTGGTCGTTTGCTTTCTCTCAGAAATAGCAAGCTAATTAAGAAAAAACAGGATTTGGTTCAAGAAATTATCACAAGCGCTTTATTGAAAGATGCCTTTAAATTAAAAAGTGCTTTAAAAAGATACAGAACAAATTTTTGGAAGAGAAAAAAAAATAGTATTGAGAAAAGAATAGTTTGTTTGGTTGCAATAAGTTTTGGAGAAGAGATTTTTGATCGGGGAGAGATCAAGGGTTGGATTGATGAATTAAAAGCCGTTGAATCTGACTTAGATGTTCGTTATCGAAGAGGTGAATTAGCTGAAGCAGAATTTGCTTTCAGGGAGGGAAATCTACAGGGGTTGGCAAAGCTTGTGTTGGACTTTCTAGTAGATAATCCAAAGAGTATTTTAGGTAGGGCTTTATTGGTCAAGGTGTTACTGTCAGAAGGTAGATGGGAGGAAGTGATACAGCAAGTAAGAGCTCTTTCAAAACATACGAAAAATATTTCATTTGATCTAAAATCAACCCTCTACACCTCAATTGAGAACTTATTGGTAGAGGAAGGGTTGAATTCGATAAAAATAAATCGAGCAGCAGGCCTTTTAAAAAAGGAAGAGTTGTCGGACCGTAGGGTAGTGGGATTACTTGCTCAATCATATTTTAGCGTCGGAGAAAGGGAACAAGGAACAAACCTTTTGGAATCTTATTTGAACAAAAGGTGGGACGCTGAATTAGGACGAATATATTGGAATGCCCAAAACAATACTAAGCTGCAACTGCGTATGGTCAGCAAATGGGAGAAGAAGTATGATAAGTACGATTCATTCCATATCTGTTTCGGTAATATATGTATTAGTGAAAAACTTTGGGGAAAAGCAAAGGACCACCTATTAGAGGCGGTAAGAATACGGCCATCGGTGGATGCATTTGCATCGCTGGCAAGGGTGTACGAACTTACCGGTGAGTCAGAGGAAGCAAATAAATTTTGGAAAAAGGCAGCGAAATTATTTTCGGATCATCAAAGTCAAATTGAACTAAAAAAACCCGATGGATCAAAGCAGCGGGATTATCAATAGTGCAACAATGTTAATTATCTTGATTAGTGGGTTTACAGCGGGACCTGCTGTATCTTTGTAAGGATCTCCTACAGTATCTCCGGTTACTGCGGCTTTGTGTGCTTCAGAACCTTTTCCTCCATGATTACCATCTTCAATATATTTCTTTGCATTGTCCCATGCTCCGCCACCAGTGCACATCGATATTGCAACGAACAAGCCAGTGATAATTGTGCCCATCAAGAGACCTCCAAGCGCCTTAGGGCCAAGCAGTAATCCTACTGCGACAGGGACCACTACCGGCAATAAAGAAGGAATAATCATTTCTTTGATTGCAGCTTTAGTGAGAAGATCAACTGCTTTGTGATATTCAGGCTTATCCGTTCCCTCCATTATTCCAGGGATCTCTTTAAATTGCCTTCTAACCTCTGTTACGACCGAGCTGGCACATCTTCCGACTGCTTCCATAGCCATAGCAGCGAACAGAAAAGGTATCAAGCCACCAATGAACAACCCTACAATGACAAGATGGTCTGATAGATCAAAGGATAAAGATTTTCCTACAGACTCAAGTCCATGTGTGTAATCAGCGAATAATACAAGAGCAGCTAGACCGGCGGAACCAATAGCATAACCTTTCGTGACAGCTTTAGTAGTGTTACCTACAGCGTCAAGGGGGTCAGTAACGTTTCTGACACTTTCGGGCAGTTCTGCCATTTCAGCGATACCGCCAGCATTATCAGTTATTGGACCGTAAGCATCAAGAGCCACCACAATTCCAGCCATTGATAACATTGCAGTAGCCGCAATGGCGATTCCATACAATCCAGCGAGGGAATAAGATAATAGTATCGCTAGGATCACGGATATTACCGGCCACGCTGTTGACTTCATAGATACAGCGATACCAGCGATTATGTTAGTGGCATGACCAGTCTCTGAAGCCGCAGCAACATGCTTGACAGGTCCGTATTCAGTAGCTGTGTAGTATTCAGTTATGATGACCATGGCTGCCGTCAATAGTATTCCGATTACAGCTGATCCCCACAGCGAAGTTGTTGTTAAATTTGAATCTATAGTGTGAATATTACCCATAAAGAAGTCGGTAACAAACCAGAAAGCAATTATGGAAAGAACAGCCGCAACGATAAGGCCTTTGTAGAGGGCATTCATTATTTTCCCTCTTCCCGAGTAACTTACGAAATAGCAACCTACAATTGATGCTATCGAGGAAACAGCACCCAATGCTAAAGGATAAACTGCTGCTGTTTCAGCGAATGAGGGAATTGTCAGAGCACCTAATAACATCGTCGCTATAACAGTGACAGCATATGTTTCGAAGAGGTCTGCGGCCATTCCCGCGCAATCTCCCACGTTGTCACCGACATTGTCCGCTATAACTGCAGGATTTCGTGGATCATCTTCAGGAATACCTTTTTCAACTTTCCCTACGAGGTCCGCTCCGACATCCGCGCCTTTAGTGAATATTCCCCCCCCGAGCCTCGCGAATATCGAAATTAATGAAGCGCCGAAAGCAAAACCAATCAGCGGTTTTAACGCATCTTTGACATTACTAGACAAGTCAAAAAGTATTGCGTAAAAACCTGCTACTCCTAGTAAACCTAATCCTAGTACAAACATGCCAGTGATTGCTCCTCCTCTGAAGGCTACGGCTAATGCGGCATCTATTCCGGAGAATGCAGCCTCTGCTGTTCTGACATTTGCCCGTACGTTTATATGCATTCCAACAAATCCGGCGATTCCAGATAGCACAGCGCCTATCACAAATCCTATCGCTGTCATAACCCCGATACCTGGTAAAAAAACAAGAACGAGAAATATTCCCAGCCCGACAATGCTAATTGTCTTATACTGCCTACCCAGGTAGGCAGAAGCTCCGTCTTGTATAGCCGAAGAAATTTCTACCATTTTTTCGTTTCCGACGGGTTTATTTAAAATCCATCTTATTGACACTAATGAGTAAAAAATTGTGATTATTCCGGCCAAAACCGAAAATAAAATTCCCGTCGACATTAGACTGCTCCTGAAATATTGTTGATTGATGCTAAGAAATTTATGTCAAAATACCTCTGTTTTGGTTGAGGAAAATTCAACGTAATTGTGGATTATAGCAGATAAGGAAGTAGCATGGCATTGAAGCTTGTTGGACCAGGGAAAAGTATACCGCGTTTGTTCAACGTAATTATCGAAATCCCAGCCCACTCTGACCCAATAAAATATGAGGTTGATAAAGAATCAGGAGCTCTTTTCGTCGATAGGTTTATGTCGACGGCTATGCACTATCCTTGCAACTATGGTTACATCCCCCAAACTTTAAGTGATGATGGAGACCCTGTCGATGTTTTGCTGATAACTCCTTTTCCGGTTGCGATGGGAGCCGTTGTTAGATCCAGGGCGCTGGGTATGTTAAAAATGGAGGATGAGGCTGGTAATGATTCAAAAATATTAGCAGTTCCGGTTACTAAAGTTTTACCTACTTATAAGCATCTAAATGAGGTACGTGATATTAATCCGGACCTTCTCGCTCAAATTAAACATTTCTTTTTGCACTACAAGGATCTTGAAGCAGGAAAAAAAGTATTGGTTAAAGGCTGGTCAAATAAAAAACAAGCTGAGAATGAAATCGAAAGGTCATGTCGGAGGTATCTTGACCATCTCGGCGCTTAATACCGTTGACTTATATACGCACTTCTAGCTTCTAGTGAATCCAAATAATTTTTCATAAATATATTTTCCTCAACTAGACTTTCTTTAATTGCTTCCCGATACCTATCGTTACATATCCAATGAAGGGATGTAGAAACAACTGGCTCGAATCCTCGAGCTAATTTATGTTCTCCCTGCGCTCCTCCCTCAAAATTTTTTACGTCGTGCAGTATAGACCATTCGATTAAGCTGTAATAGGCTACTTCAAAGTGCAAGAACGGTATATCCTCAACAGCCCCCCAGTATCGTCCAAATAGAGTTTTCGCCCCATTAATGTTTTCCAAAATCGCTAACGATGAACCGACAGGTCTATCATCAGAAGTATATGCGATTGAGATTACTAGATTATGCTGGAGTCTATTATGAAGTAAACTAAAAAAAAATTCGTTAAGATATGGGGTGCTAAAGTGATCGGCGTAGGTTTTTCTATAGCACCTGTAGAGAAATTCTAAGTGGTCTATTCTAATTTGGTCCCCGCTTAAGACTCTACAGAAAATTTTTTTTTCTGAAATTTTTTTTCGTTCACTTTTAATTTTTTTTCTTTTTTTTTGTTGTAAGGTGCTTAAAAAATCATCGAAGGATTCATAATTCATATTTTTCCAGTGGAACTGAATAGTTTTTCTAGTAAGCCATTCTTTTTGTTCAAACACACTGATTTCTTTATCATGACAAAATAACATGTGTGCAGTAGGCAAGGAATTTTCCCGACACCATCCTTCAATTGCGCATCTGAAGGTATCAATTTCTGTTGAGTTACTGGCCCCCAAAAGTCTTGCGCCGCTTATGGGGGTGAACGGGCTTGCGAAAAGAAGTTTAGGGTAATATTGCACTCCCGACCTGTGGAAGGCTTCAGCCCAAGCCCAATCGAAGACATATTCGCCATATGAATGGAATTTTAGAAAACAGGGCGCGACAGTTTTAATCTGCCCATTTTTCTGTAAAGTAAAAAAGTTAATGCTCCAGCCTGTTTCTTGTCCTATGCAGTTACTTTCCTCTAAAATGCTAAGATATTCCCAGGATGTAAACAAATTTTTATAGGGAACAGCCTGCCAAATTTTTCGATATTCATCCTCGCCAATATTTTTAATGCTATCTTCTACATGTAAGTTATATTCAGACATTTTCTTTTTTAAGGGAAAGATGTAAAAATGCGGGTTGCATTAGCTCAAATCAATCCAGTAGTTGGGGATCTAGATTTTAATATAAAAAAAATTATTGACGCTACTAGGGTATGCGTGAAAGGAGGAGTTTCTTTATTAGTTACTCCTGAGCTGAGTTTAACCGGCTATCCCCCCGAAGATTTGATGCTCCGCAAAGAGTTTTTGAGTGAAGTTGAGCATAAATTGGAAACTTTGGCAGCAGCTGTTGGGAAAGAAGCTCCCAACTTAACCATTGTGATCGGTCACCCCTGTTTCAAAGCGCGGGAAAACCTTCTTTATAACTCAGCTAGTGTTTTCAAAGGGTGTAAATTTATAGGTCGATATTCGAAGCTAGAACTACCAAATTATGCGGTTTTCGATGAAAGAAGATACTTTGCTTCGGACGGAGGTCCATTAATATTTGAATGCGATCAAATTTCTTTCGGAATTAATATTTGTGAGGATATTTGGTTTCCACGAGCTCCTAGTCTTACTAAAGCCGCGGGAGCAGATGTTTTGATTGTGTTAAATGCTTCTCCTTTTCACACTAATAAAGACGACGAAAGAAAACAAAAAGTTAGGAAGCATGTATCTGCAATGGATTTACCAGTTCTTTTTTGTAATGTTGTTGGGGGTCAGGATGAATTAGTCTTTGATGGGAGTAGTTTTGTGCTGGACCGAAACGGTGACTTAAGTGCAAGTGCTCCAGAATTTGAGGAGAGTTTGTTGTTAGTTGATTTAGACGAATTTGGAAATCCTAAAAAAAACAATTCCTTTCCAAAAAAAACTAACAGCACAGAACAGATTTTTGATGCGCTTGTCTTAGGTACGAGAGATTATGGGCTAAAAAATAATTATGATAAAGTCCTTATAGGACTATCTGGTGGAATTGACTCTGCTGTAACCCTGGCAGTAGCTGCATACGCATTTGGAAGAGAATCAGTCAAGGCGGTCTTTATGAAAACTAAATATACATCTGCGGCAAGTATCATTGACGCTAAGGAATGTGCCAAAAGTGTAGGAGTTAATTTTGTCGAAGAAGATATTGATATTTATGTCGATTTATTCAAGAAAAGGCTCTCCAAAGAGGTTACTACGGAGGTTGTTGGGGTTGCGAGGGAGAATATTCAGTCGAGGATCAGGGGTTTGATACTGATGGCAATCTCTAACAACGAACGAAGACTACTTTTGACAACAGGAAACAAGTCAGAACTTGCAGTTGGTTACTGTACGTTATACGGTGATATGTCCGGTGGTTTTGCTGTTCTAAAAGATGTGTATAAAACCCAGGTCTATGAGTTGGCTAAATATGTAAATAGTCTCGCCGAAAGTTCAATTCCAGAGAGCATTATTAAAAAATGTCCATCAGCCGAGTTGAGCCATAATCAAAAGGATGAAGATACACTGCCCGATTATGAAACTTTGGACGGAATTTTATACCGGATTATTGATAAGAATGAAACTTTTCAACAGATAGTAGACACTGGTTTTGAAAGACAACTCGTAGAGGATGTATTTAGATTAATGCGGAAAGCAGAATTCAAAAGAAGACAGGCTCCACCTGGCGTCAAAGTAAGTGAGCATGCCTTTGGTCGAGATTGGCGTTATCCAATTTCGAATAAATTTGTTTTTTAAAAAGGATTGTAACGATGAAGCTAATTATCGCTTTTGTAAGACCTTTTAAATTAGAAGAGATAAGAGAGGCATTATCTGAGATAGGAACAGCAGGTTTGACTGTAACGGATGTTAAAGGTTTTGGGCGGCAAAAGGGTCACACTGAAATTTACAGGGGAGCCGAATATGTAGTGGATTTTGTGCCAAAAATAAAATTAGAGGTTGCGGTTCCTGATGACAAATTAGACTTAGCTTTGGACTCAATAGCTAAAGCTGCAAGGACTGGCAAAATAGGGGACGGTAAAATTTTTGTTACGGAGTTAGCTGGGTCTAAGAGGATTAGGACTGGAGAGAGCGGTGATAGCGTGCTTTGAGCAGAACAATTAAAGCGCCGCCTCCGCCCATTCTTCCAGGAGCCTGGCAGTAAGCTAATACACCAGTGTATTGTTTTAACCAGGACTTTACGTGACTTTTCAGTACGGGTTCTTTACCAGCCGATCTAAGTCCTTTTCCATGAATAACTCTCACACATCTTTTTTCAAACTGAATACAATATTTTAGAAAATTGTAAGTTTCTTCTCTGGCTTCATGGATTCTAAACCCATGCAAGTCAAGCTCAGCTTGTATTGTCCAGAATCCCTTTCGAAGTTTTTTAATGGTTTTCGTTGAGATACCATTTCTCGCAAAAAATAGAGCGTCATCTGTGTCTAAAATTGTCTCTTCAGTAAAATCTGAGAATTGACTTTCTCGCAATGCAGTTAATTCGTCATCATTTCTTTTGTGTGGAATCGGCTTCGGCTTAATACTTTCTTGAAAGACTCTATTACTTCCTTTTTTTAAGGGAACTGCATTTTTTACAGCTTCTAAAAATTCATCCTTATCAGTTTTTTTTTGCATGGTCTAAAAAATTTTGCGCATCTAATGCAGCCATACAACCACTCGCTGCACTGGTAATGGCTTGTCTATATGTGAAGTCTTGCACGTCGCCCGCAGCAAATACCCCTCGGCAACTTGTTTCTGTTGAGTTACTGCTAAATCCTCCTTTAGTAATTATATATCCATCTTTCATATCTAGTTGCCCTTTAAAAATCTT
>JAOINB010000025.1 GCA_028139135.1 Betaproteobacteria bacterium
GGGCGCGGCAGGATTTATTGGTAGCGCTATATCGGAACGCTTATTAAATAATAAATTTTCTGTTATTGGAATTGATAACTTGAATAAGTATTATGATGTGAATTTAAAGTTGGACAGACTTAAGCGAATAGAGACTACTGGGAAAGAAAACTTTGAATTCATAAAGATGGATCTATGCGACGGCCAGTCAATTAAAGGTTTATTAACGGACTATCCATTCGACTACATAGTACATATGGGAGCGCAAGCAGGTGTGAGGTATTCTTTAGAAAACCCACAAGGATACATTGACTCGAATATTCAAGGTTTTTTTAATCTTTTAGAGGCAAGTAAGGATTTAACGAAACTGAAACATTTTGTTTACGCCTCTTCATCTAGTGTATACGGCGGTAGTAAAAACCTTCCTTTTTCAGAGTCAGAAAATGTAAGTCGTCCGGTAAGTTTATATGCAGCAACAAAAGCTTGTAATGAGCTAATGGCTTTTACTTATTCTCACTTGCATGGAATACCTCTAACCGGGGTACGCTTATTTACAGTATACGGTCCCTGGGGAAGACCTGATATGGCTGCATTCGGCTTCTTGCGAAAGATATTGGCTTCTGAAGAGATTGAAATTTTTAATAATGGAAATATGAAACGGGATTTTACATATATTGATGATGTCGTTGATTCTGTATTGAGGATTTTGGCTGAAATTCCATTAAAACTGCATACAAATAAGCATGATTATGAAAATGCGGAATCTTGTTCAAGAGTCCTTAACATTGGTAATGGTAGTCCGGTATCATTGATGGAGTTTGTGGATATTCTTGAAAAATGTATCGGAAAAAAGGCAAGAATTAAGTTTGTCAAATTCCAACCCGGAGATGTCAAGTCTACGTTTGCCGATATGACGGAATTTAAACATTTAACAGGGTTTGAGTTCCGCACTCCTCTGGAGGTTGGTTTGCAAAAATTTGTGTCCTGGTACACAAGTTACTTTAAATGATTAGGTTTAGATGAGGGCTGTTTATGATTGATGAGATTTATCACAATAATGTTAGATACCTAGGTAATCTGCTGGGAGAAATCATCAGAGAGCAAGAAGGAGACGAGACGTTTAATCTCATTGAGAATGTTAGGAGGTTAAGTGTAGCTTATCGAAGACATGATGATGTTGATGCTGCTAAAGCTCTCGATAAGATATTAAAAAATCTTACCTCCAATGAAGCCGTATTAGTTATTCGTGCATTTACATATTTTTTACATCTAATTAATATTGCCGAGGATCTTGCGATTCTAAGAAACCCTGTCGGTTCTCAAAGTAATCAAAGTTTTCCTGGATCGTTTAACAACATGTTTGAAAGATTTGATCGCGAGAAAAAACAGAAGAGCGAGATTTTAGATTTGCTCGGCAAAGCGCATATCTCGCCCGTACTGACGGCTCATCCTACGGAAGTTCAAAGAAGGAGTGTGCTAGAAGCTGAGAAGAAAATTTCAAAGCTATTGAAGATTCGTAATGACTTAGAAATTTCTCGGGCTGATAGTGGTTTAGCTGCAAATGAGGGAAGTTTAAAGTCCATCATAGTTCAGTTATGGCAGACTAGATTGCTTAGATTCAGCAAGCTTGATGTTGCCGATGAGATCGAAAATGTTCTAGCATTCTACAAAAGTACTTTTTTACAGGAAATACCAATACTTTACAAAAATCTTGAGAAGAAGTTAGGAAACCAGTCAGTTGCTAGCTTCTTTAGGATGGGAAATTGGATTGGTGGTGATAGGGATGGTAATCCTAATGTGACTGACCAAACACTTGATCTTTCGGTAAAGAAACATGGTGAAACAGTGCTCAGATATTATTTGTTACAAGTTCATTTGCTCGGTTCAGAATTATCAATATCGAAAAAACTAATCGGAGCAAGTGAGGACTTGTTAAATTTGGCGCAGAAGGCTAACGATCCGAACCCGCATCGTGTTGATGAGCCATATAGGCAAGCTCTGATCGGTATTTACGCAAGGTTAGCAGCTACGCTTGCTAAATTAACAGGGGCTAATGCTCGTCCCCATGCGCTACCACCTTCTATTCCTTATGAAAATCCCGGAGCGTTTTTGAGTGATCTGAATATTGTTGAGACGTCACTTAGGGAGAACAAAGGCTCAAGGTTGGCGGAAGAAAAACTCACTACTCTTATCAGATCAGTAAAGGTTTTTGGCTTTCATATGGCTACTGTTGACTTAAGACAGAGCTCAGATATTCATGAAATAGTAGTAAAAGAATTTTTAAAAGGCGCAAAAGTTTGCGATGATTATTCAAAACTCACTGAATCGGAAAGACAAGATTTACTATTATCTTTACTGAAAAAAGAAGATAGACTATTGGCACCAAATTTTGAGTATTCAGATCAGTGTTTAAAAGAATTACGAATATTTGAAAAGGCAAAAAATTTGATTGATGATTTTGGGCCCGAAGTAATAAAGTACTACATTATAAGTCACACTGAAACTGTAAGTGATCTCCTGGAAGTCGCACTTATACAGAAAGAAAGTGGTCTCATGGAGGGTGTTCTAGGTGAAAATGCTAAGCTTGGCATTGTCATAGTTCCTCTATTTGAGACCATTGAAGATTTGCGTAGATCCGAAGAAATAATACGGTCTTTTTATTCACTTGATGGTATTGTTGACCTAGTTAGGCATTCCGGAGGTTTGCAAGATATAATGTTAGGATACTCCGATAGTAATAAAGATGGCGGAGTTTTCACCTCAAATTGGGAAGTTTACAAGGCATCCATCAACCTGGTAAATCTTTTCCAGGAGGTTCAGGGTATTACGTTACGACTGTTCCACGGGAGAGGGGGTACAGTTGGTCGAGGTGGAGGGCCTAGTTATAGGGCGATTCTTGCTCAGCCTCCTAGTACTGTAAGGGGTCAAATTCGACTGACTGAGCAGGGGGAGATCATATCAAACAAATATGACACACCGGAAATCGGGCGTCGCAGTTTAGAAACCCTTGTCTCGGCTACGTTAGAGGCTACGCTGATACCTGAGAATGAAAATGTTCCTGAGGAGTATTTAAAAGCAGCAGAAAAAATTTCGGAGTACGGTTGGTTGGCTTACAAAAAAACTATTTATGAGATGGAGGGTTTCGCAGAATACTTTTTCTCCAGTACTCCTATCTCTGAGATAGCATTATTAAATATAGGTTCTAGACCTGCCGCTAGACCTAATTCTGCTAAAGAGAGAATGAGGATTGAAAATCTGAGAGCTATTCCATGGAGTTTCTCCTGGGGACAAAGTCGTCTTGCGTTACCGGGCTGGTTTGGTTTCGGTTCAGCTTTAGAAAATTTTGCTCTTGAATCGGTAGAACGACATCGAAGCTTGTTGTTAGAAATGGCTCGTGAATGGCAATTTTTTCAGGCTTTAATTTCAAATATCGATATGGTAATGGCAAAAGCAGATATTGGAATTGCTCGCCGTTATGCAAGATTATGTCCGGACCCTAAGGTTTCTCGCAAAGTCTTTTCTAAAATCAAAGAGGAGTGGCTCAAAACAAAGGGAGCCCTAGAGTTTATTACTGGCTCTAGAGAACACTTGTTATCAAACCCTGAGCTTTCTGAGTCCATTGAGATGCGTCATCCATATCTTGATCCGCTAAATCATTTGCAAGTTGAACTCATAAGGAGGTGGAGAAGCGGAGAAAAAAATGAGCGTGTGAAAACTGGTATTCACTTAACAATTAACGGAATTGCAACTGGAATAAGGAATACTGGTTAAAGGTTAAATTAAAATGTTACTACCAAAGTTATATATCATTTTAAATGCATGTTTCTGGGGTCTAGTTTGGATTCCTCTAAAGTATTTTAATGAACTCAGCTTGCATCCCATTCAGGCAACATTCCTTTGCTATCTTTTGCTAGTAGTTATCTTTCTTGTTTTAAAAAGAACTTTTTTTTTTCTTTTCTTTTTTCGCCAAATGGCTTGTTAATCGCACTGTCTTACGGTATTACAAACCTTGCATTTAACTGGGCTGTTGCAGAGGGAAATGTTGTAAGAGTTGTGTTTTTGTTTTATCTAATGCCTGTTTGGGCGTCGATTTTTGCAGTAATCTTGATCAATGAAAAGCCCACGCTCACTTCATTGATTGCTATTGTAATAGCAATATTAGGCGCTTTCCTAATTTTAATTTATGACCAATGGAGTACAACATCCGGTTCAGTTAATGACTTTTTTAGTATCGAAAAGGAAGATTTTTTCGCAATAGTCGGGGGAATTTTTTTTGGATTAGGAAATGTTTTAGTTAGAAAAACAACAAGAATCACCTCACTACTAAAAACTTTTGCCATTTTCTTTGGAACATTCTTAGTAGCAGCTGTATTTTTATTAATAAATTATGTGCTTCATTCGATGGGTAAATTTGCTGCTTTCAATACCATAAAACCAGAACTATTCACTGACTTTAATTTCTTGGTTATCTTTTTTTCTTTTGTGATTGGACTTGGTTTGGCAAACTTTTTATTGCAACTAGGGGCATCAAAACTTCCGGTCTATATTACATCTACTCTATTGATGTTTGAAATATTGGTAGCAATGATTTCAACGAATATTCTTCAAGAGTCTCCACTGAGATTTTATGAATTCATAGGAGGTATTCTAGTATTAGTAGCTGCTTCTTTAATGATTCGCAATTCTGCAAAGAAAACTTAGTTCTCCGGAAACGTTCCTTTTTTAACAGCTTGAATATAATTTTTGATACACTCTTCAATCGAACTTGATTCAGACAAGAAGTCTTTGGTAAAGGATAATTTATTACCTATTCCGAGAATATCATAAAGCACTAAAACCTGCCCATCAACAAACTTTCCTGATCCGATGCCCACAGTCGGAATTTTTAAATTCTCGGTTATTTGTTTTGATGTACTGGAATTAACTAATTCAAGAATTAATAATTGTGACCCAGCGTTCTCAAGCGAAGTAGCAGTCTTAATAAGCAAATCTTTTTCTTGTTGTGAACTGCCAAATTTCCTGTAGTATCCGATCTTATGAATGGACTGAGGCAGCATACCTAAATGGGCGCACACCGGAATACCCCTTGTAGTGAGGAACTCTATTGTTCCTAAGAGCCAATTTCCGCCCTCTAACTTCACCATTTGAGCTCCAGCATCCATTAATTTGGCGGCGTGGGAAAATGTTTTTTCTGGATTTTCTTGAAAAGTGGAAAAAGGCATATCGACGATTATAAATGTGTTACCGCTTTTAGCAGAAACACATTTTAGGTGGTATTTAATTTCATCGAGTGATACTGTTAACGTCGTTTTGTCTCCTTTGATAACCATTCCCAGTGAGTCTCCGACTAGAATTGAGTCTAATTTACAACTTTCTAGAACTGCCGCAAACGTGCTGTCATAGCACGTGAGCATAGTTATTTTTTCTTGTTTTTCTTTTTTCAATACGAGATCATTGATATTCATGCTATGACATTATTTGTATTAAGAATCTTTAGATTCAGATCTTCTATTGTTAGATTATTTATGCATAGGCAGACAAATTTAGCAACAAACCCTTTTAAAAACTGCCCTTTTCTCAAGGCTAGGTATGTGGTATTTTTTTCAAATATTTTATCCCCCTTTATCAGCGTGAGGTCACAATCTTGATTTTCATCATATGCCATAGAGGCGATTATTCCAATCCCTAATTTTTGGGATACATAGGCCTTTATTACATCGGCATCTAAGGCCTCAAGTACGATATTTTGAGAAAGCTTTCTTGTGAAAAATTGTTTGTCAATTTTTTCTCGCCCAGTAAAACCTTTATGGTAAGTGATTAAGGGGTATTTGCTTATTGAATTTAATGTGATATTCCTACAGTTCAAAAGATCATGTGCCTTCGGAACAATGACTCCATGATGCCACTGATAAAAAGGAAATGTAATAAACCGATCATCATTTTTAAGAGACTCTGTCGCAATAGCAATGTCTGCATCTCCGCTGTCAAGCATACTAGCTATCTCAAGAGGACTGCTCTGATGGAGAACAAACTGTACTTTTGGTGAATCTAATGTGTATCGTTTAATAATATCTGGAAGCATGTATCTCGCCTGGGTATGGGTAGTCGCAAGAGTTAGCGTTCCCGAGTCTTTGTCTAAAAATTCATTTTTTAAAGATTTTATCTTCCGAACGTTTCCCAGAATCTCTTCTGCTAATCCTAGAAGTCTATTTCCCACTTCTGTAAACCCTAGTATTCGCTTACCCTTTCTGATAAACAATTCAACGCCCAATTCGTCTTCGAACTCTCTGATACTTTTGCTAATTGCAGGTTGAGATATATAGAGAGCCTTTGCCACGGCAGTAACATTAAAATTTTGTCTACTTGCCTCTGCAATTATTCGAAGCTGCTGTATATTCATTTAAAGTTTTTCTGTAAGTTCTGGCAGAACTTCAAAAAGATCTGCAATTATCCCATAAGTCGCAATCTGAAAAATGGGCGCTTCTGGATCTTTATTGATTGCCACAATGACTTTAGAATCTTTCATTCCCGCTAAGTGCTGAATAGAGCCAGAAAGTCCGACTGCAATGTAAAGATCAGGTGCTACAATTTTACCCGTTTGTCCTACCTGATTTTCATTCGGGGCTAGTCCCATATCTACTGCTGCCCGAGAAGCTCCTAAAGCAGCTCCTAACTTTTTTGCCAAAGGTTGCAGAAGGTTTCTATAATTTTCAGCAGAGCCGAGACCTCTTCCCCCCGAGATTACACATTTCGCTGAAAGTAGATCAATCGTATTTGAGGCGTTGTGGCTATTGTTTGATAAGATTCTCGTCGCTGTATCGAGTTCTTTAAAGACAATTTTCTCAATTTCGAGACTCTGCTTTGATTTTACCGTAGGTTTAAACTTGTTAACCCTGACGGTTAAAAACTTTCTTTTTTGTTCCGTTGAAACTCGAGATATCAAATTACCTGCATATATAGGTCTTAGAAAATCGTTCTGAGATATTATTTCGATAACATCTGTTAGTTGTTCTTCATCATGCATTCCCGCAATTCTGGGTAATAAGTCTTTTCCCATCGACGAACTAGAGATTAAAATGCTGCTTATCTCTGCATTTGTTTTTAAAAGGTCCAAGAATTGGAAAGCCCAAACTTCTGGTATAAAATGCTTGAGTTTTTCGTGATCAATGACGAGAATTTTACTGACACCCTCTATACAGCCTGCCTCATTAATTACTCTTTCCATTTTATAACCTAAAACAGCCAACCAGACCTCACCAGAGAGCTTTTTTGCGGCTGTTATCACCCGCAGCGTTTCATCTTTAATAGAAAAATTTTCATATTCAGTAATAACTAGTGCAGTCATTTGTTGAGCACTCCAGATTTTTTTAGGCAATTGATTAATTCGTCTACGTCTTGAATGATTTCCCCTTTTTCTCGTTGTTCGGGTTCGTTGATTTCGATTATTTTGGTTTTACGTGCCATGTCGATATTCAGTTCTTTCGCATCTAAAACTTTTATTTCTTTTTTCTTAGCTTTTATTATATTCGGTAATGAGATGAATCTAGGGTTATTCAATCTTAGATCTACAGTTACTACACAAGGCAATGTTGTTTTCAATTCTTCGACTCCAGAGTCAACCTCTCTTTTTAAAAAAACCTCTTTATCTTGTAAGTCAATCTCCGAGATAAACGTTGCCTGTGGCCACCCCAATATCCCTGCAAGCATTTGACCGGTCTGATTACAATCATCGTCAATTGCCTGTTTGCCCATCAATATCAGGTCGGGTTCTTCTGATTCGACAATGCTGCACAAAACTTTTGCAATCTGCAGTGGTCCCAAATCTAAATCAGTTTCAACTAAGATTGATCTGTCTGCTCCAAAAGCAAGAGAAGATCTTAGTATGTCTTGAACTGTGTTTTTTCCAACAGTAATTGAAACAACCGTTGTATCAGGATTTTTTTCTTTTATTCTAACAGCTTCCTCAAGAGCTATTTCATCAAAAGGATTTATTCCCATTTTTACATTTGCAATATCTACGCCTTTGTTATCGGATGTTGGTCGAACTTGGACGTTATAGTCTACGACTTTTTTAATTGGCACAAGAATTTTTAACATCTAATCTCACAATCTTTTTAATTAATAAGTCTACTTTACTGCTGTTTTATCTTGATTATATTATACAGATCGAAATGGGTTCACCAATTGGCTAAAACGGTTGGAAACTACCTCATTTTCAACAGACGAGTCAAATATTTCCGAAATTATCTCACTTGCCAACATCTCCGCAAGGAGGGGGCCATAGGAAAATCCCCGGGACGCCAGTGCTGAGAAGATATATAAGTCGCTGTTCGATCTGTTCCCTATCTTACCGACAACTGGTAATTTATCAGATGAGGTACATCGTTCCGACCTATAGTATGAGACATTGATATTTGTGTTAAATTTATCGTAAATATTACACACTCTTGCAAAGTTATATTTATTGTTTTGGTCAATTAAGAATGAATCCTCGTTTTTAATTTTGTCGTATGATGACCCTGAATAGATCGCCCCTTTGATGATTGGTGTTACATATCCACCTTTACAGTAAATAAAATTGGGGAAAAATCGATAATATTCTTTGGGAATAGTAAATCGACTCAATTGGCCCGAGTTGGTATACAAATTGAGTGTTTTTCCTGAATAATCTTTTTCTCCAATATAGAGAGAATTCTGACTAAGAAGTTCTTTTGTTTTCGAACCAGTGGCGAGTATTACTTTGTCGAAGAAAACTTCCCATTCTGAGTCATTGGTTCTTACGGTTAGTAACACTCCTTTCTCTAAAACTTTTATTTTTCGAACTTCTGTCCCCATTAAAATTTTGGCATCTTTTTTTAAAATCCTGACTACATCCTTTAGGCAAAGCAATAGAAATTTCCTTGGGTTTAACCAAAATCCGTTTGGGTCCCAGATTCCAATATCACTACTGACATTTTTTTTTAAGTATTTATTTAAAATACTTTTCTCAACTATATTTTGTTGATAGAAGGGATTTTTATTAAAAATACCCTCCCATTTTTTTTGTTCGTGAATATTTTTTGGTACATGAAGAAGACCTGGTTTATACGCAATTCTAGTTTTGAATCTTCCTTCCATGGAAGTGATCCAGGAAGACATTCTTTTTATACCTTGATTACAAAAAAGTTGGTATTCTGTTCTGCTTGTTACGGGATTATGTATCACGACCACTGGATTTGAGGAAGGACTCCTAGCAAAAGTGTCAAAAAAACTTCTTCCTCTCTCAATAAGTGCTATCTGGAGATTTAGTTTATTCGTTTTGAAGGAGTTCTTTGCTGACGTTTGGTCTGCTAACGCTTTTAAAAGAGTCACTCCGGCTACTCCAGATCCAATAATTCCAACTTTTTTCAACATTCTTAAATATGGTGTAAATTAAAGATTATTCCACATTTTAAATTATGAAAGGAACTAACAATGTTAGGTTTTATTGGGGGAAGTGGCCTTTATCAGATTGAGGAAATTTCGAATGTTGAGTTTGTGACAATTTCTTCTTCTTTCGGCAAACCTTCAGACGATATTTTACTAGGCGAGCTAGACGGTGACAAAATTGCTTTTTTACCAAGGCATGGGAGGAAGCATACGCTTAATCCATCAGAAATCAATTACAGAGCTAACATAGATGTGATGAAACAATTGGGCGTAACAGAACTTGTCTCGTTAAGTGCTGTGGGTTCGTTAGAGGAGTCTGTTTCTCCGGGTGCTTTTGTGATCGTCGATCAATTTGTTGATAAAACTTACTTGAGAAAAAAAACATTTTTTGAAGAAGGTCTAGTAGCGCATGTTTCACTAGCTGATCCAACGTGCAAAAATATGAATTGTATTATCAAAGAGGCTGCCAAAGAAAGCTCTATTGAAATTCACGAAAAGGGAATTTATGTTGTAATTGAGGGGCCTCAGTTTTCTAGTAAAATAGAATCTGAGATTTATAGAAAGTGGGGTTGTAATGTAATTGGGATGACGAATATGCCTGAAGCCAAGTTAGCTCGAGAAGCTGAAATATGCTATTCGACCATTGCTATGGTTACTGATTACGATTGTTGGCATCCCTCTCATGATAGTGTGACTGTGGAAATGATTCTCCAGCAGATGGCAAAAAATGTAGTAAAAGCAAAAAAGATTATTCCTAATATTGCCAGGCAACATAGAATAAGTGTTGCGAATGGGAACAGCTGTGGTTGTAAAAATGCGCTTGATGCCGCTATTGTAACTCCAAAAGAGGATAGGAACTCCGCATCGTTAGCTCGTTGCTTAAACGTAGCCAGTAGAGTACTAAATAAATGAATAAAATGTCGCAAAGTGGAGAATATTTTGGAAAATGTGAGGCGATTGTTACGGCTTATAAAAGGCTTGACTGTATCGGTTTGAACAGGGGGGCCTCAGGTAACATAAGTATGAAAACCAACAATGGATTTTTAATTACTCCATCAGGCTTAAACGTAGAAAAGATGCATGCGAATAACATTGTTGAGTTGAATTTTGAGGGGGTACCGTTGAAGGGAACCAACCCTTCAAGTGAGTGGCGTTTACACGCTGAAATTTACAAAAGGAAAAAAGGTGTTGGAGCTGTTGTTCACACTCACTCTAATTTTGCTTGTGCTTTGTCCTCTTTGCGCGAGAATCTTCCAGCATTTCACTACATGGTTGCTGTGGGTGGGGGAAAGAATATTAGGTGTTGTGAATATGAATTATTTGGGTCAAAAGATTTAGCTAACAAAGTAGTTGAAGCTTTGGAAGGTAGAACGGCTTGTTTGATGGCTAATCATGGATTGGTATGCTGCGGCAAAAAATTGGAGCATGCCATATTCTTAGCTGAGGAACTTGAGGCTCTTTGCAAACAGTATCTAATTGCACGTTCGATTGGTGGTGTAAAGATTTTATCGGACAGTGAAATGGAACTTGTGATTGAAAAATTTCAGAACTATGGTTATGCGACAGAAAACTAAAATTATGCGAATTAATGTATCATTTTATATCTAATAAGTAATTTCTTTATTTCTAAGGATAGAGTGTTGTCATCATTTAGGACTATGGAGTGGACCAATGGGAATCTGCATTTGCTGGATCAGACTAAACTGCCCTGCATTGAAGAGATTGTTATTTGCAAAACTATGGACGATGTTTGTGAATCTATAAAGAAAATGGTCGTTCGCGGAGCGCCTGCGATAGGTTGTGCTGCGGCTTTCGGTTATGTGCTAGGCGTAAGATCTCTTGTGGAGAATTTTAATTTTGAGAACATGTCACCTGACAGTTGTTCTAGTTTAGTTAGTAAAGGAAGAGAAAAAATTTATCAATCTTTACTAAAAACCAGGCCTACCGCAGTTAATTTAGAATGGGCCCTAAAGCAGATGCAAAGGCTTGACTACAAAGAACACGAATCAATGGGATCTTATGTCAATGCAATCGAATCGAAAGCAATATATCTTCTTCAAGAAGATATAAATACAAATTTAAAAATCGGAGAAATAGGAGCAGATTTATTAGGACAATGCAGATCTGTTCTTACTCATTGTAATGCAGGAGGGTTAGCAACCGGTGGTTACGGGACTGCGTTAGGTGTAATAAGATCAATAAAAAGCAGATTCGGTGATATTAGTGTATTCGCTACCGAGACTAGACCATTATTGCAGGGAGCTAGATTAACTGCGTGGGAACTGACCAAAGATGATATTCAAGTGACTCTGATAACGGATAGTATGTGCGGAGCATTAATGCAAACTAGAGAAATAGATGCAGTTATTGTGGGAGCTGATAGAATTACCGCAAATGGTGATGTGATAAATAAGATTGGCACTTATACGGTTTCAGTGCTTGCTAAAGAAAATAGCATTCCATTCTATGTCGCTGCTCCATGGTCTACTGTTGATCTAGGTACTCATAGCGGTGGAGATGTAGAAATTGAGCAGCGCAATGTTAATGAAGTTAGAGGTTTTGGCGACAGCGTATGGGTCCAAGAAAACCTAAGTATTTTTAATCCCGCCTTTGATGTAACTCCCGTGGAATATGTATCCGCAATAATAACTGAGAGAGGAGTTATACGAGGCAGTGTCGATTTACAGGAAAAGGGCCTTGATTATGAATTTTAGAATGAATTTAATGCTACCACTTTTTTTTTTAATTGCTGGGTTATGTGCTTACATCTTTATCTTTTTTCAACCAAAAGAAGACTTTCACTCAATAAATGTTACTGGAGCTAATTGGGGTAACCTCGACGCACTAATCGAAAAACAAGAAAAAAAACAACTCGATGTAGATTTAAAAGGGAAAACTGTTGCGGTGTTTTTTGGATACCTCGCATGTCCAGACTTTTGCCCTAATCATTTAAATAAGATGGTTTTAGTAAAAAATTTGTTACCTGAAAAAATACGAGATCAATTTGCAGTCATCTTTATTTCGGTGGACCCGGAACGAGATAAAGATTTAAACTTAAAAAAATTTGTCCGATCTTTTGATAAAAATTTTGATGGTTTTGTTCCCGACAAAACACACCTTTCCGTTTTAAAAGATGAATTTAAATTAGTTATTAATAAAAGTTCAAAAAATGAGTTTGGTAACTATTTAGTTGATCATTATACTTATACATACCTCTATGATAAGAATAAAAGTCTTAGGCTTTTAATTCCTTTTGAAATGAGTATCGATCAAATCGTAAAGGATATTAAAGGAGTTAATAGTGGCTAGTTTTTGGGAAGGAGTTAACTCTTTTTGTAACTACCATGACTACCTGGTTTAAATACAAAAGTTTATGTTTGATTCTTATGAATCAGTGGAAACAGTTTGCAAAAAAGTTTTTTGATACTAGTGTAAATATTAGGTTTGAATTTTGTCGTGCCGAATAATTTTGAGGAAACGGTAGGAAAAATAGGTCTATTTGGCGGAGCTTTTGATCCTGTCCATCGGGCTCATATTAAAATGGCCAAAATGGCAGCTGACCAATTGAGATTAGATTCAGTGATATGGATTCCTGCAGGAAATCCAGTACATAAGGAAATTGATACACCAGCGAGACATCGTTTATGTATGTTAGAAATTGCTCTAAAAAATTTAAAGGACGAACGCATGGTGATCGACCAGAGAGAATTGAGTAATGGTGTTTCTAAACCCTCTTATACCTGCCAGACTATGAAGTCGTTGATGAAGGATTTTCCTAAAAAAAGATTTTTTTGGATTTTAGGAGAAGATCAGCTTTTAAACTTTAAAAGTTGGAAAAATTGGAAATGGCTACTGAGAAACGTAGTGTTAGTACTATGTCGAAGGACCGACGAAAATGTCAGAAAAAAGAAAAGCTTAGATTATTTAAGTGAGACGATTAAAAGTCTGGAACAATACGGAGGTAAAATTATGCTACTTAATATGAAGTCTGATAGTGTTTCATCGTCCCGCATAAGGTATTTTATAAGAGCAAGGCAGGATCCTCTTGATATTTTAGATAAGGAAGTTTACGAGTATGCAAAGAAAAATAATCTATATTCATATTAAAAGGAGATAGATGTTATTTTTAAGACTTCGTTAGAAAAAATAATTATCAGTGCCCTTGAAGATATAAAGGGTCAAGATATTGTCACAATTGATACGACGGCAAGATCAAATTTTTTTGATAGGGTTGTTATTGCAACGGGAATATCGAATCGGCAGACGCGCGCTTTAGCAAAATCTGTGATCGAAAAGGTTAAAGAGAACAATGAAGTAGTTATTGGTGTCGAAGGAATAGAGACGGGAGAATGGGTGCTTGTTGATTGTGGCGATATTATTTGTCATGTAATGACACCAGCCATAAGGGAATACTACAAATTAGAAGAATTATGGGATTCGTAATAGTGGTCTAGCTTAATTCTCTTGCATTCTTAAAACTAATCTTCCGGTCACTTTGCTTTCGATAAGCCGCTTGGCAAGGCTTAGAATATCACTAAATTGATGCTCTGTTGAAATATTACTTAGATCATTGTCCGTTAAACATCTTGCTAGAAGATCCCATGCTTTTTTTCTGTTGGCAATCGTTTGGTATACGCTGTCCAAACCAAATAAATTAATACCTCGTAAAATAAATGGGGCAACGCTAGTTGGAAAGTCCATACCCTGTGCGTTCCCGCAAGCTACTACGGCACCCCCTGCACATGTGTACGAACAAACGCCTGCTAAAGCCTTGCTACCTAGGCTATCGATGGCACCTATCCATTTTTGTTGATCAAGAATTTTTGCTGAACTTAGAGTTGAAGTTTCGATAATTTCTTGTACACCGAGATTTTCAAGATATTCGAAGTTTTCCTTATTCGAGGTGGCTCCAATCACATGAAAACCTAGTTTTTTTAATAAAAGAATTGAGATCGTACCGACTCCACCTGAGGCTCCTGTAACCAAGATTTTCCCCGAATCTGGTGTCAACCCAAAATCTCTCAATTTAAGAACTGCCATACTCGCCGTCAATCCAGCTGTCCCGCACTGCATAGCATTTTTCATTGTAAATCCGCTTGGAACATTGAGTAAAAAAGAGGCATCAACCGAAGCAAGTTCGGAGTGACCTCCCCAAAATTTTTCGCCCATTCCAAAACCGGTCATCAAAACCTTACTACCCGCTTTGAATTCTAAGGAGGGATCGTTAACAACAGTCCCACAAAAATCAATCCCTGTAACCATCGGGTATTTTCTAATTACGGGTTTTCCATGAATGATTGCTAAACAATCTTTGTAGTTTAAAGTTGAGTACTCGACTTTAACGAGCACTCCATCTTGACGCAAAATATCTTCAGATATTTCCGATATTCGGGGTTTCTCGTTTTCACTATTAATAAGTAAGGCTTTGAACATTAACTTTTTTTTAAACTGCAGAAAACTTCACAAGGAAGTAAACAGTTTGTAGAATAGTTGGATGAATATTAGCATAGAGACGGCTTTAGAGAAAGCTAGAAAATTAAACAGATTAAGATCTGTTCCCTCCGATCATGAGATTGATAGTGTTAAAAAAGAGCTGTTAGCACTCATGCAGAAAAAAAACGCACAATTAGTTTGCCATTATTATGTGGATGCAGTTATTCAAGATTTTGCAATATCCTCTGGCGGCATAGTAGCAGATTCTCTAGAAATGGCTAGGTATGGCAAAGAATCGAGAGCCGAAGTCTTGATTGTAGCTGGGGTCCGCTTTATGGGTGAGACCGCGAAGATATTGTCCCCCGACAAAAAAGTAATAATGCCTGATTTGGCAGCGAATTGTTCTCTAGACTTGGGTTGCGAAATTGAGTCATTTAAAAGATTTTGT
>JAOINB010000026.1 GCA_028139135.1 Betaproteobacteria bacterium
AGAAATAAGAAAATTAAAAAGCTAGATCTTTCTCATTTTGAATTTGTCCAGATTTTAATGTTGTTGACCGGGTAATTGATCACAAATTTTAATTTACTTTTGTTTAATAATACCCTCTAATACTTTTCTAAATCTACCAAAATCCTCTATCTGAGGAGAATGTCCAATATTCTTTAGTTCAATTACCTCAATTTTGCTGTTATGGCTTTTTACTTTATTTCCTAACTTGTCATAACGACCCAGTTCATAATTTATATTAGGTTTCATCCAACTGCGCCCAGGGCCAGTACGATCTCTGGTACCCAAAACCAGAGTTACTGGTATTTGAAAGTAAGGAAAGTCTTCAATTACGGAGCCAGTGAAAATCATATCGTATACACGAGCACTAATTTTTGCTAATTCTTTCCAATCCGGACCATTTATCAAACCTATTAGAGGATTCGCGAACTTAGCGTATTCTTCGTTCCACTTGCCATCATAATAGTATTTTTTTTGATATGAAATAATGTCGGCTGACGTTAACTTTGACTCCTTTTGGTAAAAGAAATCAACATCTTTGTATTCAGAGTAAAGTAAGTAGTTTTCTAACCCTATTGGATTGACTAGGATGAGATGCCTAGTAAGTTCAGGGTACAATAGGGCAAATCGGGAGCCGAGCATTCCTCCCATAGAATGTCCAATGACATGGGTAGATTGAATTTTTAAAAACTCTAGTAAGCGTTTTGTATTGTGCGATAAAACTTCAAAAGTGTACTGATAATCGATTGGCTTAGAGGATTTTCCGAAACCTATTTGATCTGGAATGAGAATACCAAAACCTTTTTCATGAAGAAATTTTGCTGTTTCTTCCCAATAAGCTCCAGTAAAATTTTTTCCATGTAGTAGAGTAATAAAACCCATTTGTGGTTTTTTAGGTCTGAGGTACATGTAAGCCATCTTCATATCTCTCCCTTGTGAAGAAAAGCTGTATGTGTAAACTTCAAACGGATATTTGTAATTACTTAGAAACTTATCATATGATTGGATGTCGTTATATTGAGCTCTATCCGAAATAGCATCTTTTGAGGAGGTCAATAGTAAGCTTGTAAGAAGCAAGATTGCTAGATATATTCCCTTATCTTTGCTCATAATTTTTCTTCAATTAAACAGGGCTATACGTCGAAATCACGACGTCGAATCCGCAAAAAACAAAGTTTTCCTAATAGAAAACAATCGTTTTGTATATTAACCACACATTTTTAAGCTGTAACCTAGATTAATCTGGTTAACCACAATCTAATTGTCTGATTCCCCATTAGTATCCGAGTCTTCAACATCACTATTTTGACTATTGTACTCCTCAAGAGCCATTTGATATTCTTCTTCTGTAAAATCATGCCAACCTATGCACTCACCGGTTGGACTTCTTCCGCATCCACAACTCATGACATTTCCTCCCTCACCTCATTTTTTCTTCGTTCTGATATTGTACCTGGAGAGACTATGAAATAAAAAGAAACTCCCAAAAGAAAAATTTGAACACTTTTAAATAATTTTGCATTAACTAGCCAATCTTGATGAGCAATAAAAATTGCAGCAATCATGAAGCAAAAAATTACTAATGCAGAAATTCGTGTCAGTAGTCTTTTAGTTACTCCCCTAATGAAGATGGATACAAGTATCCCAAGTCCTGACCCCACCTCAATTAAAGGGACAATTGTTGCCATGCCCGGAGTGAATCCCATAGATAACAGTCCATCAGCTGGTAATGGAAATTTTTGAGAACCATACAAAATGAATGCTATTCCGAGTAAGGATTTCAATACTACTGGCCCAAGAAATTCAAAATTATCAAAAAATGTATTTAATAACGAATCTAATCTATTCATGCTCATACCCTCCTTGTGAACATATATGAACAGTACTTGTTCACAACCATGGTTACAAGTACTATTAAATTTATGAATACAATTATAAAACAAACTATATGAACCAAAACTTTTGTCCTATTGATGGAGTCACGCAGCTTTCAGGAGGTAAGGGGGAAAATGCCGCTAATATTTGTAATTCAAAGTGATCCTATGCGCCTTAGACAAATAAAACGGGCTTTTAATCCCATTGCGGAGCAAAAGCTTACAAAACAATTAAGAAAGTCAGAAAAACATAACCCTAATGAACGAAAAGGCTACAAAACAGTTCCTACAAAAGTTGAGTACTTTCTAACAGATTTTGGAAGATCTTTCACGCCAATTAACGGTCAATTTCGAGAACTAGGAAAAAACATAAAAAGAACATCATCGCTTGTACCGCAATTGGGTGAATGTTTCAACTACAAGAGTATATATGCATACATTTTTTAGTCTAAATAAAGTAAAAAAAATCTTTCTCCTAACACTAACTATTGTATTTTGTGGCAGTGGGATTAGTGGAACTATTGAATATGTTTGCAGTTATAAAAAGACCATCCAAACAAATCCGTACGATAATAAAGTTCACGTAGAAAAAAACCCTAAGTTGGCAAATTATAAGCAAAATATAATCGTAAATTTGAAAACGAAAAGAGTAACTAGAGTATATTCCTATGATAGGTGGGATGGTGAGAAAAATATAAGGGAAAATAAAGAGATCACCTCTCCGGTTTCAAAAGCAAGTAGAGACCTGGAGGTTCCCAATAAGTTAATTTACTGGCATGAGGAGACTCTTGGAAAAAAAGGTATTTATGATGGTCAAGTTAGTGTTTTTGCGCTCGCAACCTGGACAAGAACAACTCTAACTCGTTCTTATTTAAGTGTAATTAGTGCTTACGATACTCACTACGATTGTAAAATTAAAGATACTAAATGAAAAACCTTTTAATTTATTTTTTACGTATTATAGAGATTAATAGGCAAAATTTAGTTTTCCCTAATCAGTTTTTCTATCGTAAAATGGAACACTGCGGGGTTGGCGGATTGCTTCTATGAATATGCAAGAAGTTCGTAGAACAAATACTAAAGTTCCTTTTATTTTCTCCTGGAGGTTCCAATGGTGGATGGATTATTGTTTGGCTTTATTGATAACGGAGTACTTGCAATTTGTGCATTGCTTGGAATCGATCTTGATAAGAAGTTTGCGGGAAAGGGAATTAATGGAGCCTTGTACGGAGCGCTATTTGGAAACGCTTTGTCAGATGGAATAGGGGCAATTTTGGATTTCGGATGGTTGATTACTTTTAATATTGTTGTTGGATGTTTGGTAGTAATCCCCCTCGTTTATATCTACACACGGTTTTTTAGAAAATAAAAAATTGAAATCGCGGAGTTATAGGGTTGTTTTGATTGTTACATAATCTTCTTAAAATAAAACTTAAAGCGAATTATTGTGAAATGGCTTTCTTTAGTTAGTATCATTGCTTTGCTAGCGTCTTGTACTTTGCCCAATAAAAAGATAGAGCGGTGCAAAGAATATTGTCTGCCCTCTAAAGTCGGATGCTCGCCAGTATGCTATTTAGCACCGGGAATGTATAGAAATAAAGTTCGTTTTTAAAAAAAGCTTAAACTTAATATTAGCTTTTAATTGTTATAAAAAGTAGAGGAGACTTATTTTCCTATTTTTAAGATGATTTTCTAAATTACTAGGTTGTTTTAATGTGATTTCAATCTAAGCTTTGTACGATTTTTATTTACGATACTGCAGAAATTTAAAATCTAGGATATGCTACAAACCACTGGTGGGAGGAAAGAAAATGTTGAAAGTTTTTGGCAGAGTTAAATCCAGAGCCTTTAGGGTAGTTTGGCTTTTAGAAGAACTAGAAGTTCCTTACGACTTAAAAGAGATAGCTCCAAGGTCTGAAGAAGCGAAAAAATTATATAAAAATGGAAAAATCCCTTTTATTTTGGATGATGATGTTCTCATAACTGACTCTGTAGCAATCCTTACCTATTTATCTGATAAACATAAATCGTTTACGGAGGAGGCTGGTAGTATCGAAAGGGCTAGACAAGACTCAATAACATTTAGAATTCTTGATGAGTTTGAGGCGCTTATATGGGTTGCGGCAAAACATTCTTACGTTTTTTCAGATGAAAAAAAGGTTCCAGACATTATCAATGTACTTAAATGGGAGTTTACTAATAATCAAGAAAAGTTCATAACGGAATTTCCTATAAGGAAAAATGTCTGTGGAGAAAAATTGTTAATCCCAGATATTTTATTAGGCCACTGTCTGGTTTGGGCTGAAAGTATGAATTTTTCAATATGTGAAGAATTGATAGAATATTCAAATAGATTAAAAGAGCGTCCTGCATACCAAAAGGCCTATGCTTTACGATAGTACTGGGAGAAATGATGCCGCATTTTTTACTTCAATGTAAAAGTAAAATGTTGATTATCTATTTGTCCCTATGAATATATACTCTCTCACTTTGTTTTTAATTCTATTTTTTGCAAAACCTTGATTGGAAAAACTATACCTGTAGTTAACAGAAACCATGTCTACATGCCTTTTATATTTTTTTAACTTTTTTAAAAAAAATAATTCATCTGGCTTAGCGTTCGAGGAATACGATATTACGATGTCACTTGCTGCATATTTTTTGATAAGTAAATCGAAGGCATCAGTTGCTGCACTAAGTTTTGTGAATTGACTCGGATAACTTTTAAACTTTTTAGTTTTGGTATCTTCCTGAAATTGGATGCCTTTCCAGTTTCTTGATAACCCTTCTACAAAATGATACCTCCTTACATATTCGTTATCAGATAATGGGGAGAAGTATGGAGGATCGATGTACACCAAATCAGGTATATATGAGACTTCTGCACAATTTTTCATGAATACTTTATTATTTTTTTTGTTATCAAATATGGCTTTATTGATAATATCGATATTTTGTATAAAATGTTCGTTTATGGAAAGTCGCAAATCTTTTCTGCCATCATCATGATTTAGGCCGGTGTACGCAAATATTCCTCTATGTCTTTTCTTTATACATGCTCTAATTAAAGCCGTCTGTGCAATAACCTTCTCGACTGAGTTATCTAATAATTGAATATTATTATTAATATTGTCTATCATTTCAGAATTTACTTTGTCGAAATATAATCCTGCAAATTTTTTTGAAATAAAATTCGACCTTTTATTTTGTCTAATTAACGTTTCTGCGAAAGATTTGTTTAGCCGGGTAGTACCATTTTCAATTAAGCACTTTGCAGCTAAATAATTCATATGCATATAGTCATTCGATATGGTCTCTTTTCCCATACATTTTAAGAGATAGGATATAGCGCTTGTTCCCGACATCAGATCGAGAGCTGATTCAAAATTTAAACTAGCGAAGATATCGTAAAGATAAGGGACCAGTTTTTCTTTTGAACCCATATACCTTGTTGGTGGGAAAAGATTGAATTGGTCAAAAACCGATTTTTTAGATATTGGCATATATGATTACATCACGGCTTTTTCTTTTATCACTTTTGATATTAATTAGCCTTTTTGATTCCACCGTAATAATTTTATGCCTTTTATACAGCTTTCTTACAAAATGAGTATCAGAATTTGTCAAAATTAATCGTATTTTATTTGTTGCTAGTTTTGTAAAAATTTCTGCAAGTTCAAGATGATCATCGTAGGTAAATTGTCTTCGTGTATATCTCTTAAAGTCTGCGTATCCCTCTGCGGGAACGTATGGAGGGTCAAAAAAAATAAAATCATCTTTAGAAAACTTCATTTTTACTATCTCCCTGAAATCCATTAATTTAATTTTACGTGAGCTCAGGAGTTTACTAGCAATAAGAATCTTTTCTTTCTGAACTATGTTAGGGTTTTTGTATTTTCCATAAGGCACATTAAAATGTCCTTTTTTGTTCACTCTGTATAAACCGTTGAAGCACGTTCTATTTAAATAAATAGTCCTTGCTGCAGCATAAATTTTGTCTAGTTCAAAAAAGCTCTTATTACGAATGGTATAAAAATATGACTCTTCATTTTTCATGGTCTCCAATTTACGAACGATCTCCCTTGGGTGATTCGCAACGCATTTATAGAGATTTATTAGTTCTGGGTTGTTATCAGATAAAAGATAGTTTTTAGGTCCGAGAAAAAAAAATAGAGCCCCACCTCCTAAGAAAGGTTCGTAGTATTTCCTTATGTTATTTGGGCATAATCCTGCTAGCTTATTTAGTAATTGAGCTTTGCCTCCTGCCCATTTGATAAAAGGTTTTACTGACGTGCCATTGAGCATTTGAAAGAATATAGATATTTGGTGTTATTATCAATAGTACCTGACATAGAGAATTTTTCGAACTATAAAAGTTTATATTAATCTAAGCTACCAACATAGTTTTCTATGGAATTGGCATTTTTTCTAATTTACATATTAATTATGAATTCGAACTTTCAAAATGATTAACTTGTTTTTAATTTCTTTCAGTCAGTTGCCTGATCCAGCTTTTCGTCGAGTCATTATAAAGGCTATTTTGCTATCGGTTTTCGTTTTTGTGTTTCTTGCTATAATCGTCTGGTTTGTTCTTTCTGAGACTAATTTTTTCACTTTTTGGTTATTTGAAACATTTGCTGATATGCTCGGGGGATTTACCGCTATTGTAATTGCATGGCTTTTATTTCCAACGCTCGCAAGCTTTTTTATAACTTTATTCCTTGAGGATATTGTTGAGGCTGTTGAAAATCGTCATTATCCTGGTGTCATCTTAGAAAAATTAAATAATCCATCGGCGACGTTCATAATCTCCTTACGATTTACGACAATTGCACTCCTTCTCAATATTCTGGCAATTCCATTTTATTTTTTTACCATTTGGTTTCCTCCAATGGGCATTTTTGTTTTTTATTGTTTAAACGGTTATCTTTTAGGCCGTGAGTATTTTGAGCTTGTCGCCTTGCGACATATAAAAATGGAAGATATCCCATCGATACGACAATCTAACAGATGGCGATTATTTCTTTTTGGATCAGTAACCACTTTTCTTTTTACTATTCCAATCATAAACTTCTTGGCACCTATTTTAGGTGTGACAGGAATGACCCATTTTTTTAGAAAACTTCCAATAATTAAGTCAATCCAGTAGATTACATTTAATACAGTCTAACTCGTATGGCATCATGAGGGCCGTATACACTCGGAATTAATGGAACCTTATTACAATAACCTGGTTATGGTCTATTTAGAGGGCTTAATATTAAAATTTGTCCCAACCAAATTAAAAATTTATAGGTACTTCCTGCTTACCTTCCTTATTAGGAGGAGCAAACTTGGTTAAATCAATATCTCTAACCGCAGCTTTGTACTCATCGATATTTGGTGTTCTTCCCAGAATTGAAGATAAAACAACAACGGGAGTTGATGCTAGTAATGATTCCCCTTTTTTTTCATCGGAATCTTCCACCACTCTTCCCTTGAATAGTCGTGTGGATGTTGCCATAACCGTATCTCCTCGAGATGCTTTTTCCTGATTTCCCATACACAAGTTACACCCTGGTCGTTCAAGATACATAATATTTTCATAATCTACTCGAGCAACATTTTTTGGGTTTTCATCGTCAAACTCAAATCCAGCGTATTTTTGTAATACTGTCCAATCACCCTCTTTTTTTAATTCATCAATGATATTGTAGGTCGGCGGAGCAATAACCAGTGGTGCCTTAAATTTTACTGTACCCGATTCCTTTTCGATATTTTTTAACATCTGGGCGATTATTTTCATGTCCCCCTTGTGAACCATGCACGAACCCACAAAACCTAGGTCTACCTTTTTCTTTGCATTGTAATGAGAGATGGGACGAATAGTATCGTGAGTGTATCGTTTAGAAATATCTTCGTTATCCACGTCTGGATCAGCAATCATAGGTTCATCGATTTGATCTAAGTTCACAATCAGTTCTGCAAAATATTTAGCGTTTGGGTCAGGAACTAAGGCTGGCTTCTTTCCCGTTTTAATTTCAGAGATTCTTCTTTCTGCAATAGAGATCAGACCTTTTAGCATTTCATCTGTGTTATCCATTCCTTTTTGAATCATTACTTTAATTCTATTTTTTGCAATCTCTAAGGACTTGATTAAGGTGGAGTTATTGGAAATACAAATGGAAGCCTTCGCCTTCATTTCAGCAGTCCAGTCAGTAAATGTAAACGCTTGGTCAGCAAGCAAAGTTCCTATGTGTACCTCAATAACTCTTCCTTGAAAAATATTTTCCCCAAATTTTTTTAGCATTTGCGCTTGTGTTGAGTGGACTACATCTCGGAAATCCATGTGCTCCTTCATGGTTCCCTTGAACGTTACTTTCACAGATTCTGGGATAACCATGCTAGCCTCTCCTGTGGCAAGTGCTAAAGCAACTGTGCCAGAATCTGCCCCGAATGCGACTCCTTTGGACATCCGAGTATGAGAATCGCCCCCAATAATTATTGAATAGTCATCAACAGTAAGGTCATTAAGAACTTTATGGATTACGTCAGTCATTGGATGATATTTCTCGTTTGGATCCCGTGCTGTAATTAAACCGAATTTATTCATAAACTCCATAAGCTTAGGAGTGTTCGCCTTAGCTTTTGCGTCCCAAACAGATGCAGTGTGACAACCAGATTGGTAGGCTCCATCAACTGTCGGTGACAATACAGTTGCAGCCATAGATTCAAGTTCCTGCGAAGTCATTAAACCAGTAGTATCCTGGGAGCCAACAATATTTACTTTCACCCGAATATCAGACCCTGCATGTAACGGCTTTGTAGATACTATTCCAAGTCCATTTTTATTAAAAATTTTCTCCACAGCTGTTAGCCCTTGATCGCTGTGTGAAATTTCTTTTGAAGGAGCAAAGGCAGAGAGTAGGTCTTTTTCTAAAGTCTGCGATGCGAAACTTTGAAGTTTTTTTCCAAAAACAATCGCATAAGAACTTCCAGCTTTCATAAATTCTATTTTCTGTGGAGTAAAGGATGATGCTATATCAACTAATTCCTTTTGTCCTTTCTCATCAAATAATTTTTTCAATCTAGTATTAATGACGAATGTTTTACCGGTTTCCACGGAAAATACTTGTTCCTGCATAGGGTTACCATCTATGTCAGAAATTAAATTACCATTTTCATCCTTTTTATTTACCCAGTTTTTTAAGTCAATGCCAATACCGCCAGTAACTCCAACCGTGGTTAAAAATATTGGGGAAATGCCATTTGTTCCTGCCACAATCGGGGCAAAATTAACAAATGGTATATACGGACTTGCTTGCTTGCCGGTCCATAGGGCAACATTATTTACTCCAGACATTCTTGAAGAGCCAACACCCATAGTCCCTTTTTCGGCTACTAACATAATGCGCTTATCTGGATGTTCTGATTGAAGTTTTTGAATTTCAGCTTGCGCTTCTTCAGAGATCATACATTTTCCGTGGAGCTCACGGTCCGAACGAGAATGCGCCTGATTTCCAGGAGAGAGTAGATCTGTAGAAATATCTCCTTCGGCAGCTACAAAGCTTACAACTTTTATTTCTTCATCAATATCTGGTAATTTTGTGAAAAATTCTGCATTTGAATAACTTTCAAGAATATCCGTAGCGATTTTGTTTCCTTTACGATAGGCATGCGCTAATCGGTCCATATCAGCCTCGTACAAAAAAACTTGAGTCTTTAAAACCTCTGCTGCTTCGAGCGATGTCGCTCCAGAATACTCCAATGCAATGTCTAAAAGCACATTTATAGAAGGTCCTCCCCTCATATGGGATAACAGCTCTAAAGCAAATTTCGAGCTAATTTCTTTTAGTTCGTATATATTCAGTGCTATATCTTTTAAAAAATTAGCTTTTGCACTAGCAGCACCTGTCGTACCGGGTAATGTGTTGTAAATAAAGTAGTGTAACGAGTCTTTTCTGTAAACATTGTTTTCATCCTTAATCTGTTGGATGATCTCTTCCATTAAGGAATGATTATCTATGGGTTTCGCATGCAGCCCTTGCCTTTTACGAGCTGATATTTCTTCTAAGTAGTCTGTATAGTATGTCATTGTGATCTCAAAAAAATTGTTTTTGGCAGCGCCCTTCAAAAGAGTTGTTGATACTGATATCCCACAAACGAAATCAATAAATTAAACGCACTTATATGGGCAAAAGTTGAGTAACAAATTAAGCTATTCGCTTGCGTAAACAAAGAATCGTAGATCTATCAGTTTACCATAGGAGATTTGATAAATCGGGGACTCTTCGGGCAAAATGTTCTTTGTCCTTTTATCTTGCAAATTGGTATTTTTCATAATATTCAAACGTTTATACGATTTGAAACAAAAAATTCACTTTGAGGGTGAGAGTATGTCAGGAACTTAAAGTCGCACAGTCTCTCTCATGATGGGTTGGTTGTTAACACCAAAGCACTTACGTTCAGTTATCCGAATTTTGCAATTTTAAGGATTTTCCTACGGAGTTATTAGTGGTTACACAAAGACGGTATATAAGAAATTTTTTTTTAATGAGTGGTTATAAAATAACCGATGGACTTGCTTTAGCAAGCATAAAGTGCTTATTATTTATCTGTTGTTTGCTATCTATGTATTTGTTTTTAATAGGCCCAGCTTACAGTGCTAATTGGGTAGAAGTTGAAGTGGGGGAAGATTCCGGGGACACCTATCTTTGGCCATACTTTCACTCCGCCTCAAGATTTGTAGACGGGGAGAGTATAAAAAAAAGTAGCGATGGTATCACATATGTGGAACTCGTTAATGCTAAGAAGGCTATTTCCCCTAATGTAAATTCTCTCGTTGTATCGAAAAAAAGCAAATGTGATGGAGAAAAAGTTGTTTGGCAAAATTTTTATATATATAAGTCGGCAATGGGGTTGGGTAAACCAATTATGAGATTAAATCCGAATGAGGCCCAGGAGTTAAAAAAGGGAGGGGCAGGCGCTTTAACGGATTCTTTTGCTTGTGAGTTGGCGAAATTGAAATAATTTTATTAAGGATAGTTAGTTATTGTGATCAAATAGAAAGGTAACACACTTATGAAAAAGTTTTTTTTGATATTTTGCATTATGTTGAATCAAAGTTTTGCTGACACACGAGACGCCGATTTTTATGAACCTAATCTTTCTAACAAATATCAAGGAAGATTGATGTCCACTACAGAATTTTATCCTATCGAAACGATGAAAAAGCTGTGCAAACCTTTCACTGGAATTGATACAGCTCAAATCAGATGTAGGAAACAGAGTAAAGAAAACACGGTTATCTGTGATTACAAATGTAGTCTACACTGGATGGTTAATTAAAAATACGTTTGCATTACACCTACCTAACGTTGTAATCTCATTTTTAAATTCATAACCTTAAAGTAACGTTGTGTCTGATGAAACCAATTAGGTTGCGTGAATATCCTTGAACGATTGTTAGGTGGCCAACTGATTCTCAGTAGGGTTCATTAAGTAAGCAGTTATCTAAATTTTAATCTGAAAATATAATCGGAGTAGGCCGAGAGTTCAGAGGACAAAGCGCTCAAGGCGTTGTTACCAGGAAACTGTGTCTCATTTTAAGTCGATTCCGGAAAAATCCCAAAACTTCAAACTATAGAATGTTTCTCTCAGACTCTGTTGACAAATATTTAATTATGAAATTGAGAATCATTTGCATTTATATCCTCAATGTGTTTTAATTAAGTAACGTATTCTTACGTATTCTTCTAAACAAGATAGTGAATTTGAACGAATTACTAAGCTTTAAATGGGTAAGGTAAACATGGCTAGACCTATTAGAATAATGTTTCATTTGTTTTCTTTAATCCTCATTATAGGTTTTAACGCTGGGCATCTTCTTGCGAAAAATGACCAGGTAGATAACACAAAAAAAAACCAGTTTACTTTTAGTTGGCAATTTGATGGTGCTGACTCCCTTCGACCACGAGGAGGGTCCACACTAGGACAAGATGTCACTCTTGAAACTGAACCTGACGAGAAATGGTTTGCGTTACATGAGGGGGGTTTAACAAAAAAAGAGCAAGACAGGCGCGCCATTTTAGCAATGCAGGGGCAGTATCGCGTATCTTTTGATTTTATAGAAACGATAAATTTTAAAAATCCTCATATGCCGTCAAGGCCTTATCAGTCATGGGGCACGGAATATGTTTTCCCTGTTACCGTAACTGAGGACTTTATTAGTCTCCAACACATCATGGTAATGTACTTTAAAAATATAAATGGTGATGATGGAAAATTTAATATTGAGCAGCCGATGGTTTTGAAACATTGGAGACAAGATTGGAAATTTCAAGATACCACGCTTAATGTCTTTTCAGGATTTAATACCTGGACTAGGGAAAAAAAGTCGTCAAAGTCTGTAACCGGACAATGGTCCCAGGCAGTTTATCAAGTGGATGATTCACCACGATACCAATCTTTAGGATTCTGGGTTCACAAGTCAAATTACTCTGCATGGAAGAGTGAAGAAACCTGGAGACCGCTTCCACGAAGGGAATTTAGTGTGAGGAATGACTATGATGTTTTAGTTGGGTTCAATGAGCACATAATTACTCCCAACGGTTGGGTACAGCAGGAGGAAAATCTTAAAGTAAAGCTTTTATCTCCAGGTCAACGTAAGGAGCCAAATGCAGTAGTTGCAAAAGAGTTGGGGATTGCTAGATATGAACGAATAAAAGAACACGATTGGTCAGCTGGCGAGAATTACTGGAAGGAAACGAACGAGTTCTGGTCTGTTGTTAGAAGTACATGGACGAGTATTCTAGAGGAAAACGATACTGTTACTATGAAGAAAGATGGTTATTCCGACCCACTCTTTCAAGTTATGTTTACATTTGCAACTGACTCAAATTTTACAAAAAAGCTAAACAGCGACAAAAGAACTAAAATTCGTAAAAAGATTTTCGAGTACGTTAAAAAAAAATAGTTAACTTCCCCACATAACAATGAAAAACACCCATATCAGTACAGCATTAACTAGAGAGAAACTTTCAGCAGCATTTTTGCGAGCATTTGACAGTGTTGCACCGTATATATTTTTTTTCTTCGTTGCACTAGTTAGCCTCTCTTTTATTGCAGTTTTAGTTTTTCCAAATAAGACACCAGATTCTAAAGAGGTTTTGTTTTTAAGTGGTGACTACGAGAAAGCTTTTAAAATTTGGTCTCGGATAGCTAACGATGGGCAAGAAGAAGCACAAATGATGGTGGGAATGAGTAATTACGTTGGTCTCATTTCTGGAGCCGATAGAGATCAGGCTCTCCGATGGTATAAATTGGCTGGTGATGCAGGAAATGAATATGCTCAATTTACTGTAGGAAGATTTTATGAGAGCCTGGGAAATCCACACGATCTCATCGAGGCGTTCAAATGGTATAGGAAAGCTGCAGAATTGGGGAATAGCTTTGCCCAGTATAAACTAGGATTACTCACGCTACATGGAAAAGGGGTTGAACAAGACTATATTACAGCCCATGTTTGGTTAAATTTGGCCTCATCAAAAGGTAGTTTGAAAGCCAATTCCAAAAGAGAAAAACTAGAAAACCATCTTTCGGAAAATGAGCTTAAATTGGCTAGGGAACAAGCGGTTAAATGTTTAACGTCCGCCTATAAGGTATGTCCGTAATAAGAAATAATTATTGAAACTATTAGTGTACTAAGCAAACCAAGGAGAGAGAATGAAAGGTAAGAGGATTCCAGAAACAATTTTCAATGTTCGAGTTAGAGATGAATCCATTGCAGGTGATAATCCGTATAGGTGGCATAATGTTTCCAGTAATGAAATTTTTCGCAACAAAACAATCCTTCTATTTTCCTTACCTGGAGCCTTTACGCCAACTTGTTCTACATATCAGCTACCGGACTTCGAGAAGATGTTTTCAGAATTTAAAAGTAAAGGGGTAGATGAAATTTTTTGCTTGTCTGTGAATGACTCGTTCGTTATGAATGCCTGGGGACGTTCTCAAAACCTGGAGCACGTAAAGTTAATACCTGATGGCAACGGTGAGTTTACCAGGAAGATGGGAATGCTGGTTGAAAAGAAAAATCTGACATTTGGTCTTCGATCCTGGAGGTATGCTGCTTTAATTCACAATTGTGTCGTTAAAAAATGGTTTGAGGAAGAAGGTTTTGGGGATAATTGCGAAAGTGACCCTTACAAGTTTACCCGTCCTCAATATATCCTCAAACAAATATAATTAAAGAAAAAATTTTGATTACAAGCTCAGAGATACGTGAGTGCTAGTGAATATTTCATTTTCAATAAGTAATTAATATGTATTGCATAAGAAAATAAAAACCGGTTTTTCCGAAAAAAAGCAAAGTGAAGTTCCAGGAAATAGTTAATTTCCCTATTATTAGTCTGCACAGATGGTGTTCTAATTTCTGTAGGTTTTTCTTTTTCAAGTTATAGATGCCACCGAAAGGAGCCTTATAGTCGAAGGAATAGTAAAGCTCCGTTACGAAGAGTGGGTTTTTTAGGTTCCGGTGCAAGTCTAAAACGCTTGTTAGACATATATTTCATCAAAATTGTAGTATGTCATTCATAATATTCAAAAGATCATGACATCTTTGTTTATCTAGAGCGTCTGGGTGGTGAATACGAAATTGATTGAGATCGTTATCAAAATATTTTCCAGAAATTGTAGTCGATTCATAATGTATCGCAAGTTTTACCAAAATATCTGCTCCAATGCTAATACTTTTTCCTTCAATGTTAAATGCCTCTTTTACCATCTTCGTTCCCAGTAAGGAGCCTGGATTTACTGATACAAATATAGTTTCATTCGGATCAACTATTTTGCTCATGGTAGTAGACCACATAATAAGGGCAAGCTTACTTTGTGAGTAGGCTTCCATATCGGTGAGGGCAATTGCCTTATCACTAAGCGCATGAAAATTTACCGATGCCTGCGCTGCAGAAGCTACATTAATAACTCTTCCTGAACCCTTGAGTAAAGGCAGTAATTTTTTTGTTAGTAGATAGGGGGCCAACGTATTTACAACAAACCGTACGTCTAATCCATCAGTTGTCACGACATCAGTAGTTTTTAGGACTGCAGCGTTATTTATCAGCACATTGATACTACTATGATTTCTCGCAATTTCCTTTGCAAGGTATAAGACTGCATCTTTAGAACTTAGGTCTGCAAGGTAGGTTTCAATTTTACCTGTCGTGGCTAATTCTTTTTTTAGTTTATTTAGTTTTTCCTCATTTCTTCCGTGAGCTAAAATTGTATGACCTTGTTGCAACAGTTTCTTTGCGGTTTCGAGTCCAATTCCATC
>JAOINB010000027.1 GCA_028139135.1 Betaproteobacteria bacterium
TTACACAAAGAATTTAGACGATTGGCTTGCGATTGCTGCTGCATGCGATGGAATTATTTCAGTTTCCACAGCGTTAGTTCATTTTGCTGGAGCATGCGGCCAAAAAGTTGGGATAGTTATGCCTGAGCCGCAAGGCCCATGGATACTAGGAATCGATGATACCTGGTCAATTGCATATCCAAATGTGGCGATTTTTAGAAGAGACCGTGAGGAAACAGTAAGAGATTTGGTAGACAGAGTTGCAGGGGTTATCGTTAAATGAGTGCTTATAATGATCAAAACATGTCATTGAAAAATATTGCCTTAACGCAGTTTGAAATGGCAAGGGAAATTCCAGCTGCGATTGAATTATTTTCAGCAAAACCACAAACCCTTGATATGCAATCGCGAATGATTATTCTCAAGATTAACGCAGCACTTTGTAATTTCAAATCAAGGAATAACATCACTTTAGTTATCGGATTAAATTTTCTATCATTCGTAAACCCAATGATAAAATTCTTACACGGCAACAGAATAAGGGAGCTTGAAATCATGAGTTTTCAGCTTGATCCATATTTAAAAAAAACCAAAATCAGTGATGAAGTCAGCCCCCTGGTGAACCACGATAATATCTTTACTTCTGATACAGAAATGATTGCTAGTGCACTAAAAAAGAATACTTTCCTAATTGCTATATTAGGAATCGGCTCAATTAATCCAGCAAGAGAAGTGATTGATGCTTTTTCGATGGGAAAAGAAGGATTGCTTTTAATTCACAATTACGCAATAGAAAAGGCGCCCAGTCATCATCTTTATGCTGTTGAACGAGATTTAAGAGTTTTAGAAAACCCTGATGGGTCGGGTGAGTGTTACTCGTTTTAAAAAAAAACCCCGGCACACAGCCGGGGTAAGTGGTATGGAGAATGTACTACGATTACTGCAGTAGTTGGAGAACCAACTGTGGTTGCTGATTAGCCTGTGCAAGCATTGCTGTTGCTGCCTGCTGAATAATCTGCGTTCTCGCAAGCTCTGATGTTTCCTTCGCATAATCTGTATCACGAATTCTACTTTGAGCTGCTCCGGTACTTGTGACAATGTTACTTAAATTGTCTATAGTATGTACCAACCTATTTTGAATAGAACCTAGATTTGATCTTTCTGCTTGAACATAAGCTAAAGCTGAATCGATCGCACCTATTGCATCGGAAGCGCCCTGCTGTGTAGTGACGGTAATCTCAGAGATAGACTGATTACCACCACCTGAAAGTGGGCTGTAGTTTGCGTTACTTCCGGAGTTAGAGCTCAGGTTTACTGTTAATGGAACTGATCCAGTACCATCCAGTGCTACAGCATCACCTTGTCCGCTTCCAGGATTCCAACTTCCAGTTTTACCAGTTGCAGAAGTGAAGGACTGAAGCACAATCTGTCCGCCATCATCTCTTCTAAAGAAGACGTTGCCGTCCGTATCCATAGACACTTTGATGTTAGAGCCAAGAATTGCATCCTCAATTGCTTCAACAAACTTGCCTGTACTCGTCGTATTACTTATATCAACTACTGTTGAATTAAGCGTGAACGATTGAGTACCATCTGATATGGTAAATCCATACAAATCATCACCTTCCAGATTTAATGTTGCACTTGTTGCTACACCTTGAGTACCGTTAGCCGTTGCATTTGTCGCCTTTGCCTGATTCATAAACTGAAGTTGCGTAACTTCACCTTGATCAGAAGTACTTGGTGTGACTGTGGCAACCATGGTTTTGTGTGACTCAGGTGTAACAAACCCACCAATATTTAATTCACCACCGTCTCTTTGGAAGAACGTTATTGCTCGACCATCGATCTTATACTCAAAGACATCCTTGTCGTGCACAGCATTCAATGTAACCATTAAATCATCAAGTTTTGTTTTCAAAGTTGATGGTTCAAACGGAACATCTGTCTCCCACGTTATCGCGTTAGCCATAGCAGCGCTAGAGTTTGTGGAGGCTCCATCAAGATAATTTCCATTGATGTTAAAGTTGAACCGTGCTTCATCCTGGTTAAACTCAACTCTCACTTCAGTTGAAGCGACCACGTCACCCTGAGCGGTTGCAGACTTTGTTTGAACATCATAGTTCTTATTCTGCGGACCGGTTACATACTCCTCAAGAAGTGGTCCAATTCCTAACTGAGATAGTTGATTTGCAGATGAATCATAACCAAATCCTAGCGAACGTCCTGCCGGATCCCTAAAGATTAATTCAGCAGTATCAGCATCGTAAGTTACCGTAATATTCGTAAGGTCGGCAGTTACAACAGCAGAACCGGTGTTGGCATCACGGACCATGATATCTACAGACCCTTGTGCCTGCAACGAAGCCTGTATGGAAGCCGCAAAAGTTGCACCTGATACGAGACCGCCGGTTGCCGCAGAGCCGTTTACACTGACTGTAAAGTTGGCAGAGTTTTGAACTCCATCAACAGCGAACAAAAATCTATCCGTTCCAGTTGCAGAGAAGTCCGAACCAAACGCACCGGTATTTAGCTTCACCCGCATCTCAGAGGCAAATGCATTTTGAGATGCTAAGATGGAGGCTGCTCCAGGTTCATTTGTGGGTGTTACTGTTATGTTTCCGTCGGTACTACTAAACTGTTCTACGGCTAGTGATCTACCTTCATTATTTGTGATGGTCAAAGTATCGCCAGAGTAGACAACCGAAAACTCCTGAACATCAAAACTAGAGTCTGCTCCATAGTTAGCTACGATTCCAGCAGAAAGCGCTGCCATCACCGATGCTTCTATTTCATTTGCAACAGTAGAAGCCAAGCTTGCAGAACCACCAACGTTTAGTTTGTTCGTTCTGAAATCGGCCATGACGTCACCGTCACCATTGGTGATAGCGAATCCATATGAAGCAGCTGCACCAGCACTCGATCCCACCAAATCAGAGAAGCGAATTGTCATAGAGCTGTCTTCTGTTCTACCAGTAAACTGAGCAGTTGCCTGAGTTTGCATATTTCCATCAGCAGTTGCTAAAAGAATTGGCTCATTTAACCCATCAGTTTGTGCATCATCAACTACGTCGAACAAGACTTGAGAATTATTGGAAGCTGAGTACCCAGAAAGTGAAACCTTGCCTCCACCAGTATTTGTAACAACTAAGTTATCGCCACTCCACTCAGCTGTTAAGTTATTCCGCATAGTTTCGCGCGCTAACAAGCCGCCCGAGTTTGCCTCGTCTGTTCCAAACATAGCACCATCACCTGCTCCTTGAGTGATTTTTAGCCTACGTCCCTCTTGGTCTGTTACTGTGAAAGCGCCTGATGAGGTTCCCGCTCCGATTCTTGCATCGAACAATCTTTCTAACTCGGAATCAAGGGCAGCAACAATTTGAGTCTCTGTAACAGCGGTATTTGTCACACCGTTGGTAGAGAGTAACTTGTCGCGTAAATCAACTTGAACGGTTGCTCCACCGTCTACAGAAATTGCAAATTTTACCTTTCCAAAGTTTGCAGTGTTCGTAAGATCAAGAGCGTTTCCAGTATCAGCAGAAAAGTTTGTTGTTGAACCCGTGATGGTCGAATCTGTTTGACCAGTTTGACCACTCAAATTCAAGCTTGCTACAAAGGCATCTTTACTAACTTGACTTGTCATATCAACCTGTAAGTTAGAAACTTCTGCTGTTAGTCCAGAAATACCGTCAACAATTTTAAAAGAGTAGGTATCAGCACCTGAATTATTCAAGAATGTGAGATTTACAGCAGTCTTTGTTGGAGCTGTGCCTTCAGCTATTGCGCCCTCAACTACTCCAGATCCTCCAGATGCTCCTGAAGAAGCATTTTTCTGAATAGATGCTGCAGCAGAATTTGATGTAGCAACACCCAAAACACTCGAATGCATACTTCCAATAGAAACATTCATTGTTTGTTTTTCGTTTGAACCAATCTGAAATACTTTGGAGTTGTAAGATCCGTCCAAAACGTTGATCGAGTTAAATTGTGTAGTATCCGAAACACGATCAATTTCTGCTGCCAACTGATCAATTTCGTCCTGGATATATCTTCGATCAAGATCGCTATTTGTATCGTTAGCTGCTTGAAGTGCTAATTCACGCATGCGTTGAAGCATAACCGTAACTTCTTCCATAGCACCTTCAGCTGTTTCAGTTAATGAGACGGTATCATACGCATTTTTTACCGCCATATTTAAACCGCGAATTTGAGAATCCATTCGCGTACTTATTGCGAGACCCGCAGCATCATCCTTTGCAGAATTAATTTTGTTTCCTGTCGAGAGACGCTCCATGGCCGTCGACAATTTTCTGTTGTTAATATTGGATGAATCCTGCGCAATCAACGACTTCAAATTAGTGTTAATTACCGAGTTGCCAGACATGTAACATCTCCTTCAAAAAAAATTTATATTGGAAGCCTTCTAATCCTTCAAAAAGCTTCTTGTACGTGAGGGAGATCGTCGAGAGAAAAAAAAACTTGACTTAATTCAAAAAAATTAAGGAAAAAAAGAAAATTAGTGTTGTAAAAATAACAAAACCCCAGAAGTAAGTCTGGGGTTTTGTATTCCGTCCTACCTTGTATCGGAAACTTTTACCGATACTTTAGTAAGGAAACTACTGAAGCAACGCTAGAACTATTTGTGGTTGCTGGTTAGCTTGAGCCAACATCGCAGTTGCTGCCTGCTGTATGATTTGAGCTCGTGCCAATTCAGCTGTTTCCTTTGCGTAGTCCGTATCAAGTACACGGCTCCTCGCAGAGGCTGCATTTGTCATAGCATTAGTTAAGTTATCCACAGTATATGTCAACCTGTTTTGAATCGCTCCAAGGTTGGACCTTTCTGCCTGAACATAACTTATAGCTGCATCGATTGTAGTAATTGCAGAGTTCGCTCCCGTTTGAGTAGCAATGCTCATATTTGCAATCGAAGTACCACTATTAGTTGACGATCCGCTTGAACCACTTGAGCTACTGCTACTAGAAGAGCTTGTTGTTACAGTCGTTGAGCCAGCAACAGAACCCCCTCCAGTCAGGTTATAAGCAGTTCCCTGTCCAGAATTAGGTGTCCATACTCCAGAACTTCCTTGAGCAGCTGAGAATGACTGAAGGATAATATCTCCACCATCGCTTCTGCGGAAGAATACATTACCTGATGTATCCATCGTAACGTTAATGCCAGACCCTAAGAGCGCCTCGGTAACAGCGTTTCCAAAATTATTCGTGCTGTTGGCATCATCAATATCTACGATGATATTACTTGCCGTATAGCTTTGTGTGCCATCTGAGACAGTCATCGAATAGACATCGTCACCACTTAAAGTAAGTGTTGCAGCTGTCGCGACACCTTGAGTTCCAATTGCGGTAGCAAGCAATGCCTTATCGTGATTTTGGAAGATCATCGTTTGAGAGGTGCCTTGTCCAGAAGGTGTGGTCAGTGCAGCCGTTAAATCTTTGTGTGTGCTTGCTGTGACAAACCCACCTAAAAGAATTTCACCACCATCTCTCTGTCTTAAAGTCAATGATTTCGCGCTTTGATCTATCGTGTATTCAAAAACAGCTTCTGGGTGCACGCCGTTCAAAGTAGTCATTAAACTATTTAACTTATTTTGTAAGGTTGCTGTATCAGTTCCAAAATCAACGGAAACCGCATTTGCCATCGCTGCACTAGAATTAGTGGATGCACCGTCAAGATACTTACCGTTCAAGGTAAAGTTAAACGCCGCGTCTGAAGTGCTAAACGCTAAAGTAATCTCTGAAGCATTTATGACATCGCCTTGCGCTGCTCCAGAAAAGTCACGTTGTACCGTTATTCCCTTGTTAGACGCTCCAGTAACTTCCTGAAGTAATGGACCCGTAGATGTTGTCAACGTGCTGGAACCGCCGTAAGAGAATCCCATAGCACGCCCTGCACTATCCCTAAACACTAACTCAGCAGTATCCGCATCAAACTGAACTGTAATATTCGAAAGATCGGCTGCAGCTATTGCGCTTCCAGTATTTGGGTCCCGAATTGAGTTATCAGTTGCTCGTATAGCTGCCTGCACAGAAGCCGCAAAGGTTGTACCAGAGACTAATCCCCCCCCTGCAGCTGAACCATTAACACTTACAGTTAATGCCGCAGAGTTATTTACCCCGTCTAGACTAAACTGGAAGATGTTGGTATTGTCAGCAGACAAATCCTGGCCGAAAGTCGAAGTGTTTAATTGAATTCGGGTTTCCGAAAAGTATGCGTTTTGACTTGCCAGGATTTGGGAAGCTCCAGGTTCGTTAATCGGTGTCACGGTCATAAATCCGTGCGTGCTACTAAAGTTTTCCACTGCTAACGCTCTTCCCTGGGAGTTGCTAATAATCAGTTGATCACCAGAGAAGGTGACTTCAAACTCATTAATATCTAATGATGAATCAGTTCCTGCCAGGCTAGAAATACCAGTTGAAAGTGCTGCCAGAACTGAAGCTTGAATCGTAGCATTGTCCAATGTGGATAGAAGACTCATATCACTGACCGAGCCGTATTCGTGACCAGCACCATCTGTAATTTTAAAGGAGTATTGGGCGGTAGAGCCTGTACCTACCCTGTCAGAAAAGCGAATTGACAGAGAACTGTTTTCTACATTTCCGCTATAGGTAGCCGTCGCCATAGTGTTTGGATTAGCAGTTGCTGTCGCAAGTAAGATAGGCTCATTAACTCCTTCAGATTGCGAATCTGTAACCGTGTCAAAAAGGACCTGGCTATTACTTGCTGCCGCATAGCCAGAGAGTGCAACTTTACCGCCAGCTGTATTAGTAGCAACTAAGTTGTCACCGTCGAAAGCAAAAGTTAGGTTGTTTCGGATAGTCTCATTTGCAAGTAAACCACCGTTATTTACAGCATCGGTACCAAACAATGTACCGTCACCGGCACCTTGCGTAACTTTTACTCTTCTGCCGCTCTGATCCTCAATTTGAATTTTATCTGCTGATGTTGCTGAGGCTCCGACTCTTGCATCAAACAGCCTCTCTAACTCTGAATCCAAAGCAGCTACAATTTGGGTTTGAGTAACAGCGGTGTCAGTAACTCCAGTGGTTGAAATGAGCTTATCTCTCAAATCAATCTGTGTTGTAGCGCCACCGTCCACCGAAATTGCGAACCTTACTTTTCCGTAGTTTGCAGAACTAGTTAAGTCTAACGTACCGCCAATTGTTGAAGAGAATGCATTCGCACCTGTTACTACCGTATCTGTTTGACCTGTTGCCGCGCTTAAGTTAAGAGAAGCAACAAATGCGTCTTTACTGACTGAATTTGTCATATCAAGCGCTACACTTGAGACCTCAGCAGTGAGGCCTGAGTTACTATCCAAAATCTTAAAGGAATACGTGTCTGAACCAGAGTTGTTTAAGAATTGAAGATTAACAACAGTTTGAACAGCATTGGTGCCTTTTGCAGTCGCCCCCCCAGTAGTAACCGTTTGGGAGGTATTAACCTGAGTAGAGGCATTAGAAACAGATGCGGAGTTAGAAGTAGCAACTCCCAATACACTAGACGCCATGCTTCCAACCGAAATATTCATCGTTTGTCCAGCATTTGCACCGATTTGAAATACTTTGTTTGCGTAGGATCCATCAAGAACATTTATCCCGTTATATTGAGTTGTCGATGCGATTCTATCTAATTCAGTAGAAAGTTGATCAATTTCGTTCTGCAAAAACTCCCTATCAGCATCGCTATTTGTATCACTTGCTGATTGAATCGCAAGCTCTCTCATCCGTTGCAAGATCGACGTAACTTCTTGCATTGCTCCTTCAGCTGTCTCAACGGTTGAAATAGAATCGTTAGCGTTTTTAATGGCAGACTGCAACCCTCTCGTTTGCGCATCTAATCGAGTTGCAATTGCAAGACCTGTGGCATCGTCCGCGGCAGAATTAATTCGCTTACCGGTAGACAACCGTTCCATAGCAGTTCCCAACCTCTGAGTATTCTTCGTGAGGGTGTCTTGTGCTATTAAAGACTTGATGTTGGTGTTAATTACTGACATTTGTATCTCCTAGTTTCTCCAAATTTTATGGTTTATTTACAACAATTGATTCTAAATTACAACACTTGAATTATTTATGCAACACTTTTTTATTATTTTTTAAAATTTTTCATCTAACAAAATTCCCTTCAACTTTTCGAAGTTGTGTGCCAGTTTTAAAATTGTCTCACTTGGAATTTGTCGAACGACTTCGCCTGTCTCCTTTCTTTTCACGGTAACTACGACATCTTTTGCAACTTTATCTACAGAAAATCCTAATTCACTTTGCTGTTTCGCAAGCTCATTATTAATCTCCTTTACAGCTTCACGAACCTTTTCTTCTTTATTTTTTATGGTTTCAGCCAACATTTTTGAATTCTTAGCAGTTGCGCTTGAAGTGACTTCGGGAGGTTTTACTGTGCTTTTAATGATAGAAAGTTGAGTTGACTTTGCCTGAGACGAGTCAATCACTGCGCCTGCCGGATTTGGCTTCGCATTGCTTTTAGTGGTCGATACGACCGCAGACCTTATATTGTCTAGTTTTTCCATACCCATTACCCCATGTGTAATAAAACGAACATTCTCCGATGTTCTATCTATGAATACACTTCACTAATGGAATCGACTATCTTGAGAAAAACTTTAGAAAAAATGAAAAAAAACTAATTATTTTTTAAGTTATTGTTTTTTAACAGTTAATTTTTGCTATACATTGACAGCATTGCATCAAATGAACCTTGAAGTGAGTTTCGAGTGGAGTTATATTGACTAACCAGAGCATCCATCACCGCAAACTGACGAGTATATCTCTCAAGGAGGGCTTCATACCTAACCTTTAGTTTCTCTAAATCAGATTCGTATCGTGTCTTATCGCTCTCAGCTGTAGTGGTCTGTCTTTTAACAATCCCGGAAGCCGCCAACATATCGTCCAGCTTTTTGATAGCATCCCCAGCGATACCTTTATTGCTATCGGTAGTTAAAGCGTTACCGCCAAACAGAGTAACAACTTCATCAAAATTGTTTTCTAAGGCCTTTGACAATTTAGCATCATCAACGGTCAAAACTCCATTTCTATCAAATGAGAAACCGATATCTCGCAAAGCTTTCAAGTTACTAGAAGGAGTGGTTGAATTGCCAGTGAGCATAGAACGTAGAGAATTTTGAATTGTTCGGACTGAAGACTCCCCGTATAGTGATCCACTAAGGATATCCTCAGGGTCCTCAGAGTTTGCGGGACCAGTCAAAATGCCAAAGTCTGATACCGTTTCGTTGTAAGCTGTTGCTAAATCCTGAATGGTCTCTTTCAATGATCCTGAATCTCTAGTTATGTTAACTGTAGCCGCAGCAGAGGACGGAGCTAATAATTCCATTGTCAGACCCTGGACGACATCTCCTATCAAATTCGAACCTCTGCTAACCGACATACCATCAACAATCAACTTCGCATCAGTAGCAGACTGAACTGAAGAAAATGAGAAAGCAGCCAAAGATGAATTTGCCGAGAAAGATGTTGACTCAGAAATCGATACATCAACCACACCAGATATGTTTGCAAAAGTGGGAAACGCAATGTCGCCATCTGAACGCGTGTAGTTAATATTGAGCTGACCATTTCCAGGATCCGAGATGCTCCGGCCTGCCGAATTTGTTATGAAGCCGTCTGCATCGAGTGCTGCCTTCACCCGAGCAGCAATTACAATAGGAGTTTCACCTGCTGACACAGAGACAGAAACCCCAGCTACTGTAAATGACCCTGTTGATTGAGCAGTACCAAAACTTAGGTTCTGTACCTCTGCTTGAGAGCTCGTTGTTGTAATGGTGAATTCATTTTCTTCTCCAGTTGCCCCAGTCAATAATATTTTGTAAGGGTCACTGGAGCCTGAGCCATCGTTGATCAATTGAGCATTCAGTCCTATTGTTGCAACAGCAGAGTTGAGCTCGCTGACAATCCCAATTGGTGTTGTCGATGCAGTTGCAATATTTATTTCCTGCAAACCATTTCGTATTGTCGAAAAAGTGGTGGTTAAATCTGCTGACCCAGTGGAGGAAACTACTAAAGCCGATGATGAAACGTCCCCCTCAGCAAGTTCATAAGTCACCATTAATGTTCCATCAGACTTAGCTTCTATCTTTCGGTTGGAGTGTGTACTTATGAATGAGCTTCCACTTGCCTCCAGACCTTCTTTAACTTTTGAAGCAACAGTTGCCGCTGAATCGCCTGCACCGAGGGCAATATTTATTCCAGAGACGGTAATAGTACCAGCTGCAGAGACCGCAGAGAACTGAATCTGTTGCTTTTCTCTAGAAGTTACTTGAATTGCGAAAGGTTCTCCTCCGTTAATTTCAGCTTTCGTAGCTGAAAATCCGGTCGATTTTTGTCGTGAACCACGGGCTAAAGATTGAACCTCAATATTGTGGCTGCCGGGGTCGGCAAGGGAACTTGCTGAAAGATTAATGGCAGTTTTGTTCGAATTTGAAACTGTGAACGTTTTAAAATCTCCAGCCGAATCTAGCTTCTGAAATGCAGTTTTGAACCGTTCTAAGACATTTTTTACGATACCCAAACCCGAAATCTTTGCAGAACTCTTATCGATTTTAGATTGCACAAGACTTTCTCGCGGAATTTTTTCAGCATCTACAAGCGCCTGCGCCAATTCATTAATATTGATCCCAGAACCGGCATTTAGGGCAGAAACAATATTTGTGTTATTTTCAGCCACTTAGAATTCTCCATATACAACTTATATGCTTAAGTGTCGTCATTACCTTAAAAAACTTTAGCATCGTCTAGCTAATGTAATTAAAGAGAGTGAGGTTAGAGATTTTTGAAAAAGAACTCTGCGTTGCTTGCAAAGCTAACATGTCTTTTTGCATTTTTGTTACAGCCTCACTATAGTCCAAATCTTCAATATTGGATAAAATTGTTTGCAGCTGTAAGACTGTTTCCTCATTTATATCCCTTTGGGCATTCACTGACGCCATTTCAGATCCAACCTGTGCCGTTGCCACGGCTATATTAAATGATGCCTGATCTAGATCATCAATTCCCTGATTAATTGCTTCAGTATTTGACCCTCTAATTCCCTCTGCAAGCTCTTTTAAAGCTTCGAAAAAACCCTTCCCAGTCAACTCTCCAGCATCACTTTCTCGAGTAACTCTACCAAATACATCGGTACCTGTCCTGTTAAATCGAATAAATCTTTGTTCACTAACTTGCACCTGATTTCGCGTTTCGTCTCCAAAATACTCGATATTCCCCGATAAATCTTTTTGAAAAGGCTCCACCTGAACTCTACTACCAGAAAAAATGTAGTTGTCATTAACATCTCGCGTATTGGCAAGCGATAAAAGATCTTTTGTTAAGCCCTCAACCTCAATAGCGACAAGTTCTTTATCTTTTGGGCCGAGAGTGCCATTTGCCGCTTGTATAGACAATTCTTTTATACGTGTAAGAACATCATTCACGCCTTTTAAAGCAGTCTCTTCTGCAACTAATCGATTGTTAGCTCCCTCTATATTACTTGCGAACGAATCTTGTTTTTTCAAAACTGACTTGATCCGTTGAATTGCAGTAGCCTTATCTGGAGCATCACTAGGATTTACAACTTCTTTCCCACTCGAGAGCCTAGTTTGAGTTTTTGCGAGTTGAGATTGCGCATCAACCATTTGATCAATAGACCTGTCAAAAAATAGTGACGTAGAAACTTTCATCTATTTCTCCCTACCTAATTCCAATAATTGCGTCAAATAATACAGAAGCAGTCTGCATTACTTTTGCAGAAGCCTGGTAAGCTTGTTGAAAACGAACTAAATCAGCTGCCTCTTGATCCAAACTGACACCAGCGACCTGATCTCGTTTGGCTACATTTTCTTGATAAACAACTGTTAATGCTTCTTTGGTAACACCAGCTCGTTGAGCGAATGTACCGATATTAGTGATCATTACGTCATATCTTTCTGAGAGAGAAAAACCCTTATCTCCCCCGAACACTTTCTTTTTTTCTAATTCGGAAATTGCAATCATATTCGCGTTGTCACCAATACCGTCGAGATTTCCATCAATTGTGAATTCATCACCCTGACGTGGTAAACCATCGAACTCAATAAACAAACCTTGATAAAAAATTCCTTTTTCTTTGGAATCGAAGTCCCGTTCAGCAAGTAGTGTTTGCGTTTTATCATCATTAATTTGAAATGTTTGATCGTTTAAAAACTTTATAGTGAACGGATTTTCCCTCAAGATCGATATGGGATCGGCTTCCTGATCTTGATAACTTGATGCTAAAGAAAAAGAGCTATCACCTTCAGCGAAAACAAAAAAGTCCTCTGGTACAGAGCCACGAATATACAAGCTAGTATCGAAACCTAACCGCTTCAAATCCTGCGGTTGACCTTTTTCACCTAGCCCAAACCGTACCTCCGCAAATGATTCGTCCAGTGAAAACAATGCTTGCTCAAAGTCTCTTTGGTAGAAATTTGCATTTAAATTTAAAACATTTTTTCCCGCTATCTCAATGCCTTCACCATTATCTGTTGAAATCACTAAAGCACCAGAATCATCCACAAATGAAAAAACCTTCCCTAAACGATAATCTGTTTCTGCCGCTTGATTGATTGCATCTCTGACAGTCTCTACGTCAGAAAAAGTTCCAGGGCCTCCGAGCGCAACATTATTTATAGTTAGTCCTTCCTCAAAATCCATATCTCTTGGAAGAACTCTTATTTGATCAACTGCTCTTGTAAGTTCTAAATTTCCACGATATTCCGTTGAAGTGATGCTTAAAACATTTGATGCTGAAACACCCCCAATTTCAATATTTTTCCCAGTCCTGTTATTAACAACAATCTGCCCATCAGGATTTATATATGCTCCTACTCCAGTAATCTCAGTTTTATCATTGATAAAATCACGCAGACGTCTGGCAGTTTTATCTCGCGTGTTAAGCTCTGCAGATTTCGTTCTCTCGTCAGCGTTCAAAGAAAGTAGTACCTCCTCATCCAAAACAGTGGTCCCGTTTATAACTAAACCAGCCGTTGGAACTATGTTTTTAGGATCGATGGTAATTTCAGTTGCTGCTTGCACTGCTATACCTAATTCGCGGACCTGAGGTTTCAGCCATTGTCGTACATCGCTTGCCTCTAACTCTTTATCGCTCTCAATTTCTAAGGCGGAGAGTTCTTTACCATTTATTGTAAAAACTCCTTCTTCAATACCTTTTCCTAATTCTCCTGGTGAAAATGAGCCAGATGTTATTTTTCCAGTAACAAAACGCGAGCTCTCATCAACATGATCTAACCCTAATTCGGATAGAACCTCTGAACTTCCCCGAACACCATAAAAAATATCAAGATCTTTATAACCTTCCTCACCTCTTTTATTTAAATAGTCTCTTATGTAACTAGAGTTCCGTGTAAAATTCGTACCTGCCTCTTGAGCCGCTTGCAAAAACTCATTTCCGGCACGTTTGCGAATAGATTCTTTTTCGGGCTCTTTTAAGTCCCTGCCCAACTGTTTCTCTTCGAACTCAATACGATCTGAGCCTAGGGATTTACCGGCGATATGATTCCCATCTCTTGTGAAGAGTTGAAGATTTACCGGATCCGAACCCGATTGTGCAATTGTGATCTCTATATCTTGAAAACCTGCGGGAATGATTGACACAGGTACTGCAGGAGTGTGGTCATATTCTACGAAAACGGAGTCTCTTTCATTAAAACTCTGGTTTGCCAGAACATTATTCAATAATAATTCTTTTTCGATCTCCCGTTCTTGGTCTGAAATTGGTTGAACGTTTATCTTCGCGTTAACACCGCTAGGATTATCCTCTAAGTCAATGATTCGAAAATTTCCAGCTGCTGCGATTAATGAGGGATTTTCAAATGCGAGATCGATCCCAGATGAAGGTCGGTTTCGAGACTCTAAAAACAAAACCTCTCCATCATTGGGAGTTCCAGAAAACTCTATTGAAAGGCCGTTCAACTCAACACTTTCTACACCGGAAGTAGTCAAGCCAGTCTCTTTATCAATTGCTGTCCACAAACCTCTTTGCGTGGTCTCACTAATCAATCCCTCTGCGGATAATGCTCCGGGAGAAATACTAAAAAACCCAAATTCCTCACTCCTTATATTTATTTGCCTATCCGTTTCTTTTGAGAGCGTCAAGGTTCTGCCGTAATTTGCATCCAAAAATTCAAATAAACCATCTCGTACTTCCGCTAACCCAACCTCCTGACCAACATCTTCGATTCCTAGAAAAGGTATAGTAAATTTACTAGTCGATCCATTAATTGTTATCTCAATCACATCACCTTTTCTATACTGACCCTCAATAAAAAGATTGGAAACTTGACCAGCCTCTGCATCAAACTGAAATTCCAGATCATTTGTTTTTAGACTCAAAGGATCTATTACTGTTGGCGTTAGATTTGCATTTGATAACTTATCATTCGCTGAGACTGTGAATTCAGGATTAATTAGAAATAAACTTTCCCCATTTTTTCCATTGAGGTCTAACCCTCCCTTATGAATATTATTTACTTCGAATACAAAAGTTTTTGCGAGGTTATCTAATTCTCTTAAGGTAGGCTCAAGAAGACTTTTCCTAAATGCAAGAAGTCCTCCAAGATTGCCTCCACCTATGCTGGAGACTGTTTCAACTTCATCAGTATATTGGCCTAGTTGAAGATCAACTTTACTTACATCATTTTCACTAAAAGTTGCGAAGAGTCTCTCAAACTCCAAACCTGAAACGATAACACCACTCGAAAAAGTTGAATTTAAACTTACATCTATTGAACCATTTGGCGCCTCATCAACTTTGATCTTTACTAATTCTGATAAATCTCGTAATACCTGATCTCTCTCATCCAAAAGCTGCATAGGCTGCCTTGTCAATATTTTCGTTGCTGCCAGCTGTTTGTTGATATTAGCAATCTGTTCTGCCAATATA
>JAOINB010000028.1 GCA_028139135.1 Betaproteobacteria bacterium
CAATGTACAGGAATCAACTCTTACACGAACATGTAACTTGTCGTTCATCACCAGAGCGGGCCCTGAAATTGGGGTAGCTTCAACTAAAGCATTTACAACACAACTTGCATCGCTATTTGTATTTGCACTTACGCTCGCAAAAACGAAAAATCATATAAATAACCAAGACGAGCGGAAATTTTTAAAGCAGCTCAGACATTTACCTAATGCAGTTGCATCGATACTCAATGAAGAGCTAAGTATAAAAAATTGGATCAAATATTTTGAAAGTAAGCAAAATGTGTTATTCCTGGGACGGGGTATTCATTACCCTATCGCCATGGAAGGAGCACTTAAACTTAAGGAAATTAGCTATATTCACGCTGAAGCTTATGCTGCCGGGGAGTTAAAGCATGGTCCCCTAGCTCTGATCGATGAAAACATGCCCATTATTGCTATTGCACCAAACGATGACCTGGTAAATAAACTGAAAAATAATCTTGAGGAAGTCAAGGCTCGCGGAGGCAAATTATTTATAATCGCTGACCAGGGTTTCGAGTTGCAGGAAGACTCTTGTACAAAAATAATTACCCTAGGAGATCATGCAGGTTTTCTTTCCCCAATACTACACGTAATTCCTTTGCAACTACTGGCATACCACGTGGCCAGCTCGAAGGGTAATGATGTAGATAAACCGAGAAATTTGGCAAAAAGTGTTACTGTAGAGTAGATTAAGGTGTCTACTTTTCTCAGAAAATCAGTTTGAAATTTTTAGCAAGAGTTGAAAGTAACAATCTTCTATTTTTGACATAGAGTTCAGTAATTGATGAAAAGATGTGATATTTCCCGAAGCAAACTAATCAGAGATGAATACATCGAACCCGATAAATACATCGAAGTAAATGAAAAAACCCTAAAAGTATATGCTGTATTCTCAAAAGAAAGTTCTTATTATTATCTTGCAAAACTTTATGAAAGTTCAAATCATTTTTTTTTAGTTTCAGAATCTAAGCGAGGTACTCGTAAAAAATATGAAGCGGTAAGTTCTTTTTCAGGATGTAAAGAGGGACTAGAACAAACTATTGATTTTATGTATGGACTTTCAGATGAAGATGAAAGTTATAGAGGACTGAAAAGAATTAGGTGATCAACATAAATATTGCTAATGACAAATTTGTCTATGTGAACAAGAAGAAGAAATCGGAAAGTTACACTATTTGCGAAAAACCGACAATAAAAAACGTATGAAAAAGTTCGAAAAAGCAGAATTTATAATGGAGCATTTAGAAATGATATACCCGAATACTCCTATCCCACTTAAACATGAAAGTATTTTTGAACTTCTGATAGCAGTTCTTCTTAGTGCACAGTGTACCGATGAAAGAGTGAATAAAGTCACTCCTCACTTATTTAAAATCGCCAAAAGACCTGACGAAATGCAAGGATTAAAAAGAGAGCATATATACAAAATCATACGATCTTGTGGATTAGCTCCCAAGAAATCCGAAGCGATAAGTACTTTGTCAAAAATTCTAGTTGAACAATACAACTCCGAAGTTCCGAGCAATTTTAAAGACCTAGAGTCACTTCCAGGAGTTGGCCACAAAACGGCAAGTGTAGTAATGTCACAAGGTTTTGGTTACCCTGCTTTTCCCGTGGATACGCATATACATCGCTTAGCACAAAGATGGGGTTTGACAAAAGGAAAAAATGTTGTACAAACAGAAAGAGATCTGAAAAATGTTTTTCCAGAATATGCCTGGAACAAGCTTCACTTACAAATAATATTTTATGGTAGAGAGTTTTGCACTGCTCGAGGATGTGATGGAACCGTTTGTACTATTTGCAAAACATGTTACCCCAAAAGGAAAAAACCCAAGAAGGTGAATAAATGAGCAAAACGTTGCTAATAATTTTAGGGAATCAATTATTCAATCCCATGTTTTTGAAGAAAATTAAGTTTGATTTTATCTTCATGGCCGAAGACTATGAACTTTGTTCTTATTTTAAACACCACAAATTGAAAATACTGATGTTTTTACTATCCATGAGAGAGTATTGTGTCGAGCTACGTAAGAACAATCATAAGGTAATTTATGAATCTTTAGACGACAATTCCTTTAGAGAAAAATATGAAAATAAATTGAGTGGCCTCATTAAAATGCAAAAAATAGAAAAATTAGTTTTTTTTGAAATAGAAGATAAATTTTTTGAAGCAAGAATCAATAAGTTTGCAAGACAAAACAAGTTGACAGTTGAGATTCTTCCCTCTCCCATGTTTTTGTTTTCCCGAGAGAATTTTAAAACATTTGCAGGTGGGAAGAACAAACTTCTTATGGGAAAATATTATCAGGAAAAGCGCAAGCAACTCGGTATTCTTCTGGACGAAGAGAAAAAACCAGTAGGTGGGAAGTGGTCTTTTGACGAAGAAAACAGGAAAAAACTACCAAAAAAAATTGAGATTCCAGCCTTGTTGAAGTTAAAACAACTGGATTATGAAGAAAAGTTAAAGAATCAGATAGAGACTATTTTTCATAAGCACCCAGGAAGCACGAAAAATCGATGGATGCCAGTATCTAGAAAGGATGTAAAACGTTGGCTAAACGATTTTCTAAAAACTAAATTTAAGGATTTTGGGCCATACGAGGATTCCATCAGCTCAGAACACAATTTTATATTCCATTCTGCTTTAAGTCCTATGCTTAATAACGGGCTCTTAACTCCAAGTGAACTAATATCTGAATTAGAAAAATATATTGATAAGGTTCCAATAAATTCTTATGAAGGACTTGTTAGGCAGGTCATCGGATGGCGAGAATTTATAAGAGGAATATATCAAGAAAAAAGTGATTTGCAAGAAACAAGTAATTTTTTTGGTCACTCTCGAAAATTAAAACAAAGTTGGTATGATGGAACTACTCAAATAATACCGCTCGATGATGCAATTAGATTTACACAAAATTTTGGATACACGCATCACATAAATAGACTGATGATAATTGGAAACATAATGAACCTATGTGAAATTAATCCTCGTGAAATCTACAAATGGTTCATGGAGATGTTTGTTGACTCATCTGATTGGGTAATGACGCCAAATGTCTTTGGTATGGCAACATTCGCCGATGGGGGGCTGATGGCAACAAAACCTTATATTTGTGGATCAAACTATATTGTAAAGATGAGTGATTATAAAAAAGGGCCATGGTGTGACATTGTGGATGGATTATACTGGAACTTTATCGAGAAGAATCAAAAGTTTCTTCAAAAAAATCCTCGTTTGTCACTAATGGTAGGTGCTCTTAACAGGATGGACCGAAAGAAGAGAAAACACATAGACAATCGTGCAAAAGAGTTCATTGAAGAGAACTGTCGCTAAGACTTTATCTCATATGCTTGTTGGTAAAAAACACGGAAATAAAAAAAGCTTAAGAGATTTAACATTGAAACAAAAAATTTGCACGATTGAAATTATGACTAATGGTATAGGTCTTTATGAGATTACAGACAACATTACTACAACTGTCGGTAAATTAAAATTTAACAATGCACTAATTAATCTCTCAATACCACATACCTCTTGTTCCTTACTGATCCAAGAAAATGCATCTCCTGCAGTTCAAAATGATTTGATATCGTTTTATAAAAAAATCGCACCAATGGACAAAAACCTTTACGAACATGATATTGAGGGCATTGATGATATGCCCGCACATATAAAAACATCTCTCACTCAAACAAACCTAACTTTAAGCGTCATTGACAAAAAGCTTATGCTTGGGAAGTGGCAGGGAATCTTTTTGTTCGAACATAGAATAGCTGATCAGATGAGGAAAATTGTTATACATATGATGGGTGATGATTCGTAACCTCACTGAATTTTTTTAACTTCTTTTCTGATGGCAAGTAGCATAAGGATTCCAGGAATCGAGGCAGCGAAGGAAAATAAAAAAAATATAGGCCAATCAAAATTAAAAGCGATTTCGCCGGCTAAAGGACCTACAAAAACTCTTCCGATAGAAGCTAATGCCGACAGAAGGGCAAACTGAGTAGCGGTATATTTTTTATTACACAGCACCATAAGGAGTGCTACGAAGGCTGCCGTCCCCATCCCCCCGGAAAGATTTTCAAGAATTATGACAATCGCCATATCGGTAAGATCAGGATTGCCAATTGAGAGCCACCAAAATCCAAGGTTTGTAATTGCCTGTAAACACCCGAACCAAAATAAGCATTTGAGCAAGCTAGCTTTTGAGAGAATCCAACCCCCTAATATACCGCCGAATAAAACTGCGAATAAACCTACTCCTTTACTCACGGCGCCGACCTCAGCTGGTGTAAATCCGGCTCCTCGAATAAGAAAAGCGGTTGATAGAGACAATGCGAACGCATCTCCTAACTTATATAAGATAATGGTCACCAAGATCAGGATAGCGCTTGTTCTAGAAAAAAATTCTTTAAAAGGCTCTTTAAAAGCTTCTTTGAGAGATTTTGGGGAAGTAATGGTCCTCTCCTCGGGGCATAGAAAGACAAACATCGCGAAAACAAGCAAAACACAACCAAATAAGAAATAAACACCAGAGAATCCAAAATATAATTCAGCAATAACTAGAGCTAATGCTCCCGATGTAATCATTGCAAACCGGTATCCGATGACAGACCATCCAGCGCCATATCCCATAATTTTTTTAGGCAAAATTTCAGTCCGCCATGCATCAAAAACTACGTCAAAACTAGAGGAAAAAAAGGCTAATAAGATTGCAAGAATCGCTATAAATACCAATGCATGTTTATTCGACAAATCAATGAGTGAGAATAAAAACAATGTAATCGACATAGCAAAAAGAAAAAAAATTAACCACCCCCTTCTTCTAGATGTCTGCCCTACCGGCATTTTATAGCGATCAAGTATAGGAGCCCAAAAAAACTTATATGTATATGGAAGTCCAACGAGACTTAACCAACCAAGAATACGAAGATCAACTCCCTCAACAGTCAACCATGCCTGCAACGTACCTGCAGATAGAGCCAAGGGTAGACCACTTGCAAAGCCTAAAAATGTAGTGAAGAATAGAAGCTTGCCATTAGTCCCTTCGGCAAATAATTTTTTTTGTGTATTCATGGACAACAAGTCTACAACAAACATCATGCAAAATAAAAAATTACTAAGGTTTTGTTTTGTTACCTCTTGTCTTTTTCTAATGACAGGTTGCGCAACAACAAACGGCCCAAAACAGCTATCTGGCCCTGAAGATGGCGTCGAGGTAAAAAGTGCCTCAAATATGAGGCATATCGTACCTTCAAAAGATCTCATCATTGCCGCCGAAAAAGAATATGACAAAATCAAAGCCGCGGCTGAAAAACAAGAAAGACTCGCAGCAAATGATGATCCACTCTTGATAAAACTGGAAAATATTTTAGACAAAATTCAACCGAATGCTACCTTGTGGAACCCTGATGCTCTGGAATGGGATTGGGAAGTGATTTTAATTAAAGACAAGCAGTTGAATGCGTTCTGTATGCCAGGAGGTAAAATTGCTTTTTTCAGCGGAATTGTAGAAGAGCTAGAGCTAACTGACGATGAAATTGCTATGATAATGGGTCATGAAATGGCGCACGCGTTAAGAGAACATGCGAGAGCCAGAATAGCTTTAGCCCAATTAACAGACTTGGGAGCCGAAATTTTATCTGCCACTCTTGGTCTAGGTCGAAGTGAGCAAAGGATAGTTGGTTTTGGAAGACAGTTATTAGGTCTTAGATTTTCCAGAAAGGATGAGAACGATGCAGATGTGGTTGGGTTAGATTTAGCGGCACGCTCTGGTTTTAATCCGGGCGCTGGAATTTCACTTTGGAAAAAAATGATGAAAGCAAACAAAGGCGGTCCACCAGAGTGGCTATCGACTCACCCATCAGGAGATAGTAGGATTGAAGAAATGGAGAAAACTTTACCGAAGGTGGTACCTCTTTACGAGGAAACTATAAATCATAAAGAGCAATAAGTGGGGCATGGTCTGATAGCTTTGGCTCTTTTTCAACCCAAATGTTTTTACATAAACTAGCAAGTTCTACTGTAGCAATCTGATAATCGATTCTCCATCCAACATTATTTTCACGGGCTCTACCTCTTTGACTCCACCATGTAAATGCAACATCTTCTGGTCGTATTTGCCTGAAAACGTCTTTCCACCCTTCATCAAGAACATCAGAGAGCCACTTTCTTTCCTCGGGCAAAAACCCTGAATTCTTTTTATTTTGTTTATAGTTTTTTAAATCGATTTCCTTGTGAGCAATATTACAATCTCCGCAAATAAGAAACTGTCTACCAGATAAGTTCCGTTCCTCACTCCAACTGCGTAAAGTTTTTCTTAAATCCGACAAAAAACGATATTTCGATTCTTGTCGAATTTCCGATGCCGACCCAGAGGGGAAATAGATACTAACTAACGAAAAACGAGGAGCAGAATCATAAAAGTTATCAAAATCTATTCGTAAAACTCGGCCCTCATAATCGAACTCTGCAACGTTAATACCAGCAACAATTTTTGTCGGTTTGTTCTTTGAAAAGATTGCGACCCCAGCATAACCGGGTTTCTTTGAAAAAAAATAAGTTCCCCTTAATGGTGAATGTACCAGGTCTATATTAAAGTCACTCAACTCCAAATCTTTTACTTGCGCTCTCACCTCCTGAATACATACATAATCCGGATTCTGTGAAACGATCCATTGAAATAGTCCTTTTTTTTTAGCTGCTCTGATACCATTAACGTTCAGAGTTATAACTTTTACTTTTTGCATAGGAGTGGAACCCCCCATTTACTGTTTGAGATGAATAGTGACAATGATCGTAAGTTCCTTGAATTTGTATTATCTAGCAATGTTTTAAGCTTCGGCAAATTTAAAACTAAGGCGGGAAGAGACTCTCCATATTTTTTTAACACAGGAAAATTCTCCAACGGGAAACTTCTTGCTACGCTAGCTGACTTCTACGCAAAAAAAATTATTAATATAATGGAAGATGATAACTTGGAAATTGACTGCTTGTACGGCCCAGCCTACAAGGGAATACCACTTGTTAGTGCCATTACCGTCACCTTGAGTAGTTATCACCTAAACCTTGACATGGCTTACGATAGAAAAGAGGAAAAAACCCACGGTGAGGGCGGGCAAATAGTAGGTGATATAAGTGGCAAAAATGTTTTGATTATTGACGATGTAATTTCGGCGGGGCTATCTTCTCAAAGAGCCATTGAATTCATTAGAAGAAAAAATGGTAACGTCTCTGGAATATTAGTTGCTCTTGATAGAATGGAGCGAGGAGAAAGTAAGGACTCTAAAAACTTCAAAAACACTACTGAAGAGATTATGGCAATAACAGGGGTGCCTGTATTCTCGCTTGCAGACTTATCCGATCTTAAAAATTGTGGACGAATAGATGATGATCACATAAAACAGATTGATCTTTACATTCATAAATATGGGTCTTACGGTCAATAATTTAAATCTTTCCTATTGCATCAATTATTTTATTTTTGACAGATTGCGCGTTAGCCCTTCCTTTTGAAATCTTCATTACCTGGCCTACAAGAGCATTCAGGGCTTTCTCCTTTCCAGACTTATATTCAAGAATCATTTTTTCGTTTTTACTCATAACGCCAATGATTAACTCGTCAAGTAGATTGTCATCATCAATTTCAGTTAAGTTGTGTTTTTTTATTAAATCATCGATATTTTCATTTTCACTTTGCCAACGTAGGTCAAAAAGTTTTGCAGCAGTCTGGTTTGATAGGGAGCCGGATTCAAGACGGTGCAAAATTTCGGCCAATTCAAATGATGTGATTTTTGACTGTGTAATATCCAACGCTTCCTTATTAAGCTGCGCAAACAACCTTCCAAGCATCCACTTAGAAATAACCCCTGCCTTTTTTGCGAGTTTCCCCTCATCCTGATCTTTCCCAAGCTCTAATCCAGAGATCTCACAACTCTTATTCAAGGCTTGATTAAAAAAATCTAAGTAACTCTTTTTTGATGTGAGGATTTCAGCAGCCTCATCACTTATACCAAAAGATGTAACTAGAGACTCTCTAACTTGAGCAGGCAACAGCGGCATTTGTTTGGAGACGGAATCGATTAACTCCTTACTGATGATTATCGATGGAATATCTGGATCGGGAAAATAGCGATAATCGTCTGAATTTTCCTTGCTACGCATTTCTTTCGTCTTATTATCAATAGAATCAAAAAGTCTTGTCTGTTGGATAACTTGATCACCCATTTCTAATAATTCTATTTGCCGAGCCGCCTCGTAACTAATGGCCTTTTCAAGAAATCTAAAAGAATTTAGATTTTTAATCTCGCATCGTGTACCTAAAGCTTCAGTCCCTTTTGGTTTAACAGAGACGTTAGCGTCCATCCGAAATGAACCCTCTTGCATATTACCGTCGCATATTCCAATCCATGTCACTAGATTGTGTAAACATTTCGCATAAGCAACGGCTTCGTCTGCTGATGACATCGAAGGCTCTGACACAATTTCCAAAAGTGCGATTCCCGCCCGATTATAGTCTATACCGGATTTGTAATTCCCAAACCCTTCATGAACTGATTTTCCTGCATCTTCCTCCAGATGAGCCCGTGTCAAAGGTACAGTAAAAATCTTTTTGTTACCCAAAATAACGTCAAGGCTGCCTCCTAAAACGATAGGTTTATCTAACTGGCTAATCTGATACCCTTTCGGAAGATCTGGATAAAAATAATTTTTCCTAGAAAACACGGTTTCTTCAGAAATTTTTCCTTTCACAGCAACTCCAAACAAGATTGCTGACTCTAGGGCTTTCTTATTCACCACTGGTAGAACCCCTGGTAAGCCAAGATCAACGAAATCAATCATTGTATTTGCGTTTTGACCGAAGTGCGTCCCACCTCTAGAAAAAATTTTTGATCTAGTGAGTAACTGAACATGTGTTTCTAAGCCTATTACAATATCCCAGTCCATCTTATTTATTCCTCAAGCTTTGTTGGAGGGCTTCATAGTATGCCAACCTGTTTCAGTTTGAAATATATCTGCTAATTTTAGGAGTCTCTGCTCACTGAAGTGTGGTCCGATTATTTGCAAACCAATGGGGCGTCTAGCAAATTGACCTCTACCAAACCCGCATGGAACCGAAATTGCGGGAAGGCCTGCTAGGCTCGCGCCAACCGTAAACAAGTCTGCCAAATACTCTTTCGGAACTCCCTCTGGTGCATTAAAATTTATTCCAAAGTCAGGTTTCGCATCCAGGTCCCATGCAAGAACAGGAGAAGAAGGAGAAAGTAAAAAGTCACAGCCTTCAAAAGCCGAATTAAAATCGCTAAGTACCAAACGCCTGACTTTAGAAGCTTGATTATAGTAGGCATCGTAATAACCATGAGATAAAACGAAGGTTCCAACAAGTATCCTCCTTTTAACTTCTTCTCCAAAACCTTCGGACCTGGTATCAAAATATAGCTCGTCAAGGGTCTTAGCCTCGGAGTTTCTAAAGCCAAACTTAACTCCATCAAATCGTGACAGATTTGAAGAGGCTTCTGCAGGGGCAATAACGTAATAAGCAGCGACGGAGTGATTCGCGTGCGGGAGGGAAACCTCCTTAACAGTAGCCCCAAGTCCCTCATATGTTCGTATGGATTCTTGAAATGCTAAAGCTACATCTTGCGAATAAATTGCTTTCACATACTCTCTAGGAACTCCCAAAACCATATCGTCCAGAGGCTTTTTTCCAATTTTTTCCTTATCGCTATTCATTAGTGCGCAATAGTCAACTGGCTCAATTTTTTGACTAGTTGAATCTCTCGGATCAAAACCTACCATAGCGTTTAAAACTAGCCCGCAATCATAGGCAGAATTTGCTATTGGACCCGCTTGGTCCAAACTTGACGCATAGGCAATAATCCCCCAACGAGAGACCAATCCATACGTGGGCTTAATCCCCGTAACCCCGCACATAGCAGCAGGTTGTCTAATGGATCCTCCAGTATCTGTGCCAGTTGCGAAGGAAACATGTCCCGCTCCCACAAGAGCTGCCGATCCTCCAGATGAACCCCCAGGAATTGCTTTCTTATCCCAAGGATTTAAACAGGGGCCAAAGGCACAGTTTTGGTTTGCAGAACCCATTGCAAACTCGTCGCAACTAGATTTGCCGAGACAAACCGCACCGGATTCAGCGATTCGCTTTACTACAGTTGCATCGAACGGACTCAGGTAATTCGATAACATCCTTGATCCAGCTGTTGTCCGCCATTTCTCTGTAACAAAAACATCTTTGTGAGCGCACGGAATTCCAAGCAGAGGCTCCGAAATACCAGAGTCAATTTTTTTTTGAGCCTCCTCTGCCTGTCTAAACGACTCCTCCTTATTTACGCAAAGTACCGCTCCCAGGGAATTCGATTCGAGCTCTTGTAAAAGATCTGTTACTAACTCTAAAACACCAATTTTTTTGGTTTCGAGTGATTTTCGTAGTAATCTTATATCTTGCACAATAAACTAAAACTTTTCAATTTAAGCCTGTTCAATGACTCTCGGTACCAAAAAGTGATTGTCTTCTGACTCAGGCGCATTTTTTAGAGCGTTGTCCAAGGAGATATTTTCTGGGAGAAGGTCATCATTACAAAACATGTTCAATGGAACTGGATGTATCATAGGGCGAATATGTTTAGTGTTTACACTTTGTAAGGACCCAACCCATGACAAGACTGAGGATAAATCTCGACTTAAAGATTCTTGCTCATCTTTATTGATATTAAGCTTGGACAAAGCAAACAGTTTTTGTATATCTTGGTTATGTAATTTCATATAAACATAATCTCCATTGCTATATTTAATTATAATTATATTTTGACGAAAGAATTAAGAACGAGGACATTATGATTGGTTTTTTAAGCGGATATTTTTCTCAAGACCTCGCAATAGACCTTGGCACTGCGAATACACTTATTTACATGAGAGGTAAAGGTATTGTGCTTAATGAACCATCTGTAGTAGCAATTAGGCAGGAGGAAGGTCCCGGGGGCAAAAAAATCATTGAAGCAGTTGGGTCCAAGGCAAAACAAATGCTAGGTAAGGTTCCGGGTAATATTGAAGCCGTAAGACCAATGAAGGACGGGGTTATTGCCGATTTTACCGTAACAGAGCAGATGTTGAAACAATTTATAAAAATGGTCCACCAAAAAAAAATGTTTTCTCCCAGCCCCAGAGTAATAATTTGCGTACCATGTGGTTCGACGCAAGTGGAAAGGAGAGCAATTAGAGAATCTGCGCTGTCTGCCGGAGCTTCAAAAGTTTATTTAATCGAAGAGCCTATGGCTGCCTGCATAGGGGCAGGAATGCCTGTTGGCGAGCCCTCCGGTTCTATGGTTGTAGATATCGGAGGGGGAACTAGTGAAATAGGGGTTGTTTCTCTGGGAGGACTAGTTTATTCCGCGAGTGTAAGGGTCGGAGGGGATAAGTTCGACGAAGCCATAGTAAACTATATAAGGCGTAATTACGGGATGTTAATAGGGGAACAGACTGCAGAAATGGTTAAAAAACAGATTGGCTCGGCTTTTCCCGGAAGTGAGGTCCATGAAATGGAGGTAAGAGGACGAAATTTATCCGAAGGGATCCCGAGAACCTTCGCCGTCTCTAGCAATGAAATTCTTGAAGCACTCACCGACCCAATCAACCAAATAGTGGTTTCAATTAAAAATGCTCTTGAGAACACTCCTCCTGAATTAGCGGCCGATATAGCTGAAAGAGGAGTTGTTATAACGGGTGGGGGTGCGTTACTTAGAGACTTAGATAGACTCCTAATGGAAGAGACTGGACTACCCGTCTACTTAGCTGAGGACCCGCTAACATGTGTTGTTCGTGGATGTGGGGAAGCGATAGATAGAGTTGATGAATTAGGCCCCCTACTTGCCACCGAGTAAATAGTTGCTGTGTCCTTATCACAAACACCGCCACCACTTTTTAAACAAAGTTCCTCTGTAACTATAAATTTCGTTATTTGTTTAATATTGTCGATCACTTTGATCGTTCTCGACTTAAATTTAAACTTTATTACCAAAGTTAGAAGTGCCTTCTTCACCATAACCAGACCAGTAATTGAGGTTTTGCTGTTACCTAGAGATGCATTCGTTTCTTTATCCCAACATGCCTCTACGGTTTTATCTCTAAATAAAAAAATCGATGAGCTTGAGAATGATTTAAGAATTAACGCAAAAATAATGCTAAAAATTCAGCAATTAGAAAATGAAAACAAGGAACTCAGAACTCTATTGGGGTTACAAGTTAAACTGGACCCCTCTTTTGTAAATGCTGAGATAAGATATGAATTGCCCGACATTTACACTGACAAAGTTGTTATAAACAAGGGTAATTCCCACGAATTAGCCGTTGGCTATCCAGTCATCACTGCCCGGGGAATACTGGGCCAGCTGAGCCGAGTGTATAACACCTCTGCGGAGCTTACATTAGTTTCAGACTCAAGTATTTCAGTCCCGGTATCCTTGCCTGCTTCGGAAGTGATAGGAATTACAAAGGGTCAGGGTAACAGGGCAACGTTTGAGTTACAGTATGCTGATATAAGCGCCAATATCAAAGTTGGCGATGAAGTTATCACTTCGGGTTTAGGAGGTGTATATCCTCCAGGAATATTGGTTGGACACATAATCAGTGTAAGCCCAGCCGAGGCGGGACAATTTCCCGAAGTAGTCGGTCGAGTTGCATCGAGCGCTGGTGTTCAGCATCAAGTTATGGTTTTGCTTAAAAAGGAGATGGAAGATGGAACCGAATAACTTATTACGCAGAAAGCCTACCTCGAAAATTTTTTATATTTCTATCTGCATAGCGTTTTTCGGAAACCTAATTCCTACGACAAAATTTTTTCCATGGCCTGATTTTCTAGCAGTCCTTTTCGTTTTCTGGAATATTTACACCCCAGGAAAGATTAACCTGTTTTTTGCCTGGTTTATGGGGATAATTATGGATGTTTACACGGGAGCGTTTTTGGGCCAGCATGCGCTTCTTTATTCTATCCTTTGCTTCACCACAAATATGTTTCAAAGAAGATTAAGTTGGTATACATTGATAAATCAATGTATCAATCTACTGCCGATTTTTGCCTTCGCTCTTTTCATCGATGCGATAGTTCGTTATGCCGCTGATGGAACTACAGCGCCCTGGTGGTTTGTCTTTAGACCAGTTTTGGAATCCATCACTGCTTTCTTGATTGGGTGGATAATGTTGAAATTAATTAATAGACGTTCTGGCTCAGCATTGACAGCTCGGCCCTCTAGTTCAAGAATAAAGATATGATTTTCTCTCGCGAGAATCAGAAAGTTTTTCGAGTAAGAGCAAGTTCTCTAGCATTGGTGGTTTCAATAGTGCTAACGTTTTTGTTATTAAGGCTTGCTTGGCTGCAAATTATAGAGCACGAAACACATTCGTCTAAGGCTGAGGATAACCGGGTTATCCTTCTCCCCCAGCAAGCTCCCAGAGGAATGATTTTCGACAGAAACCTAACAGTAATGGCAAGAAATGATGCGGGTTTTTACTTAGAGTTGCAACCATCTAAAATTGAAGGTTTCCAAAAAACCATCAAAAAGCTAAGGGAAGTTATTGAAATAACGAAAAACGATGTCAGGAAATTTAAACGGCTCCAAAAGGAGGTACGATCATACGACGGACTCCCTTTACGGGGTCCACTCAGCGATATTGAAGTTGCAAAACTGGTCACCCGAATCCAAAATTTACCTGGAGTTGAAGTTAGGCCGCGCCTAATTAGGAGTTATCCTTTGGGATTAAGTTCTTCCCATGTTTTAGGCCATATCGGTCGGATTTCTGAGGATGACTTGATACGGCAGAAAAAACAAAATAGCGCCAAGCAGTACAGAGGTTTTACCCACATTGGCAAGCTCGGTGTTGAAGAAAGCTATGAAAACCTTCTTCGTGGAAAGATAGGATACCAACACGTCGAAGTTACAGCTGGGGGGAAAATGATCAGAGAACTGAACAATAGTCTTCCCATACCAGGAAAAAGCATTGCTCTAACAATAGATGCTGGCCTGCAGAGGCTAGTTGAGGAGAGCTTTGGGAGGAGGAGAGGAGGATTAGTTGCTATTGAGCCGTCAACGGGTGAAATTCTTGCATTCGTTTCTATGCCTAATTTTGACCCTAATGCATTTATTGATGGAATTGATCAAAAAATTTGGGAAAAACTAAATACATCTCCGGATAAACCTCTTCTAAACAGACCGCTAAAAGGATTATATCCCCCTGGTTCAACTTACAAACCGTTTATGGCGCTAGCGGCATTATCATCCGGAGCTAAAGATCCTACCGAGTCTATAAATGACCCTGGCTATTTCGTATTAGGCAACCATAAATTTAGGGACAGCTCTCAAGGGGGTCATGGTCAAGTGGACATGAAAAAATCTATAGTAGTTTCAAGTGATACCTACTATTATAAACTTGCGATAGGAATGGGCGTCGATTTAATTCATGAACACATATCGCCTTTCGGGTTTGGCAAACAAACTGGCGTGGATCTTAGCGGAGAGGCGAAAG
>JAOINB010000029.1 GCA_028139135.1 Betaproteobacteria bacterium
ACCAAAGGGGATATACTTGATTGACACTATTCCCTCTGAGCTACTCATGGAAGATGTTATCGCGGTAGCATTAATTGCTTTTCTAATGACGGTAGGGGCTGCTATATATCCTTGTTACAAAGCTATGAAAATGGAACCTACAGAGGCTCTTAGATATGATTGATTTCCCCATTCGGAGAGAATCTGATATCAAAGAATCAAATGAAAGAATGGTAGTTGTTGAAAACGTTGAAAAGAAGGTACAAGTGGGTAAACATTCAATATTTGCTCTAAACAAGTGTTCTCTTTCTTTAAGGTCAGGTGATTCGTTAGCTATTTTGGGTTCGTCTGGCACAGGAAAAAGTACTTTAATCCATTTAATTGCAGGATTGGAAAGACCGACTTCTGGTGAGATTCGAGTGAAAAAATCTTTGGTTAGCAAAATGTCTGATGATGATAGAGCTAAATTTCGAAAAGAAAATGTTGGAGTAATTTATCAGTTTCACCACTTATTGCCCGAGTTCAATGTATTAGAAAATGTAATGATGCCGCTTAGAATCAAAAGAGTACCCTATGTTACAGCTAAAAAGGAAGCCCTTCAGTTTTTAGAGAAAGTTGGGTTAGAACACAAGGTAAGAGATCAACCAGCGACACTTTCTGGGGGAGAGAGACAACGAGTAGCGATTGCCAGAGCAATGATTTCAATGCCAAGTCTTATCCTTGCAGACGAACCAACTGGTAATCTTGACAGGCATAATGCCCACAATGTTTTTCGATTGATTTTGTCGTTAGTTAATGATGGCGGGTCATCATTGATCGTCGCCACTCATGACCTTGAGTTAGCTGCATTATGTAATAATCGTAAGGTTTTGAACTGATCGTTATATGGAGAACTATGTTGATACACATTGTCATTTAGATTTCCTTTCAAATGCAGATTTAGCGGTAGAGGAAGCAAGAGCGTGTGGGGTTAATCGTATATTGGTCCCCTCGGTCCATCCGGAAAATTTTTTAAGGGTCATCGATTTAGCAGGGAGGCATGAGGGGGTATATTACACATTGGGTATTCATCCATGTTTTGTTGAAAAAACCACTACAAATGCTTTAGAGATATTAGAGGAAGCTGTATTGACTTGTCTTTCAGACGATAGGTTTATTGGGATTGGCGAGATTGGCTTAGACTTTTACTTAGAAAATTTTGACAAGGAAAAAATGGAATCATTCTTTCATGCGCAACTAACCTTAGCTGAAAAATACAGGCTGCCTGTTATTTTGCATATAAGAAAGGCTCAGGATATTGTTCTGAAATATTTTCGGTCATTCAACTTAGTTGGGGGAGTTGCACATGCTTTTAATGGAAGTAAGCAACAAGCCAGAAATTATTTGAATTGCGGATTATTGTTAGGATTTGGCGGGACTATAACCTTTGAAAGATCGACAAATATTCGTAGCTTGCTAAAATTTGTTCCGAAACAATCTTTTGTTGTTGAGACGGATTCACCCGATATGAATCCATCCTGGTTAGGAAAAGGGGCTGAAAACTCTCCAAAAAATATAGTTAGGATTACTGATTTTGCAGCAGAATTGCGGAAGCAAAATAAGGAGGATATATCGAGTGACGTTTTACAAAACATCCAAAGGCTGTTTCCAAAAATATTATGAAAGGTAGTTATGGTTCAAGTCGTGCTTACGAAATAGAGATAAGTTCCGGCAGTGAAAACCACAAGTTACACGTAAACGAGTGGGGGTTTGCTAAAAATCCTAGAACGATTTTATGTCTACACGGGGTTACCCAATGTAGCCTGGATTTTTCTGTTTTAGCTAGTTTTTTTTCAAAAAGTTATCGGGTTGTTTGTCCAGATCTTGTTGGAAGGGGTCAGTCGTCCTGGTTAGAAAATAAGTTTTCATATCAACTACCTTTTTATGTTCAGGATATTCTTTTATTATTCTCGGAACTGAATTTGAAGGATGTAAGAATAATCGGAACGTCTTTAGGGGGATTGCTAGGTATGATTTTGGCTTCCAGCCCTGATAAATATATAAGAGCTCTGAGTTCGTCGGAGATATCGAAAGAAATAAAGAGTACATGGGATCCTAAAATAATTAAAGCACTAGTTCTTAATGATGTAGGTGCACTAGTTAATTTTGGTGACCTTGTAAAGTTGAATGAGGAGACAAATATTTGTTCCAACAGATACCTTACTATTGCGGATGCAGAAAAAAATTTTAAATTAGCAATGGAATCGTCTTTAGGGCCACACTCTCATTCAGAATGGAAATTATTAGCTTCGTTTTATACACGCTACGATTATGAAAGAAAATGTTTTAAACCTCATTACGATCCAGCTATCCTAAACCCGTATGATCTCCCAGAATTATTATACAATTTTACTAAATTTGGATTAGAGTCCATTCCCGAATTAAACCTATACAATTTTTACGATAATATTTCTATCCCTACATTATTGTTGAGAGGAATGAATAGTCAGATCTTGGGTAGGAAACTTGCCGACGATATGACAAAGCGTGGACCGAAACCTAAATTAGTAGAATTTGAAGGAGTTGGTCATGCACCGACTTTAATTCACTTAGACCAGCTAAGGATACTAGAAAAATTTTTAGAACAAAATTAATCCTGGGATTTTGTGATTGACTATTGCCAACCAACTTGATCTGCAAGTTTTTGTGCTGTGAATTGTTTGGATCCTATAGCTTCAATATTTAGCTCGTCTTTTCTAAAGTCACTGAGATTATCTAAAATTTGGTTTTCTGTTTTTAGCCCTTTGACCGCAGGCCACTCGTTATTACCATAAGCAAACATTTTTTGTGTATCAGCTTCAGTCAAAAATGTTAAAAATAATTCAGCATTTTTTGGGTTTGGAGCATTTTTTAAAATACCAGCTCCAGTTACGTTTACATGTGTTCCAGATATCTCTTGATTTGGAAACAAAAACCCAACATTTTTAAGGGTCTCGATATCTCTAGGCTTAGTTGATCGCATTAGTCTGATTAAATAGTAACTATTTGTTAAGGCTACACCGCACTCACCAGCTCCAACTGCCCTAATTTGATCAGTATCTCCACCTTGAGGCTTTCTGGCCTGGTTTAAGACTAAATTTTTAGATAAAGTTTTTGCCTCGGTTTCTCCTAGATTAAGAATCAGGCTTGATAGTAGAGATAACATGTAGGGGTGAGTTATAGATCTACTACAAAATTCGTTTTTAAATAAGGGTTTTCCTAAATCGCTATATGTTGGAACATCGCTTTTTTTGAATTTACGTTTATCGTAAACTATAATTCGTGCACGGATTGTCAAACCAACCCAGTTACCCTTTGATCGCAGTGATTTGGGAATTCTCTGATCTATTAACTTATTTTTATATCCTTGGAATAGCCCAGCTTGTGTAGCTCTCCATAATCTAGCTGCATCAGACAAAATTAATACATCCGCAGGGCTGTTATCGCCTTCGTTTTTTAGCCGCTCTAGCAAAATCTGATCTTTCGCGGATATTTCTCTAACTACGATACCGGTTTGCTCTCTAAATCTTTCGTATATCGCCTTGTCTGTAGTATAGTGACGGGACGTATAAATGTTAACTACATCCCTTGCAAAAATACTGTTAGTTGAAACTAAGAAAGCAAAAAAAAGTATTGTTTTAAATCTCATCGAACAGCCTCTCTTAAAATTAGCATGATTGTTTTATCTAAGTGAGAATCACTTTCATCTAAATAATTCGAATTATATTACACTTATTAGACTTGTAAATATAAAAGGTGCTACTTTGAATAAAAAACCTTACTTATCACTGGAAGATGCTCAATGCATAATCGCAGCGTGTCGCGAGTCGGCTAACAAAAAAAATTACCCGCTAGTTGCTGTTGCGGTTTGCGATGATGGGGGCAATGTCATAGCAATGGAACGATCTCCTGAGGTTCCTCCTGTTTCTGCCAACATTGCGATAAACAAAGCCCGAACTGCTGCTTTAGGTAGGAGAGATTCACGTATTTATGAGGAACAGATAAATAACGGAAGGCAGGCATTATTGAGTGCACCCGACATTGCCGGACTTATGTCAGGAGGTGTTCCGGTTATTTTCGAAAATATGTGTATAGGCGCTGTAGGTGTTTCAAATTTAAAGCCGGATCAAGATGAAGAGGTTGCAAAGGCTGGGTTAGACCATTTCTCAGCCAACTATTCAGCTTAGGACAGTTCTGATATTTTTATTTTCCATTCCCGTGGTCCGCAATTATGGATTGAGTTTCCGGCTGAGTCTACTGCGACGGTAACGGGCATGTCTTCAACAAAGAATTCATAGATAGCTTCCATCCCTAACTCTTCAAAGGCAACAACCCTAGACTTTTTTATTGCTTTGCTAACTAGGTAAGCAGCGCCCCCGACACCCATTAAATATGCGGACTGATTCTCTTTTATAGCTAAAATTGCATCCTGGCCACGTTCGGCTTTGCCGATCATGGCTAGTAGTCCAGTTTCTTTTAAAATCATCGAGGTAAATTTATCCATTCGTGTTGCTGTTGTCGGGCCAGCAGGACCTACAACCTCTGAGCGAACTGCATCAACTGGTCCAACATAATAAATTACACGATTTTTAAGGTTCACTGGTAGCTTCTCTTTCTTTTTCAACATGTCACAAAGTCGCTTGTGAGCCGCGTCTCTACCAGTGAGTAGGTGGCCGGTGAGCAAAAGCCTTTCACCCATTTTCCATTTTGACAAATCATTTTTTGTTAGATTATCCAAGTTAACTTTGATAGCTGAACCTTCATCCGGTTGCCAGTTCACATTAGGATAATCACTTAATACTGGAGGCGTTAATTTAGCTGGGCCGCTCCCATTTAATTTGAAATGAATATGTCGGGTCGCTGCACAATTTGGAATGAGACCGACTGGCAGATTAGCAGCATGCGTTGGATACTCTAATATTTTAACATCGAGCACTGTGGTTAATCCTCCTAAACCCTGAGCGCCAATTCCTAATTGGTTAGCTCGATGATAAATTTCAAGACGAAGTTCCTCAATTTTATTTTTCGGCCCGATTTCGATCAAATGTTGAATATCAATGCTACCCATCAATGATTTTTTTGCAAGCAGAAGAGCCTTTTCAGGTGTGCCACCAATTCCAATTCCTAAAATTCCTGGAGGGCACCATCCCGCCCCCATTCCGGGTATAGCGTTTATAATTGTGTCAGCAACAGAGTCACTTGGATTAAGCATAAATAATTTCGATTTAGCCTCTGACCCTCCTCCTTTAGCTGCACAAATAATATCTAAGTCTGCTCCTGAAGAAAATTCGAAATGAATTACAGCAGGTGTGTTGTCCTTAGTATTTCTTCTGTGAGAGGCGGGGTCTGCTAAAACGGAGGCTCTAAGAGGGTTATTCTTGTCAGTGTAGGCTAACCTGACTCCCTCGTTTAGCAGGTCAGTCAAAGACTCATTGTTGAAATCAAACTTACATTCGTGACCAATCTTAACAAAGATTGTTGCTATTCCCGTGTCCTGGCAAATTGGGCGCTTTCCGATTGCGCATAATTTACTGTTAGTCAGAATTTGTGCAAGTGCATCTTTTGCAGCAACCGACTGTTCTTTTCTGTAAGCGTTGAAGACGGCGTCGATGAAGTCCTTAGGGTGGTAATAACTAATAAACTGGAAAGCATCCGAGATACTCTCGACAATATCTTGTGCTCTTATCATATTAAACAACCGGTAATTTTTGCTATCATTTTATTACTTTACTATACGAAAAGACTCGTTAAGGAGAATTTATGTCAGAAATTGAGTCGAGGTTAATCGAGAATCGGGTTTTTTTCCCTGATTCTGAGTTTGCAAAAAATGCCAAACTTTCGAACATGTCCGAGTATTTGAAAATGTGCCAATCATCGAACGAGAATTACGAGCAATTCTGGGCTAAATTAGCTCGAGAGCTTCTATTATGGAAATGTCCATTCACCTCAATTCTCAACGCACAGAACCCTCCTTTTTACAAGTGGTTTGAAGACGGAATGTTAAATGCATCATACAACTGTATTGATCGGCATGTTCTGTCAGGTAACGGCGAAAAGGTTGCTTTGGTGTTCGAGAGTGATGATGGTTACACAGAACGGGTTTCTTATCAAAGCCTATTGTCAAAAGTCTGCAAACTCTCAAATGCTTTAATAAGGATGGGATACAAAAAGGGAGATAGGGCAATAATTTACATGCCGATGTCAATAGAGGGAGTGATATCGATGCAAGCTTGTGCAAGGCTCGGTATTACCCATTCGGTAGTGTTTGGAGGCTTTTCGTCCAAAAGCTTGGAAGAACGGATTATAGATGTTGGTGCGAAATTAATTATTACCGCGGATGAACAGGTAAGAGGAGGCAAGAATATCCCATTAAAAAAGGCTGTTGACGAGGCTTTGACCGGGGAGGCGTCTAAAAATGTTAGAGATGTTATAGTCTACCGGAGAACTGGCGCAGAGATTGAAATGTCTCCACGTGACGTCTTTCTCGAGGAAGTAGTCGAGTCTGAGCAGCATTACTGCGAACCTGTTTATGTTGAGTCAGAGCACCCACTATTTGTGCTATATACATCTGGTTCTACCGGAAGACCGAAAGGAATTCAACATTCAACTGGAGGGTATCTTCTGCATTCAGTATTGACAATGTTATACACCTTTGACATCAAACCTGACGACATTTTTTGGTGTACTGCAGATATTGGTTGGATCACAGGTCATACGTATGTTGCTTATGGACCCTTAGCAACTGGAAATACTCAAATTATATTTGAGGGTGTTCCAACATTTCCAGATGCAGGTAGGTTTTGGCAGATGATTGAAAAGCATGGTGTAAGTATTTTCTATACTGCCCCAACTGCAATAAGAGCACTCATAAAAGCTTCAAGCTTAGATAACGATGTCGCTCCCGAAAATTATAACTTAAAAAGCTTGCGACTTTTGGGTACCGTTGGAGAACCGATTAATCCCGAGGCATGGATTTGGTACTATAAAAAACGTCGGTGGGTCCAGATGTCCTGTTGTAGATACTTTTTGGCAGACTGAGACGGGGGGGCATGTCATTACCCCTATGCCAGGGGCTACGCCCTTAATTCCCGGATCTTGTACGTTACCATTTCCGGGGATAGATGCGGCTGTGGTAGACGAAATTGGTCAGGAATTACCAAATGGGAAAGGTGGTATGCTCGTAATAAGAAAGCCATGGCCTTCAATGATTAGAACTATATGGGGGGATCCTGAAAGATTTAAAAAAACATATTTCCCTAACGAGTTGGGAGGCCAGCTATATCTAGCAGGTGATGGGTCTATTCGAGATGAGAAGAATGGTTACTTTACAATAATGGGGAGAATTGATGATGTTTTGAATATTTCGGGACATCGGTTGGGAACTATGGAAATTGAATCCGCTTTGGTTGCCTATGAAGAGGTCGCTGAGGCTGCCGTCGTTGGCAAACCAGATGAAGTTAGTGGCGAGTCAATAGTTGCATTTGTAGTTCTAAAATCTAAAAGACCAGAAAACGTCGAAGAAATTTTAGAAAAAGCGCAGATTCTCCAAGACTGGGTTGCTAAGGAGATAGGCCCGATAGCTAAACCTAAAGAGATAAGGTTTGGTGATAATTTGCCAAAGACTCGCTCTGGAAAGATTATGAGGCGATTGTTGAGAGCCCTTGCGAAAGGAGAAAAAATTCAGCAAGATGTTTCTACACTTGAAAATCCTGCTATCCTAGAGCAACTTAGCGGGAAGCAAGCATAGGAGAGGTGGATGAGTGGTTTAAGTCGCACGCTTGGAAAGCGTGTGTAGGTTAATAGCCTACCGCGGGTTCGAATCCCGCTCTCTCCGCCAATCGATTTAGAACCAGTTTTAACAGCTTATGTAGCCATCCGCTCTAAACCCGCACAGTTAAGCCATTCTTTCATCTACCCCTCGTTTTCCGATCATACTGTAACACTCTAAGTACGAGTGCATATCTTAGCACATGAATGCTTACCCATGCTTACTCTGGCATGCCCAAAAAAGCTAGCTCCCCCTTTTACCCCTCGAAAAAGGTTCGTGTCTAGGTGTAAGGACACGAACCGATCGGACACGAACCGATCGGACACGAACCTCTTAGTTTTTGGGGTGTTTTGTGATTTTTTGTTTTACCGGAAGATCGGGGTTTTTGTACTCTGGTTTAAGAACACAAAGGTAAATCTTATCGCCCTCAAGAATATAAGAACCAGACATTTTTTCTTTTGTAGATAACCGCCTTGTCACAAATATTTTGTCGTAGCGGTCTTCAAAGCCCCTGTAGCTGTTTTAACTGTGCCCTTCCTTAGCTAATTTTTTTTTGTTCATCATGAAGTGATGGTCTAAAAACTTTCTGCCTATTTTTGATTGGACAAAATTAATTTTTCGAATTGATACATTATTTTGAAGAAAGCTCTAATTGTTGTTTTTTATATTAAGACAAGAACTAAATCTCTAATTTATTCAAAATAAAAGTTATCTGATGATTTACTTTGCCATAAAAACTGAAATTGAATTGGTGGTCCTATTAGGTTGCAAGGTGTTGTATAATAACAAGGTGGGGATAATTAAAAAAAATAATTTATTATTAAATTACCAACTTTGTTTTGCTCTTTACAGTGCGAGTAACTCGGTGATGAGGGCATATAATAAGAGGCTTAAGAAATATAACTTAACTTACACCCAATATCTAGTGCTACTGGTGCTTTGGGAAACATCAGGCACAACACTAAGTTACCTTTCGGAAAAGCTTAAATTGGGTTCTGGCAGTTTGTCTCCAGTTTTGAAAAGAATGCAAAACAATGGGTTGTTGCTGAAGGTTAGATCTGCAGAGGACGAGCGAACGATTAACTTAAATTTGACTCAAAAGGGCAATGAACTTAAGGAGACTGTATCAAAAATTCAGGAAGATGTTAGTTGCCAAACGGGTCTAACCCATCAAGACTATTGTGATCTTAGGGACTCCATTAACGAACTTAACAAAGTTTTAGAACTTACTGACAGCCCTAGGCTAAACATCCGCCTCTCATAAAAGGCTTGCTGATATAAATTTTGCTTTTTTTCAAAAAACTTTCCTATTTATATTGTGCGATAACTAATCGCGTGCTACATTTTTAGAGTCTCTGCAGGTTGAGATTTTTTTAAATTTTTTTGAGGAGAGATATATGTCGCTTTTAAGATTGTTCAAAAAGCAAGGCGTGAAGCATGCTCTCAGTTGTTTAATTTTATCCGCCGGTATTTTGGGATTTACTTCTGTAAACGCTGACAAGAAGAATTTGCCAACGGTAACGGTAGTAGACCCTTCTCCAGTTAACTGGTTGTGGATTACCTGGAATACCATGGATGAAATTGTGAGAGTTGATAGTGAGGGAAATGAAATCCTTGATCTTGCTGAAAGTTACACATGGAAAAATAAAACTACGCTTGAAATGGTTTTGAGGCCAAATATCAGATTTCATGATGGCGAACTATTGACAGCCAAAGTTTTTAGAAAAAGCTTTGATGAGGTTCAAAGATGGAAGAATCCTCATCCACCTGGTGCTTTTCTAAATTTTCATCCTAAGACGAAACTTGAAGTTCTGGGTAAATATTCTGTTCGATTTACGTTTCCAGAGCCTGATGCTTCAGCAATAATGAAATTCAGGGGTATGCACGTTGGCAGCACAAAATTTTGGAACCAGTTAGCTTTTATTGATGCGAAGACTAAAAATGCCGAAGGGCATTGGTGAGTCATAGATGAAGCTGGTCCGTGGGGGACTGGCCCATTCGTATTAAAAGAAGGAGTTTCTGTTTTGGATAAAAGATCACCAACTGTGATTATGGAGCCTAACAACGACTACTGGAATCCTACAAGAATTCCAAAAGTTAGGATTAAGTTCGATAACATCATTTCAAAAGCGGAAGCAATTGACGAGGTAATCAAAGGCGGTAAAATCGATATCGTCACAGAACTTACTCCAGCTGAAGCAATGAAGGTAAGTAAGAGCAGTAAAGCCGGTGTTGTTGAAAGCAGAGCAAAAACTGTTTTGGTTGGTGTTTTTAATCAAAATAAGTCTGGTTCGAAATGGAAAAATAAAGAATTACGCCAAGCTATAAATCATGCCGTTGATAAGAGCCTTGTTTTACAAGAAGGGCATCTTGGCTTTGGGACTATAATGCCCGCGATGATTACTGGTGGTTCTTTTGGTTACAACAGTTCACTTTCTCCTTATGCTTATGAGCCCAAAAAAGCTCAGGCGGTTTTGAAGGAAGCAGGGATTAAAGATTTTGTTATTGCAACGGGAGCAGGTCATAAAGCGGTTGCCGATTCCATAGCAAAAAATCTATCTGCTGTCGGGATTTCTGCAAAAGTGGATACATCAGGGTCCGATGGTTGGGACATAAAACTTGTTGAACATTTCGATTGGTCACCCGACCATCCTTACGGAGTTGTTCATAGAGAGTTTTTTGGTCAAGACGGTGGATTCAGATCAATGCCTGTTAATAAGGGTTTTGAGGATATTGGCAAAAAAATCGTAAGTAGTCCTGACAATCAGGAAAGTTTGACAAGAGAGCTTGAGGCATATGTGCATGAGCAGGCTTTTGCCCTATTCTTATACGCCCCGTCAAAACTCTATGCAGTGTCGAACAGGGTTAACTTTACCCCTTATCGTACAACTGTTTTGGAGTTAGCTGAGACAACCGTAAGGTGAACTCGTGACGAACAACCCCCCTTTTATACCTGCTAGAAAGGGGGGTTTGTTTTTGTGATTGTTGGAACTGCTGGACATATTGATCACGGGAAAACTACGCTTATAAAATCTCTTACCTCAGTTGATACAGATTCTCTTGAAGAGGAAAAAAAAAGAGGTATAAGCATAAATATTGGTTTTGCTTATCTATCTACACCGATGGGTAACGTGATTGGATTTGTAGACGTTCCAGGACACGAAAAATTTATTACTAATATGTTAGCGGGGGCATGCGGAATAGATTTTTGTTTATTAGTTGTTGCAGCAGATGATGGTGTTATGCCACAAACAAAAGAGCATTTGATTATATGCGAAAATTTGGGAATTACTGACGGTGCTGTAGTAGTAACGAAAACGGATTTGGTAGGGCCCGCTGATTGCGAAATAGTCATAGAAAGAATAAAAAAATTTCTCAGAAAATCTTTTTTAAAGGATTGTCAATTTTTTCAGGTTTCGAATAAAAATTTGGACGGTATTCGACAGTTAAAAGACTATTTGCTAAGCACTAATATCGTTAAAAGATCAAAGAAAATAAGTCAAAACTTTCGCTTACCGATTGATCGATGTTTTACGAAAGATGGAGCCGGGACAGTTGTTACAGGCACAATATTTTCTGGCGAAATAAAAAAGAACGATTATGTTACACTTCTGCCTCAAGGTAAAAAACTGCGAGTAAAGGGTATTCGAGCTCAGTCTAAAGAAACTACTATCGGACGGGCAGGCGATAGATGTGCTTTAAATTTGACGGGAAATAACTTAAAGAAAAATGAGATCAGCCGAGGGAATTGGATTGTCGAAACGGGTTTAAGTCTGGTCACTAGAAGAGTCGATGGGTTTCTACATTTATCGGATTCAGAACCTAAAGCTTTGAAGCATAATTCCATAATTCATTTGCATATTGGTACTCAGAATACAGTAACAAAATTAGCGGTTTTGGATGGAGAAGAAATTTTGCCCGGACATTCTGGTTTCGTTCAATTTATCTCAGCGAAAGAATTTGTTTCCACTTGCGGAGACCACTTCATTGTAAGAGACGAAAACTCTACCAGAACGTTGGGTGGCGGTCTAATATTGAATCCCGATGCAAAATGCAAATTCAGACGAAAGAAAAAAAACATTGTCTTGCTAAAAGCTCTGTTGGAGGGTATACAAAGTAACTCCGAAAGACTTGAAGGCCGGTTACTGAAACTCGCGAGGAATGGTTTTGATTACGATTGGTTAGCAAAAATTTTTAATATAAGAAGGAATAACATCGCGGAATGGCTTGATGATAGTGGACTTGTAAAGATCCCATATACGGGAGGCTCATTAGTTTTTGAGCTAACATTTGTTGATAATTTTAAACTAAGAGTTGTTCAGTGGTTAAAAGTCTACCATAAAAAAAATTTCGATATATACGGACCCGACATAAATACACTCTTTGAAGGTGTTGGGGGAGATATGCCTTTAGAGTCATTTAATTTTCTACTAAAATTTATCACGGAGTTGGGGATTATTAAAGTTAAGATGGCGAGATATTACCACCCTGAGCATCGCCCAAAATTGGTTGACGAGGACCGTATATTATTTCAAAAAATTGAAAAGTTTATTC
>JAOINB010000003.1 GCA_028139135.1 Betaproteobacteria bacterium
TGCTCTTGATAAACTATTACACCATAAGTCGGCGATAAACACTCTTTAAGGTCATCATGAAAATAATCGATCTTTTGTACACCCTGTTTTCTTTTTATGAAATCATCCACCATGCCTGAGTTAAGAGGACCTGGTCTGTAAAGAGCTAACATAGCAATTATGTCTTCAAAACAATCAGGTTGTAGTTTTAACAAATATCTTTTCATTCCCTCGGACTCCAACTGAAACACAGCTGTCGTGTTAGCAGATTTTAATAAATCATATGTTTTAGAATCACTGAATTCGTTCAGATCTTCCAGTTTTAAACATTCATTGGGGTAGAGTTTATTAATCTCTCTTACTGCCAAATCCAAAATTGTTAAATTTCTCAACCCCAAGAAATCAAACTTTACCAAACCAAGCTGTTCAATATCGTCTTTATCAAACATTGAAATAACCCCATCCTCTCCATCAGTCCCTGGAGCCTTGTATAGGGGGCAAAAATCAGTTAGTTCTCCAGGTGCAATCAAAACACCCCCTGCATGCATACCAACATTTCGAACGAGATCCTCTAAGGGTTCAGCTAATCGTAATAAATTAGCGACTTCTTCTTCTTCTTTTTCTCTGCTTGCAAGTAAAGGCTCAGCATTTCTAGCGTCCTTTAAACTCAGCGGCTTGTTTTGAACTACAGGAACGAGCTTAGATAATTGGTCACAAAATGTGTAGGGTAGTTCTAAAACGCGCCCGGCATCACGAATAACGGCTCTCGAAGCCATCGTCCCGAATGTGATAATTTGGCTAACAGCTTCAGTCCCGTATTTATTTTTTACATACTCAATTACCCGATATCTCTGCTCTTGACAGAAATCTATATCGAAATCAGGCATCGAAACCCGTTCTGGATTGAGGAATCTCTCAAATAAGAGAGAAAATTTAATAGGATCCACATCTGTAATATTTAAGCAATAAGCAACTAGAGAACCAGCACCCGAACCTCTCCCAGGGCCTACAGGTACACCATTATTTTTTGCCCAATTTACAAAATCTGCAACGATCAGAAAATAACTCGAAAACCCCATCTTTGAAATAACATCACATTCCAAAAATAGTCTGTTCTCGTATTTTTGTTCCTCTTCACCAGAAAAATCTTCAGGTTTTAGTCTTTGCTTCAAGCCTTCGAAAGCTTTCTCCTTGAGATATTCAGACATGGAAGCACCGCTCCCAATAGAAAATCTGGGCAGTTGAACTCTGCCAAATTCAAACTCTAAATTGCAACGCTTTACTATTTCTAAAGTATTTTCTAATGCCCCTGGAAAGTTTTTAAATCTCATCATCATTTCATCTTGACTTAAAAAGTACTGCTCAGATGTATAGTTAGTACTCGTTTTGAGCGACGTAAGTGTTTCCCCCTCTGATATTGCCACCCGGGCTTGATGAGATGAAAATTCAGCTTTTTCTAAAAATTGAATTGGATGCGTAGCAACAATCGGAATACTAAGTTTGTCAGCAATGTATAACGTCTTTTCAAAAAGAAGATCCTCATGTAAAAACCCAGCTTTTTGGGTCTCTAAGTAAAAATTGTCTTCAAAAATTTTTAGATATTCTGTTGTTTTATCCAGTATTTTTTTTTCCGATAATTCCGTTTTTAAACTAGTCAAACCCAACTCACCAAATATTCCCCCTGATAAACATATCAAGTCATCCGACATTTTCCCCCCTAACAGAGGATCATCTTCTAAAAACCAGTCAAGACTGATTGTCCCTTGTTGCCATAACTGACCATAATCAAGCCATCCACGTGATACTATTCTGCAAAGCTTTTTGTAACCCAATCGATTTTTGCACAGCAAAATTACCCGAGGAATTTCTAACGCCTTAGAATCCGTTCGAAGACGCAGTTCAATGCCCAAAACCGGTTTAATTCCGCTCTCCCTCGCTAAACGATAGAACTTTATGTAAGCAAATGTATTCCCTAGATCTGTCAAACCTAAAGCAGACTGCTGATCATTTGTCGCCCTGCGAACTACATCTGACAGCCTAATCGTACTATTATTGACGGAGTACTCTGAATGCATCCGGAGATGAACATACTTATTTTTACTCATAATTTACGTGCTGTAGTTTTCTTTTCTAATCTTACTAGAAGTTATGCTGACAAAAAATAATAAAACGTTTTTCTTTTTCATTAGTATTTTATTTTTTTCGATAGTTTTTGCCAAACTCTATGCGATCTTCAGCCCATCGTTGCTTGGGAGTATTGATTTAGCAATAGACGAAGCTCAATATATATTCTGGTCTAAAAGTCTAGAAACGGGTTATTTTTCAAAACCACCTTTTATTGCCTGGGTACTTAGTCCTCTGAACCAATCTTGTGGAGAAAATTACCAATGCTACAGATCATTACAACCCATTGCATTTTTCTTATCATCAATCTTTTGTGGACTTAGCACCTTTAGATTAACAAATAATTTTATAGCCTCTTGTCTATCAGCATTTTTATTTCTAACCCTACCTTTATCAACTTTTTATAGTCAGTTCGCAACAACAGACGCATGGTTATTACTACTTTGGTCTGCATCCACTTTTTTCTTTATTATGACCTTCAGGAATGGATCTTTTTTTTGGCTATTGTGTTGCGCAATAGCAGTTGGAATCGGCCTTCTCACAAAATATTCAATGATATTTTTTTGCATATCTGCACTTTTTTTACTTCTAAAATTGAATCAATTTAGTTGGTTGAAAATTGTTATAGCGACTAGTATCGCCTTGGTGATTTTTTTTCCAAATATCGTTTGGAATATAAGCCACGATTTCCCAACACTTAAGCATCATGTAGAAATGACGTCTCTCGATAAGGGTACAGAGGTGCAAATTGGCTCACTAATGGAATTTTTTATTGGTCAGTTTATTATATTCAGCCCTATCATTTTTTTAATATTTTTGGTTTCACTTATAAAAAACTGGCATTTATTCCATACCGAACGAAACTTAATAGGACTCAAAGAATATCACTATAACGTAAAAGAGGTGTGGGTTTTTTCTGCTGCTTTTAGTCTGCCACTTTTTACAACCGTATCTTTTTTGAGTTTAATTAGTGAAACCGAGATTAATTGGGCATCACCGATTTCAATACCAATCGTAATCTATTTCTCCACTCTGGTCGCAAGAGAGCAGGAAAACTCTACTCAATCAAATTTTATGAAACTTTCTCTTTCGATAACTTTCATAATAAATCTATTGTTTTTGCTCTTATTCTTAAATAGCCCAAAAATATTTGGCAATTTAAGTGCTCACGGTTTATTGACAACCAACCCTTTTCTTCAAGTCGAAGGATATAGAACGATTGCTAATATAGTGAGAGATCTTGATCACAGTGAAGGAAAAATTATTGCAAGTAATGATCGCGGTCTGCTCGCAACTTTATCGTTATATCTTCCTAATTATAAAATTAGGTCGCTTAATACTACCGGAGTGTATAATCATTGGGATCTTAAATATCCATTGTCCGAGATAGAAAAAAAAGAGCGGCTTCTTTTCGTCCTATTGATTAACAATAACAAAGATGCACTGCAGAAAATTATGAAGGAACTTAAAGAACAGTTTACTACAGTTGAAATCGCAACCGCAAAAAATACAGGTAATTTGACGATACAAGGGAAAACAACTAAAAAGGTACTCCTTGTTTGGGTTGATAAAGAGGATATGGTTTAATAAAGCATGATTAAGCTAGTGTCTATTATCATTCCCGTATTTAACGAGGTTGATGCCATCGAGAAACTCGTGGAGAATACTCAGAATTTAAGAAATTTAGGTTTAAATTTTGATTATGAAATTATCATCGTAGACGATGGATCCACAGACGGTACAGGAGCAACTTTAAAAGAAATGCAACTAACAAACCAAAATTTAGATGTCGTGAGTTTAGTGCGAAACTATGGACAATCCACCGCGCTACAGGCTGGGTTTGATCACAGCACAGGGGATGTGCTGATAACAATGGATGGAGATTTGCAAAATGATCCTGCTGACATACCAAAAATTATAGATGTATTGAAAAACAATAATGAAATCGACCTCGTTGCGGGTTGGAGAAAAGATCGTCAGGATTCTGTATTAAATAGAAAACTGCCCTCGATGTTTGCAAATTATTTAATCTCCTACACAACCGGAATAAAGTTAAGGGACTATGGTTGTTCACTTAAAGGATATAGAAGAGAACTGGTCTCAAAATTTAGGTTGTACGGGGAAATGCATCGTTTTATACCAGCCATTGCTGCAGAAGTTGGAGCTAAAATAATTGAAATTCCTGTAAAGCATCATCCCAGGAAAACGGGAAAGTCTAAATATGGGATCGACAGAACCTTACGAGTAATTTTGGATCTTATTTGGATTCAATTTTCAAGACGATACATGCACAGACCAATCCACGCCTTTGGTGGTATCGGACTTACAATGTTAAGCGCAGGCTTGCTAATATTTTTGTGGTTGTTCTTTGAAAAAGTTTTTCTCGGTAGCGAAATCGGAACGCGTCCCTTATTAACACTAGGCTTACTGCTGACCTTATTAGGTACCCAGTTGTTAGCCGTGGGCTTACTAGGGGAGTTACTGATACGAATCTATCATGAACCTAGCGGAAGAAAGCAGTATCAAGTCAAACTAAAAAAATAATTTCAATGAAAACTAAGCCCTTACAAGTAGCAATCTCCGTGTTGCTTTTAGTTGGTTTTTTCTACTTCATAGATTTGCATGAGATTTTTTCTGTAATTTCGGATTCAAATAAATGGAGTTTTTTTTTAGCATGCATATTTAGTCTTTGTGGTAACGTGGCTTGTGCTTTTCGATGGACGAAGCTATTAAACTTTGAGTCAAAGATGAAATTTTGGGAAGCGATAAAAGTATATTTCGAGAGTATAAGCTTTACAACTGTCGTTCCTGTAGGGATGTTGGGGAGTGATTATTACCGATCGATACGCCTGTCATCACGAAAGCCGTCAGGCAAATTTACCTCCAAATTGAAAGCATCAAAAGAAGTGGTGCTTAGTGTGGTTGCAGACAGAGTTCATGGTTTCTGGGCTCTTTGCTTACTTGCCTTGATCACCATCTTTTATTCATTAGTAATTAACAATAGTACACTCCCTGTAGATAAACTACACCTAAACCAAAATACTTTCGTAGGTTTTTATTCCCTTTTTTTATTTTTTGTAGTTGTAGTACCTTTTCTTAGCTCGAAAATTAAACTTTTGTTTTCTAAATCAACTATTAAACTTTCTACGGTTATCCAGCTAATGACAAGAGGAAAAAAAAGGATAACCATTTTTGCCTCTGTCTTATCACAGGCGTTCTTTGCTATATCCTTCTTCCTTTGCCTTAGTGCGACTAATGTTGACATTTCAATTTATCAATGTCTCATAATTGTCCCGATAATATTTCTTTTTGCAGCAATGCCGTTTAGCCTCGCCGGATTTGGACCCCGTGAGTATGGTGCCGCTATTGTATTATCATTTCTCGGTTATTCTCTGGAGAATAGTGTTGCTTCTTCGATACTGTTCGGACTCACCACAACAGTCCAAGGTATTGGATTTTTACTCATAAACTTGATTTTTTCTTATAAAGACCGTTAATCTACATGTACATTTATGAATTTTCTAACAAATATTAAACGTATGAAAAAATCTTATTATCGCTCTCAGAAAATTGCTCTGGGAATATTTTTACTTGTATTCCAGTGTATGGGTTTTGGAGCCAACTTTAATGTTTCTTTTTACGGGGGATTCAATAACGCAGCCCACAGTAGTGTCACTTTTTCGAATGCATCAACTAGTTATGGTATAGCTGACGGAAAATATTCCGTTAATGGTTGGGACGGAGAGTCTTTTGAGTCCCCGATATATTATGGTTATAGGTTAAGTATGAATGGTTTGAAAAATACCGACATGGAATTTGCCATAGACTTCAACCATAGTAAGATAAAAGCCAAAAGACTTCCGGGAAACCTAAGGAGACTTGAGTTTACAGATGGTATAAATACCCTTACTTTACTCGCTATTCATAAACTTCATTCGATTACAACCATAGGTACTGAACTGACCCCATATATTGGAGCTGGAATTGGCATTGCTTATCCCCACGTTGATGTGGAAGGCGCGCCGGCAACCGGCGGAAAAACTTATGATTACCAAAGTACCGGACCTGCATATCAAATCATGACTGGTTTCAGACATGAGCTCGCTGAATCATGGAAAATGTTCGCGGAATATCGGATTACGTATACCCCTATGAAGGCGGATCTGGACGGGGGGGGTCAAATTGAAACAGATATTTTAAATAATCAAGTAAGTGTCGGCTTTATCTATTTCTTCCAACAATAGCTGTTCTTGGTGCCAGAGGCGGGACTTGAACCCGCACACCATCGCTGGCGCCGGATTTTGAATCCGGTGCGTCTACCAATTCCGCCACTCTGGCAGTGAACGTTTCTGTCTATATTTATAAAGCAGTATAACGTGGGCATGCTCAATAAAAAGTCTTATTATAAAAATTTTTATGCAATGGAAGTTGGTGTTTGCTATGGAGGAACACATGAATGGAATGGCTCTGTGTCTGTATCTGGTTGATTACAATGAAGTTATTTTGCTTCCGAGAAGAAGTTAAACCAACCTTTGTTAAAAAAATTTCACTGGCTCTTGGCGCCATACTAAAACCACTAAATACTTTAGTTATTTTGCATTCGAAAAAAAATTAGAACAGAAACCTTTATGTCAAAGAATACTCCGTTGACATGGGACTCATAGTAAAAAGACTGGGTTTTTGTTGTATGTTTTACATATGAATGATAACGAATTAAAAAGCTACAACTTTTCACTACCGAGGGAATTGATAGCACAAAAACCGACTGATAAACGTTCGTCAAGTCGCCTGCTAGTTGTAAATCACAATAGTGATAATTTTGCTCTAGGGAACAAATTTAAAGAGACTACGTTTGCACGTGTAACACATTTTCTCAAAGAAGATGATCTATTGGTTTTTAACGACTCGAAGGTAATCCCGGCAAGAATAGAATGCTTCAAGGAAACTGGAGCAAAAATTGAGGTTTTCATCTTGGACACTAAAGCTACACGCCATCACGAATCAAGAGTCTATTTCCGTGCAATGGTAAAACCCAAAAAAAAGTTACAACAGAAACTTAAATTGTTTTTAGGAAAGTCTGACCATTATTTGATAGTTGAAGATCTTATAGAAGTGGGTTCTAAATTTTGTGTGATTTCTTCCTCACTTCCGATCGACTACTTGATTAAGGAATTCGGGAAACTTCCCTTGCCTCCTTATATCGATCGGGGGCCTAATAAACTTGATGAAGAGAGATATCAGACAATCTATGCGAAAACAAATGGTTCATTAGCAGCGCCAACTGCGGGTTTACATTTTGATCGTGAGACTTTCGCAGGACTAGAACGTAAGAATATAGATATAGCATTCCTGACACTACATATAGGGCTTGCGACATTTGCACCAATAACTGAAGAAGATATTTCGAACCACAATATGCATTCCGAATATTTCTCCATTAACGAAGAAGTCATATCTAAGATCGTGAAAGCAAAGCGAAATAACAGAAGAATAATTGCTGTAGGAACAACTTCACTTCGAGCCCTAGAATCTCTAAAATTCGAGCAAAACGATTCAAAAAAATTTCAGATAAATGAGTTTCACGATGACAATAAATTTGCAAAGACCGATATTTTTATCCGGCCGGGATATGAATTTAAAATTGTCGACGGACTGATTACCAATTTTCACTTGCCAAAATCAACTCTTTTTATTTTGCTTTCCGCTTTTTTGGGGAGAAAAAAATGTCTTGAAACATATCAATACGCCATAAAAAAGCGGTTTCGATTTTTCAGTTATGGAGACGCTATGTTAGCTTTCAAACCGCGATAGACCTAGTTTCAAAAAAACTTTTTTTCCATGAAGAAAACGTCTTTTTTTTAATTGCAGCTCGCATTTCCTGCATGATTTTGAGATAAAACCAGATATTATGTTGAGTTGCTAATATCGAGCCAAGCATTTCATTTATTTTTTGTAGATGGTGGATGTATGCTCTGCTGTAAAAGGGTTGATTGGCTCCATGCATCTCTGGCGAGCAAACAGGACACTGACAATTCTCCTCAATAGGGGAAAAATCACTTTTATATTTCGAGTTTCTTATTTTAACATTCCCAAACTTAGTGAACAGTAAACCGTTTCTTGCATTTCTCGTTGGCATAACGCAATCAAACATGTCTATCCCTTTAGACACTGCATACACAAGATCTTCTGGAGTACCAACGCCCATTAAGTAACGGACAGAATCTTTTGGCATTTTAGGAACTGTGAATTCTAATATGCGATGCATATCTTCTTTACTCTCTCCAACAGACAAGCCGCCTATTGCATAGCCATCAAAATTCAGTTCCGTTATAGCACCTAACGACTCGCGACGTAAATCCTCGTACATACTACCCTGAATAATCCCGAAAATTTTGTTTCCGCTTTTGGGTTCAAAGGCTCGACGACTCCTTCTTGCCCACTCAATAGAAAGTCTCATAGAAGAGGCAGCACTATCGTAATCAACTGGCCAACTAGTACATTCATCAAAAACCATTGCAACATCAGTATTTAGTACATTCTGTATTTCTATTGAACGCTCTGGAGATAAAAATAATTTTTCCCCAGAAATTGGTGATTGAAAATGAACACCATCGCTACTAAGCTTTGATAAATTCTTAAGAGACCAAACCTGGAACCCTCCAGAATCCGAGAGGATTGGTCTGTTCCAACTCATAAACTGGTGAAGACCCCCGCTTTTCTTAATGCTCTCTAATCCAGGTCGCAACCATAGGTGGAACGTATTTCCAAGAATTATTTGAGTTCCGAGTTTTCCTAAAATGTCGCTTGATAAGCCCCTAACGGCCCCATAAGTGCCAACAGGCATAAATATAGGTGTAAACACCTCTCCATGGGAAAGAGTAAGGGTTCCTGCTCTAGCCTCATTATCTGTGGAAGTTAGGAAAAATGTCATATGAAACGGGTGTCGGGTAAAAATCTTTTTTAAATCGTGTATCCTCTCCTATTTAGCTTTTATACTGTACTTTTTGGAGAATTGATATGATTTCTTACGCCTATGCACAAAATACTGCGGCTCAAGACCCTCTCATAAGTCTTCTACCCTTGATACTAATGTTTGTAGTCCTATACTTTCTAATGATAAGGCCACAAATGAAGCGAGCTAAGGAGCACAAAAATCTCGTGGAAAACCTCCAGAAACAGGATGAAATCATAACGAGTAGCGGTATAGTTGGGAAAATCATCAACATCAACTCAACGTACATTACTTTGGAAGTTGGAGATACTCAAAATAAAACGGAGGTTATCGTAAAACGACAAGCAGCGGAAACTCTGCTACCAAAGGGAACAATTAAAGAAATTTTTTGACAAACAAAAAACTAAACTCGCAAGACAGCCTCTCTCATGAATAAACCTGAACCCTGGAGACTCTTACTAATGCTTGGAGCGTTGTGCTTTGGGCTCATATTTACTGTGCCTAATTTTTATGGAGAAGCGCCAGCAATACAAATTTCCCCTGGAAAGGCTACGATAAAAGTGGAGTTCAACCTGGTCGAGCAGCTGAATGAACAGCTTAGTGATGCAAATATATCCTTTAATAAAATCTCCCATGCAAACACAATCGGAGGCGGAACAATAAAAATTAGATTCTCTTCAACAGAGGAACAATTAAAAGCTAAAACATTTTTAGAAGGCCAGTTAAATAAGGAAGAAAGAAAGTACGTAATTGCCTTAAACCTTGTCTCGGACGTTCCGAATTGGTTAGCTGCAATTAATGCACTGCCAATGTACTTAGGATTAGACCTGAGAGGCGGCGTACATTTTATGCTAGAGATTGACCAGGGCGCTGTAATCTCCTCGAAGCTGGAAAATGTAGCCACGGATACGCGTTCAATTCTAAGAAAAAATAAAATCAGGTACACGGAAATATCAATAGCTGATACCTCATTAAGCATAAACTTGAAGAACAAGGAAGATTTTACAAATGCTCGAGATATATTAATATCAGAAATTCCTGATATTCGATGGACCGGATTAGAACCGACCACAGAAAGTGAAGAGCTACAGGGAGCGTTACCAGAGAACACAAGAATTTTATTAGAAGAAACAGCTCTTAAACAGAATATAATTACTCTCTCTAATCGAATAAACGAGTTAGGCGTAGCCGAGCCCATAGTACAACAACAAGGACGCAATCGTATCGTTGTGCAATTACCGGGAGTACAAGATACTGCAAAAGCAAAAGAAATACTCGGTAGGACTGCGTCATTAGAAGTGAGATTAGTGGATGACACTCCTGAAACCAGGACAAAGATCGCGGAGAAGAGAATTCCTCCGGGTATAGAGTTAATGAAAAACAGAGAAGGCGATTCACTAGCACTAAAAAAAGAAGTTTTAATTACAGGGCAAAACCTTACTGACGCACAAGCTGGATTTGATTCTCAAAACCCTTTAGAGCCGGCGGTTCACTTAACTTTAGATCCAAAGGGAACTAGAGTGTTTAGGGAAATTACACGACAAAATGTCGGCAAGAGACTAGCAATTCTCCTAATCGAAAAAGGCTCAGGGGAGGTAGTTACGGCGCCTGTAATAAGATCTGAAATTCCAGGCGGTAGGGTTCAAATTTCCGGAAGCATGACTACCACTGAAGCAGCTGATGTTGCACTCTTACTACGCGCAGGCTCACTAGCGGCTCCCATGGAGATAATTGAAGAGAGATTAATTGGTCCAAGTCTAGGAGCTGATAATATAGCTCAGGGATTCAATTCAACATTGTGGGGTTTCGTTGCGATAGTTATATTTATCATCGCGTACTATTTTGTTTTTGGTATGGTGTCAGCACTTTCACTCTCCCTAAACATTACTTTACTGATTTCTCTACTTTCACTTCTTCAGGCTACCCTGACTCTGCCCGGAATAGCAGCTATGGCTCTTACACTCGGTATGGCAATAGACTCGAATGTACTTATCAATGAGAGAATCAGAGAAGAAATTCGCAATGGTTCCGCTCCATCTACCGCCATATCCAATGGTTATCAAAAAGCATGGGCCACCATTCTAGATTCAAATGTAACCACACTTATAGCGGGGCTTGCGCTGCTTGTTTTTGGGTCTGGTCCCATAAGAGGTTTTGCAGTAGTCCACGTCTTAGGAATTCTCACATCAATGTTTTCGTCAGTTCTTTTTTCCAGGGGATTGGTTAATCTCATATACGGGCGAAAAAAGAAAATTTCAAAATTAGCAATTGGCTGAGGGATATGGAGTTTTTTAAGTTTAAAAAAGATATCGCCTTTATGAAGCACGCAAGCCTTCTGAATGTTGTTTCAATTTTTGTTTTTATAGGATCAATAATTTTTATAAGTTACAAAGGCTTGCATTTCTCAATCGAATTTACAGGCGGAACGGTCATTGAGGTTTCTTACGAAAATGAAGCCCCAATAGAACAGATTAGGTCGAAATTAAAACAAGTTGGATTCGATGATTTCCAGGTTCAACGGTTTGGTTCCTCAAAAGATGTTTTAATCAAAGTACCTTTAGATGATGAAAAAAAAGATTTAGCTGAAAAAATTTATGATGAGATTAAAAACCTAAGCTCTGGAGAAGAGGCGCAACTTCGACGAATCGAGTACATCGGCCCTCAAATAGGAAGTGAACTCGCTTTTGATGGATTGCTTGCGATAATTTTTGTAATCATCGGAATTATGATTTACCTTGCAGTTCGTTTTGAATGGAAATTTTCGATAGCTGCTATAGTAGCCAACCTTCATGATGTCGTTATTATTTTAGGATTCTTTGCTGCCTTCCAGTGGGAGTTTTCTTTGTCTGTTCTAGCTGCAGTCCTTGCTGTGTTGGGGTATTCAGTTAATGAATCGGTTGTTGTTGCAGACCGAATTCGTGAGAATTTTCGCAGGATGAGAAAAGCAACCGTTGTTGATACTATAAACAATGCCATTACACGAACCATGTCTCGGACCATCATTACTCACGGCACAACCGAAACTGTAGTTTTAGCGATGTTAATATTTGGGGGGCCGGCTCTTCATTATTTCGCCCTTGCCCTTACGATTGGAATAGTATTCGGAATATATTCCTCGATATTTGTAATGGCACCAATAACAATTTGGCTTGGCATATCACGAAAGGATCTCGTACAACCTGTAAAGAAAAAAGAAGAGTTTTTAGAACCTTAAGGAATCCGTTCGTATGGGCTTATGTGTTCCCGACACCTTATTCTCATGATATTTGTTCTGTGAGGGAACATTCTACGAAATTTTCTTTCGGCATTCTTCAAACTGTTTGCCCAAATAGTGACTGATTGAATTCTTTCGTAATATAATAATGTCGTTTTAGACGAAACTAGACACCTCTTTTCCGCCATCGAATTGTTTGCCGCTAAAATAAGAATTGCAAAAGTGATTTTTGACAAAAAATTTTTCATAAATTATATATCGGTTGTTTTTTTACGAATTAAAGTATCCTTTAATCTTTTTCAGCTTCTTTCCTAGCTAATTCTTCCGCTAACCCAACATAATTGGACGGAAGCAGCGACAATAGTGCTGCCTTATCCTCCGCCGAAATATCAAGGTTCGTTATAAAAACATGTATCTGTTCCATCCCGAGACTCTCTCCTCTGGAAAATTCCTTTAATCTTTCGTAAGCGTCTGAAATTCCATTTTTTCGCATTACCATTTGTATCGGCTCTGCAAGGACTTCCCAGGTATCTGCTAAATCGTTAGAAATCTTGACCTTATTTGGTGCGATTTTTTTTAACCCACGGATTGTTGAGTCAAGTGCTAGCAGGGTATAGCCAATTGCTATACCAATATTTCTCATTACCGTTGAATCACTCAAATCCCGCTGATAACGCGAGACTAATAACTTCGTGGAAAAATGCTGCAATAGTGAAGATGATAATCCCAAATTACCCTCAGCATTTTCAAAATCGATTGGATTAACTTTGTGAGGCATTGTCGATGAACCTACCTCATTCTTCTCTTTCTTTTGTGTGAAGTAGCCCAAAGAAATGTACGACCAAATATCTCTACAGAAGTCAATCATAATCGAGTTAATAACAACTAGTTCATTTGAATATCTAGCTATCCAATCGTGAGGTTCAATTTGCGTAGTCATTTCATTTACAATAAGACCCAAATCCTCTTCGATAAACGATCTCGAAATCTCGAGCCAATTTTTTTTTGAGTCAGCAACAACGTGCGCATTAAAATTTCCGACTGCTCCATTAAGTTTCCCCAAAATTTGTATATCTATAAAGTGGTCTCGAGACACTCGCATACGTCGCTTGTAATTGGCTAATTCCTTACCTAAAGTTGTTGGAGAGGCAGGTTGTCCATGGGTTCTAGATATCATTGCCAAACTCGCACTACTCAAAATCAAATGCTTCAATACATTTATCAGTGAATTAAGTTTCGGAACTAAGACTTTTTGTCTAGCATCTCTCAACATTCCCGCATAAGCAAGATTATTTATATCTTCAGATGTACATCCAAAGTGGAACATCTCAACATGATTTTTCAAAAAGGGATTACCTGATTCTCTTGCTCTTCGTTTTAGGAAATACTCTACTGCTTTCACATCATGGTTAGTTTCCTTTTCAATTGATTTAATTTCCTTTACATCATCAACGGAGAATTCGGAAATCCAGGAATCTAGCTCCTTTTCTAATGCCTCGTCTGGAACTGTAAGATTCCCAACAGAGTCGAGGCAAAGTCGCCTAAACCAAAGAGTTTCGACTTTAACTCTGTAAGCAATCAAAGCTGCTTCAGAGAAGGTTTCCTCTAATATACGAACCCGACTTTTGTACCTTCCATCCAGCGGACAGATTGCGTATAGTTCATTTTCATTCATAAAAATTCTTTCAAAACTACGAAATTATGCCCCCACCCAAGCAAATTTTACCTGCATAACAGACAATCGATTGCCCAGGAGCCACTCCCCAAAGCGGCCTACTAACCTTAACTTTAAGTAAATCGTTACAATAGTCAACAACTGCATCGGCCGTAGACTGACCATGCCTGATTTTTATTTTTATATGGCTACCGACTGGTGGAGCCTTTCCGGAGATCCAGTGTAACGATTTAGCCTCAATTACATCCTTGTATAGCATAGGGTGATGCGAACCTTGGACAACGATTAAAATGTTTTCATCAACTCTTTTTTCAGCAACAAACCATGGTAGCCCAGTTTTTCCAGAACGTGCCATCTTTAAGCCCCCTATTCCAATTCCCTTTCGTTGTCCTATAGTATAGAGATGTAAGCCCTTGTGTTCCCCTACACATTCTCCATTTTCAGTACAAATTCGGCCAGGTTTTTGATCGATAAATTCGGAGATAAATGAGCTAAATTGTTTTTTTCCGATAAAACAGATGCCCATGGAATCTGATCGCTGGGCATTCGGTAAGTTGATTTCTGTGGCAATTTTTCTAACTGCATCTTTCGTTAGACCGCCGATAGGAAACATAGCATGGGCTAGTTGCATCTGATTTAAACGATACAAGAAATAAGTTTGATCTTTTTTTTTGTCAGAAGCTGTTATTAGGTTATACTGACAGTCGTTTAGTTTTGAGCGGGCATAGTGTCCAGTTGCCAGGTAATCTGCACCTAACTCTTTCGCATGCTCTAAAAAGGCTTTAAATTTAATTTCGGAGTTACAAAATACATCAGGATTTGGGGTTCTTCCAACGGAATATTCATTTACAAAATCTTTAAAAACCATGTCTTTATACTGTTTTGAAAAGGAAACAAACTCGAGGGGAATATTAAGCATGTCTGCCGCTGTTGCTGCTGACAGAAAATCTTCTTTACTACTACAATCTCCACCCTCAGTATCACTATCCCAATTTTTCATAAACACAGCTCTCACTTTATGCCCTTTTTGTTGGAGCAACCATGCGGCAACGCTAGAGTCAACTCCACCTGACAAGCCAACAACGATGTCTAATTTTTTAGTCATGTTCGAAAGAAATTTAATCGATTATTCATTTTAGGAGAATACGAGTGCAAATAGGTATTCCAAAAGAAACTTTTGTGGGCGAGGCTCGTGTAGCTGGCTCGCCTGAAACAGTAAAAAAATTTATTAAATTAGGAGTTGATGTATACGTTGCTGAAAATGCTGGGAATTCTGCTTATTTCAGTGATTTGGAATACAAAGCTGCTGGTGCGAAAATATGTAAACAGGCAGAGGCCTTCCAAAAGGAGTTAGTTTTAAAAGTCAGAACGCCCCAAAAAGCTGAATTAAACGATTTAAAAAGTGGGACAACCTTGGTTGGTATGTTGGAGCCTTATAATAAAGAATATCTGGCTGAAATAGCGAAAAAGGGTATAACTGCCTTCTCACTGGAGTCTGCGCCCCGGACGACACGTGCTCAGACATTAGATGTTTTATCTTCGCAAGCAAATATAGCGGGATACAAAGCTGTTTTGGTCGGAGCCAGCGCATACCCAAAGCTTTTTCCTATGTTGATGACTGCTGCGGGGTCCACGAAAGCGGCTAAAGTAATTGTTCTGGGAGCTGGTGTTGCGGGTTTGCAAGCAATAGCAACGGCGAAAAGGCTAGGGGCAGTAGTTGAAGCCTCAGACGTTAGACCGAGTGTTAAAGAACAAATAGAATCTCTTGGAGCAAAATTTATTGATGTTCCATTGGAGACTGAAGAAGAAAGAGCTGCTGCAGAAGGGGAAGGGGGTTATGCTAAAGCTATGCCTGCCTCATGGCTTAAAAGACAATCTGAAAGAGTCGCTGAGAAAATTGCAAAGGCTGATTTGGTGATCTCAACTGCTCTGATCCCTGGAAAAAAAGCTCCACTATTAATTACGAGTGATATGGTTCAGAGTATGAAGCCGGGTTCGGTAGTTGTTGATATGGCGGTAGAACAAGGTGGAAACTGTGAGGGCTCCGAGATAGATACTATTAAAGAGTTCAATGGTGTTAAGGTGATAGGCTTCACGAATTTACCTGCGAAGGTTGCGAGTGATTCATCGGCTTTATATTCCAGGAACATCTACGATTTTGCTAGGCTCATAATAAGTGAGGAAAAAACATTAGTTATTCCCGAAGACGACGACATTGTGCAGGCGACACTGGTAATCAAGGAGGGCCAATTATGGAAGCCATAAATCCAACAGTAATGAATTTAATTATTTTTGTTCTAGCAATCTATGTTGGTTATCACGTGGTGTGGAATGTCACACCAGCACTTCATACACCGCTTATGGCTGTAACAAATGCCATCTCTGCGATCATTATTGTAGGAGCTATGATGGCGGGAGCACTCACTGAAACAACAATGGGACAATTGATGGGATTTCTCGCGATTACGCTAGCATCTGTAAATGTTTTTGGAGGATTTTTGGTCACGAGGCGCATGCTAGAAATGTTTAAGAAAAAACAAAAGAAATAAGGACTAGGTGATATGTTAGATTTTTCAATTAATACTGTTACGTTACTTTATCTTGTCGCCTCAGTTTGTTTTATTCAAGCCTTAAAAGGTCTGTCCCACCCAACCACCTCTATTCGAGGAAATATTTTCGGGATGGTTGGAATGCTAATAGCAACCATCAGTACTTTTGGTTTGATTGGGAACATGGCGAACGTACTCGGAACGCAGAGTCTATTATCGGGCATCATATTAGTAGCATTGGGTATCGCCGTGGGAGGAGCTATTGGAGCTACCATGGCAAAGAAGGTCGAAATGACAAAGATGCCGGAGCTGGTGGCTTTTATGCACTCGATGGTTGGTTTAGCTGCGGTATTTATTGCAATCGCGGCGGTCATCGAACCACATGCGCTTAATATTACTGAAAAAGGATTGCAGATTCCAGCTGGAAACAGACTGGAACTGTTTTTAGGTGCTGCAATTGGTGCAATTACGTTTTCCGGCTCTGTAATTGCATTTGGAAAACTTTCTGGAAAATATAAGTTTCGGCTATTTCAAGGAGCGCCAATTGTTTTTTCTGGACAACATTTGATAAATCTCATAGTAGGCATATCCATAATACTACTAGGAGTAGTTTTTACATTGACGGAAAACTGGGCGGCTTTTTTTCTACTGTTAGCACTTTCATTCATTGTCGGAGTTTTGATTATCATACCTATTGGAGGTGCTGATATGCCAGTTGTTGTTTCTATGTTAAATAGCTACTCCGGCTGGGCTGCTGCCGGAATAGGGTTCTCCTTAGGAAATAGTATGCTAATTGTTGCTGGTTCATTAGTTGGTTCATCAGGAGCTATCTTGTCTTACATCATGTGTAGGGCTATGAATAGGGCTTTCTTGAGCGTAATTTTAGGGGGTTTTGGCGGGGAAACAGACTTAACCCAGAGCTCGGGAGAGTCGAAACCTATTAAAACGGGGTCTGCGGACGATGCTGCTTTTATGCTGGGAAATGCAGATTCTGTGATAATTGTTCCTGGGTATGGGTTGGCTGTTGCCAGAGCACAACATGCCCTTAAAGAGCTGACAGACAAATTAATAGAAAAAGGAATTCAGGTTCGGTACGCAATACACCCCGTAGCTGGAAGAATGCCTGGTCATATGAACGTTCTGCTGGCTGAAGCAGAAGTACCATATGATCAAGTATTCGAAATGGAAGACATTAACTCTGAGTTTAATCAAACCGACGTGGTCCTGGTTTTGGGGGCGAACGATGTTGTGAATCCTGCAGCTAAAACTCCTGGAAGTCCTATTTTTGGCATGCCAATATTAGAGGTTTTCAAAGCTCAATCCGTAATTGTTAATAAAAGATCTATGGCATCTGGGTACGCCGGGCTTGACAACGAATTATTTTATATGGACAGCACTATGATGGTTTTCGGAGATGCAAAAAAGATAATTGAGGAAATAGGAAAGTCAACCGAAGATTAAGCCTTTAAACCGAAAAACTTGATCCACATCCACAAGTTGTGACTGCATTAGGGTTTCTAATAACGAATTGAGCTCCCTCTAGATCATCTTTAAAATCAATCTCGGATCCCGTTAGATACTGATAACTCATGGAATCAACTAGTAGCGAAACACCTAACCGCTCCATCTTAGCATCATCTTCATTTTCAATCTCATCAAATGTAAACCCATACTGGAACCCTGAGCAACCCCCACCCTGAACATAAACCCGTAATTTTAAATTCGGGTTGTTTTCCTCTTCAATGAGACTTTTTACTTTCTTTGCCGCAGCATCTGTGAACACAAAAGGCGGAGGCATCTCACCCGTTGTAGGTACATCCAAATTTTCTTTTTTGACTTCAGTTGGCATCTTTTTCTCCTTCCCTAATACTTTACTTTAACCCAATAGTTTCTGCAAACCCAAAAACTAAGTTCATTACTTGTACTGCTTGTCCGGCTGCTCCTTTTATCAGATTGTCTTCCGCAACTAAAATATTCAAGTAGCTAGACTTCTCAAATTTATTTACGTAAAGATGAACTTCGTTGGATTCTCGTACAAAACGCGTTTCAGGCAAAACACCCTTTGGAAGGATTTTTACAAAGGGCTCACTTGCATAACGAGCTTTGTAAAGTTCAGTCAACGCATCTTGTTTTATATCCTCAATTAACTCTATGTAGATGGAAGAATATAAGCCTCTAAACATCGGCAGCAAATGAGGAGTAAACTGTATATCGAAATTGTCCGAGTCAACTTGCTTTTTCGATTTGTTTACAATACCAATTATTTCCTGTTTGATTTCCGGGAGGTGTCTGTGTCCATGGACGGCATAAGCCTTGAAGTTTTCGGCAACTTCCCCGTAGATCGTGGAACTGGTTGCAGACCGTCCAGCCCCACTCACCCCGGACTTACAATCTGCAATTAAAGTATTTATCAAACATTTTGTCTCAATAAGCGGCAAAACACCCAAAATGACAGACGTCGGGTAACAACCTGGCATCGCTATAAGTTTGGTACCAGCAAGGCACTCTCTATTTAACTCCGGAAGACCATAAACTGCCTCGTCCAACAACTCAGGTGCTGAATGTTTCATCCCATACCATGTTTCAAAAAGCTTCGGGTCACCCAACCTGAAATCTGCAGAAAGATCTATGACTGTAATGCCTTCATTGAGAAGTTTTTTCGCGTGCTCCATGCATACCCCGTGAGGGGTTGCAAAGAAAACTAACTCACACGTAGAAAAATCTGCGTCCTCAAGCGTACTAATTGTCGGATTATATCCCTGCTTTAATTGGAGCGAAAATCGGGGGTCTGCGCTTACAGTATTAGGAGTACGCGCAGTCAAAACTTCCAACGTTATGTTGGGATGTTTGTCCAATAGCTTTACTAACTCAAATCCAGTGTAACCCAAGCAGCCCGCGACACCTACTTTCATCTCATCCCTTACCATTGAAACCCCTACGGAGTCCTCAAAAGATAGTATGCAAAGTTACCTCTTAGAAAACTGTTTCCGCTTTCTTGCCTTGTGTAGGCCAACTTTTTTACGCTCGACCTCTCTAGGGTCTCTTGTAACAAAACCAGCCTTGGATAGACTGCTTTTTAATTCCTGATCATATTCGATCAAAGCTCTAGTCAAACCATGGCGAACCGCCCCCGCTTGACCGGATTCACCACCCCCATGAACCGTTACTTTAATATCAAAAGCGTCAAGTGAGTCAATTAGAGATAATGGCTGCTGTACGATCATCTTCCCGGTTTCCCTGGAAAAATACTCACCCAATTCCTTTTTATTTACGGTAATTTTCCCCGAACCTTTTTTCAAAAAAACCCTGGCCACAGAGCTCTTTCTTCTACCAGTCCCGTAGTAATAGTCTCCTACCATATTTACAATTTTCCTTTCTACGTAATCTCAGCACAGGACGCTAGACGTCTAGAGTTTTTGGCTGCTGTGCAGAATGTGGGTGGCTAGAACCGGCGTATACTTTTAACTTCTTAAAAATTGCATATCCCAAAGGACCGCTCGGTAACATTCCCTTAACAGCTTTTTCAATTGCCCGTCCTGGATGCTTTTCCTGCATTTGCTTAAAAGTTGTTTCTGAAATGCCTCCAGGATATCCAGAGTGCCTGTAATACTTTTTATCGTTGTTTTTATTTCCTGTGACAACAACGTTCGTAGCGTTAACTACGACTATGTAGTCACCAGTATCGACGTGAGGCGTAAACTCAGGTTTATGTTTTCCTCTCAATCGATGCGCGATTTCGCTTGCCAGTCTGCCGAGGACCTTGCCACTGGCATCAATTAGAAACCAATCTCGATTAACCGTCTCTTTTTTTGCAACATATGTGTTCATAGTAAAATACCTGTAAGTAACAGGTAAGGGTACCGTCTTTCAAGTGGAATTTCAAGTGATCAATTACTGAAGTACTAGATTGAAGAAAACAATTGTGACGGGTTCATGGGTTGTTCAGACTGTTGTGCAATTAAGACAGTTTTATGAACTTTGTGTTACAAAAATGCTATCCGACACTGTAAAAAAAATTTATTCAGGATAATAAATTGAGGTGGACAGGCCTCGTTTGTCCACATTGTTTAATTTGTAAAATGGAGAATTGAATGAAAAAGTCTATTTTAGCGGTTGCCATCGTTGCCGGCTTTACTACCTCAGTCCACGCAGCTTCGGTGGCCGTTTACGGCCGCCTCGACGCAGGTTTAGCGAGTATTTCTGGTACAGGTGCAAATGATGAAACCCTATCAGGCCTAGCATACGGACCACTTTCATCGTCAAGATGGGGTATTAAAGGAAAAGAGGATTTAGGTGGAGGCTATGGTGCCTTTTTTGCCTTAGAATCAGAAGTACACAGCGATACCGGTTATGCTGGAGGTAATAATAAAACTGGAAGCGGAGCTGGTGACGTTTACTGGAAAAGAAAAAGCATTATTGGTATGAAAACTCCTGCAGGTAAAGTGTCATTTGGGCTAAATAAGACTGCGGATAAAGTGCTTGCCACTAAGTACGACATGATAGGCTCCAATTTTGCTGGCTTCAAAACTATGAGCGATTACATAGCTATTGGTGACAGGATTGATAATGGGATATTTTTTGAGTCTAATAAGATTGATGGGCTCGGTGGAAAATTTTACTTTGACCACCAGTTTGGAGAAGTTGCCGGGGAAAGCTCAGGAAATACTAGAACTGGTCTTGGCGCAACTTTCAAAGTAGCTGGAATTAACGGTTTCGTAGCATATTCGGAAGCCAAAGGTTCAACTGGAAGTAGCGATTGGGACCAGTATGGTATAGGTATCAGTTATAAAACTGACAATAAAATCGTATTCAAGGCTCAGTATTGGGATTTATCAGCTGAGAGTAATGCAGATTCTACCTCTGGCTTGGGATACTCTGCTGACGGCGAGGGATATTCTTTAAGTGTTATGGGACCAATCAGTAAACATACTAAGATAGGTTTAGGCTTCCATTCATCTGAACAAAGTGATAATGAAGCAGAAAAAATCGAAATCACTCAATTAGCAATGCTACATAGCTTTTCAAAGAAAGTAACTGGTTATGTAATGGTGGGAAATCTTGACAATGGGGCTTCAGCAAATCATGAGCTTCATAAGAAAGGTTTCAGTTCCCAACCAGCTAATGGTGGTGATCAAGACGGATTTGCAGTCGGTTTAAGAATCAAGTTTTAAAGAAAATAAAACAATGAGAATATAAACATCTTGTTTCTCTGGACTTAAGCCGCATTCAAACTAGAATGCGGTTTTTTTTTTGAAAATAACTTCAAAAAAAATTCAAGGGGAGATTGCATATAGATTTTTGGCAACTCTCTAGGACTATTAAGTCAAGGAACTCACAGAGTGACAAATGTCTTTAATTTAAAAACTAAAATGGATTATGGTATTTGAAGAGAAAAAAAAACCACAGGATTAACCCTGTGGTTTTTTTATCCGATTATGAAACTAGTTTAGAACTTGTGGAAAACTCCAAAGCCATAAAATGTCTCATTTTCACCCGATACGCCGGCACAAGCACCAACTGGTCCGTTAGCGCCTCTGTCAGAATTACAAAGCTTAGCATACAGAGTTGTTCTGTCACTTAAGTTGTTTCTGTAAGCGAGAATAATATCATCTGTCTCGTTATCAGTAACGCCAGTGTTCTCATTCGTTGTCTGATAGTATGAAATATCAAACTCGTTGCTTCCGGACATGAATGTCGCTCCTAGAGCAATACCCTCGTTGTCCGTATCCTGAACTCCTGCCGCGTTATTTCCCTCGCCTTTGATGTAGTATCCTGCAAGCTTGATATCGCCCATTGTATATTTGGCACCAACAGCACTTTTTTCATTCTCATTGAACGAATCGTTTACTGCATTGTTACCCTTATTTTTGATGTAGTTTGCCATCACGGTTAAATCCTCAGCACTGTAGGTAACACCAACGTGCATGTTAGAGTTTCCACCGGTATCACCAGCTAGTTCACCAGCTCCGTAAGCAATCCCAACGTTCAATGGACCAGGAGTGAACTTGACCTGAACGGCGTTTGCCATAAATACGTCAACGTGTGTGTTAGTGTTATCTGTGGCTGAAATAGTAGCGTATTGTACAAGACCCGACTGGCTCTCATAAAAACTACGTGGGTCAACACCAGCGATTGCTAACAATGCTGGGCTGTAAATACGACCCAATGTGAGGCTACCCATGTCATTTGACAAAGAAATGTTTGCCTGCCTAGCCCAGAACCGTGCACCACTATCAGAAAGTGTTGAACCCCCTCTGTTTGTTCCACCTGTGGATGCTTCCAAATCTGACTCAAGAGCGAAAGAAGCTGTTAAACCGCCTCCGAGGTCCTCTGAACCCTTAATTCCCCAAATAGATGGAAGTTCGATTGTTCTACCCTCTCCACCGTCTACTCTAAGGACATCGTTATCTGAACTATCCATCCCAATACCGATATCCACAATTCCAAACATAGTTACGTCAGCAAAGGCTGGGGTTGAAACCGCTACCGCAATAGCAGCACCAAGCGCCTTTTTCTTCAACGCAGCTGTTAACTTATTCTTATTCATTAAATTCTCCAGACGTTCGTAATAAATTTATAAAACTACCTACATGAATGGTACAACTTTTCTACAGAGTTTCCTATTTTTCGTAATAATTTTGTAAAAATTAAAGACTTCACGTCTAAATTGTGTATTTTTTTTGCAACGGTATAGGCTAGAAAGGCGCGGACTCTAGTTTTAGAGTTCCTTTTTTCCAATGCAACTGGACGCAATATTAAGCATGTATTAACTTTTCCCCCCGTTTGTTTTCTCTCCGCTACTATTGGATAAGTTTGTAAAATTTGGCATCATTCTTTCGAATATGCCATCACAATCAATTACTAAATGCTTGACAGCGGCTAGAATATGGATACTTATGATCGCAAGGAAAATGTATGCTGTCCACTGGTGTGTATTTGTCATAAGCTCCTTGATCAATGCATCGTGCTCGAAAAATTTTGGAATTCTAATACCAAGAAACAAAAGATCATACTTTGAGAATAATGACCCCACTAATCCAGAGACCGGCATAATGAACATGCAAAAATACAAAAGCATATGACTTATATTTGCTGCGATTCGCTCCCAACTGACAGTTCCGGCTGGACTCTGCGGAACTCCCGATCTAATCCGCCAGTAAAGTCGGAACAATATCAGACATCCTAGAACTATTCCGATAGATTTGTGCGTGTTGAACCAAAAAGGCCTCGGGCTATCCGGTCCTTTTGGAATATCTACCATATCCAACCCAATTAAAAACTGGACCATTAACAAAAAAGCAACTAACCAATGAAGCAAAATAGCCGTATTATTGAAAGAATTAATTGGTTTTTTGCCGATTTTTGACATTACTCAAGAGTTCCTGTCGTAATTACATTTTCTTGCTCGTGTATACTTCTCGTATATGAAATTATTCATTGCTATTTTATGAGCATACATATATCGACCATGACCAGATGATAAGGTTCGGAAATGATAAAAAACATGAACATTCCAGATATTTTAAAGCGAAAGATAAAGTTTATTACGCTAATTTTCGTGATGATCAATTTACTCTTTTTGGCCGGTTGTTCAAATAGCCAAAAAGAAGGCAAAAAAGGTTTCGCATACATATCGAGCCAGAAAGGTAATGTGCTGGTTATGTCTCTTGAAAATTTTGAAATTGTTTCCGAAATCGAGGTCGGCTTAGGAAACCGGGGAATAGGGATAACTGACGATGGGAGTAAATTAGTCGTTGCAGTCAAAAGCAGTAATGACCTCGCAGTTGTTGACTTAAAAACCAATAAAGTAACAAAAAGAATTTTCATTGGGGAAAATCCAGAAATGGTAAGGGTTAGGGATGGTAAAGCTTTTGTAACCTTCGAACCAGCTGCTATCGGAGGTCCTCCCCCAAAACCTGGTTCAGATGAGGCAAAGGCTTTGGATAAGAAAAGAGCGGAAGAGGATGAAGAAGAAGCAAAAATTGCTATTGTCGATATTCTTACTGGAAAAAAAGTAGGAGAAATTGATGGAGGAATGGAAACTGAAGGAATTGAGTTTTCATATGATGGAACAAAAATCATTGTAACCAACGAAGCAGACGAAAATCTCTCCGTTCACGATATTCTCACAGGTACACTAGTTAAAAAAATTGATACCAAGGAACTTGGGAATAGGCCACGTGGGATAAAGCGGTCGGAATCTGGTAAATTTTATCTAGCAACTCTTGAGTACGGGGACAAATTATTAAAACTTGATGAAAATTTTGACATAATTGAGGCATCGGATACAGGGCGAGTTCCCTACGGTATCTCATTTTCACAGGATAAAAATTTAGCTTACATTGCCCTATCTCGTGGTCAAGCCATAGAAATTTTTGATACAAATTCAATGAAATCTACAGGAAAAATTCCCGCTGGTAATAGGTGTTGGCATTTCAGCTTTACCCCTGATAACAAAAAGTTAATTGTTGCATGTGGCAGAAGTAACGACGTACTTATAATCGATGTAGCTAGTAGATCAATCGAAAAACGGTTTGAAAGTTTAAAAATGCCGTGGGGTGTTGTCACATACCCAAAATCATACGGAACACTCGATACTCCCGACTGATATCTCTAGGGCTAAGCCTTTTGTTTTCAAAAAAAGAATTGAGGTAATTGATTGAATTTTGATTTCAAGAAAAAAACTGTACTAGTTTTAGGCGACATCATAAAAGACAGCTACTACGATGGCTCCTGCGATAGAATATCACCAGAGGCTCCGGTCCCTGTCGTAAAAATAGCAAAGGGAACTTTCAGGTTGGGAGGGGCAGGAAATGTTGCAAAAAATATTAGAAGATTTGGAATCGAAACATATTTGTTGACTCTAGCAGGTGATGACATGGTCTGTTCAGATTTGAAAAAGGCCTGCTTAGAGGAAAATATCAAATCATTTTTTGTCAAGAACAAAACCAGAAAAACTCCTGAGAAAATTAGAGTGTTAAGCCAAAACCAACAATTATTGCGGTTGGACTTCGAGGATGAATTTGCGAACAGTCAACAAAAAGAGGAGCATATGGCTCTTTACCAATGTTTTGAAAAACTAGTAAATGAAAATAAGTGTGATCTAATTGTTGCTTCAGATTACGGAAAAGGTACTCTCCGGAGTCCCAAAAAATTCATAAAACTAGCTAACAAATTAAAAATTCCCATCCTTGTCGATCCGAAGGGTAAGGATTTTTCCATATACAAAGGCGCTTATTTGATAAAGCCAAATTTGCAGGAATTTCAGACGATTGTTGGCCCCTTGAAAAATGATAAAGATATGGTGAAAAAAGCTGTGAATTTAGCGAACAGCTTGGAGCTAAAGAAAGGAATCGTGCTTACAAAAGGCGCAAAAGGTATGTCTTACATTGGAATTGATGGAGAACATATTTCAATAATTACCCCTGGCGTAAAAGAAGTCTATGACGTCACAGGAGCTGGTGATACGGTGATAGCCTCTCTAGCTACATGCCTGGTAGGAGACGTCAATTTAACCATCAAGGATTCTTTGAAGTTCGCAGCAAGGGCAGCGGCTGTCGCTGTTGGAAAATTAGGCACATACTCACCGAGTATTGAAGAGATATTAGAAAGTCAAATTGGTGTAGTCGATAAAATCAACCACAGCCCTCACAAAGGAGGTTTAACTAAGTTCCTACCGCTGAAAAATTTACTAGAAAAACTAGAAGCTTACCGGAAAGAGGGTAAGAAAATTGTCTTCACTAACGGCTGTTTTGACGTAATTCATGCGGGCCATACTGATCTTCTTAGATCTGCAAAAAACCACGGCGATGTTTTAGTTGTCGGTTTAAACACCGACAAGTCGGTGAGTTCTCTAAAAGGCAAAGGAAGGCCCTTTCATAAGCTTGCCGAAAGAGTCAAAGTTTTAGAAGAATTACGTTCTGTAGATTTTATTGTTTGTTTTAATACCCCTACACCTTTCAACTTAATAAAAAAAATAAAGCCGGACGTTTTGGTAAAGGGTTCAGAATATAACACTGACGATATTGTTGGCGCTGACACTGTTAAGTCGTATGGAGGTGTTGTAACAACCGTACCCATGTTAGGTAACCTTTCAACGTCAAGGGTATTAGGCGACTTGAAGGGATCAAGATAAGAAAGAAGCCTGACGATTACCTACTTTCACAATCGAATGATCACTATCATCGGCGCTAAGGCGTTTCACTGTCCTGTTCGGAATGGGAAAGAGTGGTTCCACCCCGCAATGGTCGTCAGGCAAATTAGAGAATTTAGTCAGATTAGTTATGATTGATAACGACTTTCCAATACATACGATAAAGAAATCAACAGTGTAATAAGGTCAAGCCTCACGGGCAATTAGTACTGGTTAGCTGCATACATTACTGTACTTCCACACCCAGCCTATCAACGTCCTGGTCTTGGACGACCCTTCAGGGGAGTCAAGCTCCCGGGAAGTCTCATCTTGAAACGAGTTTCCCGCTTAGATGCCTTCAGCGGTTATCTCTTCCGCACTTAGCTACCCTGCAATGCCACTGGCGTGACAACAGGTACACCAGAGGTGCGTCCACTCCGGTCCTCTCGTACTAGGAGCAGCCTTCCTCAAACTTCCAACGCCCACGGCAGATAGGGACCGAACTGTCTCACGACGTTCTGAACCCAGCTCACGTACCTCTTTAAATGGCGAACAGCCATACCCTTGGGACCGGCTACAGCCCCAGGATGAGATGAGCCGACATCGAGGTGCCAAACACCGCCGTCGATATGAACTCTTGGGCGGTATCAGCCTGTTATCCCCAGAGTACCTTTTATCCGTTGAGCGATGGCCCTTCCATACAGAACCACCGGATCACTATGTCCTGCTTTCGCACCTGCTCGACTAGTAAGTCTCGCAGTCAAGCACGCTTATGCCATTGCACTTTGAGCACGATTTCCGACCGTACCAAGCGTACCTTCGAGCTCCTCCGTTACTCTTTAGGAGGAGACCGCCCCAGTCAAACTGCCCACCATGCACTGTTCCCAGCCCGGATAACGGGCCAAGGTTAGAACTCCAAACAGATTAGGGTGGTATTTCAAGGACGGCTCCACCAAAACTAGCGTTTTGGCTTCAAAGCCTCCCACCTATCCTACACAAACCGGTTCAAAATCCAATGCAAAGTTGCAGTAAAGGTTCATGGGGTCTTTCCGTCTAACCGCGGGGAGATTGCATCATCACAACCATTTCAACTTCGCTGAGTCTCAGGAGGAGACAGTGTGGCCATCGTTACGCCATTCGTGCAGGTCGGAACTTACCCGACAAGGAATTTCGCTACCTTAGGACCGTTATAGTTACGGCCGCCGTTTACCGGGGCTTCGATCAAGAGCTTGCACCCCATCACTTAACCTTCCGGCACCGGGCAGGCGTCACACCCTATACGTCCACTTTCGTGTTTGCAGAGTGCTGTGTTTTTGATAAACAGTCGCAGCCACCGATTCTCTGAGACCTCTTTCGGCTCCGGATGTACTCCTTCACCTAATCGAGGCATACCTTCTCCCGAAGTTACGGTATCAATTTGCCGAGTTCCTTCTCCTGAGTTCTCTCAAGCGCCTGAGCATATTCAGCATACGCACCAGTGTCGGTTTGCGGTACGGTCCTGTTTAACTGAAGCTTAGAGGATTTTCCTGGAAGCATGGTATTACTCACTCTGCAGGCAAGCCTGCTCGTCATCACACCTCACCTAAGCCCAGCGGATTTGCCAACTGGGTATGGCTACATGCTTAAACCGGGACATCCAACACCCGGCTGAGCTAACCTTCTCCGTCTCCCCATCGCATTAAACAGCGGTGCAGGAATATTAACCTGCTTCCCATCGGTTACGGCTTTCGCCCTCACCTAAGGGGCCGACTCACCCTACGTCGATTAACGTTGCGTAGGAAACCTTGCGTTTTCGGCGACAGAGTTTTTCACTCTGTTTAACGCTACTCATGTCAGCATTCGCACTTCTGATACCTCCAGCAACCCTTTCAAGTCACCTTCACAGGCTTACAGAACGCTCCTCTACCATCTCTTGCGAGATCCGCAGCTTCGGTTATTAGCTTAGCCCCGTTACATCTTCCGCGCAGGACGACTTGATCAGTGAGCTATTACGCTTTCTTTAAAGGATGGCTGCTTCTAAGCCAACCTCCTGACTGTCTGTGCCTTCCCACTTCGTTTCCCACTTAGCTAATATTTGGGACCTTAGCTGGCGGTCTGGGTTGTTTCCCTCTTGAGTCTGGACGTTAGCACCCAGTGCTCTGTCTCCCGTACTTATACTTCCAGGTATTCGGAGTTTGCTATGGCGAAGTAAGTCGCGATGACCCCAACAACCATTACAGTGCTCTACCCCCTGGAGCAAAATACGAGGCACTACCTAAATAGTTTTCGAGGAGAACCAGCTATCTCCGGATTTGTTTGGCCTTTCACCCCTATCCACAGCTCATCCCCTAATTTTGTAACATTAGTGGGTTCGGGCCTCCAGTACGTGTTACCGTACCTTCACCCTGGCCATGGATAGCTCATCCGGTTTCGGGTCTACACCCAGCAACTAAACGCCCTGTTAAGACTCGGTTTCCCTACGCCTCCCTTAAATAGTTAAGCTTGCTACTGAATGTAAGTCGCTGACCCATTATACAAAAGGTACGCCGTCACTCTTACGAGCTCCGACTGTTTGTATGCATATCGTTTCAGGATCTATTTCACTCCCCTTCCGGGGTTCTTTTCGCCTTTCCCTCACGGTACTGGTTCACTATCGGTCGATTACTAGTATTTAGCCTTGGAGGATGGTCCCCCCATATTCAAACAGGATTTCACGTGTCCCGCCCTACTTGTCGAAAGCCTAGTTCCACAAATCAGTTTTCACGTACGGGGCTATCACCCACTATGGCTAATCTTTCCAAATTATTCTGTTAACTGTTCTGCTAAAACTCTCTGGCTGGTCCAATTTCGCTCGCCGCTACTATCGGAATCTCGGTTGATTTCTGTTCCTCCGGCTACTTAGATGTTTCAGTTCGCCGGGTTCGCTTCGCCGCACCTATGTATTCAGTACGGGATACTTCAAATGAAGTGGGTTTCCCCATTCGGAAATCTGCGGATCAAAGCTTGTTTGCTAGCTAACCGCAGCTTATCGCAAGCTACAACGTCCTTCATCGCCTGTAATCGCCAAGGCATCCACGATATGCACTTATTCACTTGACCTTATAACACTATTGACTGTTATAAAGACATGCCGAAAACTTTAACGCTTGTATTTTGAGAATGTCATGATTATCAATCATAACTTTATGTGTTTCTCACCTCATCAATGAGAACACATAATCTGACTAAATTTTTAAAGAACAAAAAATCTGGTGGAGCTAAGCGGGATCGAACCGCTGACCCCCTGCTTGCAAAGCAGGTGCTCTCCCAGCTGAGCTATAGCCCCGAGACATCTAGCTGGGCTGGTGGGTCTGGTTGGGCTCGAACCAACGACCCCCGCCTTATCAAGACGGTGCTCTAACCAGCTGAGCTACAGACCCGGATTAATTATCCGTCTGCAACCGATAAGAGTGGGCAATAAGAATCTTTACATTTCTCTAGAAAGGAGGTGATCCAGCCGCACCTTCCGATACGGCTACCTTGTTACGACTTCACCCCAGTCACGAATCCTACCGTGGTAACCGCTTCCCTTACGGTTAAGCTAGCCACTTCTGGTAAAACCCGCTCCCATGGTGTGACGGGCGGTGTGTACAAGACCCGGGAACGTATTCACCGCGACATTCTGATCCGCGATTACTAGCGATTCCGACTTCATGCAGTCGAGTTGCAGACTGCAATCCGGACTACGATTGGTTTTTTGAGATTAGCTTCCCCTCGCGGGTTCGCAACCCTCTGTACCAACCATTGTATGACGTGTGAAGCCCTACCCATAAGGGCCATGAGGACTTGACGTCGTCCCCACCTTCCTCCGGTTTGTCACCGGCAGTCTCATTAGAGTGCCCTTGCGTAGCAACTAATGACAAGGGTTGCGCTCGTTGCGGGACTTAACCCAACATCTCACGACACGAGCTGACGACAGCCATGCAGCACCTGTGTTCAGGTTCTCTTTCGAGCACTTTCGCATCTCTGCGAAATTCCTGACATGTCAAGGGTAGGTAAGGTTTTTCGCGTTGCATCGAATTAATCCACATCATCCACCGCTTGTGCGGGTCCCCGTCAATTCCTTTGAGTTTTAACCTTGCGGCCGTACTCCCCAGGCGGTCAACTTCACGCGTTAGCTTCGTTACCAAATCAGAAAAGATCCAACAACTAGTTGACATCGTTTAGGGCGTGGACTACCAGGGTATCTAATCCTGTTTGCTCCCCACGCTTTCGTGCATGAGCGTCAGTGGTGGCCCAGGGGGCTGCCTTCGCCATCGGTGTTCCTCCTGATATCTACGCATTTCACTGCTACACCAGGAATTCCACCCCCCTCTGCCAAACTCTAGTCTACTAGTCACAGATGCAGTTCCCAGGTTAAGCCCGGGGATTTCACACCTGTCTTAGTAAACCGCCTGCGCACGCTTTACGCCCAGTAATTCCGATTAACGCTTGCACCCTACGTATTACCGCGGCTGCTGGCACGTAGTTAGCCGGTGCTTATTCTTCAGGTACCGTCAGAAGTCCGAGGTATTAGCCCGAACCATTTCTTCCCTGACAAAAGTGCTTTACAACCCGAAAGCCTTCATCGCACACGCGGCATTGCTGGATCAGGCTTTCGCCCATTGTCCAAGATTCCCCACTGCTGCCTCCCGTAGGAGTCTGGGCCGTGTCTCAGTCCCAGTGTGGCTGATCGTCCTCTCAGACCAGCTACTGATCGCAGTCTTGGTAGGCCGTTACCCCACCAACAAACTAATCAGGCATCGGCCACTCCAATAGCGAGAGGTCCGAAGATCCCCCCCTTTCACCCGAAGGTCGTATGCGGTATTAATTCGGCTTTCGCCGAGCTATCCCCCACTACTGGGCATGTTCCGATGTATTACTCACCCGTTTGCCACTCGCCGGCGCTCCGAAGAGCCCGCTGCCGTTCGACTTGCATGTGTAAGGCATGCCGCTAGCGTTTAATCTGAGCCAGGATCAAACTCTTCAGTTCGATCTATTAATTTCTATGCTCAAAGTTATGACTGTAAATGATTACATAATAAAGTGGAGCAATAGATTTTCTTGTGCAAATCATCAAATTGCCCACACTTATCGGCTGTGAATTTTTAAAGAACAATGGTACTACGGAACCCCTAAGATTATTACGCATTCTAAAGGATGTCAATCACTTTCGGCGTATGAGCTTAACAATTTTTTCAGTGCTTGACCTGGGCACTCTTGCCGCATGAAAGTCTCTCCAATCAAAAATGTTCTTATGCCATTATCTGTTAACAACTTTATGTCTCCAGAGTTTTTTATTCCGCTCTCTGATATCACTAATTTTGTGGGGGGAATTGTTTTGTTTAGCCGTAGGCTTGTTTCTAAGTTGACTGAAAAATCTTCTAAATTTCTATTGTTTATTCCAATAAGTTTCGATTTGCAAGACATTGCTTTTTCTAAATCTCCCTCGTTATGCACTTCCAATAAACAATCAATCCCATATGAAAGTGCTTGAGATTCCAATTCGAGAAGTAAGCTGACAGGTAATGCTGCCGCAATGAGCAAGATACAATCCGCATGCATCGCATAACTTTCTGCTACCTGAAGGGGGTCAATGATAAAATCCTTTCTCAAAACCGGAATAGATATTTCTCTTCTTGCCTGAATCAAATTTTCAATACTACCCTTAAAGAATTTTTGGTCTGTTAAAACAGAGATGCAAGCGGCAGAGTTGTTCTCATAGAGCCTAGCAATATTTTTTACTTGAAAATTTTCTCTTAAAATACCTTTACTCGGACTCGCTTTTTTAACCTCAGCAATTACCCCAATCTGATTTGACTCCTCATTTCTTGCCAACTTTTCAGAAAAATTTCTATGTTTAAAACCCTCAGCTTCTACCTCGAAGCTGGTAACACTGCTAATTTTTGCTAGTTTCTTAATTTGAGCCCGTTTCGACTGCAAGATTTCACTTAACATTGCTAGTTACCTATCGATTGGGTAAATTTTACGAATTCGTCCAATTTTTCAAGCGCGGCTCCGCTAGCAATACTACTTTTAGCCAAAATAACACCCTGCCTAACTGAATCGCAACAATCAGCCACATACAGAGCCCCAGCCGCATTCAATATGACATATTGCGCCTCAAGACTCTCTACATTAGTAAGGCTTTCTATAACCTTCTTCTTGCTTTGGTCAACACTCGATACATTAATTGTTGCCTCACTTTTTGAAAAGCTATTTACATCAAATCCTAAGTCATCAGAGACGAAGGTTCCTTCCGTAATTTTTCCCTTATTTAGCTCAGCGTAGTAGGTTTTGCTGGCAAAGCACATTTCATCAAGACCACTCTCGCCATGAACCACTAACACATGCCTAGATCCTAATTCCTTTAAAACGTTGGCAATTGGTAAAAGCAGTTTTTTGTCATAAACCCCTATCAATTGACGCCTTGATTTTGCCGGGTTCGTCAGCGGACCTAAAATATTAAACATTGTTCGAGTACCTAACTCTCTTCGAACGGGAGCAACGTTTTTCATAGCGGGGTGATGGTTAGGAGCAAACATAAAACCTACTCCGGTATTTTTCATTGAATTTACAACCTGCTCAGGACTGAGATTTATATTGGCACCTAGACACTCCAATAAATCTGCGCTGCCTGAAGACGAGGAAACCGCCCTTCCTCCATGCTTAGCCACTTTGGCTCCTGCTGAAGCGGCAACAAACATTGCCGCTGTAGATATATTAAAAGTTTGTGCTCCGTCCCCCCCAGTACCACATAGGTCAACTAAGTTTTCCAAACCCGAATCAACGGAATTGACCAGGTCGCGCATCACTTCAGCGCCACCGAGTAGTTCACTAACTGCTTCTCCTTTTATCTTCAACGCAACTAGGATGCCAGCAGTTAAAGAGTTAGGAATTTCCCCTTTCATTATTTTTTTAATCAAAAAGCGTGCTTCATTAACATCAAGATCATTTCCAACAATTACTTCCTCTAAAATTTTTTGTACATTCAACTCATTTGGAGGTGACGTTAAAACTGAATTCATGTTTGCTCCATAAAATTTTGCAGAATATCGTAGCCATAATCCGTTAAAATTGCCTCAGGGTGAAATTGAACTCCGTAAAATGGTAAATCCCTATGTCTGATAGCCATTATTTCTTGATCGTCAGTGCGAGCAAGAATCTCTAAACACTGAGGGAACTTATCCTCAAGCAAGGCAAGTGAATGATACCGCGTTACCGTATAAGGCGACGGGATCTTTCGAAAAAGCCCTATACCAGAATGTGTTACTTTCGAAACTTTACCATGCATTATACTTTTCGCCGGACCAACTTTTGAACCAAATGCTTCTCCGATAACTTGGTGGCCGAGACAAACGCCAAAAACAGGTATAGGATCCGTCATTCTGGAAATTTCCCGGACCAAACTCAAAGAGACCCCGGCGTTTCCCGGACGACCTGGACCGGGGGAAATTAAAATTCTATCTGGGTTTAAAGCTCCTGGAGAGCTTAAGATTTCTTTCACACTGCACTGATCATTCCGGACAGTCACCACCTCAGCACCCAGTTCGCCAATATATTGGACCAAATTATATGTGAAAGAATCGTAATTATCTATGACTAATATTCTCATGCTAGCTATTTGACGAACTTTTGATTATTTTCCAAACTTTCAGCGGCTTTGATTACAGCCCCTGCCTTTGCCTCTGTTTCCCGCCACTCATTCTCTGGAATAGAATCATATACTATTCCGGCTCCAGCTTGAACACTTAAAATGCCGTTTTTTAAGACCCCCGTTCGAATTGCAATCGCTAAGTCCATATCTTTCGCAAAAGAAATATAACCACATGCGCCCCCATAAAGAGACCTCCTCTCAGGTTCTAATTCCTCGATGATTTCCATCGCTCTGATTTTTGGCGCTCCACTTAAAGTACCAGCGGGAAAGGTAGCTTTCAGTACATCCATGAAAGATAGGCCGTCTCGAAGATGCCCCTCAACCTCAGAAACAAGATGCATTACATGCGAATATTTTTCTACGACCATTTTTTCAGACAAGAAAACGCTGCCAATTTTTGATATTTTACCAACATCGTTTCGTGCAAGATCAATCAACATGACGTGCTCTGCAAGCTCTTTAGGATCCGCACGCAGTTCCCTTTCTAGTTCTGCGTCTTCCCTCTCAGTTTTCCCTCGTCTACGGGTACCAGCAATTGGGCGAATGGTAATTCGGTTATAACTGTTTCCCGAGGATTTTGCATTATCTTGTCTCACCAATATCTCGGGTGAAGCACCCACTACTTGGAATTCCCCCAAATTATAAAAATACATATAAGGGGAGGGATTTATATTTCTCAAGGCACGGTAAAGAGAAAGCGCGTTGCCAGAAAAAGGTTTCTCTAATATTTGTCCCAAAACAACCTGCATCACCTCACCGGAAAATATGTATTCCTGGGCTTTCAGAACCGATTTTTCAAACTTTTCTTTAGAAAAACGTCTTATTACCTCTGTCGCCTCGCAGCCACCGAGCTTAGGTATAGTCAATGTCTTAGATAACGATGCTTCCATAAGATCCAACTTCTTCTCTGCTTGTTGAAATGCCCAACTTTCTTCAGGGTTAGCGAAAACAACTAGGGTGATTTCGCCGGTATAATTATCAAAGATAACCATGTCCTTCACCTCCAAAAGAAGGATATCGGGGATAAATAGATTGTTTTCTTTTTCTCTGACATGCCTTCTCAACCTCGGCTCAACAAGTCTCACAACGTCATACCCGAAATAACCAGCCAAGCCACCACAAAATCTCGGCAATTCATAGACCTCAGGAGAAGGGGAAAATTTAGAAATATAATCTTCGACAAAATAAAGTGGATCACAGCAAACCTTATTGATAATTTCTTTTTTTTTAAACAGAGTGACAGTGTCTCCCCAAACCTCTATTTTTTTTTCAGCAGGCAGCCCAATAAACGAGTAACGGCCAAAACGCTCTCCTCCAACAACTGACTCAAAAAGAAAAGTGTTAGGAAAATCGGATAATTTCAAATAAACCGACAAAGGTGTTTCCAAATCGCCGAGATATTTTCTCGATATAGGCACTAGATTGAAACCCTCATTGCCACGCCTCAAGAACGTTTTTAAATCGATACTGGTGCTCATAACGATGAGGTGAGCTGACTTCTAAAACTTTTCATTATTTTTTTATAGCCGAAATGAGATTTTGAATCAGGATGGTCGAATATGCCGGAGCCGATTACAAATGTATCTGCTCCGCATGCGGAGAGTGAGGCGACATTCTCGATTTTTATTCCTCCGTCAACCTCTAGTCTAATACGATTTAAACTTTCTCTTGAAAAACCATCAATTTTTTCCCTTATGGTTTTTATTTTTTCTTCCGAAACAGGAATAAACTCTTGGCCGCCAAATCCAGGATTTACGGACATAACCAAAATGAAATCAATTTCTCCCATTATCCAATCCAGGTAAGTAATTGGTGTCCCGGGATTCAAAACAATCCCTGCCTCGCATCCATTGCTTTTAATCAATTTCAGGCTTCTAGACAGATGGTAAGTAGATTCAGGATGAATCGAAATCATATTAGCCCCTGCTGCAGCGAAGTCCACAATAAGCTTATCAACATTCTCAGTCATAAGATGGACGTCTATAGGTACTTGAATGTAAGGACGGATAGCTCTACAGACACAAGGACCGAAGGTAAGGTTTGGTACAAAATGATTATCCATAACATCAAAGTGAATAAAATCAGCTCCCGCTTTTTGCAACGCCTCAACCTCAGCTCCTAAAAATGCGAAGTCGGCGGACAGTATACTAGGTCCAATCCATCTAGAGTTTTTATTTTTTTCAGTCATATGCTTTTCTCGTTTCCTGCTTAGTTATTTTCCCCTCATTGTCCACCAAATAAACGCGCCTACAATTACAATAGCAATAAGTGCTTCTAAGAAAATTATTAACATATCCAATTTAAGTCAGGGATAAAATTTGCATTCTACAAGTAAAAACATTTCTTTGCTATTGACACTATTATTGCTAGCGTCTTGCTATGGAAATAGGTCTGTATTATACGAGAAATTGCCTGAAGACAAAGATGAAATGCTTAATCTCCCAGAATACAAATCAACGACCCTTTCCTTAGATAGATTTTACAAAAGAAGGGGATATGAACCAATTAATCTGGTTAACTCAGAATCTTGGAGACAACAAAACTTTCAACTTGCCTACCTTGCATGGCAAAGAAATTGTCAATCAAAAAAACTTCCTATTGAAATTTTTATTAAATGCAAGACTCAGCCAGAAATAGATGGTAGTAATGGCGATATGGTTAGAAAGTTCTTCCAGGAAAATTTTCGTACATACGCTATAAATGGTCAATCTGGTCTACTTACTGCGTATTATGAACCCGTATTGCGCGGATCAAGAAAAAAAACTAAAAAATATTATTCTCCGATATTTAAGCGTCCATCAAACTTTCCACCTATCAACAAACTTAGAAACAGGACGGCTGAAAATGTAGGTCCAAATTCAGAAGAGAAAACAGAAGCTGAAATGGAGACAAAACTATACCCTACTCGTAAACAAATTATTGAAAATGATCTTTTGAAAGGAAATGAATTAGCATATCTTGAGAACTCTGTTGAAAATTTCTTTCTTCATATTCAGGGTTCAGGAACAATTGAATTAGAAAATGGTAAGAGAATTAGAGTTGGTTATGCAGGCTCTAATGGAAGGCCTTATCGGTCCATAGCTAGGTGGTTGGATGCGCATGGTGAAATGCCATTACACAAGGCAAGTATGAAAAATATCAAAAGCTGGGTTAAAAATAATCCGAAGCGAAGTAATGACTTGTTTAACTTCAATCCAAGATTTATTTTTTTTCAAGAATTCCCAACCTCCAAAGATCCTAGTGAAGGTCCTAGGGGAACACTTGGAGTCCCATTAACTGCGAATCACTCAATAGCGGTAGATGAGGACTTCATTAAGCTAGGGACCCCAGTAATGGTTATAGAGGAAATGCAATCGAAAAGTAACAAAGCCCAAAGCTATTTTATGATAGCCCAGGATACCGGTAGCGCAATCAAGGGGCCTAACAGAGGCGATCTATTTTTCGGCACCGGGATCGATGCAGGTAGAAAAGCTGGGTCTACAAAATTTCGGGGTAGGTTAATTATTTTCCTTCCGAAATAAGATCTAACTTCTCTCTCAACCTTTCCTCAGACACCGCTCCTCTTAATCTTTCTCCTGAAGACAAAAAAATAGTAGGTGTTGCTTGAATACCTAAATTCTTCCCTACCGCCAGAAAGCTTTCCAAATTAAATTTACACGTAATTGCATCAACGTCTGAGGGCTCAACATCCTGAAGCATTAGTTCATCCCATGTCTGCGAAGGGTTTGCTGAACACCATACATTTTTTGAAATCGTAACAGAACTGTCACCTAAGATTGGATAAAGAAAAGTGTAAACGCGAATATTTTCAATCTTACTCAATGACCTGCGAAATTTTCTACAATAACCACAATTAGGGTCCTCAAAAACGGCTATCTCCCGGACAGAACCCTGATCAGATTTATTAAAATCGGAGACAATAGCTTGTTGAAACGGGAGATCACGAAAATTTATAGACAAAATTTCATTTTTTCTTTCTTCAGTTAAATTTTTCCCATTACTCAACTGTATAAGTTGACCCTCAATAAACATATGCGTCACTTCTCGATTGACGTACACAAGTTCATTATTTATTCGCACCTCGAATATATATTCTAGATCTGTTTTTTTAACTGACTTGACCCTATATCCACTTCCAAACAAACGTTCTACTGCATTGCGAATTTCTTCTACTTGCTTATTCGAAGCTTGGTCATTTCCCCACACGAATAACGGGTTAAGAACCAATAAAGCAATTACCAGAAACCTCATTGCGGGATATAGCGTAACCATGTTCAAAAATCCTTAAAAAAGTTAAAGAATTGATGCAGCGAATCTCACGATATACCGCTTCAAGAGATCAGACCGATCCAATAGATTCATTCCTCTAGTCCTAAACAGCTTAGCTGAGTTTCCTCCCGTAGAGAACCCTACTTTAATTGTGTCGATTAAAGTTTGAATGGCTCTTGTCTTAAATAATCTCGCTCTCAAATAGGAGCTAAGAATCGACTTGCAACCTGCATCAAATTTTCGGTTTTTACTAATTGCCTTATCGAACTCATTAACTAGGGTCAAAATATCAAAAAGTCCAATGTTCAAACCAAGTCCTGCGAGAGGATGAACAGTGTGAGCGGCATCACCCAGTAAAATAACCCTTTTTTTAACGAGTTCGTCGACTGTAATCATTGACAGCGGAGCAGATATCATCTTTGAATCAATCTCGATTCTCGACAACATTGTAGTGCCTATAAAGTTAGAAAGCTTTTTCATTAAAAAACTATTACCCTCCTCCAATAACTTTTGTGCATCACAGTCTCTCTGAGACCAGATCATCGAGAGGCTATTTTTCGAGGTAGGGAGAAAAGCCATGACCTCATCTCGCCGAAACCATTGCCTTGCAATACTTGGACTTAAAGAAGACTTAAAATTCGCAAGCACAGCGCGCTGACAATAATTTTTTATTCCCCATGAGATCCCTAAAATATGTCTACAAAAGGAGTTGGCCCCATCTGCCACAACAAGTAAATTTGTATTTATAGTGCTAATTTCTTTTTCACTGTCTCTTAAGATTTTCAAATTACATTGTTTGCCATCTGGACTGTAGGCAAAGCCCGCAACCTTGCCGCTAATTGTATGCAAGTCCTGGAGTGAACTCGTTGCTGTAAACAATAGGTTATGCAAGTTCGTGTGATCAACTATTTTGGTAAGATAATCATTCGGACCAAGATCAGAGCTCAGCTTTAAACATGCTTCGTCCTCGAATAAGTGCATCTCAAAAACGTCCTCCGACATTTTGAAAAACTGCTCTCTAAGTCCGCAACGAGTAAATAGTCCAATATTCGAAGGTGAGATGGCATAAGAAATACTCTTTCCCCTGGGAACTGGGCGGCTATTTCTATCAAAACCTTTTGTTACCAGCAAAACTTTCAATCCAAGCTTGTTAAAATTCAGAGCGCAAAATAAAGCCGGTATACCTCCTCCAACAATGGTAATGTCGTAACTATTATGTCTTGAATTCATTACCTACCTCTATTTTTCGCGAACTTCCGTAAGTCCAATGTCATCACGATAGTGTTTTCCATCAAATTTTACCTTGCCCATTTTTTCGTAAACTACGTTTCTAAGTGCATCCTTGCTTTCACCAATACCGGATATAGTCAAAACACGACCTCCATTAGTTATAAGATTACCATCAAGAATTTCGGTTCCACTATGAAAAACTTTTATATCAGGGAGATCTTCAATATGCCGGTCAACCTCAATAACATCCCCCTTCCGCACCTCGCCTGGATACCCTTTTGCTGAAGCTACAACGCATAATCCAGCTTTCTGGTGCCAAAATTCTCTTGAGACCTCAGACAAGCTAAATTCATCCTCCCTACACGCTTTCTCTAAAAGGGGAAGAAAATCTCCCTTCATTAACAACATGAGTAATTGAGTTTCTGGATCACCAAGACGGCAGTTAAATTCGAGCACTCTAGCTTCTCCGTTCTCACTCACCATCAACCCACAATACAGAAAACCTTTATACACATGTCCCATATTTTCGACCCCGCGCAAAACTGGACGGACAATTTCTTCCTCAAATTTTGACAACATATTTTCGTTGAGAAACGGTAGTGGGAAGTGAGCTCCCATACCTCCAGTATTCGGGCCTTCACCGGAATCACTTAAATTTTTATAGTCCTGGCAAATTGGAAACCTGACAATGTTTCGGCCATCCGTAAGCACTATAAAACTAACCTCAAATCCTGTCATGAACTCTTCTATAACGACACTACTTCCAGCTTCTCCGAGTGTTCTTTCTTTCATGATGTGGTGTAACGCGCGTAAAGCATCTTCTTGAGTCTTGACAACAAAAACACCCTTGCCGCCAGCTAAGCCATTGGCTTTTATTACAATTGGAAACTTACTACCTTTGATATAATCAACCGCTTTCTCAAAATCATAAAATATCTCGAAGTTTGCTGTCGGTATTCCATTGCCCCTCATAAAAACTTTTGAAAATATCTTCGAACCCTCCAAAGCAGCTACTGCCTTAGTTGGGCCAACAACCGGTAGCCCTTTCTCTTTCAGATAATCAACTAAGCCAGTTACAAGAAAACCTTCCGGACCAATAACAACCATATCAATCTTGTTTTCATTTACGAGTTTTCCAATGCGCTCATTTGAAACTGGTCCCGAGACTGGTATCCGAATCAAGTGGTTATCAAGATCTATTCCGGCATTTCCGGGAAATACATAAACCTTGGATACAGTCTCAGATTGCGAGATCTTCCATGCTATAGCGTGTTCTCTTCCTCCTGAACCGATTACTAATATCTTCAACCTGGGTTCCTCCTGTTTTCATATATCTGCATTCGTGAATACATTCTGAACATCATCTAATGACTCAAGAGCAGTCTTAAGTTTTTCAATATTTGACAAATCCTCGGCTGTAACAGAAATTGGAACTTTTGCTAGCATAACAACTTCCGAGAACTCTATCATGTAACCGCTGCTCAAAAGGGTTTCCTTAATGTCCGTATATGCATCAGCATCGCCAAGAAGTTCAATGCCGATATCTTGTATTGGTTTTACCTCAGAAATACCCTTTTCTATTAGAAGTTCTAGTAACTCTTCTTCCTTATCTTTGGATTCCTTTAAGAAAAACTGACAGCAATGATCAAACATGTAAGAAACCGAGCCTTCTGTCCCAAGATTACCTTTGTGTTTGCTAAAAGCATGTCGAATTTCGGCAACTGTTCGGGAACGATTGTCGGTCAAACAATTTATTAAAAAAGCTACGCCACCTGCCCCATAACCTTCATATGTTATCTCTTCGTAAGTTACTCCTTGTAGTAAGCCACAGCCTCTGTTAACGGCATCTTTGACTTTATCTTTCGGCAAATTGGCCTCTTTAGCCTTTTCAATTGCTAACCTTAAACGAGGATTAGTTGTAACATCTTCACCTCCCAATTTAGAAGCAACGGTGATCTCTTTTATAAGTTTCCCAAAAGCCCTCCCTTTGCGCTCATCCTGTCGATTTTTCCTGTGCTGAATGTTTGCCCATTTTGAATGTCCTGCCATAAATTTGCGTCCTTTAATTACAAAAAAACTCGAAACAATTTAAACTACATAGGTTACTTTATTATCTATCCGTTATAAAATTTTTGAGAAATAAGTAGAAAAGGAGATAATGTTGGAGCTTCGCGCCGAAATAGATAAAACTGGCTCGCCAGATGTTATACAACTCAAGCCCTTCACCCTTGAGTCCCCAGGACCTGGGGAGGTGTTGGTCCGCCACAAAGCAATAGGCGTCAATTACACTGACGTTTATTATCGAAACGGAACTTATCCACAGGCCAGCTTGCCTGGCAAACTGGGGCACGAAGCCGCTGGCTGTGTTGAGGCAATTGGGCAGGGAGTTTCCAATGTTAAAGAAGGGGACCGTGTTGTTTACGTAGTCGCTTCTCCGGGCTGCTACAGCACGGCTAGAGTTGTTTCTGCTGATGTTTTGCTTAAGATTCCACATGAATTGGACTTTGAAACAGCGGCTGCAATGCTATTGAAGGGTATGACGGTCAGCTATTTATTTAAGCGAGTTGCAAATCTTCAGCCTTTTCACAAAGTTCTGTTTCATGCCGCTGCTGGCGGAACTGGGTTAATTGCTATGCAATGGGCGAGAATGATGGACGTCGAAATTACGGGGACTGTAAGTAGTGAGGAGAAAAAAGAATTGGCAAAAAACTATGGTGCCGCGAATGTCATTAATTATGCACGGGAGAATTTTGTCGAACAAATTAGAGACATCACAAAGGGTCGCGGAGTAGATATAGTCTTTGATTCTGTTGGCGCAAGCACTTTTTATCAGTCTATCCAAAGTCTTAAAAAATATGGCTTGATGGTCTCTTACGGAAATGCGTCTGGGAAAGTTTCCGCTTTTGACCTTGGTCTTTTGAGTGGGCATTTATTTATAACTAGACCAACTTTATGGTCCTATGTTGCAACACGAAAGGAGCTAGAGGTCACTTTTGGAGAACTTCTGCAACTCGTGATGTTGAATAAAATAAGAATCCCAATTTACCAGAAAAAGGCTCTACAAGATGTTGTCGCTCTTCATAAACTTATGGAAGAGAGACGAACAACTGGCTGTTCAATCTTAACGGTTTAAAACTAGCCATTGGTAGAACGCTTTTGTAGCAGTGTAAGCAACTTGCTTGGGGAGCTTGATGCATCCAAACTAACAAGTGTTAGGGTAGGAGTGATTGGTATTGGTGGAGTTGGATCATGGTCAGCTAACGCTCTGGTAAGAAGTGGCGTTAAAAAAATCACCCTGGTTGACCCAGATATTATTGTTGAATCAAATATTAATCGGCAATGCCATGCTAACTATGATAATTTAGGAAAACCAAAGGTGGTAGCGATGGAAGAGATGCTCCGGCAAATTAATCCAGGAGTGGAGGTGACTGGGTTCGACGAGGAGTTTTGTGAGTCTAATGCGAAAAAAATATTGGATTCGTCAAATGTAGATTACTGGATCGATGCATGTGATTCAGTTAAAGCCAAAGTTAGTTTAGCATCTAATCTCGGAAAAACCTCCGGTAACCGGAAAACTTTTTTGATTTGTGGCGCAGCAGGCGGGAAAATAAATCCTCATAAATTTATTTGTACTGATCTGGGGAATGCAAAGAATGACTCGCTTCTTTCAAAAGTTCGCTATGCGTTAAGAAGACATCATGACTTTCCTCGTTCTGCAGTAATGAAAGTTAGCTGCATTACCTCAACAGAGTTAAGCAAAAAAGCAAGGGCTGGGAATGCACGGATATCTTGCGCTGGTTATGGCTCAATCGTAACGGTTACCGCAACTGTGGGCCTATTGGCAGCTTCTGAAACAATTACACAGATAATTAAACAAGAGAGTTAATTTAATATTTTGCGAATTCCTTCGGTATATTCTCAATTAAAAACCTTTTTTGAAAATTGTGAGATAACATTACCAGACCGATGAGAACACTGCTTAAGTTGTATGACTTAAATGCAACTCTTTTTTATGTAAAATGATGCTTTAGTAATCAATTTTGATGTAGGATTCACCAGCCAAATTTATTCACGTATACTTATAAGTTATAGCTCAGGGCCAAGTAGCTCAGTCGGTAGAGCAGAGGACTGAAAATCCTTGTGTCGGTGGTTCGATTCCGCCCTTGGCCACCATTAAATATCAGCTCATGAAAGAAATAAAATTAAATCTCGGATGTGGTGATAAGTTACTTGAAGGATATATCAATGTAGATCTTGTTGAAGATCGAAGTGGAGTGAGACCTGATGTAAACTGTGATCTTCGAGACCTATCAGTATTCAAATCGGACTACGCAGATGAAATTCTCTCTGTTCACGTTGTCGAGCATTTCTGGAGGTGGGAGGTTGAGGAGATTCTCTCGGAATGGGTTCGAGTTTTAAAACCAAAAGGTAAACTTATTCTCGAATGCCCCAATTTAATTTCAGCATGTGAGGAGTTTTTGAAAGATCCTGAAACTGGCGCTTCGCCCAATCAAAATGGACAAAGAACAATGTGGGTTTTTTATGGAGATCCACGGTGGCGGGATCCCCTGATGGTACATCGATGGGGTTACACGCCAAAAAGCCTCGCTACATTGTTGCACAATTGCGGGCTTACGGAACTGAAACAAGAGCCAGCGCAGTTCAAATTAAAAGAACCCAGGGATATGCGTATTACGGGTATAAAACCATAATATTAGAAAAGCCCAACTACTTTTCCATCTCCATCGACATCAATTTTCTCCGCGCTAGGAACCTTCGGAAGCCCCGGCATCGTCATAATATCTCCGCAAACCATTACGATAAATCCCGCCCCTGCTGCTAAACGAACTTCTCTTACGTTAACTGTATGGTCTGATGGAGCACCTCTAACAGATGCGTCTGTCGAAAAAGAAGATTGAGTCTTTGCTACACAAATTGGATATTTTCCAAAGCCGGCATTTTCCCAATCGGAAAGCTGCTTCTTCACTTTCGTAGATGCCGTTACATTTGAAGCCCCATAAATCTTAGTAGCAACTTTTGTTACTTTCTCCCATAAACTATCACCATCTTCATATACGAATCTTGGATCGGATCCCTTGTCAACGAGTCTGACTACTTCGTTTGCAAGTTCTTCAGCTCCCTCTCCTCCCTTTGCCCAATGTTCAGCCAAAACTACGGAAACTCCCAGCTCACTCATTCGGGTTTTTATGATCTCAATTTCTTTAGCAGTATCGAATGTAAATTTGTTGATAGAGACAACGCAAGGCAAACCGTAGTTTTCCATTACGTTGTGGACATGCCTTTCAAGATTAACGAGCCCTTTCTCTAAGGCATGACAATTTTCCGAATTCAACTCCTTAACATCTACGCCACCATGGTACTTTAACGCTCGCACCGTGGCTACAATTACCGCTGCCTTCGGTTTTAGTCCAGTTTTACGACACTTGATGTCAATAAATTTTTCAGCGCCCAGGTCGGCACCAAAACCGGCTTCCGTAACAACATAGTCAGCCAGCCTTAGCGCTGTTTTAGTGGCAATTACAGAATTGCAGCCATGCGCAATATTTGCAAAAGGACCACCATGCACAAAAGCAGGATTATTCTCTAATGTTTGTACAAGATTAGGCTGCAATGCGTCTTTGAGTAAAACTGTCATCGCGCCGTGCGCATTTAAATCTTTCGCCGTAATAAGCTTACCTTCTCGCGTCGAACCGATAACGATTTGACCTAATCTCGTTTTTAAATCGTCAACAGATTCAGCCAAACAGAAAATTGCCATAACTTCGGACGCAACCACAATATCGAACCCATCTTGTCTGGTATAACCATTACCTGGGCCACCCAAACCAACCGCTGTATCCCGCAATGCTCGGTCATTCATATCAACAACTCTTTTCCATGTTACTCTTCTGGAATCAATTTGTAACGCGTTACCGTGATGGATATGGTTATCGATCATAGCAGCCAAAAGATTATTAGCTAGAGCAATCGCAGAAAAATCACCAGTAAAATGCAAATTTATGTCTTCCATTGGGACAATCTGCGCGTACCCGCCGCCAGCCGCCCCTCCTTTAACTCCGAAAACAGGACCAAGTGAGGGCTCCCTCAAACAAATAAGGGTTTTTTTTCCTATTCTGTTTAAACCATCCCCTAATCCCACAGTCGTGGTTGTCTTTCCTTCCCCGGCTGGAGTGGGACTAATGGCTGAGACCAGAATCAAGTTGCCTTCTTTGTTGTTGTGCAAGGTATTCAAAAAATCCAATGAAACCTTAGCTTTGTCATGGCCGTACGGGACTAAAAATTCTTCCGAAATATCAATTTTTGAGGCGATTGTCGTTATTTTTTCTACTTTTGCTTTTTGCGCAATTTCTATATCACTTGCCATTAAAAAAACTCCCTAATAAAAATTACAGTTTCAGAATAACTCCCGACACATAGTCAAAAATGTGACGCTCCTCTCTCTCAACTATATTTGATAACTTGCGAACTTCCTGGATTTGTTTATCAGCAAAAACCTTGTCTTCCAACCCAGAAGCGTTGACGTAAACGTTCAATTCAGCACTTTTAAAAGCGGCCCTTGCAGCCAAAACGGCAACTCCTGCGTCAGATATTATATTCACATTACCAATTTCTGCAATCTTTCTGCACAAAGGCATAACCTTGGTTGCCAAAAAAGCGCATTCCATTGGCGCATCTATAGCTACTTTCAAAGCATCCTGTATCTTTGCGCCCCGTTCGAGTTTCTGCTCATCTGTGTCTTTTGGCAAACCATATGCAGCCATAACAGTATCGAATGCCTCAACATCTTTTCTAACAGCTTCCTGAAGTTGTTTTCTAAGCTGTTCAGACTGTTCAAGGACACTTATAACTTCTTTTTGAACAGCCTCGTATTTTTTTTTCCCCGTTGTAAGATTGGCAACCATACTCACTAATGCGGCACCCATAGACCCCATCAGAGCAGCGGCGCTTCCGCCTCCGGGGGTAGCAGATGACGAACTTAGTCCCTCTAAAAAATCCTCAACAGACTTCTCAATCATTTATAACATCTCTTTCGCGATTCTATATATTTCCTCAGCGTCGAAAATCCCATCATTGCAATCGAAAAGTCGTGACACACATTCCCTATGAACACTAATTTTCAAACCACCAAAGCCTATGGCTCCAAAAGCTTTCTTTCCACCAATTTCCTTCGCTTTATCGTTCAACTCCACTCCCTCAATACCTAAGGGGGGCATGGCATTTGCATCACAAACAACCTCGATAGACTGGCTTTCAATCCAGTCTTTTCTGTTTAATAAGACTACCCCACTTGCTCCGGTAGCCATGACTATTGATGCTCCTAAAATTGACGTAACTCTTTCGTCGTTTGTTCCCCCGGGCAAAGCCTTAACACTTGTATCGAACCTCTCATTTATCTCCGCTGAAATTTGCTCGGCTTTTTCAATGCTCCTGGAGGTGATGAATACATCTGCTTTTTCTAGGGAAAGAAGTGCAGCTGCTCTTTGTCCAACGGGACCCGTTCCTCCCAAAATGACTGCTTTCTTTCCTGATACATCACAAATATTGACGATATTCGCTACAGCTGCCGCTGCAGTCGTGTTGGAGCCATTTGAGTCGAACATAACAGAAACTCGAAAGTTAGAGAAAAACCGCTTTTTGATAGCATCGAATACTGCCTGCCCTTCCGTTAAAGAACTGCCCCCAACAAATATAGCAGTATACTGTTTGTCTTTTGGAGCCCTCGTATAAATGCACCCATCAACCATTCCGAGCACATTTTCTGGGTTCACGTTAGAAATTCCTGTTACATGATCAGCACCCCCATCATATGCAACCACACTATCAAATACACTCGCTATGTTATCTGTATCGAATTGATACAAAAGTTTTTTGGTCATTTTAAACTACCAAATGCTGAGGATTACCCTGCACGAACAATTCAACATTATCGATTAATTGATCAGCAAGAAACTGCTGCGCCTCGTCGGAAGCCCAAGCAACGTGAGGCGTTAAAATGAAGTTTGGTAATTTTAAATCCAATAATGGATTTCCATCCTTCGGTGGCTCTTTCGTTAAAACATCAAAGCCGGCACCTCCAATTAAACCCTCTTTAAGGGCTACCACTAAATCCTCCTCGTTGACCAATCCTCCTCTTGCCGTATTGATCAAAATAGAGTCATTTTTCATAATTTCAAACTGCTTCATTCCGATGAATCCTCGAGAGGAGTCTGTGAGAGGACAGTGCAACGAGATGATGTCTGATCTTTTTAAGACCTCTTCAGCATCGGTAAACTCAACGCCATCTGCCTTTGGTGGCGGGTGATCAGCAAATAGAACCTCCATACCAAAACCTCTTGCTATATTAGCGGTACCCTGACCCAACGCACCTTCACCAAAAATACCAATGGTGCTATTTCTCAAATCGCTAATTCGATAATCAAAAAAGCAAAACTGATCGTGTCTCTGCCAGCGACCATCCAACACATCATCACGATAAGCTACTAAATTTCTTTTAAGAGCGAGAATCAATGCAAATGTGTGTTCAGGCACTGTGTTAACCGCATAATTCCTGATGTTTACCACAGATATCCCTTTTTCCTTGCAGGCTACTACATCAATCACGTCATAACCCGTGGCAGCCACAGCAATCAACTTGAGGTCTGGTAGCTGATCCAAAGTCTCCTTCCGGATAGGGACCTTATTTGTTAATGCAATGGTTGCATTCGAAAGCCGAGTTACGATCTCATTAGGTGAGGTCTGCTCATACTCTTGCCATTCGTGATCAAAAGAGGGTTTCCTAACATTAGCATTTAAAGATTGCCTGTCCAAAAAAACAACTTTTTCCATACTCTGTCTCTTTTATCTCACCAACAATCCTGGAGGCGGCTCATTATTTCTCCAATATTCCTGCGCTGCCGCCACTCCACTGCCTGGAGTTACTTTAACTCCATTATCCAACATGGACATTTCGGCTCCAGATATACCTGCACATAAATGTACTTCATTCATGTCACCCAAATGCCCTATTCGGAAAAGTTTACCAGCAACTTTCGATAGACCCGCTCCCAGGGATACGTTATACCTTTTGAAAGCATGCAGAATTATGTCGGCTCCATTAGCCCCATCCGGTAACATGACTGCAGTTACCGTATCAGAGTACCATTTTGGCTCTTTGGCACAAAGTTTGAGATTCCAACCATTAAAGACAGCTGCTCGAGCCCCTTCCGCCAGATAGTGGTGTCGAGCAATGATATTATCCAACCCCTCCTCTTCAATAACCGCCAAAGCTTCCCTAAGTCCATAAAAAAGAGGAAGCGCCGGAGTATATGGAAAATAACCAGTCTTGTTGGCGTTAAGCATGATATCTAAGTCGAAATAGTCCCGTTTGAGACCTGCACTCGATGTTAGTCCAAGCGCCTTTTGACTCACACATAGAATTCCGAGGCCGGCAGGGAGCATAAGGCCTTTCTGGGAACCAGTGACGCACATATCAACTTTCCAATCGTCAAAACGAAAATCTACAGATGCCAACGCGCTAACGCTGTCTACAAATAAAAGGGCCGGGTGACCAACTTTATCCAAAACTTTTCTAACTCCACCTATATCGGAAGTAACACCAGTAGCCGTTTCATTTTGGCATGCTAATACCGCTTTGATTTCGTGATTTGTATCTTCAGAAAGCACTTTTTCGTATTCATCAAGAGGCACTCCTGTACCCCATTCACAATCAATCTCATGGACTTCCAGTCCGTGATTTTTGCACATCTCTATCCAGAGATGACTGAATTGCCCGAAACGCGAGGCTAAAACTTTATCGCCAGGAGATAAAGTATTTGCAATAGCTGCTTCCCAGCAACCTGAGCCGGATGAAGGAAAAATGAATGGAACCCCTTTTTCAGTCCTAAAAACTCTCTTCAGCCCCGGTAAAAGTGATTCATATAACCTCGGAAAAATGGGCGAACGATGGTCCTCCATTGATATCATCATAGCCCTTTGAATTCTGTCGGGTAAATTAGTGGGACCAGGGACAAACAAAAAATTACGTCCAGCCAAAACTTTTCTCCTTAAAAAATTGATAAATTAGGCTCGACCAATACGGGTCGAATAGCGAAAGCGATTATTTCGCGTAAACCGGAAATTTCTCCGTAAGATTTCCAACCGATTTTCTTACTGATTCTAAAACTTCCTCGCTTCCAGGAGCATCTAAAAGGTCCGCTATTAAGTTTGCTAGAGTCTTCGATTCCTCCTCTTTGAACCCCCTCGTTGTCATCGCAGGTGAGCCAATACGTATACCCGATGTTACAAATGGTTTCTCGGGATCATTAGGAATAGCATTCTTATTCACTGTGATATGAGCCTTGCCTAATAATTCTTCCGCAGCCTTTCCTGTTATATTTTTCGCTCGCAGATCGACAAGTATGACGTGACTCTCTGTCTTGCCTGAAACTATTCTCAGGCCTCTGTTCACAAGTGTTTCTGCCATTTGAGAAGCGTTACGCTTTACCTGCTCCTGATAAATTCTAAACTCCGGTTTCAAAGCCTCTCCAAAAGCCGCAGCTTTCGCAGCGATTACGTGCATTAGAGGCCCTCCCTGAATACCTGGGAATATCAACGAATTTAGCTTCTTCGCGTGTTCTTCTTGCGATAATATAATGCCACCTCTTGGACCCCTCAAAGTTTTGTGCGTGGTGCTGGTGACAAAATCAGCAATTCCTACCGGACTAGGGTAAACCCCAGCCGCAATTAGTCCAGAATAGTGAGCCATATCCACGAGGAAGTAGGCATCAATTTTGTCGGCAATCTCTCTAAACTTTCTCCAATCAATCTCTAGCGAATAAGCAGAGGCACCCGCAATAATCATTTTTGGCTTGTGCTCTAGAGCAAGCTTTTCCACCTGGTCATAATCGATAGTTTCATCCTCAGCTCTTAATCCGTATTGAATAGCGTTGAAGACTTTACCTGAAAGGTTTACCGAAGCCCCGTGGGTCAAGTGCCCCCCGTCAGCTAATGACATACCTAAGATAGTATCGCCAGGTTTTAAATATGCGAAAAATACCGCCTGGTTAGCTTGTGAGCCAGAGTGCGGCTGAACGTTAGCATACTCAGCGTTGTAAAGCTTCTTTAATCTCGAAATAGCTAACTCTTCAGCAACGTCCACAAACTCACAACCACCGTAATATCTTTTTGCAGGATAGCCTTCAGCGTACTTATTGGTCATAACAGAGCCCTGCGCCTGCATTACAACTGGGCTCGTATAGTTTTCGGATGCGATTAGCTCGATATGTTGTTCTTGACGATGTACTTCGTCAGTCATTGCTTTCCATAGCTCAGGGTCGCTCGATTCCATTGACATAGCGTTTGGGAAAGCGCACAACTGAATTTCGGGTGGTTGCTTTGTCATAAAAACTCCAGTCTGGCAAAAATTAAATAATGAATCCGAAATAATAACCTGATGGCGATTTTACATCAATACATTTACTCCTTTTTAACTCAATTTTGATTATTCTGGGTCTGTAATCTAACCTTAAAAAGGCCTCTTAATGCATTACAAAGATAAATTTCTGCACCCGCATTTACATCACTCTTCTTTATTACCTCTTCTCTAATCAAAATACCTCTGGAATTAAGTAGCTCGGCTCTCATAATACCCGGCAAGAGACCACATTCTAATGGCGGCGTTAACATCACTCCTTTTTTCTTAATGAAGAAGTTACTTCTGCCTCCCTCGGTAACCTCGTTTTTTTCATTTACAAAAATCGCATCAAATCCTCCATTTTTCTCCGCTTCTGTGTACGCTAAGTCATAACTAGCCCTTAAATTTGTCTTATGCCTAAGAAGCGGATCGTTACTATTAGTCACACCGGCGGTTTTCCCAATCAAATCGTTTGCCCAGAAAACGACACTGTTTTCTATGATATCCTCGAGCCTACCGTGCTTAATATTCAATTCTCCAGTAGCCGATAAAGCCACTCTAATCTTCCACAAGCCAATATTCAGGTCTTTAGTATTGCAAATATATTCCTGCACAAGGAATTCAATTTCGTCCAGATTGTAAGGAATCCCCAAATTTTCAGCCGACTGGCTGAGCCTATTGAAATGCGCTTCTTGTCTTAAAACAATATTATCCTTTAAAAGCATTGATTCAAAAACTCCGACCGCACTAGGAAGCTTTACAAAAAAATCCGATTTGAGGAGGCACTCATTCCACTCTGTTTGACTGTCTGAGTCAATAGTTACGCCCGAACCCACCCCGAAAGAGAAATTATTTTTGCTATCGATTTCCAATGTCCTAATCGCAACATTTAAGGTAAAGTCTGCAAAACTTTTGTTGCCCGATGCAGTGGCATCAAACCAGCCCAATGAGCCGCAATAAATACCCCGGCCACTATGTTCCAATTCAGAAATTATTCCCATGGTTGATTTTTTTGGCGCACCAGTAATCGAACCGCAAGGGAAAGTGGCTCTAAGCAACTCAGTTATTGTTATATCAGGTGAAATTTCACTTGTGACGGAAGAGGTCATTTGCAAAATATCACCAACATTTTCCACTTCGAAAAGCTGCGGTGTTTTTACGCTACCCACTTTGCTTATTCGAGACAAATCGTTTCTCAGCAGGTCAACGACCATAACATTTTCAGCACAATTTTTCTTATCGTTCTTCAAATCCTGAGCAGAGTATTCTCTCGAAGATAGAGTACCCTTCATCGGTTTAGTTAGGATATTTGTTCCCGTTTTTGATAGAAACAGTTCAGGCGAAAAAGATAATATCCTACTTCCCTCCCAGCAAATAAGCGCTCCATAGCGACAATGTTGTCTCTGCCTAAGTCTCTTGTACAAGCCGATTGTTGAACCATAGGTTTTGCCGGTTACATTGAATGTATAATTCACCTGGTATGTTTCACCCTCTCGGATCTGGCTGTGAATACTATCTATGTTTTCGCAAAAAGTTTTTTGATCGATCTCAAACTTTACGTCAACAATTCCACCATCAATTTCCACTTGCTGTCTTCTTTCCATATCGAGCCTAGATTCAATCCATTCGTTTACCTCTCCAGCACTTAATTTCTTATACTCCTTAAAAAACCACGCTCGAATTAATGGAGAATTCAATAAACTAGCTTTAGGAGGAAGGCCTTGAAAAGCCAGTCCTAAATTATAGGAAAAGCAACAAACCGCATGAATACCGCTCTCCAGTCTTCTCTGAATATGTTCTAAAGACTTTTCAATCTCTTTTGGTTCGTAAACTTCTATGAAACCAATATTAGATTCATACAATCGAGACTTAGGATTTTTAATGGTGCTGGACACATCGTCCAAAAGAATTACGTTTTGATCAAAAATCATTGTGCACTTTGGTAATAAAACTGTATAAAGTACTATTTTAGTGGCTTATTGTCCCCATCAACTTTTATGATATTAGGCTTATAGGTCCTTAATTCATCTGAAGTGAGTAAGACGTAGCTACAGACAATCAAAAGGTCGCCTGCCATCGCCTTTCGAGCTGCAGCACCATTTAACGCAACAACACCGGACCCTGCTTTAGACGCTATCGCATATGTTTCGAACCTTTCACCAGTGTTGATATTATAAATTTCAACCTTTTCAAACTCATGGATTCCTGCTAGTTCGAGCAAGGAACTGTCTATTGCAACTGAGCCTTCATAGTGCAAATCATTACCCGTAACAGTGACCCTATGAAGTTTTCCTTTTAAAATCACATTTAGCATTTTTTTTGTAAATATTCTGTGTTAGCGTTCCTTTTAAAAGTACCACAAACTGCAACAATCGAGATAAAAATTGAAAAAAGATATGAAGACCAACGAACTAGTCCTTGCAGATATGGCTGAAAAGGCTTCAGAAATAATCAAAAAACTTAAAAGATACGAAGTGAATACGCTCATTCCCAACAATGAGCAACGCATTGAATTTGATGGTATCTCTTTTGATTACAGTCGACAACTTATCGACAAAGAATTATTAACTAGTTTCACCAAACTTGATCAAATTAAAAATTTAAAAAAAAGAGTAAGGAACCTATTTTCAGGAAAAGAAAAGGCTTTACACACTCTTTTTCGTCGAGGAGTCGGTACCATTAATGAAAATACTGACATCTCTAAACAAATAGAGAAACAATCTCTTATGGTTCAAGAATTGTGTGAGAAATTAGAAAAAGGAGAAAAAACAGGTTGGAAAAATGATCGTTTTGAGAATGTAATTTTTCTGGGGCTCGGCGGGTCAATGATACCCCAGAAATTCGTACACAAAGCGTTGAAAAATAAGTACCAAACTTCGAGATTAAAATTTGGTTTCTTCTCTAATCCGGATGGTCTCGATTTGTATGAACATCTGATGAGTTGTAAAGCCGGAACCACGTTTTTTGTTATACAGAGTAAATCTTTGGAAACCCCCGAGCTTTTCTTTCTCTTCGATTATGCAAAAAAATGGTTACACGATCACGGATGTGGAAAAGGAGATGTTTTCTCCCATTTTTCTGTCGTGACCAGCAATTCACAAATCGCTAAAGCAAAAGGTTTTATAAGTGACCATATTTTTGAAATCCCAAAAAAATTAGGTGGGCGCTTTTCAATTTGGTCTGCTATGGGTCTATCTCTTGCCCTAATGGCTGGTAAGGAGAATTTTGACAGTTTCCGGCTAGGAGCAAGAAACATGGACAAGCATTTTCATGACGCAAAAATTCTTGAAAATATGCCAATAATCATGGCTTTAATCTCAATTTGGAACAAAACCTTTTTGAGTTTCCCTACACAATTAGTAGTAAATTATTCTGCATTACTTGACAATCTCGTTCCTTATTTGCAACAACTCGAAATGGAGTCGCTTGGGAAATCAATTAATAAAGATGGCATTAGAGTATCCCATCCTACCTCTAGCATCATTTGGGGTGGTTCAGGATTTGACGCCCAACATGCATACTTCCAACTTTTACATCAAGGTACCGATATCGTTCCTACTACCTTTTTTGAAGTTCTTGAAGATGAACCTGAGACGAACAATCTATCCGTTTCATCTTACACGAAAGAAAATATCCGAGCACAGGCGGACGCTCTCGCTGTGGGATCTCCCTTGAATGGTTTTGATGGAAACAGACCGAGCTCAATAATTAGTATTCAGGGTGTTTCCCCATACAATTTAGGGGCACTCATGGCATTGATGGAACACAAGGTATTCGTGCAAAGTATATTTTGGAATCTAAACTGTTTTGACCAGCCCGGAGTTGAATTAGGTAAGCAACTTTTATCATCAAAAACTAGCAACGTCAGCGAGGAAATTTAAGTTCTTTTTCTATATTTTTCAACCGCTGCATTAGTTCATTCAAGGTTCGACTTTGTTGGTCAAAATCTTTTTTCCTAACTATGAAATCACTAAAAAACCAGTCAGTGCCTTTCGTTAAGTTTTCTTTAAAAATATTAATGTTATTATATTTTCTAGTGATTCTATCGACTAACCCCTCTACTATATCACCGACAGTCTGAATATCATCAACGTCGCCCTCGATTTTCAGACCCTGCCCAAACAAAGATGAGCGGCCAGATGCGGTTTTATCAGGCGATAAAAAACCAGAAGCTAGCTTTTGCATCCGCGATACCATAAATTTTTTCGTAATAACAATCCTTAAAACGCCTTCGCTTTCTTCAATTTCTTTGTCAGTAATAACTATGTCATCAACGAGACCATCAGAACCAATCTCTATGTCAAACAATACTAAAGTTGGTAAAATATCTTGCATTGAGACAATTATTTTTTTCCCGGAAAGCGTCTTAGTTTGCGACAGAAATAGTTCGTCATTTTCAAGCTGTCGATTAATAAAATCTCTCACTACGAAGCGAAAACCATTCATTTTTATTAATCCTCAATCCAGTTGCTTATCCTGAAAAATACCTGCCAACAACCAACCCTGATTTGGGTTATTTGTTTTTTGTAAAGTCCATACCTCATTAAATTTTATAGGTAAAGAATCCGAATCTCTCATAAGACCATTAAATCTTATGTAAACTTCGGAAACAGTCACTCCTGACTGCTTTTTGATAGAGTTGTTACCCTCAAGATAAGCATTTAACTCTACCACGGATAGATTAGAGTACACCCTATCCTCCTCCCTAAATTCTTTAGACAAATGCTCCATGAGGCCCTCAGTACAAAAGTTTTCTAACTTAGCTAAATCGCCAGATGACCAATGCTTTTGGAGCTCAATAAATTTTGATTTAGCAACCTCCAAAAATTTCTCTTTTTCCGGGATTTCCCACTCGAAGTTTGCATCTGAGTACTGCTCTTTCTCACTAACCCCTGCCGTTGTAGTCTCCAGCCTTTCCTCGATACGAGTTTGAGGAAACTTCTCCGGAGAACCACCCGCCAGTGCCATTCTTGCCAACCCTTTTGAAAAAAAAACTCGAAAAGCAAGGAAACAAAGAAAACAAATACCGAGAATAACTAGAAGGCCCATCAACTCTCCACCAATCCCAAGGTAAGATGCTAAAGCCGCAAGTCCTAGTCCAGCCGCTAAACCCCCCAACATCCCCATACCTCCCCTGTTCGACGCTACGGAATTTGGAGAATTTTTAGGACTGACCTTCTCAGCTGGTTTCTGCGGGGTAGTAGCTTGACGCTTAATAGGAGGCATTTTCCCAAAGGAGCGACCACCTCCCATCCGACGAGCTTCCGATGATTCAAGAGCTAATAAGCTGAAAAAAGAGATCAGAAAGAAACTTACGAAAAATTTATTTGGTTTATTTAATGTTAACCCAGCCATACTAACTCCCTTTTGAAAATTAACCTTTATTTCGTAACCTGATGAACTGTTACACCCCCCGGGAACAACGGCTGAAATCTCACTGACGAGAACCCAACACTTTTTAATAATTCTGATATCTGATTAGGTCCCGGATACTCCCTAATAGACTCAACCAAATAGCTATAAGGACCACTCTTGCCGGCTGTTAGTTCACCTAATTTCGGTAGGATACTATAGGAATACCAATCGTAGACTTTTTTTATCGGATTATCTTCTGACATCTGCGAAAATTCCAAAATAATAGCTTTTCCGCCTGGACGTAACACCCTTTTGAACTCTTTTAACGCCCTTTTTTTTTCTGTAATGTTTCTTAACCCAAACCCAATACTTAACTTATCAAAAGAATCATCCATAAAAGGGAGGCTTTCTGCATTTGCTTTAACCAGTGGTATGAGCCTACCTTCATCAAGACACCGATTTCTTCCATGTTCCAACATTCTGTCATTGATATCACACATAACTACAGTGCCAGCTGGTTTAACTAACTCAGTAGCTTTGATAGCCAGGTCACCCGAACCGCTTGCAACATCTAATAAGGTTTCCCCGCTTCTCAGATTTAATAACCAAATGGTGTATTTTTTCCATATTCTGTGAAACCCCAACGAGGCGATGTCATTAAAAAGATCATAAGTTTCAGAGACCTCTGAGAACACTTCCCGGACAAGTCCGCTTTTTTCACCCTGCTTGACCCGAGTATGACCAAAATCTACAGTATTATTATCTTCCTTCAAGGCTATTTCGATTCTTGATTCATGTTGCTCCAACCATTAGTGCAACTTTTGTAATTTACTGCATCTACTTTACCACTGGTTTCGTCAATATACCTCGCCCACAAATCTTTTTTATTCACAGCTAACCATCGCAAATATTTCCAAGAGTAAATACCAGTATCATGCCCATCCGAAAATACAATTTTAATCGCATAATTGCCGACAGGCTCAATCTCCACGATCCTAACATTCTCCTTGCCAATCGGATTTACCCTTTGGCCGGGGCCGTGCCCGACAACTTCTGCGGATGGTGAGAAAACTCTTAAAAATTCGAATGTGAATTTACATTCATTTTTTTCTGAGTATACTAGAGAGAGGTTGCCTGCATTTTCGTCTAAAGTAATGCGATTAGGCACTGTAGCATCTTCAGTACGTATTAACATAAAGGGTTATGAAATCTTAGTTGCAATATGGTTCAGTGTACTATTTTAACCGTTGAAGATGAACCTGCAATTTCAGATATTCTCAGGGTAAATCTAGGTTTTGCTGGGTATGATGTGATAAGTACTAGCAATGTCCTACAGGCGGAAAATTTGATTAAGACAAGCATCCCAGGCTTAATCATTTTGGATTGGATGCTACCTGGCGCAAGTGGACCAACTTTCGCAAAACGTTTAAGAAATGATAAAAGGACACAAAATATCCCGATAATTATGTTGACTGCAAAGGCGTTAGAGGAAAATAAAATTGAAGGACTGAATGCTGGTTGTGACGACTATATTGTAAAACCTTTTTCACCCAAAGAACTGATCGCTAGGATCCAAGCTGTGCTCAGAAGAAGATTGCCAGAACTTACGGAAGATGTTGTTAGCATTTTTGGACTCTTCCTGTACCCTGCTACCCGAACAGTTATAGGTAACACTCAAGAAATTACCCTCGGACCGAAGGAATTTAAACTTTTACATTATTTTATGACTCATACCGACAGAGTACTTTCTAGGATTCACCTTCTAGACCAAGTTTGGGGAGACCACGTATTTGTGGAAGAAAGAACCGTTGATGTTCATGTCAGGCGTTTGAGAAAAGCATTAACGAGCACGGGTTTTCATAAGCTGCTTCAGACTGTTAGAGGTGGCGGTTACAAATTTATCAGTGAAAAAACCCACCAGTCCTTTCCATAAATCAAAATTTTAAACTCCAGAAAAATAATTTTGATCTGGCGCGACTCATATAACACTAAGTATGTCTAGGGCATTTAGTTTTTTAACAGCTTTAACGTTATCCACTTTGTTGATTGGAGTGACAACGTCTTTAATTATTAGCCTACTATTTTGCATATTCATTTTAGGCTTGTGGGTACTATATCAATCCTTCCAGCAACAACGTTTTCTTGACTGGTTGAAAAATACGTCCTACAAACCGATTCTCAACGGCTATGGTATTTGGAAGTTGATTTATTCCTCTGCCAATTCTTTATTAAAAAAAGGGGAGCTGCAGGAAAGTAAATTAAAGAATAACTTAGCAGCTTTCAGAAGAGCGACAGAAGCCATGGAAGATGGAATTCTGGTAATAGATAATAATAATTACATCGTCGCAGTAACTCCCAGAGCAGAGCATTATCTAAATATCAGTCAAGAACAAGATTACGGTACTAGTATTCTTAATCACATAAGGCATCCAAGTTTTGTAGAGTATTTGCTTAGCGGATCACTAAATAAAACAATCATCATTGAAGACCTAAGTCTTGACAAGAAAGCACTAGAGTTTAAGTTATTACCTTTTGATGCTACTCAAAAAATAATTTTGTGTAGAGATGTAACAAAACTGAGACAATTAGAAGTTGAAAAGAAAGACTTCGTCGCTAGCGCTTCCCATGAGCTGAAAACCCCCTTAACTGTTATAACCGGTTATTTGGAAACTATCTTTGAAATTGAAATTAATAAAGTTGAAAAAAATAGAATGCTAGCTGAAATGCTTATTCAGACCAAGCGAATGGACAAATTGATCAATGATCTGCTACTACTCTCGAAACTAGAAAAATCCGACACTAGTCAAAATAAAACTCAGGTAAACATCAGTTTATTAACGCATGAATTATCAAAGTTGAGCGGAAATATTAATAAAGATCAACATACAATCTGTTTCGATATCGAAGACAATGTTTTCGTGTCTGGAACTAAAGACAACCTTAGAAGTGCTTTTTGGAATTTAATTAATAACGCAATAATCTATACTGAAAAAGGCGGTAAAATAGAGGTGAGTTGCTTAAATACAGAGGAAGGCAGAGCGGTTTTCATTGTTAAAGACAATGGCATTGGAATTGAAGCTTATCATATCGATAAGTTGACTGAAAGGTTTTTTAGAGTTGATAGCTCGGGCTCAAGGGAAAGTAAGGGTACCGGCCTTGGGCTCTCTATAGTAAATGAGATCGTCCAAAAGCACGGAGCTTCTCTTAAAATACAGAGTCAGCCAAATGTCGGTAGCAAATTCAGCATAATCTTCCCCGCCGATGTCTAGATTAGATAATTAGATAAATGAACAGTAAACAAAAAAAAGATATTTTAGATAGATACCTCAAGAAAATTCTATGCGCTAACGTTTACGACGTTGCCAGTGAGTCAAAATTGGAGTTTGCGCCCATTATCAGCAGAAAAATGGGGAAAAAGATTTTTTATAAAAGGGAAGATCAACAAGAAACGTTCTCATTCAAAATACGGGGCGCCTACAATAAAATTTCCCATTTAAGCTCTGCGGAGCTTCTTAGGGGGGTTATTGCTGCATCAGCAGGTAATCATGGGCAAGGAGTTAGTCTTGCTGCCAAAAAACTCAAAATAAAATCGACAATCGTAATGCCGCAAACAACACCATCCGTGAAAGTGGCATCAGTTAAAAGATTAGGATCCGATGTTGTACTACATGGCGATTCTTACTCTGATGCTTTTGAAGAGGCTAAGAAAATCGCAAGACTTAGTAAGAAAAAGCTAATTCATCCTTTTGACGACGCGGACGTTATCGCAGGTCAAGGGACGATAGGAATGGAAATCATTAGACAGATGCCCGAACCAATCGATGCGATATTTATTGCGGTTGGTGGTGGCGGTTTGATATCAGGGATAGGTTGTTATATTAAATCAATCAGACCAGAAATAAAGATTATTGGTGTCCAAACCACGGATTCTGATGCAATGATGCGTTCGATTGAGAAAGGAAAGAGGATTAAACTTAAACACGTGGGAATTTTTTCTGATGGCACTGCTGTCAAGCAAGTTGGATCCGAAACTTTCAAGCTTGCTAAAATTGTCGTTGATGATTTTTGTTCAGTCAGTGCTGATGAAATCTGTGCCGCAACAAGAGATATTTTTGAGGATACGCGTACAATTCAAGAACCAGCTGGAGCCATGGCGCTTGCAGGACTAAAAAAGTACGTCTTACTTAACGGTGACAAAAAAAAGTTAGATAATTTAGTGGCAATTACCTGTGGTGCTAATGTTAACTTCGACAGGCTGAGGATAATAGCGGAGCGATCGGAGTTGGGAGAAAACAAGGAGGCTTTACTAGCTATATCTTTACCTGAACAGAGGGGATCTTTCTTAAAGTTATGTGAAACATTAGGAAACCGTCACATAACAGAATTTAATTACAGGATGGAAGACTCGAGCACGGCTATTGTGTTCGCTGGTATTGAGGTAAAAGATTCGAAAGAAAAAACAAAAACTCTAAAAGCACTAAAGGCTCATGGATTCAAGGTTTTTGACCTTTCAGACGACGAAATCTCTAAATCACACATACGGCATATGGTTGGGGGGAAATCAAACCTTACCGGTAACGAGAAATTATTTAAGTTTGATTTCCCCGAACGCCCAGGCTCTCTAACTAGTTTCTTGTCTAAAATGCATCCGTCATGGAATATTTCTTTATTTAATTACAAGAATAATGGGACAGACAGTGGAAAGATATTAATTGGATTACAGGTGCCTCAGGATGAGGGGCCACTTTTGGAAAAATTCCTAAAACAATTAGGGTACGAATATACAAACGAATCGAAAAATCTCGCATATAGACTATTCCTAAATAAAAAATCTCTAAGATAAGACAAACCTATAATGGATTTTAATTGTTTTATCATTGGTTTAAATCATAAAAGTGCAGACTTATCATTGCGGGAGCGAGTCAGCATCCCAGAAAATAAAATATTGCAAGTGCAACACCAATTAAAGACACTTTTGGATCCTCTGGCAATTGAACAGGTCATTTTATCGACGTGTAACCGTACGGAATTTTATTTTTATGGTGATAATGCATCAAATATATTTGACAAAACACTTAATTGGCTAGCAGCGTATGCTAATGAAAATATTGAAAAAATCCAAGCACATACATATAAACGAGAAGGAAAGGATGCCGTTTCTCATATTTTTTCCCTGGCATGTGGCTTGGATTCTATGGCAATGGGTGAGACTCAGATTTTAGGTCAGCTAAAATCCGCAACACGCATGTCAAAAGAACTAGGTTACTCGGGTAGTAACCTTGATTATTTAACTCAAAAAGCGTTCAATGTCGCAAAGCTTGTTCGAAGCGAGACAGATATTGGTAAGCAATCAATCTCTCTGGCGTCTCTTTCCATCCAACTAACCAAAAAGATTTTTGGCAACCTATCTAATTGTGATGTCTTGTTTATTGGCGCAGGTGAAATGATAAACCTCTGCCTAAATCATATTTCGGAACAGAATCCGAAGTCTATAACCCTAACAAATAGAGACATCAAACGAGGGCAAGAACTTATAAAAAAATTCAATGGAAGCTACTTTCCAATTGGAAATTTAAACAGAAACTTGGAGAATTTTGACGTGATAATCAGCTGTACAGCCAGTGCTTTGCCTCTAGTTGGTCTCGGCGTAATTTCAACTGCTTTAAAAAAAAGGAAAAATCGTCCTATTGTTTGTATAGACTTAGCTGTTCCGAGGGATTTTGAGCCTGAGGTTAAAAAACTCGATAACGTTTTTCTTTTTTCGATAGATGACTTAGGTGCTCAGATAGACGAAAACATTAAGTCAAGACTATCATCTGCTGTAGAAGCTAGAGAGATTATCGAAAATAACATCGAAGAATTTTATATTTGGAAAGAAAAACGAAAAATTGTTCCAGTAATTCAGGAATTGAAAAGTCGTAGTGAACAAGCAATTAAAATTGAGGTCAAAAATGCGTTAAGAAAAATTGAGAATGGTACGCCGGTAGAAGATGTTTTATCCGAACTTGCGAACAAGATTTCGAATAAATTTTTACACAATGCGTACGTAGCTCTAAATGATCAGAGTTCAGAAAAACATTCAGAAGTAAGGTTTTGGATTAAAAAACTGTACGGGATAGAGCTAGATGATAAATGAAAGTTTCAGAAAAAGACTTGAAAAGATTAATGCTCGCTTAACAGATGTTGAACAAGAATTAGCAAATCCTGAGGTAACAAAAAATATAAAGAAATTTCAAGCCCTCTCTATCGAAAGAGCAGAGTTGTTGCCAATTGTGGAACGGGCACAAATTTTGGATAACCTGAGCAAAGATATTGAAACGACTGCATCATGGACTACGGACCCAGAACTAAAGGAAGACGCGATCATTGAGTTAGACGGATTAAAAAAAAGAGTGGCAGAAGTTGAAAACGAGCTTAAAGGGCTACTTTTACCAAAGGATCCGAACGATAAAAAAAATGTGCTTTTGGAAATCCGAGCAGGTACGGGTGGCGATGAGTCGACGTTATTTGTAGCCGACTTAGTTCGTATGTACACAAAATTTGCTGAGAGAAAAAAGTGGAAAATAGAAATTATTTCCTCTCACGAGTCTGGACTTGGTGGATTTAAAGAAATTATCATAAAATTAGCGGGCAAGAATGTCTACTCTACTCTCAAGTTTGAATCTGGTGGTCATAGAGTTCAGCGGATTCCGGTTACAGAAACGCAAGGAAGGATACATACCTCTGCGTGTACCGTAGCTGTTTTGGCTGAAGTAGAAAACATTAATGAAATTAATGTTAAACCAGAAGAGATAAGGGTTGATGTGTTCCGTGCATCTGGAGCTGGTGGACAGCATGTAAACAAGACAGAGTCAGCTGTCAGAATTACTCATTTGCCGACAGGGATAGTAGCTGAGTGTCAAGATGACCGCAGCCAACACAAAAACAAAGATAAGGCACTCAAAGTATTATGCGCGCGAATAAAAGATCAAGAACTTGCAAACCAGCAAAAAGCCATAGCAGACACACGTAAAACACTCATAGGTTCCGGAGATCGGTCAGAACGCATTCGCACATATAATTTCCCCCAGGGTAGAGTTACCGACCATAGAATAAACCTCACGTCTTACAAATTGGACCAAGTACTTGAAGGTATACTTGACGAGTTCACTGATATGCTTGTAGCACAGCATCAGGCGGAAAGATTATCGTCGATGGTGGATTAGATATATGCATGACGCTAAGTACAATATATATATCCGGAGGCTCATTTCACACATAGCACAAAAACCTGAATATTGGTATCTTGCTTACCCATGTGAGGAACTTCCCAATGAAACTTGCTACGCCGTGTTATCCGAGTCTCTAAAGAAATTGGATATGGGAATTCCCTTTGAATATGTCATAGGTTGGTCTGAATTTTACAAATACAGATTTCAAGTTACTGAAAACGTTTTAATACCGCGAGAAGAAACTGAAATTCTTGTCGAACAATCCATCAATGCCTTATCCAGGTCCATAAAAAATAATCTTAAGGTTTTGGAACTCGGGGTAGGATCTGGTGCGATCATTGCTAGTATATTGTTATCTACTTCCAAATCGATATCTGCCATTGCAACGGACTGCTCTCCAGGAGCAATATTAGCGGCAAAGAATAACTCTATTAGATTAGGCGTCAATGTCGCTTTCAAGCTAGGGGACTGGTGGGATGCTTTGAACTCTGAAGAAGACGGTCCCTTTGATTTAATAATTGCAAATCCCCCATATGTTGGTACCGAAAAAACCAACGAGAAAGATACATTATCTAGTTATGAACCCTCTATATCACTTTATGGAAAAAAGCCCTCACAATCTGGAACTAATGACGCAATGAAAATAATTAGCGGAGCAAGTGATTGGCTCGAGGATGGTGGTAAACTATTGATGGAACACGGGTTTAACCAAAGGAAGATACTTAGTGATTTTGCCATATCAAACGGATTGTTAATTTTGGAACAAATTGACGATTTATCAGGTCTACCCAGAGTATTAATTCTGGGAAAGTAGATTTATTAAACAAGGGAGGAACAGTCCATATGGAAGCAGGCGATTTTATAAAAGATGCTATCACCAATAATAAAGTAGTTCTCTTTATGAAAGGAACTGCACAGTTCCCGCAATGTGGTTTTTCGGGACAAGTTATTCAAATCTTGAAAAAAAGCGGGCTCAAGGATATCGCTACCATTAACGTTTTGGAAGATGAACAAGTCAGGCAAGAAATAAAAGAATTTTCGGAATGGCCCACCATTCCGCAGCTTTATATAAATGAAAAATTTATAGGTGGAGCAGACATAGTTACCGAAATGTACGAAACTGGAGAATTGTTGGAGTTACTCCGAAAGGAAGCCGTCCTCTCGACAGAATGAAACTTTTTGTTTGGTGTCTGTTTAAAAAAAACAAAAAAAATGGTGCCGGTTATCGGATTTGAACTGATGACCTACCGCTTCATAATTCTCAACTATTTTCATAGTCGACAACAACTGTCGTGAGAATTTGGACTTTCTCTTCATCATATCGAATATCATCAACTTAGATGCTCCCCGTCAAGTCTCTACACGTTCACCCAAAAGGGCGCTTCGCTCGGGATTGCCATTTTAAAGGTTCCCCCGAATTTGAGGAGTGGTCATCTCAATGTTTCCAAAGAGAGTTGCAATTTTATTTACAAGGCGGTTGCTCTACCACTGAGCTAAACCGGCACGGATTCAAATATAACATGCGCTGGCCGTTATTTCTCTTTTTTTTTTATTATTTATAAATTTAATGCAGAAGTTCGTGGTTAAAGGTTCCTTAACTTACTAAATATTATTTTCTACAGAAATATCATCACTTTACTCTCTTAAGAAAAGTTGTATTTTTTCTTTTTCCCACGGTGGATTTTCTTTTCTTCAACTCATTCGTTGATGCATTACCTGGATCAATCATGACAAGATGGTCTTTACCGATAGTGTTTTCGTTTTTTGAAATTCCAGCTTTTTGCTCACTTTCTTGCTCTGAATTAGGTATATTTTCAAAAGTAACACCTTGCCCTGTCTCTTTGGAAAAAATTGCCAAAACATTTTTTACCGGAACCCAAATTTCCATTGCACTCCCAGCGAATCTACCGGTAAACGAAATATCGTTGTTTGTTAAATCAAGCTTATGAGTCGCAACGGGAGAGATATTTAGAATAATCATCCCGCTTTCCACATAATCACGGGGTACCCTTGTGGTTGGACAAACAGTTGCCTGAATGCAAGGGCTGAACCCAAAATCTAAACACCATTGATATGTTGCTCTCAAAATATAGGGTTTCAGAATGTTTCCAGGACCGGCGCTAACAGTTACCATTTAAGCCCCTATCATCAATTAACTAGAAAAATTTTCGATAAAAAAAGTGTCCCAAAAAGCTTATACTCTACTTAATATCTTTCCAATATGCCGCATTAAGTCTCCAGGCTATGAAGACGAAAATACCTAAAAAGAGCAAGACCCAAACGCCCAATTGTTTTCTGAACTGCCCCGTCGGATCTGAGACCCAAACTAGAAAGGCAGTGAGGTCGGCCATATTTTCATCAAATTCAGCTTTTGTCATGCGACCGGGCTCAGTTATCTCTAAACTTACGAGTTTTTGTCCAGTCTTGCTTCCATTTACCGTTTCCTCAGAGGACGAAACCTTGTTAATACCTTGCAAATCCCAGAGAACATTAGGCATCCCAACTCCTGGATAAACGAGGTTATTCCAGCCTGTTCGTTGTGAGGAGTCAGCGTAGTAGCTTCTCAAATAGGTATATATCCAATCCGCGCCGGAACCGTCGTGTGAAGATCGTGATCTGGCAGTCAGCGAAAGATCGGGGGGAGCCTTACCTAACCAAACCTTCGCGTCTTTCGCTTTCATAGGAGAAACTATTGTTGCAGCCGAGCTGGCTAGACTACTATTTTTAAAAAAATTGTCCTTTATCTGTGACTCAGTCAATCCCAAATCTTTTAGTCGACTGTATCTGACTTGGCTGATTCCATGGCACCCTAAGCAGTAATTGAAATACAACTTAGCACCATTTTGAAGAGCAGCGTTATTATTTACCCGGCTAACAGGAAATGTATCCAACGAAATATCCGATGAAGCCGCAAACACCTGGCTAACAAATATAGAAAAAATAAAGAGTAAAGAGACTTGCCTAGTCATAAATTTATCCCCATCTAAATCTCTCAATGTGGTTGAAAATTAACTCTTGCCGGAACATTTCCGAACCGGCCTATCGGTGTCCAAAACGGCATCAAAATGAAAAATAAGAAGTAGTAAACAGTACCAATCTGGGCGATTAGAGTACCCCAGAACGTAGGCGGTTGAACACCCAAGTAGCCCAAGATAATGAAGTTAATAACAAATATTGCATACAAGCTTTTGTGCCACCCCGGTCTGTACCTAATGGATTTCACCGGACTTCGATCAAGCCATGGGAGTAAAAACAGAATTAATACAGCACCGCCCATTACAGCAACACCCCAAAACTTAGCATCGAAGATTCTAAAGGTCAAAGCAAGACCTATGGCCACAACAAGACCACCAATCTTGAAAACGTTATTTAGTCGAGAAAACAAAATCATGACCGCGAAAGCACCAGCACCAGCCACCAAAGCCCATGTGAACACATCAGTGACTGCTCGGAGCATCGAGTAAAACGGGGTAAAATACCAAACCGGAGCAATGTGTGACGGAGTAACTAACGGGTCAGCCGGGATGAAGTTATTGTATTCCAGAAAATACCCTCCTAACTCCGGTGCAAAAAATACCACAATTGCGAAAATAAGGAAGAAAACGGATAAGCCAAATACATCGTGAACAGTGTAATAGGGATGAAAAGGAATTCCATCTACTGGAACACCCTTTGCATCCTTTTCTTTTTTGATTTCAACTCCATCTGGGTTGTTTGATCCAACCTCATGAAGGGCAACAATGTGAGCTACGACTAACCCAGCTATGACGAATGGAATTGCGATTACATGGAAAGCGAAAAAACGGTTTAGGGTAGCATCACCAACAACAAAGTCGCCTCTGATCCAAACCGCTAAATCAGGTCCTATGAACGGAATTGCCGAAAAAAGATTTACAATAACCTGAGCACCCCAAAAGGACATTTGGCCCCACGGTAGCAAGTATCCAAAAAAGGCCTCAGCCATTAGGGCTAAAAAAATCATGCAACCAAATATCCAAATTAATTCTCTCGGCTCCCTGTAAGACCCGTATATGAGACCTCGAAACATGTGAAGATATATTACAACAAAAAAGGCTGAGGCTCCGGTCGAGTGCATGTAACGAATTAACCATCCGAATGGGACCTCTCTCATTATGTACTCAACACTAGCAAAAGCAATCGGAATCCCAGCAGTGTTTAAACCTGCATCGGGTTTATAATGCATAACCAAAAATATACCAGTCAGTATTTGTAATACCAAAACGACAGTTGCAAGGCTGCCGAAGAAATACCAAAAGTTTAGATTTTTGGGAGCATAATATTCCGCAAGGTGATTTTTTAACAAAGGCGTAACAGGAAATCTCCTGTCTAACCACGCATATAACCCTTTACCTTCAACAACTCGTTCAGACGCCATTACTCTAGCTCTCCTTCTTTCCTAATTATGTTTTTATTCCGCTAATGTGTTTGTTACTACCTATGCCTCGCCGTTTTCATCCCGTCCAATTATTATTTTAGAATCAGTCAGATACATATGCCTCGGAACCTCAAGATTGTCAGGCGCAGGTTTATTCGCATAAACTCTTCCAGCAATATCAAAAGTTGACCCGTGGCACGGGCAAAGGAATCCCCCTGGCCAATCGTTACCCATATCAGATCCCGGCCCCTTCACAAATTTCGAAACGGGAGAACAGCCCAAATGGGAACAAATTCCGACTGTCACAAAAAACTCAGGCTTTATCGACCTGTGGGTATTTTTTGCATAGTCGGGAGTTGGATATTCTTTTCTAACCGATTTTGGGTCCGCAAGTTTGCTGTCCAAACTATCCAAGCTTTCCAGCATTTCAGGAGTACGTCTAACAATCCAGACAGGTTTTCCTCTCCACTCAACTGTTTTTACACCGCCGGGGGGAATAGTACTAATATCCACCTCCACAGGTGCTCCTGCCGATTTTGCTTTTTCCGATGGAGCCATGGATACGGCAAAAGGGATTCCGGCAGCCACTGCAGCAACTCCGCCCGTAGCACCGCAAGCTATAAGCCATTTGCGTCTCTCTGACTCTCCGGGCCCAATTTGCTCGAAGGAAGCCCCTTTATTTACAATCGCCTCTTTTTTGGTATCTTCTTCCATATTCCTATCCCGTAGTTCTCAGTACCCTATGCCAACTGTGGGCTCCATGAGCCTAGCAGCGTCATCTAAGGTAGGCTCAAAACCTTCCATTAAGTTTCCTAATTCCCTTGTCAAACTACCGTTTTTAATCAAAAAAACTACCCTCACCATCGTATAATTTACCACATTATTAGTTTTTGCGAATATTCTTCTATGTCATCCAAGTCACCGTGGCTTATTTTCTGTCAATTACTTATTGTCTCGGTAGGGCTGCTATTTATTATTTCTACTTTAAAACCTTTATGGTTTAAAAGCGTTATTGACAAGTTCGAAATGAGATACCCTAAGGGAGCAAATCCAGATTTTAGCGAATCGCCAATCGTTCAAAGAATAAGTAGGGATGAAAACCCAAATTACAAATTTGGTTTCACTGAAGCAGCGGTTTCTGCAATGCCTTCGGTTGTACCTATTTTAACAAAGCAAAATAACACCGTGTCAAGCCATCCTTTCTTCATGGACCCTCTGTTTGAGGTATTTTTTTTTGAGCCTGAAAGTTTCTTAAAAGATAGTAAAAAAACCCACTATCAATGCTTAGGATCCGGAGTTATTGTAGCAAAAGGGGGCTTTGTAATGACAAACTACCACGTTATTAAAGGAGTTACAGAACTTGAGATAGCCCTTACTGACGGAGAGAAAAAACCAGCTAAAGTAGTTGGCATTGACCCGGAAACTGACTTAGCAGTTATAAAGGTATCCGACAGTACGATTCCGAATATCATATTTGCCGTACCTAACCAAATAAATATCGGTGAATTTGTTTTGGCGATTGGCAATCCATTTGGTGTTGGTCAAACTGTGACGCAAGGAATTGTAAGTGCTCTTGGAAGAGATTCACTCAACCTAAACACTTTCGAAAATTTTATCCAAACTGACGCAGCAATTAATCCAGGTAATAGCGGTGGAGCACTAGTTAACGGAGCAGGAGAGCTGATTGGCATAAATACCGCGATTTACTCTCAAATGGGAAACAATATTGGCATAGGGTTTGCCATACCGATTGAAACCGTAACGTCTGTTTTAACAAAAATCCTCAACGCAGGAAAAGTTAATCGCGGGTTTGTCGGAATCCAACCTGCAGATATCTCAAGTGAATATTTAGGAAAAGAAGGAGAATTTTATACTTATGTCCGGTCCGTTTTAACCAATTCCCCAGCTTACAGAGCAGGAGTACGTCCGGGCGATATAATCTTGGCAATAGGAGGCTTACGAATAAGAAATTCAAAACATTTTTTAAAAACAGTGGCGAATTTAAAACCTTTCTCGAAGACAAATCTAAAATTACGAAGAGGTGAAGGGACTATCGAGGTGAGAATATCGATTGTCGAGAGACCGATTTTTAATTAAATCTACGAACTAGTCTTCTTGCTCTTGATAGCGATGGATCTAGATAAAAAAATCCCCAATTCAAAAAGCATACAAAGCGGTAAAGCCAGCATCAATTGAGAAACAACATCAGGCGGAGTAACAATAGCGGCTATAACAAATGCCAAAACAATGAAATAAGGTCTAAAAACTACCATTTTCTCCAATGAAACAAAATCTAGTCTTACAAGAAGCATTTGTACCACGGGTGTTTCGAATGAAAGGCCAAAAATCAGAAACAATGACATAACAAAAGAAAAGTATTTGTCTATATCAGTCGCTATCTCCACTTCGGATGGGGAAAAAGCAATGATAAAACTAAATGCAGCTGGAAACACTACAAAGTAAGCGAAAGCCATCCCAGCCAGAAAGAGTAAAAAGCTACTGAGCACTATGGGAAACGCAAGTTTTTTCTCCTCGGAATAAAGAGCAGGTTCCACGAAAGACCATATTTGCCACAATATAAATGGCAAAGAGATGATAAATGCTACGAAAAATGTCACCTTAATTGGTACAAAAAATGGAGCTACCACATCCGTTGCTATCATACTAACGCCAGGCGGCAAGGCAGAAATTAGAGGGTCAGCAAAAACATTATAAATATCTGGAGCCCAGCTGACTAAACCTAAAAAACATAAGAAAAGCACAAGGATAGAACGAAGTGCTCTGTCTCGAAGTTCAACAAGGTGCGACACATAGGTCTCATTTTTTTCCTGATCTGTACTCATGAGCTGAAAGACTTTCTAGGACACCTGAGCCTAATTCTCGCTCTAACCCTTTCCCTTATTTTTAATTGGAAGTTTTCTTCTTTCCAGGACAACCTGGGGGAATTGATATGAAAACGAATTATCTTTTCCTCAGTCAAGGATTCGCTTGAGCCCTCAATCGATGAGCTTAGACCATGAATCTCGTTTTCTAAAGCAAGTAATTCCTCTCCATATTTTTTTCCAAAATCCTTAAACTCATCTTTCGTAGCTTCATATTCAGAAAAATTCAATTCTTTTTCTACGTCCAATTTGACTTTGGAAACATAATTTTGGGCTCGGCCGACGAGTACCCCCAGCGTCTTGAAAACTACAGGCAATCTCTCGGGTCCTACGATTAGTAGGCAAGCCAAAGCCACTATGATTATTTCGAAAAAACCAACGTCAAGCACCCGAGCCCCAAAAAATCCTTATTCCTTGTTTTTCTCTCTTGCCTGGACCGTGAAAGTTTCAGATTCCGATAAATCTTTGGTCTCGTTACTTTCTAAAGAAGAGACACCTTCCTCTTTATTCCCCTCCTTGAGCCCATCCTTAAAACCTTTGACCGCGCCACCCAAATCAGAACCAAGGTTCTTAAGCTTTTTGGTTCCAAAAACAAGAATAATGACTAACAGTACAATCAACCAGTGCCATATGCTAAATGTTCCCATAATAAATCTGTACCCTTTCTTTCATAGGCTTAAAAACCAATGCCCCAACCAGGAAAATTTTCTCCCGAATGAAAACATAAATGCAATGCCTTCCAAACCTGCCCCAAACAAATTGACATTATCCAAACTACGTTTCGGGCTCTCCATCTCAAGCAACATAAACCCAGAAGTTATAGATAAATCAAAGATACATCAGCAATTGTAAAGAACCTCAAAAAATTACCAATAGCTTTTTCAAATACCTTAAATCCTGCCGCCCGTCATTAGATTTACACTATAAACCTGTGGCTTTCTCACTGCCAAAAAACATCTGACTTTACGCGCGTTTCTGTCATTTATCATTTAAATAAACTATAAGCTTTTCTCTTTCCTTTCTCGTTTCTCCTGAAATCCTGAAACACCCTCCCTGGATTGCAATTCGTCAATAACATCTTCCAAGCTTATATTAACCTTCTCAAGAAGTACAAGATAATGAAACAATAAATCTGCTGCCTCATGAACCATCTCTGACGTTTGTTGAGAGTTTACGGCAAGGATTAACTCTGTAGTTTCTTCTGTTAATTTTTTTAATATTCGTTCCTCACTATCTTGTAATAGAGACGCTATATATGATTCTGATTTATCTGCATTTTTTCTGCTTTGTATGACTTGTATTGTTCTACGTAAGCCGTTTTCCTTAATCATTCCTCACCCCTAATACCCTTATCAGCTTCAGTAATTTGCCAGCCATTCTTACTCAACTTTCTAAAAAAACAACTCGGCCTGCCGGTATGGCATGCGATGCCTTTTATTTGCTCTACAAAAAGTAGCAATGCATCATTATCGCAATCCAAAAATATTTCTTTTACGATTTGATAATGCCCTGAGGTCTCACCCTTGTTCCAAAGACAATTCCTGGACCTTGAAAAATAAACAGCGGAACCTGTCTCCAAAGTTTTTAGAAGTGATTCCTTTGACATCCACGCGAGCATCAGCACTTTTTTTGACTTAAAATCTTGTGCGATTGAGGGAACTAAGCCTGACGAGTTAAACCGGACTAAGTCAATAAAATCTAACATTAACACCTTTTCTTTTTAAAAATTGTTTCGCTTGATCAATGGAGTATGTACCAAAGTGAAAAATGGATGCTGCTAGCACGGCATCAGCTTTCCCCTCAACTAACCCTTCCACAAGATGCTCGAGATTACCAACTCCACCTGAGGCAATAACTGGTATATCAACAGCATCGGAAATGGTACTAGTTAACTGTATATCAAAACCTTTTTTTGTTCCATCTCTGTCCATACTTGTAACCAACAACTCCCCAGCCCCTAAAATTTTCATTTTTTTAGCCCACTCAATCGCATCAATACCTGTCGGCTGCGTGCCTCCATGGGTGAATATTTCCCAACCTTCTTTTCCTGCTCTCTTTTTCGCATCAATAGCCACGACAATGCATTGCGATCCGAATTTGTTAGAACATTCAGCGACCAAGCCAGGTTCAGTAACGGCTGCTGAATTAATACTCACCTTATCAGCCCCAGCAAGCAACATATTTGACACGTCCTCGAGAGACCGTATACCGCCCCCAACCGTAAGTGGCACAAAAACCTGCTCCGCAACCTTTGAAACAACTTCTGACAAAGTTCTTCGCCGCTGCTTAGTCGCTGTAATATCTAAAAATGCAATTTCATCAGCTCCCTGAGCAGAGTAACCTTTAGCCACTTCAACAGGGTCCCCCGCGTCAATTATGTTGACAAAATTAACACCTTTCACAACTCTACCTGCATCAATGTCTAGGCAAGGAATAACTCTTTTAGTCAACATTTTGTATCAATTTTTTTATCAAGTGTTTCTATTACTTTTTTAAGACAAATATTACCTTCATAAAGAGCTTTTCCCAGGACAACACCACTGATGCCTTCATCATAAAACGCGGATAGTTTCTCGATCTCTCTAGCGGAGGATAATCCACCAGAGGCAATTATGGGAATATTCACAGCTTCAGCTAACCTGAGTGTAGACTTGATGTTAATCCCTACTTGCATCCCATCTCGACCTATATCAGTGTATAAAATATTTTGAATATTTAACCTTTGGAGTGATTTAGCAAAATCAACAACGTCTAGGTTAGTCGTTTCGTTCCAGCCATGCGTGGCAATTTTACCGTCCCGGGCATCTAGAGCCACGATGATTTTATTGGAAAATTTAGAACATACTTCTTCCAAAAAAACGGGATCTTTTACTGCTGCTGTTCCTATCACAACATAAGTCGCGCCTACGTTAATTAATCTTTCAACTGTCTCCATATCACGGATACCACCGCCAACTTGAAATGAAATTATCTCTCCGAACTCTTGGAGTATTTTTTCTATAACAGTACCGTTTTCTTGAGTCCCAGAAAAGGCGCCATCTAGATCAACCAAATGAATTCTTGTTGCCTTCTCGTTAACCCACCGTCTAGCTACGTGGACTGGATTTTCAGAGTATACAGTAGAGTCATTTATCAGGCCCTGCTTTAGTCTTACGCAGGAACCTTTTGTTATGTCTATAGCAGGGATTGCACAGAAAGCCACGTTTTTACCCCCTCAAATTACAAAGTCGCAAATTATGGATTCCAATCTGCAAAATTCTTCAATAGCATTATACCGTTTTCAGAACTCTTTTCCGGATGAAACTGAGTCGCAAAAATGTTCTCGCTGGAAATCACACTAGTAAATACCTCTCCATGTGTTGTCTCACCCAACACTAAGCGGTAGTCATCAGGCTTTGAAAAAAAACTATGAACAAAGTAGAAGTATGGTTTTTTGGCCTCACTTTTTAAAATTCCATTAAAAACAGGGTGGTCGCTCTTGATGCTTACCGTATTCCAACCCATATGGGGAATTTTTACAGCATTTTTTTTCTTAAAACGCTTTACTTTTCCTCGAAGAAAACCCAATCCTCGACTCCCCCCCTCTTCCGAGTAATCAAACAATATTTGTTTTCCCAAACAAATGCCAAGGAATGGCTTCGTTACCAAACAGCGCCTCAATTCATCAACCATATCTAGGGAGTTTAATCTTTCAACGCAGTCTCTCATAGAGCCCTGACCTGGAAATACGACCCTTGATGCATCACGTAAAGTTTTTCTCTCCGAGGCGATACGAATTTCAACTTCCGGGCAAGCCCTTTTGAAGGCTAGCAACACACTTCTTAAATTTCCTACTCCAGTATTGACTACGGCTATCATGGACTGTTCAATTCTCAAAGAACTCCTTTTGTCGATGGTATCGACTCTCCGCTATTTCCAAAATGACTTAGATTTACAGCTTGCCTTAGGGCTAACGCAAAACATTTAAAAATACTCTCGCATTGATGGTGAGCATTATCACCGTAGAAATTCTCTATGTGTAACGTAATTCCTGCGTGATTGACAAACCCTTGAAAAAATTCTTTTATCAGATCAAGATCAAAATCACCAACTATTTGACGTTTCCATTGGCATCGGAAATGAAGGCCAGGTCGACCAGAAATATCAACGACAACCCTCGATAAAGCCTCATCGAGAGGCGCGTAAGCACTACCAAAACGTTTAATTCCAACCTTATTGCCAAGAGCTTTATTTAGTGCCTTGCCGATAGTTATCCCAATGTCTTCCACGGTATGATGTGGATCAACGAGCAAATCCCCCTCGGCATCTACATGTAAAGAAAACTTACCGTGCCTGCTTATCTGATCGAGCATGTGATCAAAAAATGGGAGTCCTGTCTTATAACTTCCTTGTGAAACATCATCTAAAGCTAACTGAACTTGAATAGCTGTTTCCCCCGTGTTTCTTTCAACCTTAGCGCTTCGCATATGACCTCTTATAGTAATATATGGCGATGACAACAAAAAAAGATAAACATAAATTTTTCAATCCAAATTTTAGCACACTGGAGCCATATGTTCCGGGTAAACAAATTAACGATAGTGAGTATCTGAAACTCAATACTAATGAGAATCCCTTTGGACCCTCTCCTCGCGTTAAAGAAACAATTATTAAATTTTTGGAAAAATCAGAATCCCTGTTGAGACTTTACCCTGAGCCAGAATCAGACTCTCTCAGAGAAGTAATAGCGAAAAAATTTTCTATAAAAAGTAATCAAGTTTTCATTGGAAATGGTTCCGATGAGGTTTTGTCTCTTTGTTTCCTGTCTTTTTTTGCTGGCAGGGGATGTTTGTCCTTCCCAGAACTGACCTACAGTTTTTACCCCTCAATTGCAAAGTTATTTAAAATTCCCTTTTCAACATTTCAGTTAAAAAAGGACTTTTTTTTGGATCTAACCAATATCGACCGTAATTCACAATCTGTAATTTTTCCAAACCCCAACGCTATTACAGGAATTGCGCTTCCGGTAGATGAAATTGATCGATTTGTCAAAGAAAATCCCGATAAATTAATTATCATCGATGAAGCGTATGCAGATTTCAGCAAAGGTTCTTGTGTTTCCCTGATAAATAATTATCCAAATATTCTTGTAATTCAAACATTCTCGAAATCTAGGGGGATGGCGGGATTGAGAGTCGGGTTTTGTTTTGGCTCGCACACTTTAATTGATGGCCTAAGAGCCGTAAAGAACAGTTTTAACTCTTATCCCGTTGATGCGTTAGCTAGTTTAGCAGCAATTTCTGCTATAAATGATGATGTGTGGTTTGAGGATAACATTGACAATATAGTCGAAACACGATCGTATTTTTCACAAGAATTAAAGAAAATTGGATTTCGAGTCTTGCCCTCTTCGGCGAACTTTGTCCTAGTAACTCATCCCAGTTATAAAGCAGATATTCTAAAAAACCACTTGTTTAAAAATAAGATTCTAGTTAGACAATTCCCTGAAACTAGGGTGTCGAATTGGCTGAGGATTACTATAGGCAAACGGGAAGAGTGTGACTTGCTTTTATCTATCCTTAAGCAAAAGATCTCAGAGGCTAACTAAATTTTCCCTTTTTTAAATCTAAGTTCTGCTGAGAATGCATGAGCAGTTAGAGTCTCACCTCTTGCTAGAGTAGAAGCGATAGGCCCAAGCTCTGCTGCACCTTCTTCCGAAACACTAATAACACTTGTTCTTTTTAGAAAATCAAATACGCTTAGACCAGATGAAAATCGCGCGGAGCCAGAAGTTGGCAAGACATGATTCGGCCCTGCACAGTAATCTCCCAATGCCTCAGATGAAAATTTACCTGCGAAGATTGAACCGGCATTTTTAATTTTAGAAATAAGCTCTGAAGGGTTTTTGACGGCCAACTCTAAATGTTCGGGAGCTATTTGATTTGCAAGCGCACAAGCTTCATCCATATCTTTTACCTTTATCAAGGCACCATTTCGATTTAAGGATTCTCGTATAATTTCAATTCTTGACATTTTGGGTAACATATTCGGAATACATTTATTCACCTGATCTAATAAATCATCCGAAGGGCTTATCAGGATCGCCCGAGCGAGTTCATCGTGTTCTGCCTGAGAAAACAAATCCATTGTGACCCATTCTGGGTTAGCACCCTCATCAGCGATAATAAGAATCTCTGAAGGCCCAGCAACCATATCGATCCCAACTGAACCAAAAACCTGACGCTTAGCCTCAGCAACATAGGCATTCCCCGGACCAACTATCTTGTCAACTCTCGGAATACTTCGAGTACCAAAAGCCAATGCGGCAATTGCCTGGGCTCCACCGATATTAAAAATTTTATCAACGCCTGATATAGCCGCAGCAGCAAGAACCAATTCGTTAATCTCTCCACTAGTCGAGGGAACAACCATGACAATTTCGTTTACACCAGCGACGGAAGCAGGGACAGCATTCATCATCACGGATGACGGATAAGCAGCCTTTCCTCCAGGCACATAAATTCCCACTTTTTCGAGCGGCAAAACTCGCATTGAAAAATGAGAACCATTCGAATCAGTGTACGAGTAAGGTTCCATTTTTTGATGGGTGTGGTATCGCCTAATTCTATCATAAGCCTTCTCTATAGCTAATATTTGATCTTCCGAACCAGCACTCAATATTCTCTGTTTCATATCATCATCTAATAAAATTTGTTTGACACCGGAAAAAGAATCTCCATCAAACTTCTTAGAATATTCTGCCACCGCAAAATCACCGTTTAATTTTACATCTTCTATTATTTGCTTAACAATCCGCGAAATTTTGGCTTGATCTGGTTGTGAGACAGTTATTAGATTTAAAAAGTCATCTTTAAAACTCTTTTGTTTGCTGTTAAGTTTCTTAATCATTATAAGTTTTTCCACGCCCTCTCTCATCCGTAATCAAACGCAACCCCTCTAAAATCTCAGTTATTGAATTATCTTTTAATTTCAAAGATGCTTTATTAATTATTAATCTCGATGAGATATTCTTGATAAGTTCAACTTCGACCAGCCCGTTAGCAATCAGAGTTCTTCCCGTCGAGACGAGATCAACAACTGCATGAGCAAGATTTACAAGCGGCGCTAGTTCAATTGAACCATAAAGTTTCACTATATTGATGTTTTTTCCTTTCTTGCAGAAATATTCAAGTGTTTGCTTGGGATATTTTGTCGCAATAGTTATCGGTAAATCGGATTCAAGCATGGACTTATAAATCTCAATATCCGCAGCTGCAACCGACAGCTTACATAACCCAATACCTAAATCGAGCGGTTGATATACATCTTCGATGTCCAACTCTTCCAAAACATCTGAACCAACCACTCCAATGTCAGCTGCTCCATAATGCACATAAGTCGGGACATCCTGGCTGCGAACAATTAGTAGTCTAACTTCAGGGTCGTTCGTTTTAATGACCAGATTCCTCGAGATATCCTGGTAGTCAAACTTAGGAAAATCTGTGTTACGAAGAAGCTCTGAGACTTCCTCGAAAATTCTTCCTTTCGGTAGCGCAAATGTAATCATTCTCTTATTCGCAAAACGTTAGCTCCTAGTTGAGCTAATTTCCTATCCATATTTACATAACCCCTATCTAAATGATAGATTCTATCAACTATACTTTCCCCCTCAGCAACCAAAGCCGCTAAAACTAATCCCGCAGAAGCTCTCAAATCAGTCGCCATTAACTTTGCAGCTGATAGCTGTTTTTTCCCCTGAACAACAGCAGTTCTTCCCTTAACCTTTATATCTGCACCCATTCTTTGCATCTCAGAAACATGCATAAAACGGTTTTCAAAGATACTTTCATCGATAAAAGCAACTCCATCAGAAACTGCGTTTACAGCCATTAATTGAGCTTGCATATCAGTTGCAAATCCGGGATATGGGGCTGTCTGACAACTAACCGCCTTAGGTCTTTTAGAGAAATTAACCTTAAGTCCACCATTAACTTCAAGGAACTCACCTCCACAAGACCGGAGCTTCTCATAAGTTAATCCCATTATTTCCTTATCAAAATTTCTCACAAAAACGCTTCCCCCGCAGGCCGCAATTGCACAAATAAAGGTGCCCGCCTCAATCCGATCAGGAATAACTCTATGCCTCGCGGCATGTAGTTGATTTACTCCCTGAACACGAATGATATCAGTTCCTGCACCTTGAATCTTAGCACCCATAGAAATCAAACAACGAGCAAGATCAACTATTTCTGGTTCTCTGGCAGCATTTTCTATAACCGTATGACCTTCAGCAAGGCAAGCAGCCATCATCAGGTTTTCAGTACCTGTGACCGTTACCAAATCAGTAACAATCCTAGCACCTTTCAGCTTGCTTGCTTTTGCGGTAATGTACCCATCTCGAAGCGTAATTTCAGCCCCCATTTTTTCCAAACCTTTTATGTGCTGATCAACAGGCCTTTGACCGATAGCACACCCACCGGGCAAACTTACCCTTACCTCCCCGAGTCTCGCCAGCAGTGGGCCTAATGTTAGGATAGAAGCTCTCATTGTCTTAACAAGTTCATACGATACTAGATTGGAGCTGAGCCCTTTCCCATTCAATACACAAGTTTTTCCCTCGAAATTTACTTCAATTTCTACGCCTAAATTACGCAAGAGCGCAAGCAGCGTTTGAACATCTCCCAGCCTGGGAACATTAAAAACCTTTAGTTCTTCCGAAGATAATAAAGATGCACAGAATATAGGCAAACAGGCATTTTTAGCTCCATCTAAATGTATTTCTCCAGAAAGTCTCGCTAGACCGTTTACTTTAAATTTTTCCACTCGTCTTCAGTGTAAGTTTTAAAAGATAAAGCATGCACATCTTCTGCAAAACAGTTTCCAAGAGCATCATAAACCAACTTATGTCTGTCTAATCTACCCAATTTATCAAAAGCGTTACTCACAATCACTGCTTGAAAATGACTCCCGTCACCTTCTACGACTAAATGATAAACGGCAATCTTTTTACTTATAGAATCTCTGATTTTATTTTGAACGTCTTCCATATCATTGTTTCAAGTTAATCTTTCGAAAATATTCTTTCAACCCTCCGTCTAATAGCTTTAGATCCTTTGTGGACTTCATAGCGCAAAGTCTTCCCTCTTTCAAAAACGCAACCCTACCACAAAGGGCCTCAGCTTCCTCCAAATAATGAGTTGTGAGAATGATTGTGTGACCATCTGCATTGAGTTTCGTAACAAAACTCCACAAGCTTTCGCGCAAATCAACATCAACTCCGGCGGTAGGCTCATCTAAAACGATTATAGATGGCTTGTGCACTAAAGCCTGGGCAATTAGCACTCGTCTTTTCATGCCTCCCGACAATGAACGCATATTTGAGTTAACTCTATCCGAGAGACCCAAAGCATGCAAACACTCTTGTAACCAAGCCTCATTATTTCGCAATCCAAAAAAGCCAGATTGTATTCTTAAAGTCTCAATAACAGAAAAAAACGGGTCGAAAACTAATTCTTGAGGGACGACTCCAAGATTTAACTTTACGTAACTGGGGTTTTGCTTAATGTTCCTTCCAAAAACTTCCACAGACCCGCTACTTGGATCATTTAAACCCGCTAAAATGCTAATTAATGATGTTTTGCCGGCACCATTTGAACCAAGAAGTCCGAAAAACTCACCTTTTTCAATTGTGAGTGTAATACCTTTTAACGCTTCAAAAGAGGTCCCATTCTTTTTATATGTTTTCGCTAAATTTTTAAAAACGATGGCACTCATTTACTGATCATTAAAAATAGCTTGTGCCATGGATGTTAAGTTCAAAAGAGAATTCAAATCATTTGGCAAGTTTTGATACGTAATTTTTAACCCCTTTGACTTTGTTTCGACAAATCGTTGAATCTGAACAATAAAAACAACCGCCAATGTGTCAACTTTCTTGAGATTAATGAAGTCAACACAGACGGTTGTTGACTGTTTAGAAGAATCGCACCTTTTCAAAAAGTCCATTGCTTTAGATAACTCCCAAATAATGGTTGCCTTAGTGAGTTCCTCACCAACGCAAAGCTTTCCAGACTGCATCTTATCAAGATCAGACATTTACGAATTACTTTTACTCGTCAATTTAAGATTTTTTTCGTTAATTTCTTCTATCAAACCATCGATACCTTTGGAACTCACAATTTGAGAAAATTGCACCCGGTAATTTTCCACTAGCCATAGCCCTAAAACATTTAAATCATAAATTTTCCAGCCATCCTCGGTTATCTTCATTCTGTAGTTTATAGGTACTGCTTGTCGACCAGGTACGGAAACTCTCGTTTTGACAACCACATTTTTATCATTCCGTTTTCCCCGAGGCGGCAATATTTGTACCTTTGCCTGCTCGGCAAACTTAATGGAACCGGAGTAAGTTAAAAGTAAAAGTTGTCTAAAAACTTTCATGAGACTGTTCTTTTGACTTTCCGTAGCAGACCTCCACTCCTTTCCGACTGCAAGAGAAGTCATTTTTTCAAAATCAAGTATCGGCATGACTTTTTTGTCAACTAGCTGGTTAATGCTTCCTAAATTTCCGCTTGCAAGATCTGGTTTGCTCTTGATCTCGTTAATAATTTCCTGGGTGATTGAGGAAATAACATCTTCCGGCTTTGCCGTTTCCGCCATCGAAACTTGTGCGATAAAGCCTAATAACACTGTTATTAGAAGTTTAATTAACATTACATAACTCCGGTAAGAACTTTAGTCTTCAATTTGAGCTTTTCTAATAGCAAAATAAGCGCTTCGCATTGCCACGTATCTATCAAATGCCAAGGCTTCGAAAGCCTGTTCTGCAGATAGAACTCTAGCTCTTGCTTCCACCCCCCTTAGAGCATTTACAGCCACTTTGGTTTCCGTATCTCTCGCAATATCGTTGAGTGGATTAGCAAATAGATCAACTATTCCTCCGAGGCCATCCCTAACAGAGCTAGGCCCAAAAAAAGGAAGCACTACGTATGGACCCGTGGAAACCCCGTACACTCCCAGAGTCTGCCCAGTATCCTCATCGGTTTTCGCAACTCCGAAAGTCGACGCAACATCATTGAATCCAAATATGCCTACGGTAGAGTTAACTAGAAATCGTACAGCAGACTCAGCAGAACTCCGAAAATCCAACTGAAGCGCGTGTTGGATAGCAGTCATAAAATCACCAAGATTCGAAAAAAAATTTGTTATATGCATTCTCATTGGCTGTGGCACATTCCTCTCATAACCCTGGGCAAGTGGCTTAAGGATTGTCTTGTCTACGCTTTCATTGAATTTAAATATAGCTCGATTAGTCCCTTCCCACGGGTCACGAGGGTCACTTGAACTCTCGTGGCGCAAAAGTCCAGCGCAGCCCGAAGCCAGTAAGCTAAACAAAAAAATGGTAATTAAACAATATATCCTCACTCAATCTCCGTCACAGATTAAACGTTTATACATATCGCTTTTCAAATATTAACATTAACACTTATTCTTGCTTTCCTTGAAAATTATAAAGAAATTGGGAAATAATATTTTCCAAAATAACCGCGGATTGTGTCAGCTCTATCTCATCAGAATCAACAAAATACTCCGTTTCAGCCCCAGGCATTATCCCAAGATAATTCTCACCTAATAGTCCCGCAGTGAGCACCTTTATGGAGCTATCTGTGGGAAATTTCATATTTTTATTGACTCTCAAAAATACTTTAGCCTGGTATATGTCATCGTCAAACTCTATCTTTTCAACTCTCCCAACCAGCACACCCGAACTTCTAACAGCGGCTCGAGGCTTTAAGCCTCCAACATTATCAAAAAATGCCACCAATCTGTAACCATCTGCATAAGATGAGCCAACAAGATTGCTCGCTTTTAATGATAAAAAAAGAAGTGATATGAGGCCAAAAAGTAAGAATATACCGACAGAAAACTTTGTTAAATTATCGTTCATATAGTTATTTAATTGTTAAACATAAACGCAGTCAAGATAAAATCAAGACCTAAAATTGAAAAGGCGCTAATGACAACACATGAAGTGGTTGCGGAGGACACACCCTCTGGAGTTGGTTTTGCAGAATTACCCATGTAAAGAGCAATATGTGTAATAGCTAAGCCAAAAATACAGCTTTTGGTTATTCCATTAAGAATATCTTCACGAAAATCAACGCCACTGGACATCTGTCCCCAAAAAGCCCCTGGGTCAACACCTATCATCACAACAGCAATTAACCAACCCCCAAGGACTCCAACCGCAGAAAAAATGGCGCACAAAATAGGTACCGAGATTACACCACCGACAAATCTTGGGGTTAGTATTCGAACCACTGGATTAACACCCATCGCTTCCAATGCTGAAAATTGCTCACCCGCACGCATTAAACCAATCTCGGCAGTTAAAGAAGTACCCGCCCGCCCCGAAAACAGTAAACTAGCGACAACCGGTCCTAGCTCTCTAACGAGAGAAAGACATACTAGTAAACCAAGAGCCTCCTCTGAGCCATACCGCCTCAGAGTGTAATAACCTTGCAAGCCTAACACCAGACCAACAAATAAGCCTGAAATAATTATTATGGTCATCGAACTATTACCAAGAAAATTTATCTGTTGTAACACGTGATTGAGCTTCATTCGAAAGCAAACTGTATTTTTTAGCAACTCAAAAAATAAAATTGTAAAGTCGCCCAGTCTGGTAATTTTTTTTACTATTTTTTGAATTAAATTCATAACAATAGAATTAAGTTATCCGTCCCTCAAAAAATCCTTAATTGCTTTAGCAGGATAATGAAACTTGACGGGTCCCTGTAATTTTCCCTTGATAAACTGCTGCACTTCATCATTATCCGCTTTTTTAATATCAGAAGGCGTTCCCTCACAGATAATCTCAGCGCCAGAAGGACGAGATGCAAGCAAAATAACTTTATCAGCTATCGCAAATGTTTCAGGCACATCATGCGTAACAATCACTGAGGTTGCCCTTAAACTATCGTTAAGTTTTCTGATTAAATTTGCCGTAATGCCTAGAGAAATCGGATCTAAACCGGCAAATGGTTCATCATATAAAATTAAATCTGGGTCTAGTACTGTTGCCCTTGCAAGTGCAACCCTTCGAGCCATTCCCCCAGATATTTCCGATGGCATCAGGTCGGCTGCCCCTCGTAAACCAACGGTCTCTAGTTTTAATAATACTAGGTCATTCAATAAACTGTTGGGTAAACTCAAATGCTCTCTTGCAGGAAACGCCACATTCTCAAAACAAGAAAGATCGGTAAACAATGCCCCGAACTGAAATAAAAACCCTATTTTCTTCCTAATCTCTAATAGTTTTTGATTTGAAATTTTTGTCAAATCACTTCCCATGACCGACACTTTCCCACTTGTCGGTTTTTTTAGCCCTGAAATCAACCGCAAAAGAGTAGTTTTTCCAACACCAGAGCCCCCCATGATTGCCACAACAGTCCCTTTTTGGATTGATAGATTAAAGTCGTCTATGATAGGCTTGCCTTGGTAAGAGAACGTTACGCTGCTAAGTGATACTGTGTCAGTTTGGTGCATAAATTAAAAAAGATGACTTCGATAAAAACAAAATGTAATTCCAAAGATATATTAGATAGAGCGAAATTAGTACTAAAAATTGAATTTGAAGAGATTCAAGCAGTCGGTGATAAATTAGACGATAGTTTTGTCGAAGCAATTGACCTCATTCTGTCAAGCAATGGTCGAGTTGTAGTCACCGGGATGGGCAAGTCTGGTCACATTGGGAAAAAAATATCAGCTACGCTAGCTTCAACAGGGACATCTTCGACTTTTTTGCACCCTGCAGAAGCTCACCATGGTGATTTAGGCGTGGTACAAAAAGAGGATATAATTTTAGCTATTTCTTATTCTGGTGAAACCGATGAAGTATGCAGTTTAATACCTCATTTCAAAAGAATCGGTACGCAGATTATTGCAATTACGGGAGAGTCAAACTCAACCCTGGCTAGATTAGCCGATAGCCATATCAATGGCTCTGTGAGATTAGAGGCTTGCTCGCTTAATTTAGCCCCGACAGCCAGTACTACGGTTGCACTGGCTTTAGGTGACGCATTAGCTGTTGTATTATTGGAAATGAGAGGATTCAAAGCTGATGATTTCGCCCTTACCCATCCCGCAGGATCCCTCGGCAGGAGGCTATTCGTTAAGGTAGGTGATTTAATGAGAACAGACGAGAACTTACCGTCAGTGGGACCTGAAAAATCAGTTGCTGAAGCAGTTTTAGAAATGAGCGCAAAACGTATGGGGATGACTTGTGTAACAAATAAAGATCAAGAAATCTTAGGAATTTTGACAGACGGTGATCTTCGAAGAATAATCTCTCGTGGAACAGATGTTCATAAAAAACTAGTTTCTGAAGTAATGTCAAAAAAAGCAATGACGATCGACAATAATTCGCTTGCAAGTGAGGCTGCTTTGAAAATGGAGAAAGAAAAAATAAATCACCTTTTAGTGGTAAATAGCGAAGGAAAGCTAATTGGCGCTCTTGGAATCCATGATTTATTGGAAGCAAAAATACTATGAACTTATTAATAATTTAGAATTAACATGTTGAAAAAAAAAATACTTCGACTCGAATGGATGTTTTTTGATGTTGATGGCATATTAACTGACGGGAGTTTAGTATACGAAGCCGAGGGGGAGATATCAAAAAAATTCAATGTTTTGGATGGATACGGTATAAAAAGTTTAATCTATAGCGGAATTTCCGTCGGACTAATCAGCAGTAGGGATCACCCAGCCACCCGAGCCAGAGCCATCGAGTTAGGTATCAACAATGTGATGCTAGGCAAAGAGGATAAGTTAGAAGCTTTTATAAATTGGAGCAATGCTGCGCAAGTGAACCCCAGGAATTGCGGTCATATGGGGGACGACTACCCTGATCTAGAACTATTTAATGCGGTAGGCTTTGCTGCTAGCGTTCCAAACGCGATTGAAAAGGTAAAAGAAAAAGCTGACTATGTAACCAAGACCACCGGGGGAAATGGGGCTGCTAGAGAAGTCGCCGATTTGATTTTAACTTTCAAAGACAATCGTGAATCATAATTGGAGAGACTTATCCAGCACAATTTTGCCTCCGAGCTTAGTCTTTACTTTAGCATTAGCCACTGGAATTCTAAGCAAAACATTATTAATAGAAAAACCAGCTGAGGGAAAAACTTATCAGAATACTATGCAAATGTCTGGCGTTGAGTTAGTTCATAATAAATTCGAAATAGAAAAACATACCTTAAGTATTATTACCGCAGACAGCATAGAATATGCAGGAAAGCAGATCAATTTTATAAACCCTAACCTTACCTCTTATAATGGAGAAGACGACTTAATTGAACTTAGTGCTACAAATGCTTCGTCAAACTCTCAAATGAGCGTGGTTCATTTAAATGGTGGTGCTGCAATAAAAAAAGTTGATAGTGAAGGTAAGACGAGATTTACCATCAGGTCGAAAGAGTTGGTTTTTAACGTGCAAGAAAAAATTATCTTAACTGACGAGGCAGTATCGATCGAACAGAGTCAATTTGAAATTCAAGGTCAAGGTATGGTTTTTAACCAAAAGCTCGGCACGCTAGAAATTAAAGATCAGGCGAGGTTACAATCAAGGAAAATGATTGATAGATGAAATATTTAAAAATATATTCCGTATATTTTCTCGCATTTATCTGTAATCTAGCGCATAGCATAGATCGACTCGATGATCAGCAGATACCTCTACAAATAGACGCTAACTCTATTCAACATAATGACGCAAGGGCTGTTACGAAATTCATTGGCAATGTAGTTCTTATTCGGGGAGATCTTACCCTAAGGGGAGACTCGCTAATACTGAATCAGACAGAAGACGGCTTATCTTTCGGTAAGGTAATAGGTTCGCCAGCTGTTTTTCAAACTAGAAGAACAGCTGAGGACGGGTGGGTAAAAGGACAAGCTTCGGAGTTAGATTATGACGAACGAAACTCCACTTTTCTGCTTAAGGGCAATGCAAAGCTCGTTCGTTTGGAAAATGGCAAAATTAAGGAAGAAGTCTCAGGAGATGAACTCAGTTATAACAGTGATACCGAAGTCTACAAAGCTATAACTGAACCAGGTGAAACAAGAACCAGAATGACAGTCATACCGAAGCCTTCCTATGAATAAAAAAAACGAAGGGATTTCCATAAATACATTAAGTGCAATTGATCTAGAAAAGAGTTTCAAAAAAAAACAAATAGTTCGAAAAGTTTCATTAGAAGTGAAGAGTGGCGAAGTGGTCGGTTTACTCGGGCCAAATGGGGCTGGGAAAACGACATGTTTTTACATGATCCTAGGAATAACCCATCCAGACAAAGGTAATGTTTTTATAAATGATGAGAGAATAACGCGCTACCCACTATACAAACGGTCAAAAAAAGGATTGGCGTATTTACCTCAGGAAGCATCAATTTTTAAAAAATTAACTGTTAGTCAAAATATCGAAGCCATCCTCGAGTTGAAACATGGAAAATCGGGGCTGAACAAATTAAAAAAAACCTTTATTGAGGAAAAAAGGGATAAACTTATAGATGAATTGCAAATTAACAATATCCGAGACAGTTTAGGCTATGCATTGTCTGGAGGAGAAAGGAGAAGAGTAGAGATCGCTAGAGCACTAGCAAATAATCCAAAGTTCCTGTTATTGGATGAACCTTTCGCTGGAGTGGATCCTATTGCTGTTATTGAAATCCAACGGATTATTAGATTTTTGAGGAGAAGTGAAATCGGAGTACTTATAACAGACCATAATGTCAGGGAGACTTTGGGAATCTGTGATAAGGCTACCATAATCAATAATGGATTAGTTCTAGCGGATGGTAGCCCTGATGAGATTATAAAAGATGAAAATGTTAGGAAAATTTATTTAGGAGAACATTTCCGACTCTAATATGAAAACTAACTTAGGATTAAAAACAAGCCAGCAGCTAGCTTTAACCCCACAGTTGCAGCAATCAATAAAGCTTCTACAAATGTCCACTGTTGAGCTTCGGGAAGAACTTGAGAGTACAATTTTAGAAAATCCTCTTTTAGAATTTGACGATAATATAGGACCTTCTCAAGTAGAAAATCAACAAGACACAAAATTAACAGAAGCAGATGTTGATAGCAATAACAAAAACCATAGCTCACAGCAAACCGAAGAAAACTCCGATAACTTTGACAACCAAAAACAATATGAAATTTCTAACGACACTGATTACAAAAATAACGAGATCTGGTCTCAAACAAAGCCCTCGAAAAATAGAATAAGTAATGACGACCCAGGAGACTTCCGAGAGAACCTCAAAGAGGCTCCCATATCTCTCACGCAGCACTTGACCGCTCAATTAGCTCCAATGAAATTGGCTACTAAAGAAAGGGCTTGGATTGAAATTTTAATACACGCACTCGACTCAGACGGATTTTTAAGAGAGAGCCTTGAAGAGGTTGAAGAACCATTCAGAGATGAGTTTATAAAACTTTACGGGGAAAGTCTGAGTAGCGAAGAACGTTTTATTGGGCTAAAACTTTTACAAAGTTTTGATCCACTAGGAATTGGTGCTAAAGACCTTTCAGACTGCTTAAGGATACAAATTATTTCGAGAAAAGAACTTTTGGATGAAGATGTTTTTCATGCTTGCTTGACCATTGTTTCTGATTGTCTTAATCTTTTAGCCCAACACAACATTTCTGGATTGAGCAAGGCTTCAGGATACTCCAAAGACATAGTCTTGAGAGCAGAAAACGAAATAAGACAGTTAAACCCGCGACCGGGATCTTGCTTTCGAGATGATGTGGCTTTAACCGTGGTACCCGATACTATTGCATTTAAAAATAATTCAGGAATTTGGTCTGCAAGACTGAACGAATCAGCTGTACCGAGGTTGAAAATTGATCAAGACTATGCCCGAGCAATTCGAAATCTAAGCGGTACTAAGCACTCGATGGGACAGCAGCTGCAAGAAGCGAAATGGGTGCTTAAGAATATCCAACAACGTTTTGATACAATATTACGGGTATCACAAACCATTGTGGATGTTCAACAAGACTTTTTTGAAATCGGACCAAGAGCGATGAGACCCTTAGTGTTAAGAGATGTCGCAGCGAGATGCGATCTTCATGAGTCAACAGTCTCTAGAGTAACAAATCAGAAATATATTTCTACCCCTCTCGGGTGTTTCGAATTGAAGTATTTTTTCGGAAGCCACGTTACCACGGATAGCGGAGGAGTGGCTTCCGGAACTGCGATAAAGGAGCAAATTAAAGATTGGATTAGCGAGGAAAATCCTAATAAACCGTTGTCAGATCAAAATATGTCAGATAAATTTTCAACTATAGGAATAGTCATTGCGAGAAGAACCGTTGCGAAATATAGAGAAGCTTTAAGAATCCCAAGTGCAAGTATCAGAAAACGACGATAGGAGGTATTTATGAACATAAGAATTACCGGTCATCAGATTTCACTTACAGCTGCGATAAAACGCTACGTTACTCGGAAATTAGTTCGTTTGAATAGGAAATTTAAACACCAGATGAACTTTACGTGTGTTTTAGAAGTAAATAAGCTCAGTAAAAAGGTGGAAGTTACTACTCATCTACCAGGCAAGGATATTCATGTTCAGGTTGAAAACAAGGATATGTATACAGCAATTGACCTTTTAGCAGCAAAAATAGAGCGGCAGATTGTCAAGTACAAGGAACTTCATTTGATTAATATGCATTCTGCAAAAATCCCCAATTAAGTTTGAATTATGAACAGGCTTGCCCAAATACTTCCAAAAGAAAATATAAGAATTTCTTTAAAAGTTACCAGCAAAAAACGTGTATTCGAGCAAGCCAGTTTGATATTTGAATCGAGGTGTAACATAGCTCGAAGTAAAATTTTCAATTCGCTATTTTCTAGAGAAAAACTCGGGTCCACTGGCTTGGGGAACGGAATTGCAATTCCTCATGGAAGACTAGAAGGCCTTAGAAAATCCGTAGCTGTCATACTTGGCCTGGATGTACCTATTCCCTTTGACGCGATTGACGGTAAAGCAGTGGACCTGTTGATTTTTCTCCTTGTTCCGACTAGTTCAAGTAAAGATCATCTGGAAATATTAGCAGAAGTAGCGAACATGCTATCCGATAATAAATTTGTTGATGAGTTGAGAAACTCTACATCTCCTGACCAGTTGTACGAGGGAATTTGTTCGTGGGTACAAAATGATTCGAAAATTGCAGACTAGGCGCAATGCTACGGGTAAATGATTTTTTTTCATCTCACCTTAGTGTTTTAAAGCTTAATTGGCTATTAAATGAGCACTCTTCAAAGGCTGTCATTTCTGGAGAAGCACAAGAGAGCGCTGATCTCATAGGACATTTAAACTTAATACACCCTTACCGAATTCAGGTTTTCGGGGCACCGGAAGTAAAATATTTTAATGACTTAGACACCAGGAGGCGAAAATATCTGAGCGCAGAATTGTTCGCTGCTAATCCTCCTGCAATAATAATCGCAGAAAATCAAATACCTCCGGAAGAAATATTTCTTGCGTGCGACAGGGGAAATGTTCCCCTATTCAGTACTGAAAGCTCAGCGGCGAGGATAATTGAAAAACTTAGAATTTTGATTTCAAAAACCCTTGCTCCAAAAGAGACCCGTCACGGAGTTTTCATGGATGTCCTTGGACTCGGAGTATTGATTTCTGGAGAGTCGGGCCTGGGAAAGAGCGAGCTTGGTTTAGAGCTTCTAACAAGAGGTCATGGATTGGTTGCAGACGACGCAGTTGAACTTACCAGAGTTACAAACGATGTTATTGAGGGTAGGTCTCCTGAATTGTTAAGAGATGTTATCGAAGTTAGAGGCTTAGGTTTATTGAATATCAGAACCATATTTGGAGAGTCTAGCGTTCGAAGAAAATTACGACTCAGACTTATAGTGCAATTAATTAGACGATCACTAATTAATGATTATGACCGATTGCCACTTGAGGCACTTTATGAGGAAATTTTAGGTTTAAAAATCAAAAAAGTTATCATTCCAGTATCAGCGGGTAGAAATATAGCGGTTTTGGTTGAAGCTGCTGTTAGAAACACAGTTTTACAATTAAGAGGCATCGATTCCATGAGAGAGTTTATGGAAAAACAAAGAAAAGCGATAAAAAAATCAGAAGTTTGAGATTAATAAATGCTTAACTTGTTCGTAGTAACCGGTATATCAGGTTCAGGAAAGACATCAGCATTAAATATGCTGGAAGATCTTGGTTATTACTGCATAGATAACCTACCCGTCGCGCTGATAGATGAGGCGCTGTCTATGCTAGCTGCAAACGGATATCTTCGCATCGCAATGTCAGTTGACGCAAGAGACAAAGAAAGCTCTAAAAGTCTAATCCCTACAATTGATAGGTTACAAAACCAGTACGATATAAATGGGATATTTTTGACCGCGTCAACTATGGTTTTGCAGAGAAGATACTCTGAAACTAGGAGGAGACATCCCTTCAGTTTTCAAAATGATATTACAGAGGAAAAAGAGACGCCGAACACTATTATAGAATGTATAGAAAAAGAGCGTGCTTTAATGACAAAAATTCAAGAAAAATTTTTAACACTTGATACCGATAAACTTAATACTAATGATTTAAAAAAAGCGATCTTCGAATTGGTTGGCGGGATAAAAACCAACTTTTCTTTAGTGGTTGTTCAATCCTTCTCTTATAAAGACGGTATTCCAATAGATTCAGATCTTGTTTTTGATGCTAGATGCTTACCTAATCCCTTCTATGAACCAAAACTTCGTGACTTAACTGGAAGAGACACTAAAGTAATAAAATACCTTTCTGAGAAAAATGATGTGCATTCTTTTATTGAAGATATCCTTACATATCTAAAAAACTGGCTTCCCAAATATATGAAGAAGGAAAGGTCATATTTAACTGTGTCAGTCGGATGCACAGGAGGAAAACATCGCTCTGTTTACTGCTCTGAAGAAATTGCCAAAAAGCTGTCTGAGAATTGGAAAACTCTGATTAGGCACAGGAAGGTTTTATGATGAATTTGAACAAAAGTCAAAATCTTTTAAAACTTTTTCTAGTAATCTAGGCACGGGTACTTTGCTTATCATAATTTTGTTTACAATTCTATGATGAGTGGTAAGTTTTAGCGTATCGAAAATACAGTCACGTTTCCAGACGTTTACAGTGAGATCGCAATTTGACACTTTGATCTGGTAACTTCCTAGAAATTTTTTTCGAGGGAGGGGGGAATTTCCTTTCATCTTTAACTCAGTAGCAGGCACAAGCAATGATTTCCATAATTCCTCCTTGTTCTGCCTTTCTAACAGAATTAGATCTCTATCTATTGTAAGAATCCATGTTATCTGTTTTTCTCTACGAGTTAGTTTCAATTTTTTTGGATATAAGTTGACTGCTTCTGAATTAAAGCTTTTACAATCTTCCGAAACCGGGCATTTATAACATGCTGGTTTACTTGCCTTACAAACAATAGCCCCTAAATCCATTATGTACTGGCTATACTGTGCCATTTCGGATTTCTTTTTCGGTAGCAAGTTAGTTGCTAAATGCATTAGTTGTTCTTTTTCTTTTACCCTGGAATTAGTGTTTTCTAAACAGTATCTTCTGCATAAAACTCTGCAGACATTGGCATCTAGTAACGCCACCCTCTCTCCGTTAACAAACGAGGATATAGCAGCCGAAGTTGACATGCCGATACCGGGAATTTTTTTCCAATCAGCTGCATTCTTAGGGAAAATCTTCCCACGTTCGTTCACGATTATTTTTGCTCCTTCATGGAGATTTCTCGCTCTTCTGTAATATCCTAATCCCGCCCATACCTGAATAACATCCTCTAAGGTTGAATTCGCTAGTTTTTCTACGTTTGGAAATATTCTTATAAACTGGTTAAACTTGGGCAAGACTGCAGAAAGTCTTGTTTGTTGCAGCATCATTTCAGAAACCCAGATTTTGTAAGGGTCATAACTTCCATTAATCTTATCTTTCCAGGGAAGAGTCGTTCTACCCTCTTTAATCCCCCATTTAATTAGCCTATCAGCAAATTTTTTCATCGTTGGCACCGCGGGCAGAATGCTGTAGTCCTTTGAGCAATACTCATGCGACACAAATCGGCTTTACAAATTACACAGTTTTCTTTTTTTCCGTAGATTAGATGTTCATCAACAAATGATCCTCTCTCACCCGATAGCCCAGAAAAATCTCGAAGAGAACTACCGCCTTTACTTATAGCTTTTAATAAAACGGACTTGAGACAAGCAACTAGTTGTGAACATTTAGCAATACTTAACTTCAAACATGGTAATGTCGGCGGAATACCAGCTCGGAAAAGCGCTTCTGTAGCATAAATATTTCCTACTCCGGCAATTTTCTTTCCATCCATCAAAAAAATTTTTATTTGTCTTGAAATGCCCCTAGTGATATGGAACAGCTCCGACGTACCAAACTTTTCCGAGAGAGGTTCAACACCAATGCCAAGGGATGTTGACAACTGCCCGGTGGTTTTTTGCCCTGCCTTGCTAACTGTGCGAACCGATCCGAAACGTCTAGGATCCTGATACAGAATAAAAAAATCGCCAAAATCTAAACAAAGATGAATATGGTTTAACGAATTTGTTGCTCTTCTCCTCTCTAATGCACTTTGAGCAACAATCAATCTTCCACTCATACCAAAGTGAATTAGCAAGTAGTTATCTGAAAGTTCTATAACTAAGTACTTTCCAATCCTAGTCACATTGTGAACTCTTTTTCCCGGTAGGGCTT
>JAOINB010000030.1 GCA_028139135.1 Betaproteobacteria bacterium
TCAAATCCATTCTAAGTTACAGTAGAATCAAGGTTTAGAATAAAAAACAAAAAAAAAATGACGGAATCAATGAACGATCGTGATGGATTAATATGGATGAATGGAGAATTTGTACCGTGGAGAGACGCATCAGTTCATGTTTTAACTCATACCTTGCATTATGGGATGGGAGTTTTTGAAGGAATAAGGTGTTATCAAATTGAGGATGGAGGGGCAGTTTTCCGACTGGCAGACCATATTGAACGTCTATATAATTCAGCTAAAATTTTTGAAATAAAAATTCCGTATGATGAAAATAGTATTAATACCGCAGTTTTAGATCTAATCATGAAAAATTCGCTGAAGTCCTGTTATATCAGACCGCTGGTGTTTTATGGTTCAGAAAAGATGGGTTTAAGTACAAAAGGGTGTTCAGTTAATGTAGCCATAGCCGCCTGGCCATGGGGAACCTATCTAGGCGACGATGGATTGCGTCACGGTATCAAGGTAAAGACATCCTCATTCAACCGCCATCATGTCAACTCTGCACTTGTGAGAGCAAAAGCCTGTGGTTACTACATTAACTCAATTCTGGCACACCAGGAAGCTGCTCGTTACGGCTATGATGAAGCACTGATTTTGGATACTGATGGTTACGTTTCCGAAGGAGCAGGTGAAAATATCTTTATAGTGAGGAAAGGTAACTTAATCACGACAGATTTGTCTACTTGTTTGGAGGGTATTACCAGAGATACGGTTATTTCCTTAGCTAAAGAACTTGGTATATGCATTTTGGAAAAAAGAATTACCCGCGACGAAGTCTATAGTGCAGAAGAAGCATTTTTCACAGGAACAGCTGCCGAAATTACTCCTATAATTTCTCTAGATGATCGCGTAATAGGAGCTGGAAAACGTGGAGTAATAACTGAGAAACTTCAGGACTTCTTCTTCAAAATTGTCAATGGCAATAATAAATCCTATAAAAAATGGTTAACTTATGTCAAATAATACCAATTCTCAAGAGCAAAAGCCTCGTGTATTAGAAAAAACTGTAGCTATTGCATCATGCCCTGATGAAGGCGATTCAAAATGGAATCACCACCCTAAGGTCTTTCTTAATCTAAGTCACGACAACGAAGTAAAGTGCCCCTACTGTGGCACATCATTTATCCGAGTGGTGAACGAAAACTGCTCATAGATCTTCTTAGCTTGTCGAGTTCAGCTTCAATTTTTAACTTTAGTATTTTCTGTTGATTACTTTGTACTGAACGTGCTAGCGTTAACTGCTCTATAGCGCCAACCTCATTTCCAATCGCCAAAAAACCTTTGGCAACAAAAAAGTGAGCCTTTGCTGCATTACCTTTACGAAACTCCATAGAAGCTCTTTTTTTCCAAAACCAGTCGTCTTTAGGATAAAGTTTTACTGCTTTTCGTGCGATTACCTCAAACTCTTTTACATTTCCTGATGAATAAAGTACGCGTAACTTTAACCTATTTAGCACTCTCATAAGCCAATCTACCGGGGGATCGTGGTTAAAATGCCTGATCAGAGAATCAGCCTTATCTGGTTTTCCTGTTTTTAAGAAAAATTTAATCTCACTTAAAGAAATAATATCCTTTATAGCCTCATTTGAGCTAGGAGAATTATTCTTGAGCTCTTTTAACTCTTCAAGTAAAAGTCCCGCCTCAATATACTTTTCATCACTAAAAGCATTCCAAAAATCATAGAAAGTTTTTTCCAACTTTGAGTTAAATTTTGTTTTAAGCGGTTTGATTTCACTTTTTTTGAGCATGCCAAGGAGAAAATCAAAGATTTTCTCATTCTCATCAATTTCCAGGGTGATGGTATCTTGAAATTTATTATTTATTCTTCCATTAATTCCTGCAAGCCTATCGACAGTCAAGGGATGGGTTCGTAGCCATGAAACTCCGGAACCTATCCCCTCAAGAGCATTCTGCTGTTGCATTCTGTTTAAGATCTGGATCATGTATTTTGGGCTTACAGATAATGTTTCCAAATACTTGATACCTTTTTGATCAGCCTCATTTTCAGCATGTCTAGAAAAACTCATTTGTTTTTTCAAAGCAAGCGTCTGTCCTAATGACAAGGTTCCAGCCGCGGCATCAGGCTCAGTGACTCCAAGTATTATGGCTGACAATAATGTCAGCAACATAATATCCGACGAATCCTTTTGACTTTTATAGAGACGAGAGAGATGACGCTGGGTCAGGTGAGCCAATTCGTGGCAGAATACGGCTAAAAGTTCACGGTGGTCATCTACGCTTGAAACGAGCCCTTTATGAATACCAATGAAATTTCCAGGCAAAGCGAAAGCATTTAAACTTGGGTCATCTATAAAAAACAGTCTGATTTTATTTGCTAACTGAAAATCAGAATATTTCTGCTCTTCAATAAAGTCTTGATTAGTTAGAATCGGACTGATTCTATTCATGATAAAATCTTCTAACTCTGGGTAATCAAAATAAGATTGAGACAATTTTATTCGTACGAAAACTTTCTTACCGATTGCGTACTCATCATAAAGAGATATGTCGCCAGGTTCACTTCCCAGAGAGGGTAAAGTATCTGCATACGTAAGATTTAAATAGGGTAATGCTATCAAAATATTTATTGCAAGGGATGTGAATATATCTTTTACTTTGTGAAAGCGGCTAATTATTAAGGTGAACATAAAAATGGACAGTAAAAAATTAAGTCATTTTAACAGGCACGGGGAAGCGCACATGGTAGATGTTGGTTCAAAGGCTGTAACCAATAGAAAGGCGATTGCCTCGGGCAAAATATTTATGAATAAACAAGCATTTGAAACTATATTAGCAGGAAAGATAAAGAAAGGCGACGTGCTATCTGTGGCGAGGCTTGCTGCCATTCAAGGCGTAAAACAAACTAGTTTCTTAATTCCTCTTTGTCATCCTATCGCAATTTCTCACATAGATATTGAGTTCAAAAATTGTCCATCCTCCCTGTCAATAGAATTAATCGTCACATGCTTAGCCGAAAGTAAAACTGGAGTTGAAATGGAAGCGCTAACTGCTGCATCTATTGGCTTGCTCACCGTATACGACATGGGAAAATCAATCGATAAAAACATGCGTATCGGAGAAATTTGCCTTCTGCTAAAAGACGGAGGTAAATCAGGTAGATGGGAGAGACCATAAATTTTTAAATAGGTACTCGAAGACCTTTTTGTTGTGACATCATATGCAAGAAAGCCAAAGTACCATTTTGAGTACTGACTAAGTCGCACTTTGTATTATTTGGAACTAACAAATTTACCTTACGACATCTCATCTGGATGCCATATATTTAATCATTGTCAAGGTTTGGCAGCAAGAAAAACTTTAAACAACCTCAGCTAACTTTTCTACAGGCGATTATCAAAAAAGGCGTCTCTTTTTGAAATTATCCTGTTCGTGTCAGGCTTCAGACCAGTCCATATATAAAAACTCTCCGCTGCCTGTTCAACTAGCATAGGAAAACCGTCCATCACATTGCTACACCCATACTCCGTAGCAGTCCTTAAGAAGCTTGTCAGTTTTTTGGCATAGAATAAATCAACTATAAGCTGTGCATGTCTAAAATATTTGGGATTAATTAAAGAATTCTCCATCGTAACACTTGAGGAGGTCGCATTTATTATGACGTCGAATAAACCAGTATTTTGATAATCATTAAAATTACTATCGCCATTTAAATCGTCTAATAGGTTAAACGACAACAAGGGGCTATTAAACCGTTCTCTTAGCAAGGCAATCTTTTCAAAAGACCTATTTGAAATGGTAATGCTCATAGGATGGACATCTAAGATGGGGCCTAGTATACCCTTGGTAGCCCCGCCCGCGCCTATAATGAGCAATTTTTTTTTGTGCAAATTAAAATGATGGGGATAATTCATAGATTTGATGAAACCAATGCCATCAGTATTGTCGAGAAAAATTTTTCCTTTTTCAATTGATACAGTATTTACACTTTGTGCGCTTTTGGATCTTGCAGAAAAATCATAACCTCTCAAACTACCAATTTTATACATTGCTTCTTTAAGCGGTAACGTAACATTGAATCCTCGATAACCTAAATCAATAAGACTGTCTACACGAGCCACTAATTCAGAAGAATGTGTATGGAATTTATCATAGGACAGCTTAAGTTTGAATTCGTCTCCAAATTCTTTATGTATTTGTGGTGATTTTGAATGGGAAATCGGGTCTCCAATCACGGCAAATTTTTCGCTTGATTTCATTTGCAAGCAACCTTATCGTTGAAATTTCTTTGAATCAAGCATTCCGACAAATGCTTCCAAAATTCCTTGAAAATCCCCATTAGACATGAACACAATAGTATCCCCTATACATACTTGAGATAATAATCTTTGAAGAATATTTTGGATATTGTTCTCAACATACAATTTCTGTCCAAGATTTTTTAACGCCGACTTAACATCCCAATTTACAGACCCATCATAAACATGAATAATGTCCGCGGACCTAAATGACTCAGCGAGTTGCTGCTTACCGTGTCCAAGCTTTAAGCTATTTGATCGTGGTTCGAAAACCACGATAAGCCTATTTGATTTGGTAGTGCCTACTTTTTTCTTTGACGTACCTCTAAGTGTTTCGATAGTTTTTTTAATTGCGGTGGGATGATGGGCAAAATCATCATAAATTTTTATGTCAGAAATATTTGTTACAAGTTCTAATCTACGTTTAACACCCTTGAATTCGTTAAAATATCTCACGGTTTCATTAAAATTTATTCCTAATTCAGACGCTATACCGTACGACGCTAAAAAATTACTTGCGTTGTGTTCACCAGCGATTGGACTATCGACAAACCCTAGTTTCCTTGTACCATTGAAAACCTGAAAACTGGCTTCTCCATTTCTATCAGGCCAATACAGACACAACTGTTGCTTATCGTTAAAGCGTTTAACCTTACTCCAAACTCCAAAAGATAAAACATCATCAAGAGCACTGCTTTCACGGTTAGAGTAGATTACCGTGTTTTGTCCAAGAGTCCTTATCCAGTGATGAAACTGCCTCTTAATTGCGTCTAAATCACCAAATATGTCAGCGTGATCGAATTCAAGATTATTTAAAACAACATAATCAGCTGCATAATGTAAAAACTTCGAACGTTTGTCAAAAAAAGAAGTATCGTACTCATCAGCCTCTATCACAAAAGGAGACTTTGGTTTACCGATTCTAGCTGATATACCGAAGTTCACAGGAACCCCGCCAATCAAGAAACCTGGTTCAATTCCGGCACATTCAAGAACCCATGTTATTATCGACGACACTGTGGTTTTTCCGTGAGTGCCTGCCACTGCGATAACGGGTCTGTCTTTTAAAATTTTCTGTGATAGAAACTCTGGGCCGGACATATAATTTTTTTTCCCTGAGATTATTTTTTCTATTACAGGCATTCCTCGAGTTGCAACATTTCCTATTATCCATAGATCTGGATGTATTTTCATATTGTCTAAACCAAAACCGTGAATACATTCAATTTTATTTGCTTCTAATTGGTTACTCATTGGAGGATAGTATTTCGCGTCACAACCAGAAACCTCAAACCCTAATTCTTTGGCTAAAACCGCAAGCCCAGCCATAAAAGTCCCACAAATTCCGATAATATGTATATGCATAGTAGTATTTTACTGATAAGTAAGGGCTGTAATGACAAATTTTAAAGAAGACATATTGCAAATTACCACCAGATTGATAGTTGAAGAGGGGTTTAATTACTCAGAAGCTAAGCACAAGGCTGGAACCATGCTGAAGCCTAATAGACGACAAAAGACTAAATTTAATAATTTTCCCACAAACCTAGAGATTGAAAAATCTGTTAAAGAGTATCTTCAGATGTTTTATTGGGAAGATTTGAACAAGAGGGTTAACATTTTGCGCCATATAGCAATAAATTTAATGAAAGAGTTGAAAGCCTTTGGACCTATTCTCATTGGTGAGTTGAGTAGAGATATCGCGACAGAATATACAATATTACGAATATGTGTTTTTTCCGACTCCTCAAAGGAGATATTGATGCACTTTTTAGAAATTGACGTCAATACTGAGGTTTTACAGCTCAAACACCCTTTTTATAAAAGTAAGGTGGAAGCGCTGGGTTGTCAATGGGAGAGCCACGAAGTGGTAGTCTACTGTCTCAACCATGGCGATAAAAACCTGTGTTCTAAAGGTTTATCAATAAACACCCTTCAACAGATAATTGAGAATGAACTTAGGGGAAACAATTGAGAAAAAGAAATCTTATTTTGGGCTTAATTTTTATTTTTTTTATGGGGCTTTCTATTAATCTTCTTTTACCAACAAAAAAGATTACAAATATCTCATGGATTGGCTCTAAGGAACTATCCGATATTGACGGAAGAATGCTTGAAATAAATAACGTTTCCGGGAATAGATATACTATATTAAATTTTTGGGCGACCTGGTGTGCACCATGTGTTGAGGAGATGCCGATGCTTTCCGAATTTTATAGTAAAACAAAGATGGAAGGAGTCTCGGTTGTAGGGCTAGCTATTGATAACGAGAAGAATGTTAAGGAGTTTGTAAAGAGAATTAAAGTTGAGCATCACCTCCTCGTCGCAGGGGCTAAGGGTACTAAAATCATGGAAAAGATTGGACTAAATCCATCAAATGCTTTGCCGTTCACGATAATGTTTGATAACAACTATGATGTATTAAAAATAAAATTAGGAAAATTAACGTTAGATGAGCTATTATATTGGGTAAATACTGCAGAAAGATAGATTTTGGCGAAAGTAGAAAAATTTTTTCTTGTTCTTCACGGTCCAAATTTAAATAAATTGGGAATTCGAGAACCTCATATATACGGGTCAACTACCTTAGAAGAAATTGACGAAATACTAAAAGATCTTGCTAGAAGAAATCAGGTCGGTTTGGAGTGTTTCCAATCAAACCACGAAGGAGAATTAATTGATAAAATACACTCAAGTTCGGACACAGGGAACCTCAAGGGAATTATCATTAACGCCGGTGGTTACACTCACACAAGTATTGCTCTTAGAGATGCATTGTTGACAAAGGAAAATGTGCCTATAGTTGAAGTACATTTAAGTAATATTTTCAAAAGAGAAAAGATCAGGCGCATATCTTTTATCGCTGGCGTTGCTGATGCAATTATTAGCGGATGCGGTCATTATGGTTACATTTATGGATTTCAATTTTTACTACAAAAGATAAATGGATCTGAGGAAAGTTAAAAGTTTAATTGATTTAGTTTCTGAGTCGGATATTTCTGAACTTGAAATATCTGAGGGACCGGACAAAGTCAAGATTGTAAAATCTTCAAAAGCCACAAAAGGAACTCATATTGGGAAAAGTGAAGATCATTACATCATGGACAGGCAAACGGTTGGAAGTAAAAATGACGTTATGCCAACAGAAGATGAGCGAGCTGACGATAAAAGTTCTACAATTCTGTCACCAATGGTTGGGACGTTTTATAGAGCTCCATCCCCCAGTTCAAAGCCTTTCGTCTCCGTTGGGGACGAAATCAAGGAAGGTCAAACTCTGTGTGTAGTGGAGGCTATGAAATTGATGAACGAAATCCCCTCTGACAAAACCGGAGTAATTCGTGAAGTGTTAGTGGAGAATGGTCAGCCTGTCGAATATGGACAAGTACTTTTCCGGATAGATTAGGTATGCCGTGCTTTAACAAAATTTTAATTGCAAACCGGGGCGAAATCGCTTTAAGAGTTCAACGAGCCTGCAGAGAGTTGGGAATTAAAACGGTTGCAGTGTACTCCACCGCAGATGTCGATGCGAAATATGTGAAATTGGCTGATGAAGCCGTTTGCGTTGGCCCTCCCTCTCCCAGAGAGAGTTATTTGAATATCCCAGCTATAATCGCGGCTGCAGAAGTTACAGGAGCTGAAGCAATTCATCCTGGTTATGGATTTCTGTCGGAAAATTCTGATTTTGCCGAACAGGTGCTAAAAAGCGGTTTTACATTTATTGGGCCTCCTCCCGGGGTCATCAGACTTATGGGAGATAAAATAACAGCAAAAGCCGAAATGCTTAAAAAGGGCGTTCCCTGTGTGCCTGGCTATGCGAAAAACCTTCCCAATGACGAACGGGAATTATTAAACATTGCCCAGGATGTTGGTTTTCCAGTCATGCTGAAAGCAGCCGGGGGTGGCGGCGGAAGGGGAATGAAAGTTGTTAGTAAGGAAGAGGATTTGTTCAACGACCTTCAAATAACCAGAACTGAAGCGAAGTTGGCATTCGGTAATGCCGAAGTTTACCTAGAAAAATTTCTGCAAAATCCACGACATATTGAAATTCAAATCCTGGCTGATATGCATGGTCATTGCATCCACCTCGGAGAAAGAGACTGTTCCCTGCAACGAAGGCATCAAAAAATTATCGAAGAAACTCCTGCTTGTGTGATCGGACGAGAGGAAAGGGAAAAAATAGGAAAGATTTGTACTAATGCATGCAAACAACTAGGGTATGTTGGAGCAGGAACCATTGAATTTCTTTTTGAGAATGGTGAATTTTATTTTATCGAAATGAACACAAGAATACAGGTAGAACACGGAGTTACGGAAGCTGTGACAGGGATAGATTTAGTCAGAGAACAAATTTTAATTGCATCAGGGAAGGAGTTAGCAATTTCACAGGATGATGTTTTATTGAGTGGCCATGCTATTCAATGTAGGATTAACGCCGAGGACCCTAAATCTTTTATCCCTTCTCCTGGCAAAATCACCAACTGGCATGCTCCGGGTGGATTTGGAGTTAGAGTCGATTCTCATGTCTACGTAAATTATACAGTTCCCCCCAACTACGATTCCTTGATAGGAAAAATTATCGTATACGGAGATAACAGAAAGCAGGCAATCTCTAAGATGCAGGTAGCTCTGTCGGAAACAATCGTGGAAGGTATTAGTACGAATATAGCCCTGCATAGGGAATTACTGAGTGATGAAAACTTCATTTCGGGTGATTTCAGCATTAATTACCTTGAAAATAAGTTTATGTAATCTGCTTTTCCAATGTTAAAAAAGCTCATTTTTCAAGTGAATTATCAAGAAATAAATTCTATAGAACAAGAGATACTTTTCTCATTAATCTCTGACAAGTTAATTTCGATTGGGTGCTTATCTGTGTCGAATATCTCTGGAGACAATGAATTGCAGCAGCCAATACAACATATAGAAGTCATTGTAGACGGAAAAATACACAATAACCGTGTAAAGAAATGTTTTGAGCCACTTGTAAGAATCACAGATTTAGATGAACTTAGAATTTTAGGTCCTACAAACTGGGTAGAATCGTACAAAGATACAGTTAAACCGGTTATCGTAAATAATACTTTTTTCATTGCACCAGACTGGATAAAAGTACCTAAAGATAATAAAAAACTCTCAGTTATTCGTATTAATCCGGGTATGGCCTTCGGCACGGGTTTACATCCAACGACACAGATGTGTCTCCAGTTGATATCTAGCTTGCCATTATCAAATAAAAATGTGATTGATCTTGGCTGTGGAAGTGGTATTTTAGGAATTGCGTGCGCAAAAAGAGGCGCGAGAAGTGTGATGTTTATTGATAATGATGTTGTTGCTTTAGGAATAACAAGAGAAAATATAATAAAAAACAGGTGTCAGAAGGTTGACTACAAAATATCGACTGCTTTAACCAAAAATTCAAAAAAAGCGGACTATATTTTTGCAAATATATTGCTAAATCCACTTAAGAATATGGCTAAAACGATCGGTTCGAAAGTTAAAAGCAAAGGACAAATTTTTCTTAGCGGTATCTTAATCGATCAAGTTGAAAGCCTACTAAAATCATACGAGGAACATGCTGAGAGAAAATTAAATAAGATAGTTGAATTACACATGAAACAATGGGCGTGTGTGCATATAACTTATGGGTAGAGAAATATTATGGGAAAATCAATTCAAGTTAGTGGTTCGATAGCCTTTGATACTATCTTGCAGTTTCAAGGAAACTTTAAAGAAGATCTGGTCGTTGATTCGCATAGTGCTATAAGTTTATCTTTCTTCTGCCCTGGAATGAAAAGAGAGTTCGGTGGCTGTGCCGCTAATATTGCATATAATTTAAGGCTTCTCTGTCAAGAATGTATTCTTTTAGGATCAGTTGGTTCTGATGGGAAAGAATATTTAAGAAAAATAAACGAATCTGGTGTAAATACGGATTTTTGTGAAATTAATGATGACCTTTTTACTGCTCAAGCAATTATTACAACGGATGCAAATGGTAATCAATTAACTAGTTTTCATCCTGGAGCTATGGAATCCGCTGGAAAAATCAGTATATCTGATCTCGTTACAAGCTTTGGGATTGTCTCACCAAACAGTTATAATGCCATGGTTCGCCACGCAAAGGAATTTAAAGAAAATGGTATACCGTTTATTTTTGATCCGGGACAGGCTTTGCCGATGTTTTCCAAAGAAGATATCTGGCAATTTATCGAATTATCATCCTGGGTAGCGGTAAATGAACACGAAGGCGATATGTTGTGTGATATTTTGGGTGAAAGTTTAGTGTCAATCGCTCAGCGTTTGACTGGACACGAAACGAGTTCGCTGATACAAACTTTAGGTGGTAAAGGCGTCAACGTATTTATTGGTAAAGAGAAATTTCATATCCCGGCTTTAAAAACAACCAACGAAATTGACCCAACAGGTTGTGGCGATGCATTCAGGGCAGGTTTTCTCTATGGGTTGAATAACGGAGGAAGTATTCAAGATTCAGTAAAATTTGGTAATGCTATGGGCTATATAAAAGTTCAAAGTAGTGGAGCACAAAACCATAAGACTGATTTGAATAAAGTTACGTCCATCTTATCTTCACACAACAGTTAATCTTAAAGTGAAAAAAAACCCCCGCTTAATCAAAGGGGGGGTTGTTCGTGCCTATTCATCTTTCAACTCATGGCCTACTTCCTGAAGGGAAAGGCCACGTACTACTTAATGAGGATGAGCTAAATACCGAAGTCG
>JAOINB010000031.1 GCA_028139135.1 Betaproteobacteria bacterium
CCAAAATACAGTGTCTATGCCTAACCCTTCTTTTTCTATAACTTTAAAAAAGTTATCTATAGAATTGTCGTCGGCTATGTCCGTTTCCACGAAAGTGTTTTGTGGAAAATGCTTCTCAAAAATATCAACTCGTCTTGCAACAACTATTAATTTCTTGCCTAGAAATCTTAATTCCTTGGAAATCTCAAATCCAATTCCACTGGAGGCACCAACAACTAATACCGTCCTATTTTTAAAAGATGCAACAGGCTTATTAAACCTACCCATTAGATTTTTTAAAAGTTATGATAACTGTTCCTAGTTTGAAACCAAACTTCGAGAATACTGCACGATTCATAAGTACATTGTTCTCTACAAGAAACATCCAGTCATCAAAATCAACGTTCAATTTATCCAAAAACGAGCCCTCAAGTATAAGGTTGTACCGATATGACCACTTAAGTGCGTTTCCCGACGCAACCCCGTGTGCGGTACCGATGACGCCATTACTAGTTCCTACCCATTCGTTATCTGCAGTTTTTTTTAAATTCCAAACACGCTTTTCTCTCTTGCCGTCCGACCAGAAAAATTTCTCTACCAATTTTCCACTTGACTTATCTGCAGAGAAATAACCCTCAATATTAACTTTAAATCTTTTGACAACATCATTGTTTCGATTTAAAACAATACCCCAACCGTCTATCTTTCCATTGAAAAAAGATTCAAGATTAAAAGATGGAGTCTCCCCTTCGTAAATAGCGATACTCCTGGTACCACACCCAAATATAAACGCCGACAGTAACCCTAGAAAAAATAAAGATCTAAACATTGGCTTTCTTAATAAAATAACCTAGTAAAATCATACAAACGAGTTTGATAACACATGGAGCCCCTGCATACATAAACATTAAACTTGATTGCCCGGTCTCAGTGACTAGGTTTGGATCATAGCCCATAATTCCAAGCAATGGAAGACAAAAACCTGAAGCTAATGCAATCGCAATTTTGTTTACAAGGCTCCAAATTCCAAAATATGTTGAAGCAACACTAGTCTCATTTCTGTTCGGTGGGATAAGGTCATTTAATACCGCTGGAGCACTAATGAGCTCGCCTCCCAACGCAACCCCGGTAATTACGCAAATAAATAAAAACGGAAAAAATTGCCCTTCTTCTAAAAACAAAACTGTAATAAAGAAACCAATAGATAAAGCAAGTGCCGTAAGCCATGTTTGTTTGTTACCAATTTTGCTGATAGTTTTTCTCCAAAGCGGAATCGAAATTGCCGCACTCAAAAAATAAGCGGATAGTAGTATACCTCCTTCAGACTTCTCTAAAAGAAGTGCGTCACTAAAGAAAAAAACGAAAAGTAAAGCAGGGATTGAATTTGCAAATGTATTAAAGAAACACAATACTAAAAATAATTTCATCCTTTTTGATTCAAAGGACAAAAAGCTAAAATTTCTTTTATTACCCTTAGTTGAAAAGGCAGTATCGATTGATACAGTTTTTATGAGTCTTAACCAGATTACAGCAATGATAGAGCTTAAAAAGATAATTACAGAGAGTAGCCCAAAGGATTCTAATGCGATTAATACTGAAGAGACGATCAATCCGATAAGCACAAATACTTCTCTTCCAGAAATTAATTTGTTCCTTGTTTCCGTATGGCTAGACCAGGCAAATGCCCAGCTCTGATATGCAATATTGGCTATACCATTTGAGATTGATACTATTAAGGTAAATAAAAAAAACCAAAAAAAAATGAACAACGAATTATTTGACAAAAATTCAGGAGGATTAAATAGAAAAAAAACTGAGCTTGCCAAAATGATTAAAGATGGGTTTAACCATCGTAAGAACCTATGCCCGCCAGTTCTATCAATTAAGCTTCCAAAAATTGGATCGGTGAAGGCGTCTACAAGCCTAATGATCATTAGCATCATTCCCGTAACAAATATTGTTTGGCCTAATTCTGCATAAATACTGGGGGTCGCTATATAAAGTGGCAAGGCAGAAATTGAGAGAATAAATCCGACAAAACTATAACTAACGAGAGGGACCATTTTAACCGTCTTCACGAAATTTAAGTAATCCCTGTCTCAGTTTTGGTTCGGAGGTATTTTCGTGCAGCCAAATTAAAAAAAAAGATCTTGCAAAGCCTTTATCTTTAAAAGTATTCACAATTGTTTCATTGTGATGGAGCGTTATCCCTTCGTCGGGCTTATAAACTCCTGTCAACACATCGTTTTTTTTAATATTTGGAAAATTTTCTTCCATCCATGTCAACCAGCTTTTTTCCTTTTCTTTCGGAATAAGATTTAGACGATTCATTTCCCTTAAACTAATTTTGGCAATATCTTTACCTTCAAAATCTCTGAAATATGTTATCTGCAAGAAGAACTTGGAATTAAATAAATCCCCTGATTTGTACTCAGAAAGAAGTGTGGCCTCATAAATTTTAAATCCAAAGAACCGTAAAAAGCCTCGTCCATTCAAAAACTTACATTCTTTACAAACATTACTGCGGGCATCTCCATACTCCAATTTTTCATCCCCAAAGCTCTTTTTGAAGACAAGGTTGGAAGATAAAAAAATAAGTGTAAAGACGAATATCCTTAACATTTTATCTTTTTGCTAGTACAAATTGCCCCACATCTATATCCCCCGTTTCGAAGCCACTACGACAGTAATTCAAATAAAATTGCCACATTCTCTTAAACTCTTCGTTTAGTCCTAACGCGCGGAATTTATCGTCACATTCTTCGAAGTTAGTAGTCCAACGCTTTAGCGTTTCAGCGTAGTCTTTAGAGAAATAAAATTCATCCTGAATTTTTAGATAATGCCGGTTTGCAAGAGCCTTTAATATTTTTCTTGTGGGAAGCATCCCTCCAGGAAATATGTACATTTGTATAAAATCCACACCTTTTCTATATTTTTCAAACTTATCATCTCTGATTAAGATTGTCTGTATAACGGCTTTTGAGGTTTTGTTCAGGCATCTGGCAATCATTGAAAAATATTCATCCCAGTACTTTTCTCCTACCGCCTCAAACATTTCAATAGATACAATTCCATCATATTTTTTATTTAAAAGTCGATAATCCTTTAGTTCAAATTTAAGACGACTAGAATTGTTTGAATATAAAAACTTTTCTTTTACGTATTCTAATTGTTTTGTTGATAGTGTAATCCCATGATACTTATACTGGGTCTCACTATAAACTCTGTGAGCTAGGCTACCCCATCCAAAGCCAATTTCACATACTGAAGCATCCTCTCTAATTGGACCTAAGAAATCTAGCGCTCGATCAAGTTTAAATTTTTGAGCCTCGAATAAACTAACTTGTTTACCTTGCGGATGATTGTTGAATACTGCACTGGAATAAGTCAGAGATTCGTCAAGCCATAGTGAATAGAAATCGTTCCCAAGGTCATAATGATATTTTATGTTATCCCTTGACTTATTTAGTGTATTTTCATTCTTTTTGTGTTTTGTTATTTTTCCTAATAATGATAAGCGGTTTCCATTTATCAGAGAGGAAAGAATCGTTTGGTTTTTAAGGGCAAGTAGTAACAAAGAATACAAATCACTTGTCTCCCATTTTCCTTGCATATAGTCTTCACCAAATCCAATATCACCCTTTCGAATTAAGTTAAAAAACACATCCCATTCATTGACTCTGATATCGGCCTTTATTGATTTATTTGACTGTGACCTCCCAAATTTATAAGACTTCCCATTTGGAAGTTCCAAAAATAACTCGCCAACTTCTAATCTATTTAAAATCTTCAAAACAAGATAGGAAAAACATTTGTGTAGGATCATCAACTATTCTTTCTTAACTAATTTAATTCCCTTTAACCATAACTTTGCTGCCTGGACGTTTATTCTAATCAGCGTTATTACTGGCAAAAAGAGCACAGAGATAAAAAGTTTGAGTCCCGAAATGGAATTCATATTTATTTTTTTCCCGCTAATACTCGTACTTATAAGGGTATTCTCTCCCTGTTTTAGTTCAATCCTGGCTATTTGAACCGTAGCATCAGTATTCGTATAAAACCGAAAAGAATATAAACCACATACCTCAATGAAAGGTGAGACATAAAAATCTTTAGGTAATTCAAAAGATTCCCCATTTAAAATAGGTTTATCCCCTTTTGAAATGAAATAGATTTTCCTTTCAGAGAAAGTATTATTAACTTCAGCTATTACCGCCATTAGTTGTTTGTTTTTATCGAAGCAATACCAAAAACTTACAGGGTTAAATCCAATTCCTAAAATTTTTGGGAATGTTGAAAGATATATCTTTTCAACATGTCGTTTAAAGCCATTACTTAAAAGACACTTTCTCAACCATTTTCTTGCATCTCCACCGTTTCCATAGTCTTTTTGATTGATGGATATAAAAGCTTTCCTGTTAATTGCAAAGAAAACATTACCCTGAACTTTATCGAGTTGTCCAACTTCAACTGAGAACTGAAGGGAGTGGTAACGAAATTCGTGTTTTTTTGGATGCTTTCTTTTATGAATTATAGTCGCATGGTAGGGGAAACATTCAATGCCTAGCATTTTAATTTATTAGTTTTGGAGTTAATCTTCGCAGCTACTTTTTTACCAGATACGAAACCATCCTCATGAAACCCATTTCCTGTCCAGGCACCCGAATGCCAAATATGATCTAAGCCTTGGGTCTCCATCAGTTTTTTTCGTGCGTCAATCATATCCTGATCAAAAACGGGATGCTCATAAACTAACCTCTTTTTATACCTAGATTCGTGAGGTTCTAATAACGGATTCAAAGAGACAAAGATATTTTGCCTGGTTTTTAAATCCTGCAGTTTATTCATCCAGTAAGTCACTGAGATATTTTCGTCATGAATCCCATCCTCCCCAGACAGGTAATTCCAGGAGGACCAGACACTTTTTCGTTTAGGCATTAATCTCTTATCATTGTGAAGATAGCCTACGTTTTTCTGAAATCGAATTCTCTTTAAAAGCGGGTATTCGGGTCGATTACCACTCAAACATAAAAGGGTCTCGTTCGCATGACAAGCAAAAATAACATCATCCACTTTCACGGTATATTTCTCTTTTTTTTCAAGGTTTTCAATCTGCAAACTGACTTTTAATCCCTCTTGCTTATTCTGCATTGGCTCAACATAATCGACTCTGTGGTTTTTTAATACTTTTATTTTCTTCTTGCTGAACCTATTGTGATTAAATAGGTGCTTTATATATGAGGAGCTTCCATCTGAGAGGTGGAACCACTGATGGTGATTACTTACTGAGAGTAAGCCATGATTATCAAAAAATTGTAGAATACTTATCGTTGGATAATCAGTTATCTTTGATTCGGGGGTAGACCAAATGGCTCCCGCCATCGGACTTAAATAGTTGCGCACAAAAAAATCAGAGAATTTATTTTCCGAAAGGAAATTGGCCAAAGAATATTTATGCTGATGCGTATCTTCCACTTGAAGAAATTTTTTTGCCAACCTATTGAATTTTACAACCTCCACCAACATCTTAAGGAATTTCGGCGAAGCCAAATTTCTTTTTTGACCAAATACTGAAAAAACGCTGCTACCACCCCATTCGAATCTACCTCCTGCTCGGGAGACACTAAAAGACATATCTGATTGTGATTCTTTTACATTTAATTCTCGAATCCAACTAGTGAAGTTTGGATAGTTCACCTTGTTAAAAACAATAAATCCACTGTCTACAGAAAATTGCTCGTTTTCCTTATTAAAAGTATGGGTATGGGTATGTCCTCCTAATCTATCCCCTTTTTCAAATAAAAGGATTTTGTTGTTTTCAGACAAATGCCATGCTGCCGATAGTCCAGAAATTCCTGAGCCAACAATTGCGATGGACCGATTAGACATGACGAATTTTTTAAATGTTATGGTCTATTCGTGCAAAGGCTGAATGGTTATGAATAGACTCGAAATTTTCTGATTCGACGGAAAACCCGCTGATCAAATTTTGATTAACCAGTCTCTGTAACTTAATCGCTACATCACGCACGAGATCCTCAACAAATTTTGGGTTATTGAATGCCTTTTCTGTAACGAACTTTTCATCTGGTCGTTTAAGTATGCTCCATAATTCGCAAGAGGCAGAGGTTTCAGCTATCTTAATTATATCCTCAACTTTTAATGCTGAACTTTTCAACGACGTTTTGACTGTTATGTGAGAACGTTGGTTGTGGGCTCCATAGTCAGAAATGTTTTTTGAGCAAGGACAGAGACTCGTAACTGGTACTACTACCTCGAGGTGAACAATGGATTTAGAATTCTTTTTGCAAATTACTTCGTAGGTAACTTCGTAGTCCATAATTCCTCGGACTTTTGAAACAGGAGCAAGCTTTTCCATGAAGAAAGGAAATGTAACCTTCATATAGCCAGTCTCTGCCTCCAACCTAGTCAGCATAGCACCGGAGAGATGTAGGACCTTTTCATAGGAAATTTCATTGCAGTTGTCTTCAAGCACTTCTATAAAGCGAGACATATGAGTCCCTTTCGCGCTTGCATCTAATCCTACGGTCATGTCAAATAAGCCTACGGAAGGGTAATTTTTAGTCCCAGCTTCAATGAAAATCGGATACTTTATCCCTCTAACTCCCGCTTTTTGTATGGCTAATGACCTAGTATCTTTTTGTGCTTGAACGTCAGGAAGGCAAGCTTGGTTCATTTTTTCAGGGGCATTCATTTTTCCGGTCTCTATAAGCTAATTTGGTGTAGGAGTTAACGCTGGGAGTTTAGCAGAATTTCGATCTCTCGAACTAAGCCTCTACTCGTTGGGGAAGTAAAGCTTGAAAAACTCTTATGGAAAGTGCCGTCCCGAGATATAAGGTATTTATGAAAATTCCACCTTGGAGGCTCAGCTAGAACAGAAAGCTTTTTGAACAAGGGATTAGCCAAAGTATCTTTACTATCGATAACATTAGATTTGGCAAACATTGGAAACTTCACACCATATGTGTTTTTGCAAAACTCAGCGATTTTCTTATTAGACGAATATTCTTGATTCCTAAAATTTCCTGAAGGGAACCCTAAGACAACCAAACCTTTGCTACTATACTTTTCGTAAAGATTTTCTAAGCCCTCATATTGCTTAGTAAAACCACAAAAGCTTGCCGTATTGACAACTAAGACAACGGAGTCCTTGTACATGCACAAGTTTTGGGGTGTGTCATCCTGCAATTTTGGAAATTCATGGTTCAGTAACTCCGGGCATGAGGAATTCGCAGTGCGCATACTTATCAACGCTGCAATTGCAAGCAGAACAACTAAATGACTTAAAAACCTACTTCTATTCTTTATTTCCATAACATCAGCTCCCAATCTTAGGATACCAACCCTGGTTATTTCACTCAAGCTATATCCTTTGCAACTGAACGTTTATTTCTTTCTGTCAGACTGTTTTTTTGATGTACCTCTAGTGGGTGTTCTTTTAACACTTCTTTTTTTTTCGGATTGCTCGGTCGTTTCATTAATGGTTTGATCGATAAAATTGCCCATTTGGGCTTCCAGTGATTTCCACCAATTTTCTGCATTTTTCACAGAGGAGCTGATAATCTTCTTATTCATCGCATCAACGAATTCGTCCATCCCCTTTTCTTTATGAGTCTTACTAAAATCTTTGAGTGTGTCTAATGCCTCTTTCTTAATCTCCATCGTTTTGATAACAGATCTTGTGAATTCTAGGTTAAAATTTAACCAGGTTTCTATAATCTTCAGTTCCTTGATTTTTTTCGCAACATCACTGTCACTTTCTGGAAAAATGGGATTAGAACTGAAAGGTAAAAAACTCCAAGGGTCAAACGGGTTATTTGGTTTTTTTTCTGGCAATCAACTACCTCCTATATAATCGGACGATTATGTAATGAAAATTCCGTATTCTAGTTTACGAACAATCTCATTACTCATATTGATTTCATTAGCTCATGTCGCTTCATTAGTTATTCTAAATTTTTACACACCTAGACCTGAGTCAAAAAGTGCAAATCGGAATCAACTGCAACCTTATTTAACAGATGATGCGGTTGTTGAAATTAATCTAAATACTGATACAGGTTCAAGTTTACCCTCTGTTATACAAGATAGCAAAACTTCCAAAGAGGTAAACCTAGCTCACCTCCGGGAAAAATCTGATGAAAATTCAAGTGTTTTTAGACCAAACCCGAAAATTACAACACAGCCAGTTGAGATAGACAAAAGCCTGAAAGGCTTTTCTTTAGCAGCTGAAGCCAATGACTTTGTTTTGAAGACAGAAAACGAAAGTGCCTTACCAGGTAACAATGCAAGAGCTGAAAAAGGTTTTAAAAATTATTTCGCAGAGAATGATGGCAAGAAATTTCCGGTTTATGTCTATTATGGTGGATACGATATGAACTCGAAGCCAGTTGGTAAAGGATTTTTGTCTTACAAATTTGACAGTACCGATTCAAAATACAACATTGAATTATTTGCGGAGGCTATAGGTTGGGCGCAAATTTTTTTGCGCAGACCCATATTTTTTGCAAGCGAAGGTTATGTTTCTGGGATTACTTTAAAACCAACATACTACGAAACTGTGACGCCAAAAAGAGGCAAGTCATATGTAAAGGTTTCTCAGGCGTCAAGTTTAATAACATTCCACAAAAAAACTGCAAGCGAGACCTTTTTTGGAAATATTTATGACCCTTTAAGTTTAATATTTCAAATCGCGTCTTACTCTAAAAATGGACAAATATTTAATAAAGAGAATTTACAAACATTTCAGGTATTTAATAGAAAAAAATTAGAAGAGATTCAGCTTAGCCCATCACCTCCAGAAGAGATGGTACTGCCGAACGGAGACTTTATTACAGCTGTCAAGGTAGTCAGTCGGATCCAAAGAGGAGGGAAGAAAGGGAATATTAGTTTTTGGCTAGATACTTCATACGATAATCATCCTGTACGAATAACCTTCGAAAATAAAACAAAAAATTACTCTTTGGATTTTCTCATAGAAACAGGAGGAAATTATGATAGTAATATAGAGAAGACTACTAGAGAAAGACAAGAAAGTAACAATAAATCCAGTCATCCTTATTTTAAATATTGATTGACAAGATAAAAATAAACAATAAGAATATAAGGTTCGGTGCGGAGGGGTGCCCGAGTGGTTAAAGGGGGCAGACTGTAAATCTGTTGGCTTTGCCTACGTTGGTTCGAATCCAACCCTCTCCACCAATTTTGGTGGACTGGAAATGAAGGCGGGTGTAGCTCAATGGTAGAGCAGAAGCCTTCCAAGCTTACGACGAGGGTTCGATTCCCTTCACCCGCTCCAACACGAAGTTCGCCCATGTGGCTCAGTGGTAGAGCACTCCCTTGGTAAGGGAGA
>JAOINB010000032.1 GCA_028139135.1 Betaproteobacteria bacterium
TACTCCTGAATAATCCCGCTTTTTTGTAACATACAAAATACCAAATACTGCACTCGCAAAAAATGGCCAGAAAAAATCGTTTTTCCCTGCCTTGTGAAAAAAGTAGTGAGCCAGCGATAACAGAATTATTACTGTTATCATTGAATGCAGTTTTTTCCACCATTTCCCTAGAATCTTCATGCTTACGGTGTTAGATGTAAAAGCTAATGGGATTGTCAGAAAGAAGGCAAGTGTTCCAAAAAATACAAAAGGTCTGTCCATAAAGTCCTTGAGAAAGTCAACCATCACAAAGGAATGCTCAAAAATAATGTACGCGAAAAAGTGACAGGTCATATACACAAATGAAAAAAGACCAACCATCCTTCTGCAGCTGGTCAAATGGGGGATCACTCTACTAGACCTGACAGAAATGGAGTATGTCACCAGTAACAGTACCAGGGTACAAGTTCCGAGATAACGCTCAATATATTCTTGAGGATTTGTTCCAAGGTTACCTGTAGAAATCAAAAATCCCAGGTAAATAAGAGGCAATACTGCCCAAATAAATAACGAAGACTTGAGCCAGTTTTTCCTATTTCCCACAAACTTTTTTCAACAGCTTTTCGTAAGGTGTGTCTTTTGGTATTCTTTGCCACGATGTTATTTGGTTTCCCCTTGAAACCTCGTTGCCGCGTAACATATTGTCAGCGTAATTTATCGCATTTTCGAGTCTGATTCTTCTTCCGGCGCAATCATAATTTTGGATCATCCGGATTGAGCGAATTTCCTTGCCATCCTGATTAGTTTGGGTGTTTTCAAAGTCCAACACTACAATAACAGACTTAACCCCTCTTCCTTTTATTGATTCAGGTTGAAAAAACATAGAAACGGCATCACTTTGGTGAAATAGGTCTAGACTACCCACTGTTCCACAAAGTGACGACACTGGAATTATCGCAAACAGAAGAAATTTTTTTTTAATAATGTTAAACATAAAGCTCTTAAAGCAGTAAAAATAAAGGGCGCTAAGCGCCCTTAAATTTGATAAAATTCCGCTTTTATTTATAAACGCCCGCTTTTTTATAATGATCTTTCATCTCTTTTGGAGATACATAACCATCATTATTACTGTCCATTTTTGCCCAATCGATCTTATTATATGCAAAGGCAGTTGAACTCACAAACATTCCAAAAACCAAAGTGCTCATTAGTACTTTTTTCATAATTTTCTCCTAACCCAAAAAAAAAGTGCAGTTCAATTGTAATATAAAGATAACTAAACATAAAAATATTGTTGAAAGAAAATTCTTAATAGACTTAATTTAGTGGTTTACCCTTATATTACATTCCACGCAAATTGGAAACACTCAAATTTTTGGAGGTATAAATAAATGCTGAAATCAAACCTAAAACAATTTTTTCTTTTCTTCTTTTTTCTAATCTATGTCACTACGCCCGTTAGAGCAGATGATTTTCCCACTATCGATAGAGTACTGTATGTGAATGAATGCGTCAGACAACATGGTGGAGGATTAGACAGTTTATACAAATGTTCATGCGTTATGGATTATTTCACTAAAAATTTGACTTACCAGGAATTTGACAAAATGGATGCATCGTCTCACGGAATTCAAACAACGGGTGAAAGATCCGCTCTATGGAGGGACCCCCAAGGGGTTCGTGATGGCATTAAAAGACTTCAAGATGTTGAAAAAAAAGCAAAACAAAATTGTAATCTTGGTGGAGAATAAATGTGAGTGAGTTACCCTTCTGGTCTCAAATATTAATATTAATGTTCTTGTTAGTTTTGTCAGCTTTTTTTTCCATATCCGAAACTAGCCTAATGGCAGTCAACCGTTATAGAATGCGACATCTTGCAGAAAATGGAAATAGGGGTGCTAAACAAGTTTTAGCTTTGCTTAAACAAACAGATAAACTCTTAGGCACAATTCTCTTAGGTAATAACGTCGTCAATGCAGCACTAACGGCATTAGTCACAGCTTTAGCAATAAAAGCGTTTGGTAATAACGATCAAGTATTAGCCATGGCTACAACGACTGCCGCACTTTTATTAATAGTCTTCGCAGAGCTAATACCAAAGGTTACAGGAGCGAATAAACCTGATGGAATCGCGATGTTCGCGAGTTATATCCTAATGGTATTTGTTTGGTTACTTAAACCTTTTGTGTTTGCAATTAATCAGATCGTTTCATGGATGATGGCATTAGCGAAATTAGAATTAAAAACGTCAAAGGATGAAGGATTAACGAGAGAGGAACTGAGATCAGCTGTTCTAGAATCAGCCGGTTTTATACCCCTTCACAACAGAAAAATTTTACTCAACCTGTTAGACCTCGAGGAACTTACGGTTGATGATGTGATGATACCTCATGGAAAAATCGAGTATTTAGATTTGGAAGAAGATGATGAAGTTTTAACGCAGCAAATAGCAACGGCTTTCCATAGTAGGCTTCTTGTGTGTGACAAAGATTTAAATAGCCCTATTGGGATATTGCATGTAAAAAGGGCAATCGGTCTAATTTTAAAAAATGAGTTTTCAAAAGAAAATATTCTAGAGATTTTACAACCAATTCATTTCATTCCCCTCGGAGCAAAACTATTCACTGAGCTGAAAAGTTTTCAAAATAGGGCTGAAAGTATATCAGTAATTGTAGACGAATACGGCGAAATCCAGGGAATTGTTACCCCGCAAGATATCATCGAAGAGTTGGTTGGAGAATTTAAAACGACTGACCCTACATCAATGAACCAAAAATTTTTGTGGGACAATTCTGGAGAAATCCTAGTTGACGGTTTAACTCCGATTCGGGATCTAAATAAACAATTGAGCATAAACTTACCTTTGGATGGGCCAAGAACTATTAACGGACTTTTGCTTGAAACTTTGCAAGATCTCCCGCAAACAAATCTTAGCGTAAAAATTGGGGACGTGACTGCTGAAATATTAAGCGTTCAGGGAAGACTTATAAAAAAAATTCGCATTAAAAAGCATGCTATTAATAAGCAAGTGTCATAGAATTGTCTAGCCTAACTACAAATATTTTCTTTTTGATTTGTTTAGTCCAGGTTATGTATTTTTCTCTGCTTAAAATCGGAGCAATTGAAGCTAACCACTGGCTTGGGTCTAAAAAAAAGGCTGAACTAAGAAATAATATTTTTGTAAACCCTATTGTTTTAATTACATTCTGTATACTTCACGGTTTAGTTCGATTTGACGAATCATACTTTTTCTGGGAGCTTGAATTTTCGAAAATTTTTCTTTTATTTATTCTTACAGCATTTTGGCTTTCGTGTTTAGGGTCTATTGGCACCTTAGATCTTTCATTGAGATTGCTACCCTACTGTCTTACACTTCCATTAACTCTAGCCGGAATTATAAAAGGGAATTTAGTAAGTACGGACTATCTTGACACTCTTTTTCTAATATTTATATTGGTATTTATTCTTTTTAGTCGTAATAACTCGACAAGTATTAATGGAAGATTTGGGCTAGGCGATATTTTCTTTATTTTAGCTTTGAGCTTTTGGCTTGATACACTTGCTTTAGCAATGACAATTTTTCTTGCGACCACTACAATGGTAATTATCTTTATGATATTTAAAAAACAATTTTGCTGGACACAGAAAACAAGACTCCCCTTCGGACCAGCCTTGTCTTTTTTTGCAATTATAGTTGAATTTTGCTGGACTTCATTCCCTGAACTTAGGATAGTTTAATGACAAGAATTGTAGTTCTAACGGGAGGAATTGGCGCAGGTAAAACGACTGTGGAAGAGATTTTTTCATCGCTAGGTGTAGAGACAATAGATGCGGATCAAATAACAAACAGTTTATTGGAAAAAAACACGAAAGCTTATAAGAAGATTGTTGATGCATTCGGTCAATCTATCCTAACTAGGAATGAAGAAATTAATCGCCCCAAAATGAGAGATATTATATTCAATAATAAATTAGCCAAAAAGAAGTTAGAAGATATCCTTCATCCACAAATACGTTCTGTTATGAATCATAAAGTCAAAAAATTCAAGGGACAATATATTTTACAAGTAATACCTCTGTGGTTCGAAGTCTACGGGGAAAAAAGACCATCTGATATTTGGAAAATAATTGTAGTGGAAACCTCGACTGAATGTCGGAAACGAAGAACATTACGAAGAAGTAAAACAGACATGGATACCTTCGATTTAATTTTAAATAATCAGGCTAATGATTCTGAGCGAAGGAAAATAGCAGACGATATCATATTTAACCATGGAACTATTGAGAACCTTCGACTACAGGTAAACTCCATTCATAAAAGATATATAAATTGCTTAAGGAAGACGTAGCATTATTTGATTAAGTAGCTATAATTGAAAACATAAAATACAATTAGTCAGGCTTTGTGAAAAAAAATTTACTTATTTATGAATTTCCTTGCACCGAAAGAATGCGTTCGATGTTAAGAATTGAGAACCTAGGAAATCGGATGCAGGAACTTTCAAACCCAGATTTCCCTGCTGGATTTCAACCTGCTTTAAGAACTCTTTTTGAGCTTTATGATTTGCTAGGTAACAGGGCAGATATAAAAAATGAGTTGCTACAGGAATTGGACAGGCAAAGATTACAGCTTGTGAAATACTCGGGTCAGCCAGGTGTTTCAGAGGAACAGCTTACTGTGCTTGTTAAAGAAATCGCTAGGGCTCACAACTCTTTATCTGCTGTTCCAATCAGACTCGGTGCGCACATTCCCGAGTTTGAGTGGTTATCTACCGTAAGAGGTCGGGCGGGAGTCCCGGGAGGGACATGTCAGTTTGATATCCCTTCTTTTTACGCTTGGCAAAAAAGGCCAAGTCATATTAAGGTTGCAAACCTTACCGCATGGCTTTTACCACTTATACCTCTTTTGGAGGGAATTGATTTAGCTCTCCGCTTGCTACGGGAAGGTACAGAAGCTCTGGAACTTACAGCAGAAAAAGGGCAATATGAATTCCCCTTGGAAGGCAGAAATGTATTACTTGTAAGGCTCGAAGTTGAGACAACTGAAGAGTTGGTCGCTGAGATCAGTGCAAACAAGCACCTAATAGCAGTAAGATTTAGAAAATTGGATGAAAAACTAAAACTTCAAGCTATTGCAGAAAACCTAGACTTCAAACTGTCACTCTGTAATTTTTAAGTGCGATACTCAGCATTTATTTTCACATAATCATAAGATAAATCGCAGAACATTAGCTTGCGACTTGCTGAACCCACGCCTAAAGAAATAAGCAAGTCAATCTTTTTCGTTGCCATATGTTGCCTAGCAACTTTTTCATCATATCCCTTGACCAGCAACCCATTTTGAATTACCACATAATCATTTATTCGTACGGAGATTTTACTCTCATCGAAGCGGGAAATCGCACATGCTCCAATCGCCGACAGTATTCTACCGAGGTTCGGATCCGCAGCAAAAATAGCGGTTTTTACTAGTGGTGAATTTGCTACTCCTCTAGCAACACGATCTGCATCCAGGAATGAAAATGCTTGGTCAACTTTAAGTTCTACAACCCGAGTGGCACCTTCTCCATCTTCTACAATCTTAGCTGCGAGCTCGTTGCAAACCTTTTCATATGATTTGCAAATAATTGACCAATTATTATTTGATTTTGATATCGTCTCGGACTTTTCCTCGCTCTCTTCAGAAACTGAACATACCCCAATAAAGGAATCATTTGTGGACATTTCCCCATCGACAGTAATTGAATTAAATGTGTTGTTGCATACCTCCCGGTGTAGCTCCTTAAAATCATCTAATTCGATTGGAATGTCCGTAAAAACATAAGCTAGCATGGTCGCCATATTTGGAGATATCATCCCAGAACCTTTTGCAACACCGAGCACAGTGTAAAGCTTTCCGTTAATCTGAAGATTTTGCGAGACAATTTTTCTTACGGTATCGGTAGTCATTATTGACTCTGCAAAATCATCAAAGTTCTGATAAGAGCTCTCTAGAGCTCTATTAATTCCCCGTATCATTTTGTTTTCTGGAAGTTGTTTTAAAATCTCTCCCGTTGAGAAAGGAAAAACTTGTTCAAATTCCAGTTTCAACTTTCCAGCTAAATGCTTTACCACATTTATACAAGTTTCATCGCCCTGTTGACCTGTACAGGAATTAGCACAGCCGCTATTTACAACAATAGCTATCTTCCTGGGCTGTTTATGGACCTTTAAATTTTCTTTGCAACACCTAACGGGGGATGCAACTACTTTATTTTTAGTAAACAAGCCAACAATATGGACTGGTTTTTTAAAATTTAAAATTGCTAAGTCAGGTCTCTTTGCAACTCCTATACCAGCTTCCGTAACGCTAATATCAAGTCCGAGACTATCAAGCAGATTCGTCATCTGAACAAATTCCCTTCAAGTCAATCTTCCACAACAATGCTTGTATTTTTTTCCAGATAAGTCACATAACTCGTTGCGGCCTACTTTTCGACCTTCTGCTTTAAAGGGGCAATTTTCTTGTAGACCGACGGTTTCAGTTAAATTACTTTTTTGTTCTGAAGATTCTCGCTTTTGATTTGGATGGTCAAACTTCAAGTTCGCATTTTTTTTATTTTCGAGATTATCCTGCATTTCTCCTGCTATCTGCTCAGCCTGCTCTACCTCTACGTTCATGAGGATTGATGTAACTTCATTTCTAACACTTTCCAGGAAACTCTCGAATAACTGAAAAGCCTCTCTTTTATACTCTTGTTTAGGATCTTTCTGAGCATAACCTCTGAGGTGTATTCCTTGTCTCAAATGATCTAATGCAGCTAGATGTTCTCTCCATCCGATATCGATAGTTTGTAAAACAACAGCTTTTTCAAAAGAATGGAAAATTGAATCTCCCACTATTTTTAATTTTTCCTCATACTTCTCGTCAGCCTTCTTGCAAACTTCCTCCAAAAGATCCTCTTCTCCCAGTTCCTCCTTTTTGTCTACCATGTCCTTTAATTTCATCTCTAGAGAGTATTCTTTTAATTCCTCCTCTAGTGAGGGAAGGTCCCACTGCTCCTCAATACTTTCTCGAGGAACATAATTTCTTACAGTAGCCTCAATTGTTCCTCTCCTAAGGCTACCAACTAAGTCAGATAAAGAGCTTGACTCCAAAACTTCGTTCCTTTGTTGGTACAAAATTTTTCGTTGCTCATTGGCAACGTTATCAAACTCAAGCAACTGTTTTCTTATGTCAAAGTTTCTATTTTCCACTTTCCTCTGAGCGTTCTCTATCGACCTGGAAACCATACCCGCTTCAATAGCCTCCCCGCGTGGCACTCCTAGTTTATCCATAATTGCCTTCATTTTTTCACCCGCGAATATCCGCAATAACGAGTCATCCATGGCCAAATAAAACCTTGATGAGCCAGGATCACCTTGACGCCCGGACCGCCCTCTCAACTGATTGTCTATTCTTCGAGACTCATGTCTCTCTGTCCCAACAATATGCAAGCCCCCAGCCTCAATTACTTTTTGATTTTGCTTTCTCCAGTCTGATAAAACATTATCAATCTTTTGCTCACGATCAATATCATTTACATTTTCTTCTTCGATTTTATTTATGATGTGCTTAATGTTTCCCCCGAGAACTATGTCAGTTCCCCTTCCCGCCATGTTAGTAGCAATAGTGACTACACCTGGCCTACCTGCTTGAGCAATTATTTCGGCTTCTTTTTCATGGTGTTTAGCATTTAAAACTTGATGTGCGATATTTTTTTCTCTGAGGTAATTTGATAATTTTTCGGAATTCTCGATAGATGTTGTGCCAACTAAAACGGGCTGTCCACTTTTGTGTTTCGCTTGAATATCTGAGACGACGGCTTCAAACTTTTCCTCTACAGTACGATAAATCTGATCCTGATGATCTTTTCGAACCATCTTTTTGTGAGTGGGAACTATTAAAGTCTCTAAGTCATAAATTTGCTTAAATTCAAATGCTTCAGTATCAGCAGTTCCTGTCATTCCAGCCAGTTTTTTATACATTCTAAAATAATTTTGAAAGGTTATTGACGCAAGAGTCTGATTTTCAGGTTCTATCTGAACATCTTCTTTTGCCTCTATTGCCTGATGAATTCCCTCTGACCACCTTCTTCCTGGCATCAGTCTTCCGGTAAACTCATCAACGATGATTACATTATTATTTTGAACTACGTAATGCTGATCTTTTTCGAATAAATTATGCGCTTTTAATGATGCAATTAGATGATGTAATAAACCAATATTTGTCGCATCGTATAAACTATCACCTTCCTTTAATAAATTCTTTTCTTCTAAAAGTCTTTCAGCTTTTTCAAACCCGGAATCGGAGAGATTGATCTGCCTACCTTTTTCATCAACAAAATAATCTCCGTCCCCTTCTTCTTCATCTTGCTTATCTAGCTTTCCTGGAATGTCGTCCAATTTTTTATAGAGGTCAATCTGGTCGTCTGCTTGCCCGGATATGATTAATGGTGTTCTGGCTTCGTCAATTAAGATAGAGTCAACCTCATCTACAATCGCAAAGTTGAGTATTTTCTGAACTTTCTGTTCTTTTTCTGTAACCATGTTATCCCGCAGATAGTCGAAACCAAACTCATTGTTAGTTCCATAAGTAACGTCCGCTGCATAAGCTAAAGCTTTTTCTTCCTGGTTCATGCCTGAAACTGTTACCCCAACAGACAAGCCGAGAAACTCATAAATTCTACCCATCCATTCCGCATCACGCTTTGCTAAGTAATCGTTCACAGTGACAATATGAACACCCTTTCCCGTTAAAGCTACTAAATAAGCCGGTAGAGTTGCCACAAGTGTTTTTCCTTCCCCTGTGCGCATTTCAGATATTTTTCCATCAAATAAGGCCA
>JAOINB010000033.1 GCA_028139135.1 Betaproteobacteria bacterium
CTTTTGATTATAAGTTAATTGATCATTCAGCGTTGGAAATTGTGGACACAGCTAAAAGGACAGGCGCTGTTGTAAAGGGGCCGTTGCCGTTGCCCACTAAAATTAGGCGCCTTGATGTTTTGAGGAGTCCGCATGTTAATAAAAAATCCAGGGATCAATTTGAGTTGAGAACGCATTTGAGGCTAATGGATATCATAGAGCCAACTGATAAAACTGTTGATGCCCTTATGAAGTTGGATTTACCTGCTGGTGTTGATGTTGAAATAAAATTGCAGTAGGCGAACCCTTTGGTTTGTGATAGGATTATGGGCTTTGATTGTGAAAACTAGGTAAAAATTATTAATATGGAAGAGAATATTACTTCGGCGCAAAATAAGAGTGCACATGGGCTTATAGGCACCAAGATGGGTATGTCTCGGGTTTTCGGGTCTGATGGAGCGTCTATTCCTGTTACAGTAATAAATATTGGGTTAAATGTTGTGTCTTCGTTGAGGTCCGCCGACAAGCATGGTTACAGCGCGGTTCAAGTAGGATACAAAGAAGTTAAGAAAAGTAAGCTTAACAAGCCCTCGCTGGGTTATTGCTCCAAAATGGGTATACCGGCTGTATCCAAACTTAAAGAGTTTAGGGTAAATAAAGCGGACGTTTCGCTGGCTGTTGGCTCTATTCTGCCTATCGACACCTTTGCTGTTGGTGATTTTGTTAATGTTACTGGGGTATCCAAAGGAAAAGGGTATGCGGGTGCGATTAAAAGACACGGGTTTTCGTCTCAAAGGACTTCACATGGAAATTCTGTGAGTCATCGTGCCATAGGTTCGACGGGAATGTGTCAAGATCCGGGAAGAGTATTTAAAGGGAAGAAAATGTCCGGTCACTTAGGGTCTGCCAAAAGAACAAACCGAAATCTACAAGTTATTGAAATAGATGGGACAAATATGCTAATCATGGTTAAAGGTTCTGTACCTGGTAACAATGGGTCGGAGGTTGTGTTGAAGCCTTCGGTTAAAAAAGTTAAAAATGGTGGTAAGTGAACACAATGGAGCTTAAAGTTTTAGATAAAAAGGGAGCGATTAAGGAATCTAGAAAAGTATTAGAATCCATATTCTCCAGAAATTACTCAGGCGCGCTTGTGCACCAACTAGTTGAGTCTTACCGTGCAAATTCCAGAGGCGGCAATCGTGCTCAAAAAAATCGAAGTAACGTAAAGTTTTCCACCCGGAAACCATGGAAGCAAAAGGGTACGGGTAGGGCTCGTGCAGGAAGAGCTTCAAGCCCTTTATGGAGATCGGGAGGAGTAACTTTCCCCAGCTCCCCCACTGAAAATTTCTCAAAACGTATGAACAAAAAAATGTACAAGGCTGCGATGCAATGCATATATTCTCAATTGGCTAGGGAAGAAAGGCTATTTATCATTAACGAACCTTCAATAGCTAAACCAAAAACCAGGGAGCTTATACAGGAATTAAAGGGTTATAAAGGAGTAAAGCGGCTAATAATTTCACTTGAGATTGGCGATATGGTAGAACTAGCTAGTAGAAATGTTAGAGATTTGAAAATCCTTGCTTCAGGGCGGGTTGATCCACTATCGTTGCTCAATGCAGATTTTACTTATGTCTCTGAAAACGCCTTAAAGAATATTGAAGAAAGCCTTGCATGAGTATCGACAAATATTACAACGTATTGCTTGCTCCAGTTGTTTCTGAAAAATCCACATTAGTTGGTGAGCAGGCTAACCAGTATGTATTTAAAGTTTCGAAAAGGGCAAATAAAAAAGACGTTAAGAATGCTATAGAGCTTTTTTTTAACGTGACTGTAACCGCAGTTCAAATTTTAAACAGAAAAGGCAAGGAAAAACGTTATGGAAGAAGCGTAGGGCGAAGAGTAAATGAAAAAAAAGCCTATGTTTCATTAAAAGAAGGTCAAAGTATTCAGTTTGGAGCGGAGGCATAACTATATGGGTACTGTAAAGCTTAAACCTACATCACCTGGTCGCCGTGGTACTGTTAAAGTCCTCAGGGAAGGACTTTTTAAAGGGCGTCCCTATAAAGATTTAGTGGAGCCGAAAAGAAAGATATCTGGACGAAATAATGCTGGTAGGATTACGGTTCGACATAGAGGAGGTGCTCACAAAAGGCACTATAGAGTTATAGACTTTAAACGCACAAAAGATGGAATTTCGGGCAAAGTGGAACGGATCGAGTATGACCCAAATAGAAGCGCGCATATTGCCTTAATACTCTACAAAGATGGTGAACGGCGTTACATAATCTGCCCCAGAAATCTTAATGTTGGGGATTTAGTTGAATCTGGGCCTGATGTGCAAATTAGCACAGGAAACAGTTTGCCAATAAGAAATATACCTGTTGGTTCAGTGATACATTGCATAGAAATGATGCCAGGCAAGGGAGCTCAGATCGCAAGGTCTGCCGGAGCCTATGCCCAACTCCTGGCGAAAGACGGCCAATACGCTCAAGTTCGGATCAGGTCTGGTGAGGTGCGAAAGGTGCACATTGATTGCAGAGCAACACTCGGCGAAGTGGGCAACGGGGAAAACAGTTTAAAACGGTTCGGTAAAGCTGGGGCAAAACGTTGGCGTGGGGTCAGGCCAACCGTGCGTGGAGTAGTAATGAACCCGATTGATCACCCTCACGGGGGTGGGGAAGGCAAAACGGCTGCTGCAAAGGCTCCCGTTAGTCCATGGGGAACGCCTACAAAAGGTTATAAAACGCGTAGGAATAAGCGCACTTCGGGAATGATTGTCGTAGATAGAAGAAAGAGAAAGGGTTAGAGATTGGCGCGTTCATCAAAAAAAGGGCCGTTTGTTGATCAGCATTTAGTTAAAAAAGTTGAAGCTGCAACAGCAAATAGAGACAAGAGGCCGATAAAAACATGGTCCCGACGGTCCACCGTTTTGCCAGAATTTGTCGGGCTGACTATAGCCATTCATAATGGAAGGCAACACCTGCCCGTGTACATTACGGATAATATGGTTGGGCATAAGCTCGGAGAGTTTGCACTAACGCGAACTTTTAAGGGACATGCTGCGGACAAAAAAGCAAAACGTTAACCATGCAAGCGATGAGGGGAAATTGATTTGTCAACATTAGCATCAGTAAGAGGGGTTAGGTTGTCTCCCCAGAAGGGACGGCTGGTAGCGGATGCTATTAGAGGTTTACCTGTTGAAAAAGCCTTAGATACTCTACGTTTCCAAACTAATAAAGGTTCTGGAATTGTTAAAAGTCTTTTGGAGTCTGCTATCGCTAACGCGGAGCACAATGATGGGGTTGATATAGACGAATTATTCGTCGAGAAAATATTTGTGGAAAGAGGAACTAAGTTAAAAAGATTCGCTGCTTGCGCTAAGGGTAGAGGAGTTAGAATCGAAAAGCCTACTTGTCATATATTCATTTCTGTGGCAACAAAGGAAACAAAGGGTTAAGATAATTATGGGACAAAAAATACAACCAACCGGCTTCAGGCTTCCAGTAGCAAGAAATTGGACTTCAAAATGGTATGCTAATCACAGAGATTTTGCCAAAATGCTCAATGAAGACATTAAGGTGCGAAGTTATCTTAAGGAAAGATTAAAATCAGCTGCAGTTAGCAAAATTTTAATAGAGCGTCCTGCAAAAAATGCCAAAATAACAATCCACTCTGCTCGTCCTGGAGTTGTAATTGGTAAAAAAGGCGAAGACATAGAAGCTTTAAAGAGTGTGTTAGCAAAAATGTTGGGTGTATCTGTTCACGTTAATATTGAAGAGGTTAGGAAGCCTGAGCTAGACGCTCAGCTTGTATCTGCTAGCATCACCCAGCAATTGGAAAAACGAATTATGTTCAGAAGAGCCATGAAGCGGGCTATTCAAAATGCTATGAGGCTCGGCGCTCAAGGAATTAAAATCATGAGCTCTGGGAGGTTAAATGGGGCTGAAATAGCGAGGTGCGAATGGTATCGGGAGGGAAGGGTTCCTTTGCACACCATCAAAGCAGACGTTGATTATGGGTTTTCGGAGGCGAACACTACCTATGGAATTATTGGAGTTAAAGTTTGGATTTACAAGGGGGAAATGTTAACTAAGTCGGATATTATTAGCTTGCCGCAAGATGCGGATTTACCTGTTGAAGATCAGGAGAAAACTGCAAAAAAGGTAAGGACAAGAAAGAAAAGGAGTGAATCTGGAGAGAGTGCTTCTTCAGCTAAAGCGGATTCAAAGGAAAAAGAATCAGATGAAAAACCTACAAGAAAGAAAGTGAGAAGGGTTGCATCAAAAAAATCCACTGTAGGTGATGATAAAAATAGCGGTGCAAAAGGCGAAAAAAAGGAGAAATCTTCTGTTAAAAAGGTAAAAAAAGGCCCATCTGAGACAGGGGAGTCTAAATAGGTATGTTACAACCGGCACGCAGAAAATATAGAAAAGAGCACAAGGGTAGGAACACGGGCCTTGCTGTTCGGGGATCATCCGTGGCTTTTGGTTCATTTGGACTCAAAGCCACGACACGAGGGAGATTGACCTCTAGGCAAATTGAGTCTGCAAGGCGTGCAATGACTCGACATATCAAGCGCGGTGGAAGAATTTGGATTCGCATTTTTCCAGATAAACCCATATCTAAAAAGCCTGCGGAGGTACGAATGGGAAATGGGAAAGGAAATGTTGAGTTTTACGTTGCTGAAATTAAACCCGGCAAAGTTCTATATGAAATGGATGGAGTTGAAGAAAATTTAGCCAGGCAAGCCTTTAAGCTTGCTGCTGCTAAGCTACCTCTGTCAACTAAGTTCGTCACCAGGCAAATAGGAAGATAGTATGGACGCAATAGAGTTACGGAAAAAGTCCCTAAGCGAGTTGAAAAAAGAGTTAGAAGCTTCATGTAAAGCATTTTTTTCCCACAGAATGCAAATATCAATGCAACAATCTAACAACACGGCAAAGCTCAAAGAGCTTAAACGGAGTATCGCAAGAGTGAGGACAATTATTCATGAGCAGGGACGGAGTGCAGGAAGCAAAGAAAAAGGAAATTTAAAATAGGAAAATGTTTTGACAATTAAGGAAAAAAAGTTTGTAACCGGACGCGTAATACAAAACACTCAAGACAAAACTATAAGTGTCTTAGTTGAGAGGAAAGTAAAGCATCCAGTCTTAGGGAAGTTTATTTCTAAATCTAAAAAGTACCAGGTTCACAATGAGAGCGGGGTATTTAAAATTGGAGATGAGGTTAAAATAAGGGAGTGCCGTCCATTCTCAAAAAGAAAGAGTTGGACTGTAGTTGAGTAGGCGTTGACAATAAAAAAAAAGCAATGTAGTCTTTAACACTGCTCGTACGAGCCCCAAAACTATATTTAACAATAAAAGTTGGGTTGACATTTACAGGAACTAAAGATGATTCAGATGCAATCGAGACTCGATGTTGCGGATAATTCGGGAGCGAAGGATGTTATGTGTATTAAGGTGTTGGGAGGTTCTAAGCGCAGATATGCATCGATAGGGGATATTATTAAAGTTGCGATCAAAGAAGCTTCTCCCAAAGGTAGGGTCAAGAAAGGAGAGGTGTACAATGCCATTGTGGTTAGGACAGCGAAAGGCGTTAGGCGAAATGACGGGTCCTTAATCAAATTTGATAATAACGCAGCCGTTTTGCTAAATGCAAAGTTGGAGCCTATAGGGACGCGTATTTTTGGTCCTGTCACACGAGAACTCAGGACAGAGCGCTTTATGAAGATTGTTTCGTTGGCTCCTGAAGTCATTTAAGGTATCTAAGTTTATGAATAAGTTGAGAACTGGTGATGAAGTGCTAGTCATAGCGGGTAAGGACAAAGGCAAGAAAGGTATAGTTTCCGCCATGGCAGGGAGAGATAGGGTAGTTGTAGAAGGGGTAAATATTTCAAAAAAACACCAGAAACCTAACCCTAATAAAAATGAGCCTGGGGGTATAACTACCAAAACAATGCCTATTCATATATCTAATATAGCGATAATTAATCCTGATACTGGAAAGAAGGATAAAGTGAGTATTAAAGTTAATGATGACGGCAATAAGATAAGAATTTTTCGTTCTTCGGGTAATGAAATTCAACCTATTATGAGCAAAAAATAATGGCTAGATTTAGAAAACAATTTCAAGATAGGGTTGTACCTGAACTGATGACAAAGTTTGGGTATAAAAGTCCCATGCAAGTACCTAGATTTGAAAAAATTACCCTCAACATGGGTTTGAGCGAAGGCGTTACAGATAAAAAGTTAGTTGAATCTGCGGTTGATGACCTAGGCAATATTGCTGGCCAAAAGCCAATAGTTACAAAAGCTCGAAAAGCAATTGCAGGTTTTAAGTTGCGAGAAGGAATGCCAATTGGCGCTAAAGTAACATTGCGAGGGGTCAGAATGTACGAGTTTTTAGATCGGCTAATTACTGTTGCTTTGCCTAGAGTTAGAGATTTCAGAGGCGTGTCTGTAAAATCGTTTGATGGTAGGGGAAATTTTAGTTTCGGGGTTAAAGAACAAATTATTTTTCCTGAGGTTGAGTACGACAAAATAGACAAAGTACGGGGTTTAGATATTTGTTTCACTACTTCAGCCAATAATGACGGAGAAGCTAGGGCTCTTCTTGAATCATTTAGATTTCCTTTTAAAAAATCCTAGGAGAATTCTCATGGCAAAATTATCATTAATAAACCGTGAAAAGAAGCGTCAAAAACTGGTTGCGAAGTATAAGTCGAAACGACTAAGCTTGCAAAGCATTATAAATGATATGTCTAAGTCCGAGGAAGAAAGATACGAAGCGAGGCTGGCACTTCAGCTTCTTCCTAGAAATTCAAGCCCAACCAGGTTAAGAAACAGGTGCGAGTTAACTGGGAGGCCGAGAGGAACATACAAACTTTTCGGTTTGGGAAGAGGAAAACTAAGAGAAATAGCATTTAAGGGTGAAATTCCTGGCTTGACGAAGGCAAGTTGGTAGAAAAAGGAGAAAAATTCTAAATATGAGTATGAGTGACCCAATAGCAGACATGTTTACCCGCATTAGAAATGCACAGGCGGTTGATCAAGCTCTAGTAAGAATGCCGTCGTCAAAATTAAAAGTTTCAATAGCATCCGTTTTAAAACAAGAGGGATACATTGAGGATTACAAAGTTGTCGAAGGAGAGGGAAAATTCAATCTAGAAATAGATCTGAAATACTATGCTGGCCAGCCTGTCATAGAGAAAATAGAGAGGGTTTCCAAACCTGGGCTGCGTGTTTATAAAAGAAAAGATGCGCTACCTAGGGTTATGAATGGTTTGGGTGTTGCACTTATCTCAACTTCAAAAGGGCTTATGACAGACCGAAAAGCGCGAGCTGATGGTTTGGGTGGTGAAGTTATTGGAATGGTCTCCTAAAAGGTAAAAATATGTCAAGAATCGCCAAAATGCCGATACATGTCCCAACTGGGGTGCAAGTTGAAATCCAAAAAACCACTATTAAGGTTTCAGGCCCTAACGGCACACTTTCTCAGTCTTATAAGGAAGCAGACGTAGCAGTACAAATGGACAATAATGAGATTAATGTCTCCCCTTCGGATTCGAGCTCTCATTGCAAAGCGATGAGCGGAACTATACGTTCTCTTGTCTCCAACATGGTGCATGGAGTAACTACTGGTTTTGAGAAAAAGCTCTCTTTAGTAGGTGTTGGTTACAAGGCTCAGGCAAAGGGGTCAGTTGTAAATTTAGCATTAGGTTTCTCACATCCAGTCAACTATGAAATTCCGAAAGAATTGAAAGCAACAACTCCTTCTGCCACCGAAATTATAATTTCGGGTGCAGACAAACAAAAAGTCGGTCAAGTTGCAGCTGAGATTAGATCTTATCGTCCTCCAGAGCCCTACAAAGGTAAAGGGGTGCGTTACTCGGATGAAGTGGTCTTACTAAAAGAAACTAAAAAGAAATAACTATGAAAAAGAAACTAGCACGAATCCGAAGATCTAAGTCTACTAGAGCCAGAATAGAGCTAAGTGAGTTACCTAGGCTCATGGTACATAGAACGAATTTGCATATATATGCCTCAGTAATAAGCCCAGACAAAAGTAAGATTCTTGTATCGGTCTCGACTTTAGAGAGTCACATGAGGGATAAGCTGATGGGAAAACCCGGGCGTGGGGGTAACAAGGAAGCAGCCAGTTTAGTTGGGGAGATGGTGGGAAAAAAAGCTCAAGAAAAAGGCATCAAAAAAGTTGCATTTGATCGGTCAGGATTTATGTTTCATGGTAGGGTCAAGGCGTTAGCAGATGCCGCAAGGCAATCAGGCTTAGAATTTTAGAATAAGGGATAGTTAATGGCAAAAATGCAAGCTAAAGTCGCCACCGAAGAAAGAGATGACGGCTTAAGAGAAAAAATGATAGCGG
>JAOINB010000034.1 GCA_028139135.1 Betaproteobacteria bacterium
AATTCCCATAATGCCAGCAGCTAAACGACCTTCATAAATACCCCAGTTTGATCCCTTAAGGAAGGCAGCGGACCCGGTACCTTGAGAGTATCCGTTGTTATTCCAAGCTGGTGTCATAAGATCATCAAAACGAGTGTCGCTCATTGGTGTGTATGCTGCACGAAGCGCAGGAATCATACCATCCTTCTGATTAGGCTCGTAACCACAGTACTTGTCTGGACAAGCTACTCTTCCGCCTCTTTTTTCAGCAGGATCCCAACCACCGTTACCACCATTTACAAGTGCAGTGATCTCATCATTGTGCCATGGGCCATGCTCAGCAGTGAAAGCTCTACCATCGCTAGGACGGAAGTCAATACCCTGAACATTTCTGTGACCGTATGTGTAGATACGCTTGTCAGAGCCCATTGGAGGGTTGTTCTCTGGATGCGCATTACCGTCAGCGTCAACTCTCAATACGTTTCCGCAGAGCATTGAGTTGTCCTGAGGGCATATTCCTCTATGACGATCGCCTGTACCTACCCAAAGGTATCCACCTGGACCCACACGGATTCTTCCACCGTTGTGCGCACCTGGACCACCAAATGGCTGATTTGACTTAAATGGCTTGTACTGAATATCTTTAATAATATCGGTTCTCTTAGAAACACTCTTGTTGTTCTTAGCAACCTTAAATTTCATGACGATGTTTCCGTCACACTTTTCAAAGTTGGTCTTACAACCTGAACCATGATACTTATTAGAAGTAGAGTATAAGAACAATGTACGATCCTTATCAAAGTCCTTACTCAAAGCAACACCTAACATCCCAGCTTGCCCTTCGCAGAAAAGGTCCTTACCAGAGCTCTTGTAGCCCTTAGAACCCTTCATACCATAAAGTGCTGAAACGTTACCGTCAGCATGTCTTATGGAAAGACCTTTACACTTCTCGGTGAAAAACATGTCACCACCAGAGGTGAAAGCCATATCCCACGGATTCTCAAGACCAGACATTACTTGCTCTGCCTTGATTGTAGGTACATTCATTGCCTGGGCAAAAACGCTACCCGCAAAAAGCATGGATGCAGCTACTGTGAAAATAGAGAAAAACTTTACTTTCATTTACATCTCCATAGATTTAGTTGAAAAAAAAAACCAACGCCGGAAAGCATTGATTAGCTAGGGGTATGATCACACAAGACGCCCGATAATTCCAATGAATTTACCTAGGAATAACCCTCTGTTGCGCCACAACATTTTTTAGCAATTATCCACCTACATATTCAGGGTGTTTTTAGATCTGCAAACTACCTCTTTTTTCTAGGTACCATAATGGCTTTAATCCGGCTAGTTCCGCGTGTTTACAATACTTTTGCCCGATTACCGCAAAACCACAAACGTTGTTTTATACAGAAACCGATTTGGAAAAAAAACAACAAAAAATTTGTGAGTTAGAAATTACTATGCAACTTAAAAGGTTTTTCAGATGAAACACAAGATAGTTGTGTTGCGCCCATGGAACAAGACCTCTAACGGCAAGTCGTTTATCCTAAACCGAGTTATCCCGTTGGAATGAATGGTGGCGAATCAGGGACTCGAACCCCGGACCTGCGGATTATGATTCCGTCGCTCTAACCAGCTGAGCTAATTCGCCAAATTTTTCGGTTTTTTATAAAATTCGACACCAAAAATTTACATTGTAATTTTACACTATGTTCCCACATTTAAAATAGTTCATTCATGTTTGTATTTTGATTGCCAAAGTCATGTTGCGTTTAGTAAACCTATGCCGGCAATGTATTCATGTCCAGCCCTTATTATGTAGAGCCAAATCATAATTCCAATGAAAAAAGTCGCTGCGCTGGACTGAATTGAGTATTTTTTTTCGGGGCTGGTAGTGACGGTTGATACCATTTTTCTTGCAGTCCTGAACGAGAAGACAGCCCATACCAAAGTGACCCCAAAAACAAAAATTGAGAGAGTATCGCCGTTTACGAGTAAATGCGCAAATGCCCATGTTTTTACTCCAAGAATCATTGGATGTTTTAACTTGAGTTTAATAATGTTGCGGGGAATGTAAGTACTAACAAGCAACCAAATCGCAAAAAAGTTCAAGATGTAACTGACATATAATATCGGGATGGTTGGAGACCACAAGGCAATCGAAAAACTCTTTGCCTCCTGGTAATGGGTCACCATAAGTACAAAACCTAGTATAGCCAGTAGACTCACAATCATTTTCCAAAGTAACAACCCGACTCTTTTAACTAATATCGTTTTTAAATTTTGAAAAAAGATATTTGCCGAATGGGAAATGAGGAAAATAATGAATCCGGTCACAAATGATGTCATATAATTATGTCGATTTTTGTAAAATTTTGGTAAATAAAATCAATTATGCCAGAATTGAGGTCTACAGAAAAAAACACTTACACGAGTTACAGTTGATATTAAGGTTTTTAAAAAAATATTACATACATTGGCTTTTAGCATTTTCACTACTGGTTTTAGCCGCAGTGGTTACGTTGGTGGTTCCGTATGCTTTTCGCAGCTTAATTGATACCGGTTTCCAAAGTGCGGAAATAAATGACAGGTTTGTTTTTTTGTTCCTCCTAGCTGTGTTGTTGGGGATTTTAGTCTCAGCAAGATTTTACATGATGTCAATGCTAGGGGAGCGAATCGTGGCTGACCTAAGAAAAGATATTTTTCGAAAAGTGATTAAAAACCCTCCAAAGTTTTTTGAATCTTTAAAAGTGGGGGAAGTTTTATCAAGGTTAACAACAGATACGTCCCTTATTCAAACACTTGCGGGCAGTAGTATTTCCATCGCCCTAAGAAGCTTTATCCTTTTAATTGGTAGCCTCGCAATGATGTTAATTACCAGTTTTAAGCTCGCAATAATCATGCTTTTTCTAATGATAGTTACTATCAGCCCAGTTGTTTTTTTTGGAAAGCGAGTGCGTAAAACCTCTAAGGATAGCCAGGATAAAATTGCTGATATAAGTTCCCAGGCGGGTGAAATACTAGACGGTATTTTGACCGTACAAGCATTTGTTAGGGAGGAATTTGAGGCAAAAAGGTTTAATCAAGTAACAGAGACTGCTTTTTTATCAGCCAAACGCCGGATTCTATCAAGAGCATTTTTAACTGTATTGGCAATAGTACTTACATTCGGAGGAGTTGTTTTTGTTTTATGGTTGGGAGCTCAGAGCGTTTCTCAACAAGAGATGTCTTTTGGAGAATTAACTCAATTTGTCCTTTACGCAGTATTCATGGCAGGTTCATTCGCAGCGCTTGCTGAGATTTGGGGAGAACTTCAACGTGCTGTGGGAGCTTCTGAAAGACTAGCAGAGTTAATGAATGATTGTGAAAAAATCGAAAAAGACGAAGATAAGACACTATCAAATGTTATTGCATCAGATAAGATTTTTAGGAGAATTAATTTTGATAACGTAACTTTCAGATATCCTTCCAATCCGAATAAAAAGGTTCTTGATAACATTTGTTTCGAATTGGAACCCGGCAGTATGACCGCGTTGGTAGGACCTTCCGGAGCGGGAAAGTCGACAATATTTTCATTATTGTTGGGGTTTTACCAGGCTTCTAATGGAAAAATACTGTTTGATGGTGACGTGATCGAAGAGGTTTTATACAAAAAAATTAGGAGTTCTGTCAGCTTAGTGTCACAGGACCCTATGATTTTCTCTGCTAATGCTCTAGACAATATACGCTACGGTAGGTTAGAGGCTACGGATAACGATGTAATTCAGGCTGCGAAGGCTGCTAATGCTCACGATTTCATTTCAGATCTACCAGAGGCTTATAATTCTTTTTTAGGAGAAAAAGGAGTTAGGTTATCAGGCGGGCAGAAACAGAGGATTGCGATTGCGAGAGCATTACTAAAAAATTCTCCTGTTTTGTTGTTAGATGAAGCTACTTCCTCCTTAGATTCACAATCTGAATTTGAAATACAAAAAGGACTAGATAAATTGCTCCCGGGAAGAACAAGCCTGATAATTGCTCACCGCCTAGCGACTGTTAGAAAAGCTGACCTAATTCTTGTTTTAGAAAAAGGACACATTGTAGAGTCTGGCACTCATGAAGAATTGTTACGAAGGTCTGGTTTGTACGCCCACCTAGCATCATTGCAGTTTGAGGTTTAGGTGTGTATCGCTTAGGCATTGATTTAGGTGGCACTAAAATTGAATGTGTAATTCTTGACCCTGACGGTAGAGTGCTAGTAAGAAAACGGGTTCAAACCGAATCAGAAAAAGGTGTAACGCATATTTTGGGTAATATAAAAAAAATCATCGATCAGGTCACAGATGGCGTACACTCAAGTTTTTCTATCGGAATAGGTACTCCAGGGTCAATCTCTGTGAAAACTGGGTTATTGCGAAATTCAAATACGCAGTGTTTGAACGGCCAGCCTTTAAAAGATTTACTGCGGGATGAGTTGAAACAAGATGTTCATGTCGAAAATGACGCTAATTGTTTCGCTTTAGCAGAGGCTACATATGGAGCGGGGCGAGATTACAGAGTTGTTTTAGGGGTAATTTTAGGCACTGGTTGCGGTGCTGGGATTGTACTAGATCGAAAAATTTATGCTGGTAACAATAAGATTGCGGGAGAATTTGGTCACCACACGGTGTCATTTGAAAATGGAAGACTGTGTTGGTGCGGTAGAACTGGTTGCGTTGAGACTTATGTATCAGGTTCAGGTATAGAGGCACAATACCTAAGAAAAACAGGTAACCGAGATTCTGCAAAGAATATCCTAAGTTCGTCTTGCAAGGAGGCAAATAATTTAAAGCGGGAATTTTATGAGGTGCTCGGGATAAGCCTTGGCAACGTATGCAATATCCTTGATCCTGAAATCATTGTGATGGGAGGAGGATTATCAAATCATGGTCCGTTGTACACAGTAGTAAGAAAGCAAATAAAGAAACACACTTTTTCAGATACTTTTAAGACTGGACTCGTAAAAAACAGATTGGGTGATTCAGCAGGAGTGATTGGCGCAGCAATGTTACCTGCTTGCTCATGATTTCAACCTCCACCTAGTGGATATTAAGATTATGGACAAACTGCAAACGAAGAATGTGAAAATAGAACAAACTATAAGACTTGTATAGGGCGAAACATCTGAGGCTAGGAAAAATCCGTACCTAAATCCATCTATCAAATAAAAAAAAGGGTTAAACCTGCTCAGCGTTTGCCATATTGGGGGCAGTGATTGTGTGGAATAAAATACGCCCGCTAATAGGGTTAAAGGATTAATCAAAAAGTTTTGGAAAGCTGAAACTTGATCCCACTTTTCTGCATAAATGCCGGCTATAATCCCCAAACTGCCCATTGATAGGCAGGCTAAGAGACTAAAGGTAAAAACCCATAACAAAGAGGCTACTGGGACATAATTCAACAAAGAGCAAAAGAACCAAAGGAAAATTCCACAGGCAAATCCTCTCGCGATTGCGCCTCCGATGTATCCTATAAACCATTGAATGGGAGTCATGGGGGACAACATAAGAAATATCAAATTTCCAGTAATTTTGCTCTGAGTTAGACTAGAGCTACTATTTGAAAAAGCATTTTGCTGTAACGTCATCATTATTAACCCGGGTATCAAAAACGCTGAGTATTGAATTCCAGGTAGTGGCTCAAGACGATTATTTAGAAGGTAAGAAAAAATGACAAAAAAAAGAAGAGAAGATATTACGGGTGCTAAAATTGTTTGGACCCATACTTTTGTAAATCTCGAGATTTCTTTAGAAAGTAAAGCTTTAATTGCAAATAAGTTATCAGAATTAATTGTTGATTTTGTCAATTTTTTTCTCAATTTTTACATCCCGCTACCCAAATTCAAATTAAAAGTCCGCGCCTTTTTGCTAGCAGCTTCCCTCCAATCTTTTCCGGTGGAGGCATAGATCACACTTCGAGAAATATTTACTAGATTGTTATTATGTTTCTCAATTGAATTTTTAGCCGGTGAACTTTCATCATAGTTATCTATTATAGAAGTAACCTCTTCAATTTTTCCTCCCTGGCTTCCAATACCTGGGAGCAACAAAGGTGTTGATGGAAATCGTCTATGTATTGTCTGTAATTCGTCAACACAATTACCTCCCACCACAAGACCTATTTGATTTTTAACATCAAATTTTACAAAAATTTCTGCTATGTGTTGGTACAAAGGTAGAACCACTTTTTGTTCTGAGTTCTTAGTAACAAGGACATTTTGTATTTCGTCAGACCCAGTATTGCTTGTTTTGCACAGAACATAAATTCCGTTATTTCGGTTTTCCAAAAAAGGCATAATGCTTTGCAGTCCCATATATGGGCTAACCGTAGTTGCGTCCGCCTCATATCTTTCAAAAGATTCAATGGCGTAATGCTTTGCAGTGTTACCTATATCGCCTCTTTTACCATCAAAAATAATTAAGTGGCTCGGAAAAATTTTTCTTACCCAGCCTATCAAGTCCACTAAAAGATCCTCACAACCAAGTGCCGAGAACATGGCTGCTTGCGGCTTGTAAGCGCAGCACTCCTCTGAAGTTGAATAAATTATTTCTTTAAAAAAATATTCGATATTTTTCTTAAAATTAAAACTTTTCCCAGGTAAGTACTCTGTAGGTAATCTATTTAAATCTGGGTCTAACCCGATACAGAGTCGAGAGCGCCTAGTACTGATAGTTTCGAAAACTTTAGTATGATAGTTCGAAGGCACATTAATCTCAGATATTCAAAAAAAACGGCCCGCTAGTTAAAGCAGGCCTTAATTTATAACGACTTTTTGTTTTAAAATTCAATATGAATGGCGTAATGAAGGACATTATGAGGTTACATCCCCATACCGCCCATACCACCCATACCACCCATACCACCCATGCCGCCCATACCTGGATCCATGCCTTCCATGCCTCCGCCTTTTTTCTCTTCTACAAGTTCAGATACCATAGCCTCGGTAGTCAGCATTAATCCAGCTATTGAAGCAGCGTTTTGTATAGCTGTCCTAGTTACTTTCGTGGGGTCAACAACCCCCATCGATACAAGGTCTCCATACTCATCTGTAGCGGCATTGAAACCGTCGTTACCTTTCAAATCAATAACTTTGTTAACTACAACACTTGGCTCTCCGCCTGAATTAAAAACAATTTGTCGCAAAGGTTCTTCAATGGCTTTCATCACAATCTGAATGCCCGCATCTTGATCTGAGTTTTCTCCTTTGACCGAAACCGCACTTCGAGCGCGAATAAATGCGACACCTCCGCCCGCGACTATTCCTTCTTCAACCGCTGCCCTTGTTGCATGAAGTGCATCCTCAAC
>JAOINB010000035.1 GCA_028139135.1 Betaproteobacteria bacterium
CAGAGCGTCGGTCTCCAAAACCGAAGGTTGGGGGTTCGAGGCCCTCTGCCCCTGCCATTTGTATTTAAGGAATTGAAACGGTTATGAGTAAAAGATTGTCGACAAAAGAGGGGTCTAGTATCGTTTCTAAGCTATTGGTTCCCCTTGCGGGCACCCTTGCGTTTGTTTCGATCGTAAGCTTTCAGATTTATGCTGAAGAAGGAATGTTTTTTAGGGTAGTTCTTTTGTGTATCGGGCTAGGAATTTCTTTAACGGTCTTGTTTTTATCACCGGCTGGAAAGAATTTTATTATTTACTTTAAGGACTCAATTCAGGAAGCTAAACGAGTGGTTTGGCCGACAAAAAAAGAAACTTTCCAAACTGTTGTAATGGTTTTCTTATTTGTTTTACTTTCTGCTATTTTTTTGTGGTTAGCGGATAAGTTTTTTGAATGGGTTCTGTATTCAATGGTACTAGGATGGAAGTGAAGGTGGCTGAAACAAAAAAGCAGTGGTACGTTGTCCATGCATTTTCTGGAATGGAAAAGACGGTTTTAAAAAATTTGGACGAACGTATCAAACAAGCTGGTATGGCTGAATCGTTTGGCAGGATACTTGTACCTGTCGAAGAGGTGGTGGAAATTAGAAAAGGTCAAAAGTCTATTTCGGAAAGAAGGTTTTTTCCTGGTTACGTTTTAGTGGAGATGGAGATGAATGAGCAAACTTGGCACTTAGTCAAGAATACTGACAAAGTAACAGGTTTTGTCGGTGGCACCTCAAGTAAACCATCTCCCATCTCAGAGCGTGAAGTTAATAAAATTATGGCGCAAATGCAAGAAGGAGTTGAAAAGCCCAGGCCAAAGGTACTATTCGAAGTCGGTGAGATTGTTCGAGTAAAGGAAGGACCTTTCACAGATTTTAACGGAAATGTTGAAGAAGTAAATTATGAGAAAAATAAAATTAGGGTATCGGTAACGATATTTGGTAGATCAACTCCCGTCGAGTTGGATTTTGGGCAGGTGGAAAAGCTTTAACGACGTATGCGGTTTAGGAGAGTTATATGGCAAAAAAAATAGTCGGATATATAAAATTACAAATACCTGCCGGAAAGGCTAATCCGTCCCCACCGGTGGGACCAGCGTTGGGCCAGAAAGGACTGAATATTATGGAGTTTTGCAAAGCATTTAATGCAAAAACTCAATCGATGGAGGCAGGTTTACCAGTACCTGTGGTCATTACTGCGTTTGCAGACAAAAGCTTTAGCTTCATTATGAAGACTCCGCCGGCATCGATTCTCATAAAAAAAGCAGCGAAAGTTGAGAAAGGTGCGGCAAACCCCCTAACCACTAAAGTTGGTTCTATTTCAAAGGCTCAATGCGAAGAGATAGCAAAGGCAAAGGAGCCCGACCTGACTGCTGGAGATTTAGAGGCGGCAGTTCGTACCATCGCTGGAAGTGCCAGGAGTATGGGAATCACTGTGGAGGGTGTTTAAGTGGGAAAGGTTTCTAAGAGAGTTAAGGAAATACGGTCTTATTCAGATAAATCTAAGTTATATAACTTAGAGGAGGCAGTTGAGCTTGTGAAAAAATCTGCAACGGCTAAATTTAAGGAATCTGTTGATGTATCAATTCAGTTAGGTATCGATGCTAAAAAATCAGATCAAACTGTCAGGGGTGCTTTGGTTTTGCCCGAAGGTACTGGCAAAAATGTTCGAGTTGCAGTTTTTGCTCAAAACGAAAAAGTTGAGGAGGCGAAGAAAGCTGGGGCTGATATTGTTGGCCTTGAAGATTTAGCTTCCGACATAAAGTCCGGAAAATTGGACTTTGATTTACTCATTGCTACCCCCGACACTATGCGGGTTGTAGGGACTTTAGGTCAAGTTTTAGGTCCGAGAGGCTTAATGCCTAATCCTAAAGTTGGGACCGTGACGTCGGATGTTGCTGAAGCAGTTAAGAATGGAAAATCGGGGCAAATCCAGTTTAGGACTGATAAGTCTGGGATTGTGCACTGTTCAGTCGGTAAGGCAGAGTTTTCTTCCGATAAACTTAAATCTAATATCAGGGCACTAGTAGAAGGGTTAAATAAAGCCAAACCAGCATCATCAAAAGGCGTTTATCTAAAGAAAGTTGCTTTGTCGACAACAATGGGTCCTGGTATAAGAGTTGAACCGAGTAGCTTAATGTAATTTTTGTAGTTCTATCCCATTAGTTTTTCCGGGATAGGTTGTCTTAGACCGTTGGGGCTTATTGCTTAAATGGGCGCATTGCCCTCCAACGCAGGCGGCGAGATTAGTCATTTTTGTTTGTGCTTTGCAACTTCTCTGACTCGCCGGTTTTTAACCAGCTTAGCTGAGAGAAGAGGAGGTTTGAATGGCAAAAAGTAGGGAGTTGAAGTCGGAAATGCTTAACGATGCTCAACAATCTATCAAAGATGCATCATCTATTGTGTATGGTGAGTATAGAGGGCTGGATGTCGATAGCATGACGCAACTAAGAAAAACGTCTAGAAGCGTCGGAGTAAAATTAAAAATTTACAAGAACACAATCTTCAAAAAAGCCCTTGCAGGATCAAAATTTGAGTCGTTGGATGGTCACCTTGAGGGACCACTTGTTTACGGAATTTCTTCCGATGCGGTTGCTCCCGCAAAGTTATTGGTAGACTTTTCAAAAGAAAACGAAGGGTTGGTTGTCAAAGGGGGGGCGCTAGATGGATCTATCCTCGATTTAAGTAGTGTAAAAGCTTTGGCATCCATTCCACCACGAGATGAATTGATCGGGAAGCTTTTAGGGGTAGCGAATGGTCCTATTCAGGGTTTTGTTAGGACGTTAAATGAAGTGCCCTCAAAGTTAGTTAGAGTTTTGTCTGCGATTAGAGATCAAAAATAAATTCTTTTTTAGGAGAAACGGAAATGGCAATATCAAAAGAAGAAGTTTTGGAAGCAATAAGTTCAATGAGCGTTTTGGACTTATCGGAATTAATTAAAGAAATGGAAGAGAAATTCGGTGTTTCAGCTGCAGCAATGGCAGTGGCTGCTGCACCAGCATCGGGACCTGGGGGTGCCGCGTCTGCTGATTCATCAGAAGAGCAAACGGAATTTACGGTTATTCTGGCTGCAGCTGGTGAGAAAAAGGTCGAATCTATAAAAGCCGTTCGTGCAATAACAGGTTTAGGGTTAAAAGAAGCTAAAGAGTTGGTGGATGGGGCTCCTAAGCCATTAAAAGAAGGTGTTTCTAAAGAAGAAAAGGACGATATTGTGAAACAATTAGAGGCGGCTGGAGCTAAAGTTGAGGTTAAGTAAGTTCAGGAAATATTTTAGATCTCACAGCTAGAAGAAATCGTCTTGAATTTTTTAAATGTTAACCTTAACTTTAGGAGTTAATTTCATATGGGTTATAACTTTACTGAGAAAAAAAGAATCAGAAAAAGTTTTGCAAAAAAAACCTCTCTGCTAGAAGTTCCATACTTGCTGAAAACACAGTTAGCGTCTTACAAAGCATTTCTTCAAAAAGACAATCCCAGCGGAACTCGAAAAACCGAAGGACTGCAGGCAGCATTTGAGTCGGTTTTTCCGATTTCAAGTCACAACGGTTTTGCCAGACTTGACTTTGTTGAATACGCTCTGGGCGAGAGCATGTTTGATGTTAGAGAATGTCAGCAAAGAGGGTTGACCTTCGCGTCACCTCTGCGAGCTAAGGTTAGACTGGTCCTTATGGATAGAGAAGCAGCGCAACCAACTGTTAAAGAAGTAAAAGAACAGGAGGTTTACATGGGAGAGATCCCGCTAATTACGGACAACGGTTCATTTGTTATTAATGGAACAGAGAGAGTAATAGTTAGCCAGCTTCATCGGTCTCCTGGCGTTTTTTTCGAACATGATAAGGGTAAAACCCACAGCTCTGGAAAATTAATATTTTCGGCACGGATTATACCCTACAGGGGTTCATGGCTTGATTTTGAGTTTGACCCAAAGGATTTTTTATATTTCAGGGTAGATCGTCGAAGAAAAATGCCCGTTACGATTTTACTAAAGGCTTTGGGCTATTCTGATGATGAAATACTTTCTGAATTTTTTGATTTTGACAACTTTGTTTTCATAAAAGATAAGATCGAAATGGATCTGGTAGTTGAAAGATTGCGAGGAGAGATTGCCAGGTTTGATATAAAAGATAAAGCTGGTCGTGTAATAGTCTCAAAAGACAAAAGGATTAACGCTAAGCACTTAAAAGAGATTAAACAAGCTAAGGTCAGCAAAATTTTTGTACCCGCAGACTTTCTTCTTGGGCGTGCTCTAGCTGAGACGATAATCGTTGAGGATACAGGGGAGGTGCTTGCCAAAGCTAATGAGGAAATAACCGAAGAACTACTTGTTAAGTTTAAATCAGAAGGTGTTTCAAAAGTCAAAACAATATATGTCAATGATTTAGATTATGGTGATTATGTTTCCTCAACATTAAGAATAGATGAAACGCCAGATAGGCTCTCAGCTCGGATCGCAATTTATAGAATGATGCGGCCTGGAGAGCCGCCTACGGAGGATTCAGTTGAGGCTTTATTTCAACGACTTTTCTTTAATTCTGATACCTATGATTTGTCGGGTGTGGGAAGAATGAAATTCAATAAAAGACTCGGTAGAGATAATTCTGATGGCCCGGTGACATTAACAAAAGAAGATATCCTGGAAACCATAAAATTATTGGTAGAACTTCGGAACGGGCGTGGAGCTATTGATGACATTGATCATTTAGGAAATAGGAGGGTTAGATGTGTAGGTGAGTTAGCGGAAAACCAGTTTCGCTCCGGTCTTGTTAGGGTCGAGAGGGCAGTAAAGGAAAGGTTGGCTCAAGCCGAAGCTGAAAATTTGATGCCGCACGATCTAATAAATAGTAAACCTATATCTGCAGCTATCCGGGAGTTTTTCGGTTCATCCCAATTGTCTCAATTTATGGATCAGACAAATCCGTTATCAGAAATTACCCACAAGAGGAGAATATCGGCTCTCGGTCCTGGAGGGTTAACCCGGGAAAGAGCAGGTTTTGAGGTACGTGACGTACACCCGACGCATTACGGAAGAGTGTGCCCTATTGAAACCCCAGAGGGTCCAAACATAGGGCTCATCAATTCACTTGCTTTATATGCTAGCTTGAACAAGTATGGGTTTTTGGAGACCCCTTATCTCAAGGTGGATGACAAAAAATTGGCAGGAGAAATATCGTATCTTTCAGCTATTGAAGAAGGCAGGTATGTTATTGCACAAGCCAATGCATTGATGGATTCGCAGGGCCGTCTTTCGGGAGATTTAGTCTCTGTAAGGGTAAATGGCGAAGCTACTCTTTCCTCTCCCGACAAAGTTCAATACATGGACGTGACCACTTCGCAAATCGTATCTGTTGCTGCTTCATTGATTCCTTTTCTTGAGCATGATGATGCTAACAGGGCGCTTATGGGCTCTAATATGCAGAGACAAGCTGTTCCATGTTTAAGGCCTGAAAAGGCTTTTGTTGGGACAGGAATTGAGAGGACTTGTGCGATAGATTCGGGAACTGTCGTTAGGGCTAGGCGTGGAGGAAAGATTGATTTTATTGATTCTAGGCGTATTGTCATTAGAGTGAATGATCAAGAGACTAGTGAGGGAGAAGCAGGAGTTGACATTTACAACCTCATTAAATACATGCGTTCAAATCAGAATACAAACATTAACCAGCGACCGTTAGTTGAAACCGGTGATGTGGTTTGCCAAGGAGATGTCATAGCTGACGGAGCTTCAACGGATATGGGCGAGCTTGCTCTCGGGCAAAATATGCTGGTTGCCTTTATGCCATGGAATGGTTACAACTTTGAGGACTCCATTCTAATTTCGGAGAAAGTAGTTTCAGAGGATAGATTTACATCCATACACATTGAGGAGCTTTCTGTTTTGGCTCGGGATACCAAGCTGGGCTCCGAAGAAATCACTCGTGATATTTCTAACTTGTCTGAGGCACAACTTGGACGTTTAGACGAATCGGGAGTAGTCTACATCGGCGCTGAAGTTGAGGCTGGGGATGTTCTAGTAGGAAAGGTAACTCCAAAAGGAGAAACCCAGCTTACGCCGGAGGAAAAGCTTCTTCGT
>JAOINB010000036.1 GCA_028139135.1 Betaproteobacteria bacterium
AAACCCGAACGAGGAGCAGGTTTCAGTGGTTGTTAAGGAGATGAGTGGTGTTTACGAGGACCCGGAGGCCTTTAAAAAGTGGTTTCTTCAGGATCCAAAAAGAAGAGCCCAGGCAGAAGCGATAGCTTTGGAACGTAATGTAGCGTCGTGGATTATGGATTCTGCTGTGATTGAAACTGAGGAAATCGATGCAGCTGAATTATTAAGTGATGCTGCAAAAGGCACGGAGGTTAGTGAGTAGGAATGAATGATAGTAATTACAAGCAAGTGGAAAATTTAGGACTTGTCCCAATGGTGGTTGAGCAGTCTGGTAGGGGCGAGCGGGCTTATGATATTTATTCTCGTCTGTTAAAGGAAAGAGTTGTTTTCTTAGTAGGACCCCTAAATGATCATGTTGCGAATTTGGTTATCGCGCAAATGTTATTTTTAGAGTCTGAGAATCCAGATAAAGATATTTCCTTATATATCAACTCTCCTGGAGGGTCTGTTTCCTCAGGTCTAGCGATATTTGATACGATAAATTTCGTAAAACCGGATGTCAGCACATTATGCATAGGGATGGCAGCAAGCATGGGAGCTTTTTTGCTGGCTGCTGGAACAAAAGGGAAAAGGCTTTGTTTACCGAACAGTAGGGTGATGATTCACCAGCCATTAGGAGGTGTTTCGGGACAAGCAACTGATATTGAGATTCACGCTAAAGAAATTTTGGAGTTAAAGAATCAACTAAACAAAATTCTATCTCAGCAAACAGGACAATCCCTCAAAACTATTGCTAAAGATACCGATAGAGATAATTTCATGTCAGCGCAAGATGCTCTAAAATATGGGATAGTTGACAACGTTATTGAAAAAAGAGAGTAGTAATAGACTACACGCAATATATGACAAACAAAAATAACACTTCTGATAAATTGTTGTATTGTTCCTTCTGCGGGAAAAGCCAGCACGAAGTGAAAAAATTAATTGCGGGCCCCTCTGTATTTATATGTGATGAGTGTATTGATCTGTGTAACGAAATCGTGCGTGATGAAGTACTCGGAGAAAAAGAATCAAAAAAAGAGGGGAAGGACTTTCTCCCGACTCCCAGAGAAATAACTGGTTTTTTAGATCAGTACGTTATTGGTCAAACAGAGGCTAAGATTAGTTTGGCGGTTGCTGTCTATAATCACTACAAAAGAATTAGAAATAAAAAAAAGCAGCATAGTATCAGCAAAGGAACTGACAACGTCGAACTTTCCAAAAGTAACATTCTTTTGATCGGACCAACCGGTTCGGGAAAAACATTCCTAGCACAAACTCTCGCAAGATTTCTTAAAGTCCCATTCGTTATAGCTGATGCAACCACATTAACAGAGGCAGGCTATGTAGGAGAGGATGTTGAAAATATAGTCCAAAAATTATTACAAAAATGTAATTACGATACAGAGGCGGCGCGTCATGGGATCGTTTATATAGATGAGATAGATAAAATTTCTAGAAAGTCTGACAATCCCTCTATTACGAGAGATGTGTCGGGTGAAGGCGTGCAGCAGGCGTTGCTAAAGTTAATTGAAGGTACAGTAGCTTCGGTGCCTCCTCAGGGAGGCAGAAAACATCCAAATCAAGATTTCGTGCAAATGGATACAACCGATATTTTATTTATCTGTGGCGGAGCCTTTGATGGGTTAGAAAAAGTAATTAAAGGTAGAACGGAAAAAACATCAATTGGGTTTGATGCAGATGTTAGGTCAAAAAATCAGAAGGGATTGGGAATTCTTTTTAGAGAGGTTGAACCAATTGATTTAACGAAATTCGGAATAATACCGGAACTTGTCGGCAGATTGCCTGTTGTTGCGACTTTAGATGAGTTAGATCAAACTGCTTTGATCGAAATTTTAACAGAACCCAAAAATGCGCTGGTGAAGCAGTATGAGACGTTGTTTCAATTAGATGGGGTAACTCTTGAAATTAGGGCATCAGCTTTGAAAGCAATTGCATCAAAGGCAGTAAAGAGAAGAACAGGGGCTAGGGGCTTGCGGTCTATTCTCGAGGCAAGTTTGATGAAAACAATGTATGAAATCCCAGATTTACCTAATCTGTCTAAGGTAGTTGTCGAGGAAAATGTTATTTTGGAAGAATCTGAACCTATTCTTATATATGAAGATAAAGGGAGGGTTAGGAAAAGAAAGGCGGGTAAAAATTAAGGCGATATGGTTGAAAAAGGGGTTTTTGCCCCCACCTAATCAGGTAAATTATTGAAGTTTGAGTCCGATACATAAATAATGCTTCACCAAACCTAACACTGTGAGATTCTATGGAAGACGATAGCAAAAGTGAATATGAAAAGACCAGCCCTGAATCAGTTGATGTGACTTCGCCTCTACCTTTATTGCCCTTGCGCGATGTTGTTGTTTTCCCGCATATGGTCATCCCATTGTTTGTTGGGAGAGCAAAATCAATAAAAGCCATGGAAATGTCTATGGAAGGGGGTCAACATATCCTGTTGGCGACACAGAGGAATGCCTCACAAAACGAGCCGTCATATAATGATCTTTACAGGGTAGGATGTGTTGCTAACATACTACAAATGCTCAAGTTGCCAGATGGTACCGTAAAGGTATTGGTTGAGGGGATACAACGAGCATCTATTTTAGATCTTTCAAACAATGAAGATTATTTCTCAGTTCATTGCGAACTAATTGAGGATGATATAGTTGTCGGTCCGGAACACGAAGCTCTTCGTCGCACTATTTTGGGGCAATTTGAACAGTTCATTAAATTGAATAAAAAGATTTCTGCCGATCTTTTTAGTTCTGTCTCTTCCCTCGAAGAGTTCAGTCGGCTATCGGATACAATAGTTGCCCACCTACCGTTGAAGATAGAGGACAAGCAAGAAATTCTCGAAATGAGTTCAGTTGTTAAGCGTATGGAAAAGATCTTGGAACATATCGAGACTGAATTAGATATATTGCAAGTTGAGAAAAGAATTCGGGGAAGAGTAAAACGGCAGATGGAGAAGAGTCAGAGAGACTATTATCTAAATGAGCAAGTAAAGGCTATTCAAAAAGAGTTGGGAGAGGGAGAAGATAGTGAACTTGATGAACTCGAAAAGAAAATTGCAACCGCAGGGATGAGTTCAGAGGCTCTAGACAAAGCTAAATCGGAGGTGAAAAAACTCAAACTTATGTCTCCAATGTCCGCGGAGGCGACAGTTGTTCGAAATTACGTAGACTCGCTAATAGCTTTGCCATGGAAAAGAAGAAGTAAAGTCAGTAAAGATCTTAAAAACGCCCAAAAAATACTTGACGAAGATCATCATGGGTTGGAAAAAGTTAAAGAAAGAATATTAGAATATTTGGCGGTTCAGCAGAGGGTTAAAAAAGTAAAGGCGCCAATTTTGTGCTTAGTTGGCCCACCTGGAGTTGGAAAAACATCTCTTGGGCAGTCGATCGCGAGGGCTACAGGACGGAAGTTTGTTAGGATGGCGCTCGGGGGAGTACGGGATGAGGCAGAGATTCGGGGACATAGAAAGACTTATATCGGCTCTATGCCTGGGAAAATTCTAACAAATATCTCAAAAATGGGAGTCAAGAATCCTTTATTTTTGTTGGATGAGGTGGATAAGATAGGAACAGATTTTCGGGGAGATCCGGCGAGTGCATTGCTAGAGGTTCTAGATCCAGAGCAAAACAATTCGTTCGTTGATCATTACATTGAGGTTGAGTATGATTTGTCTGATGTAATGTTTGTTGCCACGGCTAACAGTTTGAGCATTCCTCCAGCTCTATTGGACAGGCTTGAGGTTATAAGGCTTTCCGGCTACACAGAAGATGAGAAAATAAGCATTGCAAAGAAGTATCTTTTACCTAAACAGATAAAGTTCGCAGGATTACGTAAGACAGAGATGAACACTCCATGCGATGGCGTTATAACAGATATAATACGGTATTATACTAAAGAAGCGGGTGTTCGTGGGTTGGAGCGGGAAATCTCCAAACTTTGTCGTAAGGCTACAAAAGCAATATTAACTGATACAAAGGTTACTAAGGTCGATGTGACTTCGGAAATATTAAACGATTTTTTGGGCGTTAGAAAGTATACCTATGGCGTTGCTGAGGTTGAAGATAAGATAGGGCAGGTTATGGGGCTGGCATGGACAGAAGTTGGAGGAGAGTTGCTAACAATAGAAGCCAGCGCAATGCCTGGGCAGGGAAAAATTATCAGAACTGGTTCTCTAGGTGATGTGATGAAAGAGTCAGTAGAAGCGGCAAGGTCCGTGGTGAGGTCGAGAGCTGCCTCGCTGGGTATCAAAGATGATTTTTTTGAAAAACTTGATCTCCATGTTCATGCACCTGAGGGTGCAACACCTAAGGACGGACCCAGTGCCGGGATTGCGATGACTACTGCGATAGTTTCGGCTCTGACAGGTATTCCTGTAAAACACTCCGTAGCTATGACTGGGGAGATCACTCTTAGAGGAGAAGTTTTGCAGATTGGGGGGCTAAAAGAGAAACTCTTAGCTGCTCATCGAGGAGGTTTGACGGATGTACTTATTCCAGAGGAGAACAAAAAGGATCTTACGGAGATTCCTGAAAAAATTACAAGAGAATTGAATATCATACCTGTAAGGTGGATAGATCAGGTTTTTGAGCTTGCCCTATCTCGCATGCCTACTTCTTTACCCGAAGATGAGAGCAAATTGACCTCGTCAGTCACAGGTGGTAAAAAGAGTAGGACATCTAGTGAGCCTTTGGCTCACTAGACCAAATAAAATTAAAATAATATTGGCGAAGAGGTAATAACCTAATATACTTGTTAATTTAATTGGTACCCTGGGTGCTTAGCTCAGCTGGTAGAGCGGCGCCCTTACAAGGCGTAGGTCGGGAGTTCGATCCTCTCAGCACCCACCAAAGACTTAGGAGCGGTAGTTCAGCTGGTTAGAATATCGGCCTGTCACGCCGGAGGTCGCGGGTTCGAGTCCCGTCCGCTCCGCCATTATTTTGGTATCGGTCATGGTTTGGGTACGAACCGAAGCCGTTGTACTATTTTTAAATTAATTTTTTTATGTTACTTTCACAGCTTTTGTATTGTTATTATGACTCCCTCTTGGGTAACCTTGTTAAGGAGTTTCCTATTTACTGACATCTAGTTACAAGCTTGTCATTACCCGGATAAGTGGGAAAATGCTTTTTGTCTATTTTGTCTTTAAAAAATATTTTATTAGAAGACTACCCCAAAAGGAGATTTAGTTATACAGAGAAGAAAACGTTAGCGAAAAAGTGAGGTAATCAGCTACAGAAACTACAATACGGTTTAAAATAAAGAGTTTAAATTCCCGTTCAACCTGTTTGCACTGTTCAAATTGTTTAAAAAGACACCCGTCATATCCTTTTTTACGAAATGGTGCTTATTTTGAAAGCTTTACATG
>JAOINB010000037.1 GCA_028139135.1 Betaproteobacteria bacterium
ATAATTGCTTCAGCAACATTTTTGGGAGCTTCTGAATAGTGTTTAAACTCCATGGAATACGTAGCCCTTCCTTGTGTAAGCGACCTTAAGATAGTGGAATAACCAAACATTTCAGCAAGAGGAACCTCCGCCTTCACTGTTTTGCCACCGCCTTGAATTTCTTCCATACCCTGGACCATACCTCTTCGTGAAGATAAATCCCCCATCACTGTCCCTGCATGTTCTTCTGGAGTTTCTACTTCAACCAACATCATAGGTTCTAGAAGTATAGCCTTACTTTTTCTCATGCCATCCTTGAAAGCTAAAGATGCTGCTAACTCAAAAGCTACCTGTGAGCTATCAACTTCATGAAAGGAACCGTCATATAAAGTAGCTTTTACGTCAACTACTGGGAAACCAGCAAGAACACCGGAATTCATTGTTTCCTTGATTCCTTTGTCCACGGAAGGGATATATTCTTTTGGCACTACCCCACCCTTAATTGAATCTATAAATTCGTAACCAGCACCCTCTTCCTGTGGCTCCAGCTTCAACCATACATGTCCGTACTGACCCTTTCCTCCCGACTGCTTTATATACTTTCCTTCAATTTCAACCGGTTGTTTAATCGTTTCCCTGTAGGCGACTTGTGGCTTGCCCACGGTTGCTTCGACACCGAATTCTCTACGCATTCGATCAATGAGAATCTCTAAATGTAACTCCCCCATGCCAGAAATAATCGTTTGACCAGACTCTTCGTCCGTTCTCACACGGAAAGAAGGGTCCTCCTTTGCCAGCCTACCTAAAGCTATACCCATTTTCTCTTGATCAGCCTTAGTATTTGGCTCAACTGCTTGCGCTATAACAGGATCAGGGAACATCATTTTTTCGAGAACAATTTCAGCATCGGAATCACAAAGAGTTTCCCCAGTGGTGACATCCTTAAGTCCCACAGCCGCAGCAATGTCTCCTGCCATAAGCTCTGAAATCTCCTCGCGATTGTTGGCGTGCATCTGCAAAATACGTCCAACTCGCTCTTTCTTCCCTCTGGTTGGGTTTAAAACGGAATCACCGGATTTTAGCACCCCTGAATACACTCGTAAAAAAGTTAATTGACCTACAAAAGGATCAGTCATCAATTTAAACGCTAAAGCCGAAAACTTTTCACCATCCGATGCCTCCCTTTTTGCTGGCGTGTCACCTCTCTCCAGACCTTCAACTGCAGGAACGTCTATGGGACTAGGAAGAAACTGAATAACAGCATCTAACATCCTTTGCACCCCTTTATTCTTAAACGCAGTTCCACAAAGCATAGGTTGTATTTCCCCGTTAATCGTCCTCTTTCGGATACCGGAAAAGATATCAGCTTCACTAAGCGAACCAGACTCCAAATACTTATCCATCAAAATATCATCTGCCTCCGCTGCAGATTCAACCATTTTTTCTCGCCATTCGTTTGCCGCTTCAACAAGCTCAGAAGGTATGTCATGGTAGTCAAACTTAATTCCCTTACTTTCCTCATCCCATAAAATCGCTTTCATTTTGATCAAGTCGACGACACCTTTAAAGTTCTCCTCTGACCCAATAGGAATAACAATAGGAACGGGGTTCGCCTTTAAACGTACTTTAAGTTGATCGTAGACTCTTTCAAAATTAGCCCCAGTTCGATCCATCTTATTTACAAAAGCGAGTCTCGGCACCTTATATTTATTAGCCTGCCTCCATACCGTCTCTGATTGCGGTTGAACCCCCCCCACTGCGCAATAGACCATACAAGCTCCATCTAGAACCCTCATTGACCTTTCAACTTCGATGGTAAAGTCTACGTGGCCAGGGGTATCAATAATATTAATCCTATGCTCTGGTAGGGACGTATCCATACCTTTCCAAAAACACGTTGTAGCGGCAGAGGTTATAGTGATCCCACGTTCTTGTTCTTGCTCCATCCAATCCATAGTTGCAGCACCGTCATGCACCTCTCCAATTTTGTGATTGATGCCTGTGTAGAAAAGTATTCTTTCGGTGGTTGTAGTTTTTCCTGCATCGATGTGTGCGCTGATTCCTATGTTTCGGTATCGCTCAATTGGTGTTTTCCTTGACATAATCTTGCTACTTGTAAAAAATTAAAACCTAAAATGTGAAAACGCTTTGTTGGCCTCAGCCATTTTATGAACTTCATCCTTCTTTTTGATCGCACCGCCTTTCCCTTCGGAAGCCTCCAGTAACTCGTTCGCTAGCCTTATCTTAATAGACTTTTCGGACCTTTTTTTTGCGGACTCTCTGATCCAGCGCATACCTAGAGCCATTCTTCGTGAGGGCCTAACCTCAACTGGCACCTGGTAGTTGGCACCACCTACTCTTCGGCTTTTAACCTCGACGACTGGCTTGCAGTTTGATAAAGCTTGCTGAAAAACATCTAATGGACTTTTCTTGGCATTTGTCTCTATATAATCAAAAGCCCCGTAAACAATGCCCTCAGCAACAGCTTTCTTGCCATGTAACATAACCACGTTGATGAATTTAGAAACATCTATCTCTCGATATTTAGGGTCTGGTAGTACCTCCCTTTTTGGAACTTCTCTTCTTCGCGGCATGATTCAACTCCTTCCAAAAAGTAAGCCACTACTTTGCTTTTTTAGCACCATATTTTGACCTAGCATTTTTTCTATCCTTAACCCCCTGAAGATCAAGTGAGCCCCTTACTATGTGATATCGGACACCTGGGAGGTCCTTTACCCTTCCACCCCTGATTAGAACAACCGAGTGTTCCTGAAGGTTATGTCCTTCCCCGCCAATATAACTTATAACTTCAAAACCATTTGTCAGACGTACCTTGGCAACCTTTCTTAAAGCCGAATTCGGCTTTTTAGGAGTCGTAGTGTAAACTCGGGTACAAACACCCCGCTTCTGCGGACAGCCCTCTAACGCAGGACTTTTGCTTTTCTCTACCTCGCGAGTACGGGGCTTTCTAACTAGCTGGTTAATAGTAGGCACAACTTTCCTTTTCTTTTACAAAGCCTTTAATTGTGTAACGGCAAAAACATTCTGTCAAGTTTATTTTATCACTCATCTGATACAGACTCACTTGCCGCAGAATCATTTGAAACTTGCCCTTGATCAGGCGTGTCAAATAAGGCCTCAGCATCAATAGCTGCTTGCTCAGAAACTGATTTGGCTTCCGCAGCCTCCAGCGCCTCCCTGTCCTTCCTCGCTTGATGATAAGTTAGTCCTGTGCCAGCTGGAATTAACCTCCCAACAATGACATTCTCCTTCAAGCCTCTCAAGTCGTCGCGCTTGCCCATGATTGCAGCCTCAGTAAGAACCCTGGTTGTCTCCTGGAAGCTAGCAGCAGATATAAAGGAATCTGTAGAAAGAGAAGCCTTTGTTATACCTAACAACATATTGTCATAAGTTGCGCCAGTCTTTCCTTCCTTCAAAAGAATTTCGTTCTCGGCATAAACATCAGATCTTTCTGTTTGCTCCCCTGGAATGAATTTAGAATCACCGGGATTCCTGATTTGAACTCGACGAAGCATTTGCCTGACTATTACTTCAATGTGCTTGTCATTTATTTTTACCCCCTGAAGACGATAAACATCTTGTACCTCATCAACAATATATCTTGCAAGAGCTTCAATACCCAATAAACGCAAAATATCATGCGGGTCCTCAGGACCATCTACAATCAATTCACCTTGATTAACTACCTGTCCCTCGTGCACTAAAACATTCTTTTCTTTCGATATCAAAGTTTCATTTGAAACCCCATCAAAATTAGTTATAACTAACCTTTGTTTTCCCTTTGTATCCTTACCAAAAGATACGGTGCCTGTCACTTCAGCCAAAACACCAGCGTCCTTTGGAGAACGAGCCTCGAATAACTCTGCCACACGAGGCAAACCTCCAGTAATATCCCTCGTTTTCTGGGATTCATTAGGAACACGAGCTAGAACCTCCCCCCCATTAATTTGCTGACCATCTTTTACTAGCAGTATTGAGCCCACGGGGAAAGAAATTATGACAGAATGTTCTGTACCTGGAATTTTAATATCCTTGCCCAAGGAGTCTTTTAACCTAGCCACCGGACGTACTCCTTTAGCAGCAGAACTCGTCCTCTGTTGCGCGTCTATAACTACCTGAGTTGAAACACCAGTTATTTCATCAATCTGATTGGCAACCGTTACTCCTTCTTCTATATTTTCTAAACTAACTGAGCCAGAGTGCTCAGCAATAATTGGGCGAAAAAGAGGGTCCCAGCTAGCCAATGGTTGTCCAGCATTGACTTTGTCTCCATCAACTACTGACAATGTAGCTCCATATGGAACTTTATGGCGCTCCTTCTCTCTCCCAGAACTGTCAACAATTAGAACCTCTCCAGATCTTGAGATTACTACTGGTTCTTTTTTGGAGTTGGTTACGTAACGCATTGTACTGGAAAACCTAACGGTTCCACTAGACTTGGAACCTACTCCAGATTCTACTGCTGTCCTGGACGCCGCTCCTCCGATATGGAAGGTTCTCATGGTTAACTGCGTACCTGGCTCTCCTATTGACTGGGCTGCAATAACTCCCACAGATTCCCCAACATTAACCAATGAGCCCCGACCAAGATCCCGACCATAGCATTTTGCACAAAGTCCGTATCTAGTTTCGCAAGAAAGAGGGCTTCTAACTTTCACTTCATCAACACCAAACTTTTCAATCAAGTTAACCAGCCTTTCGTCCAACAGATTTCCTGCTTCCACTAGAACCTCTTTAGTCTCTGGATTTATAATGTCGTCCACAGTAACCCGTCCAAGGACTCTGTCTCTAAGAGCTTCAATAATTTCTCCTCCAACAACAATCGACTTCATTGTAAGACCTTCCTTGGTTCCACAATCATCAACGATAACTACTAAATCTTGTGTAACGTCAACCAAACGCCTTGTTAGATAACCAGAATTAGCAGTCTTAAGAGCCGTATCTGCCAGCCCTTTTCTGGCACCATGAGTAGAAATAAAATATTGTAAAACGTTGAGGCCCTCCCTAAAATTTGCAGTAATTGGAGTCTCGATAATAGAACCGTCTGGCTTTGCCATTAGGCCACGCATTCCTGCGAGTTGCCTTATTTGAGCAGCCGAACCCCTTGCCCCTGAATCTGCCATCATGTAGATTGAGTTGAAGGATTCCTGTTTAACTTTATTGCCCTTGCTATCCTGAATAAGATCGCCACCAAGTTGATCCATCATAGCCTTTCCAACTTGATCACCTGCGCGACCCCAAATATCAACGACTTTATTGTATCTTTCACCCTGTGTAACGAGACCCGAGGCAAACTGTTGCTCAATTTCCTTAACCTCCTCTTCAGCATGCTCCAGAATCGAGGGCTTT
>JAOINB010000038.1 GCA_028139135.1 Betaproteobacteria bacterium
TATAAATACAAGGCTAAATATGAAAGCTTTAACGCTAAGGCAACAGCAAATTTTAGATATGATTGCGTCCTACATTGGAAAAAAAGGGTTTCCTCCAACAAGAGCGGAAATCTGCGAGGCACTAGGATTTAAGTCCCCCAATGCAGCTGAAGAACACCTTAAAGCACTTGTGAAAAAAGGTGCTATATCGATGGTTCCAGGAGCCTCACGTAGCATCAAACTTTCTGGTTCGTCAGAAAAATTTCAAAAGGAAGGTTATGGATATCTATCATTGCCTTTGATAGGAAGGGTAGCTGCGGGCGCTCCAATATTAGCAGCAGAACATATAGAAGAAGAATTCAATATAGACCCTTCTCTATTTTCCGTGAAACCAGACTATCTACTAAGAGTAAAAGGAATGAGTATGAAAGATGCTGGAATTCTTGAAGATGATCTGTTGATAGTACACAAAATATCTGGTGATTGCTTTAAAAAGATTACTGGAAAAATAGTAGTGGCTAGAATCGAAGAAGAAGTAACAGTCAAACGATTTTTTAAGAAAAGTAATATGATTTTTCTTGAACCAGAAAACTCTAGCTTTAAAACTATAAAGGTTGATATTCAAAAGCAACCAATTGTTATTGAGGGTCTTGGCGTAGGAGTCATAAGAAACTCAAAGTCGGGTTTATAAAGATACTTCTTCAAAAACTCTGCTACACAAAAATTATGGATAAAATTTTAAAAAACAGAATGGATACAAAAATTATCAAAGCTTTAGATCTTGAAGAAATCCAGAAAGGAGATTATCAAAATATTAGTAGTGGTCACAAGAATTTAGATTTAGAACTTCCTAATGGAACGTGGCCACAATCTTGCCTAATAGAAATGCTATCTAAAAAAACCACAGCGAGTGAGATGCTACTTCTAATCCCAACCTTAAAAAAAATTGCTTCTCAAAATAAGTATTTAATAATGCTTGCCCCTCCCTACCTACCATATATACCTACATTCCAGTCATTCGGAATCCGAGAAGAATTGATACTAGTTGTAAAAACAAATAAAGTGATGGAGAAACTTTGGGTAATTGAACAAAGTATTAGAAACAACTCCTTCGGAGTCTTGTTAGCATGGATCAAGGAACCATGTACTTTTGAAAAACTTAGAAAAATTCAGCTTTTAGCTAAAAAAGGTAGTGGCTTAACCTTCATATTTCGGTCATTGTCCGCAAAAAATATTCCATCTCCTTCTCCTTTAAGGATAGCAGTCTATTCGCAGAAGTATCCTTTAATTCAATTAGATATTATTAAGAGACGCGGCCCTACAAAACTAAAACTTATAGATGTTGACGTATCTATGAATATGAACCTTGCTCGGAAAGATATATCTTCGCCAGAAAAAAATTATGATTTGGATTGCATATCTGATATCGGAAAAAGAAAATACACCTGTCAAGCTAGAACAATCTCATCAAGAAAATATATATAAAACTATTGTCAGTATAGCTTTAGAAATTACCCCGAAAGTCTATAAGAGTAATTTTAAGAATATGGTGCTGATTGAGATATCTGAAGTCGTTCGCTTGAAAAAAGGGGTATCCAATATCATAAGAAAAATAGAACAAGAACTAAGAAAAAAACTAATTAAAAATAACGGTTTTGATTACTATGATCTTAGAATCGCTGCCAGCCGAAACCCTTGGATATCTGAATGCATTTGTCTAGATTTAAAACGTAATACTTCTACCAAAATTCTAGATGAAAAGAAAATGAAAAAAAAACTACAATCTCTTCCTGTTAGGACGATCTGCGAATCTAATGAAACCTTAGTTAGTCTAGAAAGATTAGGTATTAAAAATATTGGGCAGATACTTAAATTACCTAAGAAAGGCCTAAAACATAGATTTGGAACAAACTTAACAAAGAGGATTGACCAAATCACTTCAAATAACGAAATAACACTAAAAAAAATCATAATGCCAATAGTCGTAGAAAAAAGAAAAGAATTTCTTTACTCTATTCTAGATAAAAAAATACTTCTCCACGAGGTGGGAAAACTATTAAAAATACTCTGTCTAAAACTTGATGAATACTATTTAGAAACGAGCCAGGTTAAGATAATTATCTTGAACGATAGCAGGAGAAATACATCCCTTAGCATCGAGATTAATCTTTCTGGGACTACAAAAGATCCAAAGAAATTATTCTTACTCGCTAAAGAAAAGATTGAGCATAGTGAATTTTCTGAAAGCATTAAAGGAATAAAATTGCACTTTTCTAAAATATTTAAAGTTTTTCGCAAAAATAAAGAATTGTTTTTTACGAAAAAAAATTCTTCCGATAATATATCGGACTTTATAAATGTAATTAGTAGCAGATTACAGCCTTCGTCAATTATCTTTTTTAAAAATGAATCAAATCATGCGCCAGAACAAAAATTTAATATGTCTTTTTTAACTGATGTTAACGAGTTAACTACTCTGCAAACTAGAGATAAAGACGCAGAACCAGGAGTCATATGGCTTTATGAGGAGCCCATACTATTAGAAGAAAGATATAAAAAACCGTACTACCAAGGAATACTTGAAATGCATAACAGTTTAGAAAGAATTGAAACAAATTGGTGGACACCCAAACCCGTCAAGAGAGATTATTATATTGCTGATACAACCGCTTGCGAAAGATTATGGATTTATTTAACACCTGAGAGAAACTGGTATCTCCATGGAAAATTCTGGTAAGGACATCGAATACTCAGAATTGATTTGCCGGAGTAACTTCTCATTCCTAAAGGGAGGATCTAGCCCAGAAGAAATAATTGAAAGAGCAAAATATTTAGAATACAAGTCAATCGCTATTACAGATGAAGCATCAGTTGCTGGTCTGGTACGAGCACATAAAACCGCTAAGCAAAATAACATAAAACTGATTTGCGGATCTCAATTTTGGGTTAAAGAAAAAAACTTTTCATTATTTTACAATCTTATACTTCTTGTAAAGAATAAGGCAGGTTGGCAGGAGTTATGTAAGCTAATAACTATAGCAAGAGAAAAATCTGAAAAAAACTTTTACCATCTAACTACTAAAACTATTAACTCTAAAAAAATAGAAAACTGCTTTGCTCTGCTACTACTACCTTCATCACCATTAAATTTAGAAAAACTACAATATATATCAGACTGGTTAAAACATAGCTTTAAATGTTTTGCATTAGCATATTCCAATAATTTAGAAACCGGAACGACTACATATCAAAAAAGATTATTAGAATTTAGTAATAAAAACAAAATAACAGTAACTGCAACTAGTAATGTATGTATTAGCCACAAATCGCTAAAGCCTCTTCTTGATGTTCTAACCTCAATTCGCCTAGGCGTTCCCTTACATAAATGTGGTTATAGAATTTCGAAAAACTCAGAACAGTATCTGAGAGAGAAAAACGTTTTATCAAGCTTGTATCTCGACATATTTTTACGAAATAGTATCTATATTCAAAATGAATGTAACTTTAGTTTAGACGAAATTACATACAACTACCCTGCCAACCTAGCGCCAGAGAATATTGATAATAAAAGATGGCTAAAATATCTTGTAAAAAAAGGTATGAGAAAAAGGGAGGCAACAAACAGTCAAGAAAAAATACCAATTCGAATATTTAGACAAATATTAAATGAGTTGAAAATTATCTCGCAAATGAAATACGAATGCTATTTCTTAACTGTATATGACATTGTTTCTTTTGCAAAATCCAGAAATATTCTATGCCAAGGGAGAGGTTCTGCTGCAAACTCAGCTGTTTGCTATTATCTAGGAATAACAGAAGTAGATCCTACTAAGTCAAATATGCTTTTTGCACGTTTTCTTTCAAAGGAAAGAAATGAACCCCCTGATATTGATATCGACTTTGAACACAAAAGAAGAGAAGAAGTAATTCAATATATATACAAACGATATGGAACAAAAAGAGCTGCTCTTACTGCCTCCACCATAACCTATAAAAAAAAATCAGCTGTAAGAGACGTTGGGAAGTCTCTAGAAATACCTCCCGGCTTAATCAAAAAATTATCTATAAATTTTTATTGGGAGAAAGAAGAAATCATAAGCCCAAAAAATATAAAACTTTTTATACGAGAAAATTTTTTACAGATTGCAAAATTCTTCAAAGGATTTGGTGAATATGAAATTTTTGTTAAAGTGTATTGGTGGATAAAAATAAGCAATCAAATCCTAAATTTTCCTAGGCATCTATCACAACATGTAGGAGGATTTATTATTAGTAGCTCTCCTTTGTACAATATGGTTCCAATTGAAAATGCAAAAATGGAAAATAGAACAGTCATACAATGGAATAAGTATGATATTGAGGAATTAAATATATTAAAAATTGATATCTTAGGTCTCGGTATGCTTTCAGCTATACAAAACTCTCTTTCTCTTCTAAAGGAAAAAAATAATTTTTTGAAAGGAGATCAGAAGGGGGTATCGTACTCCCTTCAGAATATCCCCAAAGATGATCCTAGTACTTATAAGATGATCTCGAAAGCAGATACCGTTGGAGTATTCCAGATTGAATCAAGAGCGCAGATGGCAATGCTAATAAAACTTAAGCCATCCTGTTTTTATGATCTTGTAATAGAAGTAGCTATAGTTCGGCCGGGTCCAATAAAAGGAGGAATGATACACCCTTATTTAAAAAGAAGAAGAGATAAATTACCTTATAGATACCCTAGCGAAGCTATAAAAAAGATCTTACATAGGACACTAGGAGTTCCTATATTTCAAGAGCAGGTTATGGAGTTAGCTATTGAAGCCGCTAACTTTAGTCCAGGAGAAGCTGACCAACTTAGACGCTCTCTATCAACATGGAAAAGTAAAAAAGGAATGGGTATCTTTCACCAAAAAATTTTAAATGGCATGAAAAGTAAGGGTTACTCAAATGACTTTGCAGAAAAAGTTTTTTCTCAAATACATGGATTTGGAGAATATGGTTTTCCAGAATCGCATGCAGCAAGCTTCGCCTTATTAGTTTATTTTAGCGCATGGATCAAGAACCATCACCCTGATATTTTCCTGGCTTCTCTATTAAATGCTCAACCACTTGGATTCTATCATCCAGATCAACTAAT
>JAOINB010000039.1 GCA_028139135.1 Betaproteobacteria bacterium
GAATTGGTTAGAATTGCAAGTCGAATACGAGTGCTTATTTTTTGTTGCCGATTGGCATGCACTGACGACGCACTATGATAATCCAGAGATCGTAGAAGGACACGTTTGGGATATGGTGATAGATTGGCTAGCTGCTGGGATTGACCCTAATCAGGCAACCCTTTTTATTCAGTCCAAAGTCCCAGAGCATGCCGAGTTACATCTACTACTTTCAATGTGTGCCCCGCTGGGTTGGTTAGAAAGGGTACCAAGTTTCAAAGACCAGCAGAGCAAGATAAATGACAAAGACTTATCTACTTATGGTTTTCTTGGCTACCCACTGCTCCAGGCAGCAGACATATTAATTTATCGAGCTGATCAAGTTCCAGTAGGTGAGGACCAGGTTCCCCATGTAGAATTTACGAGGGAAATAGCGAGGAGGTTTAATCATTTGTTCGGTGGGGAAGTTGATTTTGTTAAAAAAGCCTTAGAAGCCAGCAAAAAGTTGGGTAGTAAAAGGAGCCGATTGGTGCAAGAACTAAGACAGAACTTTCACGAAAAAGGGGATGAGATGGCTTTGGAAAGGGCTAAAGCTGTTTTACAGGAGGTACAAAACTTGACGATTGATGATAGAGAAATTCTTTTCGGTTATTTGGAGGGCGCTAAAAGACTGATTTTGGTCGAACCGCAACCCTTGTTGACTCAGTCACCGAAGCTTTCAGGCTTAGACGGATTAAAAATGTCAAAAAGCTATGGGAATACCATTTCCATGCGTGAAAATCCTGATAGTTTAGTCATCAAGCTAAAAAAAATGCCAACTGACCCGGCAAGAGTTAAAAGGGATGATCCTGGCGACCCCGAAAAATGTCCCGTATGGTCCTTGCACAAAGTATACAGTTCAAAGCAGGCTCTTGATTGGGTTAAAGAAGGTTGTGTCACAGCTTCAATCGGTTGCTTAGAATGTAAAAAGCCGCTCATTGAATCGATTCTAAGCGAGCAAAAAGATTTTAAAGAAAAAGCTAAACCTTACGAAGAGGATATTGGCGTTGTTAAAAACATAGTTTCTGATGGATGCGAAAAAGCGAGAGAATTAGCAAAAAATACCATGAGAGATGTGAGAGAATGTATGGGATTAGACTACACGTAGGAGCATGAAAAAAATTACTGGGAGTATAGTTGCTATTGTCACTCCAATGCATAAAGATTGTAGCCTGGACACGACCGCCTTAAATAAATTAATTGAATGGCATATAAAAGCAGGGACAGACGGTATTGTAGTTGTCGGGACAACCGGTGAGTCCCCGACAGTTGATTTTGCTGAGCATATTGAATTAATAAAAGTTTCTTCGGAGATCATAGATGGACGAGTTGCGGTTTTAGCAGGAACGGGTGCCAATTCAACTGAAGAAGCAATTTCTTTAACTAAAGAGGCTGAACTTATCGGAGTGGACGCTTGTTTACAAGTTACGCCCTACTATAACAAACCTAGCCAAAGAGGCTTAGTTGAACATTTTTCCAAAATTGCGAATGCGACGAGGCTCCCGGTCATCCTCTATAACGTGCCTGGAAGGACAGTTGCTGATTTGACTAACGAATCTGTAAAAGAGTTATCCAAACACAAGAATATCGTGGGGATTAAGGACGCTACCGGCGACCTTAATAGGGGGCAGTGGCTCATCAAAGAGGTCGGAGATGCTTTTAAAGTATATAGTGGAGATGATCCCACAGCGGCAGCACTTATGTTTTGTGGAGCTAATGGTAACATTTCGGTAACTGCAAATGTTTTCCCGAGGACGATGTCTATGATATGTAAGGCAGCAATTGGAGGAAACGTTCAGGAAGCAAATAGGTTGAATAAAATTCTCTTGCCGGTTCACAGGGCGCTCTTTTTAGAATCTAACCCAGTCCCCGTTAAGTGGTTACTGCATAAAATCGGGCTAATAAACTGGGGTATAAGGTCCCCTTTATGTGAGCCATCTACAGAAACTCAAAATGTGTTGAAGAAAATGTTACCCTTGTTTGAAGAATTAGAATCTGATCATATGAGAAATTAAGGAGTAAGAGCGGTGTTTGTTATGAGTAGGTCATGTCGTTTTAAAAGGATTTATCAATCTCTAAGTTTAATTTTATTATTGGTAATTTTTACTGGATGTTCAGTGTTTGGGAAAAAAAATGCTTCTGACCGAACTGTAATTAGTGGATCACCTGACAAGGCTCTGGAAATACCACCAGACCTCATTACACCCGCTGTTAACGATCGATACAGCTTGCCCGCCTCCGGTGAGGCTAGACTGTCGGATTTTAATGTACTTGATAGGAGTAAGTCTCCGAGCGAAAAATCCAGCCTTTTGCCTGTAGCCGCGGAGGCTTATTTTATTAATTATGGTGGATTCAAGGTTCTATTAATTGAGAAAAGCCCTGATGAAATTTGGGGTTTGTTGAAAAGTTTTTGGATACAAAATGGATTCCGAATTGAATCGGAAATGCCCGAGGTAGGTTTTATCGAGACTGATTGGCTGGAAAGTAGAGAAAAGATTTCGGACGGCTTAATTCGTAATACACTAGGAAAAATTTTTGGTGGCATTTACGACACTGGGGAAAGAAATAAATTTCGTATGAGAGTTGAGAGGACAAACGCTGGTTTTTCAGAGATTTCAGTCGTTCATAAAGGGTTAATACAAGTTGCATCTGATGATAGATTTGATCCAACAATAGTATGGGTAAACAAAAATTCAGACCAACAGCTAGAAGAATTATACCTCAGGCGTATTATTAATTTTGTGTCTGGAAAAGAGGATCAGAATAGTAAATCTATCAACGTAGTTAAAAAACCTACATCCACTTTAAAAGTGGATGACGATAACAACTTTGTTGAACTAACGTTAAACTTTAATGAAGCATGGAAATCAATTGGGCTTATTTTAGATCGACTTGGCTTTGAAGTCGAGGAACGTTTAAGAGAGCAAGGAACTTACTTAATTCGCTACAAAAAACTCGATCAGGAAGCAAAAAAGAAAGGTTTTTTCGCAAAAATATTCTCCTCAGGCAAGGATCAGTTAGACATGAACCTTTACAGAATTGAAATAAAAAAAAGTCAAAATGTGTCACAAGTTTTTGTATCTGATCATAAAACGAGTGAGCGCACAAAGAGTAGTCAGAATATTTTGGCTGTAATTTACGAACAGTTGAATTAGTGAAATTTTGTTGTCTAGCGAGTGGTAGCGAGGGTAATTGTACTCTGGTAGAGTCCTCAGAGGAAGGAGAGACTCTCCACGTTATAGTTGATTGCGGCTTGAGTTTTTCTCTTTTAAAACGGAAACTTTTAAACCATGGCATGCTACCAGAAGACATTAATGGCGTATTCATTACTCATGAGCATGCTGATCACTGCAAAGGAGTGGTCCCGCTTGTAAAGTTTTTGGAAGTTCCGGTTTTTATGACTTATGGAACCTATTTAGCAAACAAAGAGATACGGAAAAATTTGAAACCTATCTTTTTATCACCGCATAAAAAGATTTTATTTAAAGGATTAAGGATAAATCCCTTTGCCGTACCACACGACGCAAGAGAGTCTATCGCTTTAACAGTTGAAAGTAATAATTATAAGCTTGGTATCTTAACAGATGTAGGGGCAATAACTAAAACCATCAGGGATGAGTTAGAGGACGCTGATGCATTAATTTTAGAATTTAACTATGATGACGATCTACTAAGTAGATCAAAGTATCCCGAGGGATTAAAAAAGAGAATTTCATCAAAGTATGGTCACTTATCAAATTTGTCCGCTATGGGGTTCGCAAAAGATTTTTTACAAAGAGAAAGGAAAGTCTTGGTCGCTGCTCATCTGAGTAGTAACAATAATTCTCATAACTACGTTGCCGCCTTACTGGATGAATTATGTCATGAAAAGAAAACTGAATCATTTATTGCAGATCAAGATAATGGTACACCCTGGATTAATTTGGGTTAGTGTTGCTATGTTTTGCTACGAGTTCCGAAAAAATCGTTTTGGTGCTTGCATAATATGAGCAATGTGCGATCCCCATTATTAATAAACTGATCGGGAGGAATAGGACAAACAAGGAGCCTTGGTCAATTTTAATTAAACTAATTAACAGCGCTATGAAAGTAGAGATGCAAAGTAAGATCATCAGCCATGTTAACAAGTATATTAAAAAACTTTTCCAATTTAAAAGGACTGCGAAAAATGAGTAAAACATAGCCTTAATTGAGTTCAAGTTACCCCATACAACAAGTTGGGGAGCAAACCAGAAGATCATTTGAATAGGAATATAAAGTATTAACACCGTTATTATTTTAATGTTAAAGAAGTTTCCGCTTTGTGTCTCACTCTTTATTTGTAAGTCTGGATTGTTGACTAGATTAATAACCGACTTGTCGCTTAGCAGCGTAATTAAAACAAGTATCAAGAAGAGAGAGATACAGTAGTAAAATCCCAGCAGTAAAAGATCGAATTTCTTTGAACCGGTAAAACCGGAAATTATTATTCTAGGGGGCACCTCCTGGTTTTGGTCTACGGCTTTGGCTAAACATATAAAGCCGAAAGCTATTCCTGGAGAGATTATTAACGATACTAGTAGTCCGATAATAGGAATGAGACCAAACAAAAACATGGCAGTCCAGTATGCTAGCAAAGTAAGAATCCAGACTAATGGTTGTTTTTTAAAAATATTATAACCATGTAATAACCAATCTCTTCCTACAAATGTAGCTACAACATTAGGCTGGATTTTATTCATTTCCATAGTTTGTCTCGCTTCTTCTCTTTTTTAGTATAATTTCAAAATGCTCTGGATTTTTTGGGTTTAGTAAAGATGCCTCTCTCGGTTGGTGCCAGTCGAAAAGTCTAGAAATCCAGAATCGTAAGGCTGCTCCTCTCAACATAATCGGTAGAGCTTTCTTCTCCTCGGGGATGAGTTGCCTGATGCTTTCATAGCCACTTACCATTTTATCAAAGTAATTTTTTTTGAAGCTTCCAAAAGTTTCGTCCTCTGTCGATATAGCCCAATCATTTAGTGTCACAGCTAGGTCATAGCAGAGTGCGTCAATTCCGGCAAAATAAAAATC
>JAOINB010000004.1 GCA_028139135.1 Betaproteobacteria bacterium
AAGTAAAATTGTAGAAAAGCCCCTTAAGGAAAATCAACTAGGACTTCCAAATAACCTATGCAGAATGATCCTTGACTATAACGGATTAGGATTTTCCCTGGAATCTCACCCTGTTTCTTTTCTAGGAAAATTAATCCCAGGAAAATCTATCGCAGAAATTAAAAAAACTTTTTCTAAGGAGTTACTAAAAACAAGGGGGCTAATCACAAATCGCCAACGTCCAAAAGCTGCTAAAGGTACAGTATTTATAACCATGGAGGACGAAACCGGTAGTTTGAATTTGATCGTCTCCAACAATCTTTTTGAGAAAAACAAAGAAACCATTCTACAATCCATATTTATTAGTGTTGAAGGCTACTGGAAAAAAAATGAAACAGTCGAATCAGACTATTTTTATAACTGTTACGGAAACTTTATAGTTTTAACGATAGAAAATCAAACAGGATTGTTGACAAAATTTTTGAAAAATTCAAGCTGGAAGACTAGAGATTTTCATTAACTAGAAACTAATGACTCTTATTAATCTCTTCCAGTAATGTAGTTTCCATCAAAACAAGAAGCCTCTAGGCCGTCCAACATACTATTAAAAGAAAGTACATCCCTAAGCATGTGATCAAGTTCTTGAAATACCAGATTATCTACTCCAAGTTCTGATCTAATTTCTTCCTCGCTTCTATCATAGGCTATTAATTCGCTTCGCGTTGGCATATCAATTCCGTATACATTAGAAAATCTTATGGGCGGAGATGCAGAGGCAAAGGTAACTTTTTTCGCACCTGCTTCACGAGCCATTTGAACTATTTGCTTACTGGTTGTTCCTCTCACAATCGAATCATCAACTATAAGAACGCTTCTGTTCTTGAATTCTGTAGTTACTGCACTTAGTTTTTGCTTAACCGATTTTGCTCGCACTTCTTGACCGGGCATTATAAAAGTTCTCCCGATATATCTATTCTTTATAAATCCTTCTCTGTAGGGAATATTTAATGTCATGGCTAACTCAAGTGCAGCTGGTCTACTTGAATCCGGGACCGGAATTACAACATCAACATCTCCATTGCCGAGTAATCTTTTCACTTTCTCCCCAAGACGTTTCCCCATCTTTAACCTGGCATCATACACGGATATACCGTCGATTACAGAATCCGGACGAGCAAAGTAAACGTATTCGAATATACAAGGGTTTAGTGATTGCTTTGAAGTACATATTTGTGAAATTAATTCACCGTCAACAGTCGCAATAACACATTCGCCTGGTGCTACATCACGTTCAACCTTAAAACCCAACCCCTGTAATGCAACAGATTCCGAAGCAATAGCCCAATCATAACTCTGTTTATTTTGCCTTTTGCCAATTACAAGTGGTCTAATTCCCCAAGGATCTCTAAAGCCAATTACACCAAACCCGGGGATCATTGCTACACAAGCAAACGCGCCTCGAACCCTTCCATGTAAGCAACTAATTGCCTTGAAAATCTGATCAGAGCTCACGTTTATCCCTGTCGAATTTTTTTGTAATTCGTGAGCAAATACATTTAGCAAGATCTCTGAATCAGAATCGGTATTAATATGTCTTCGATCTGACTCATACATTGTCCTTTGCAAAGAGTCGGCGTTAGTCAAATTTCCATTGTGTCCAAGCACAATCCCGTATGGTGCATTCACATAAAAAGGTTGTGCTTCTTCATAGCTTCCAGCATTTCCAGCCGTTGGGTACCGACAGTGACCAATACCCATTTCCCCAACTAAATTACGCATGTCTCTTGTTCGAAAAATATCCCGTACTAATCCATTACCTCGTACCACATTAATTTTCTTTCCGTGAGCCGTGACAATACCAGTAGCATCCTGGCCCCTGTGTTGCATAAGCAAAAGAGCATCATAGATCTCTTGATTGACAGATTCTTTTCCAACAATTCCAAAAACGGCGCACATTAATCATGCCTCCCCTTAAAATCGATTTTAATTTTATCCACCACAGATTTCGGAAGATAAGGAATTGTTTGGATAACCGAATATTCCAAATACACCCGAGTTTTTGCGTTCATCCAAGCCTCTTCTTGCGTTAATGCAGTCATGGTTCCTAATAATGATAGCGCCACTACTATAAGCCCTCCGCGCAGCATACCGAAAAATGCACCAAATATTTTGTCTAAACTTCCACCACCTGATTTCTCAATTATCTCCTTTAGTGATAATACAACCATTTTTGACAATAAAATTATAATAAGTAAAACCAACAAAGAACCCAAGACAGTTCGTAGCTCTGGTGACAAGTAATCTGGGAATATAGCAGAAAAGTAGAAACCAAAATTATAAGCACAAAAAATGCTCAAACCCCAAACTACTATCGACGAAATTTCATAAACCAACCCTCTCAGTATAGAAAGTAGAAACGATGAAGAAAGTATCACAAATACGACAATATCAATCCAGGTAAATTCGTCAATCAATTTATTCTTAAAACCTGTTAAGGTCTGCTTTCAAACCTTTACTTATCATTTTATTCACTATTTCCTCCGCCTTTACAAAGTTGAAAGGACCGAGGATAACAAAAAAAACATAGCCCTCCCCGACTTTTCTCTCTTTGAGATTAGGTGAATACCCTTCGAGTATCAACCTTTGATTTAGTAAATTTGCTTTTTCTCTATTGTCAAAAATGCCGGCTTCGACAAACCATGTTTTTCTTTTTAGATTTTTTAACATCTTAATCTCTTCATCCCCTATTACTTTCCCCAGCTTCCTATTTAACCGGTTATATTCCGCAGCAAGCTCTCTACTTGAGCGGCTCTCTTCTAAGGTCTCAACCACGAAATCAGAAGGTAGATATTTAGGAGGTAAGTTAAAAAAAACGTCGCCCAAAAAATATAAAAATAGGGAAAACAAACAGACTCCGATCAGTCTATGCCTCGCCTTTCTTTTTGCAGGCAAGAATGGGTCAGATGCATTTCCTTTACTTCTCACCTTACTAACGCCTGAAGGTATTCAATGAATAAACGAAAAACAAGTTCTTTATTCTCCTTTCTTTATTCCTTTAAGAAATTTTTCGGCTAAAGGCCAGACTGCTGAAACCGTAACAAATGAACCACAAACTACAATCCTATCCTCTTTATTACAAATTTTGCAGGCTTCTATAAACCCTTCTTCCGGTCCATCGAAACAATGTACGTCAGCCTCAGGAATTAATTCAATTAGAGTTTTTTTCAAAGAATCAGCACGCCTACCCCTATTCATAGACCTTTCCGGGTCCAGGCTAACTAAAAACCACTTATCGATTTTTGACCTTAGCGCCTCAAAAATAGCTAAGCTATCCTTATCATCCAAAAGCCCTACCACCCCTACAGTCAATGGGTAGAAACCAATTTCTCCCAACCCTGATGATAACACTCTACCTGCAGAAGCATTGTGAGCTACATCAAGAATTATTGTGGGCTGACCCGCGAGAACTTGCAAACGGCATGGTAATTGTACAGAGACTAATGCTTTTCTCATAGAACCCTGACTAATGGGGAATTCCTCTGATAAGGACTCCACACAGGCAAGTGCTGCAGATGCATTACGTATTTGATGCTTGCCTCGAAGTGATGGGATTGAGAGAGCATGCCGTGTTGTCTCTCGCCCATACCAACTCCACTGATTACCTAGCTGTTTGTAATGATAGTCTTTATTAACTCTTATCTGTTTTGCTCCAATTTTCTCACAGTATGAGTACAAAATTTCCGGCGGATCTTCTTCGGCTAGAACGATAGGCTTTCCTGACCTTGCGATATGGACTTTTTCCCAAGCAATTTTTTCTCTCGTATTTCCTAAAAAATGTTCATGGTCTAAATCAATTGACGTCAACACAGCACAATCACTGTCGAGCAAGTTTACTGCATCAAGTCGACCTCCTAACCCTATTTCAAAAATCGCTACATCGGGGTTTAACTTATCTGATATTAATATTGCAGCTAATGTCGAAAACTCAAAAAAAGTTAATTTCTTCTTTGGAACTATAATTTTGGCAGCCTCTACTGCACTAAATGCCTCAATCCAAACTGAGTCATCCAATAGTTCTCCATTACTCCTTAGCCTTTCTTTAAATGTTAATATATGGGGCGATGTATAAACTGTTGTTGTGTAACCTGCCGATAAAAGAATATTTTCTAAAAACGCACAAACTGAACCTTTTCCATTTGTACCTCCTACAATAATAACCTTCGACTTCAATCTAATTTGTTTATCGACGACATTAAGGCACATCCTTTCGGCAACGGATCGAACTCTTCGAAGTCCTAATGCGATTTGTTTAGGGTGCGCATCCAGTAGCTTTGTTAACCACCTATCTAACTCGCTGGGATTATCAATCATAAAAAAACTTTTTACATCTTAGAGTCTTTAAGCAAAGACAACAGATTTCCTACTTTTTTTCTAAGATCCCTACGATCAATGATCAAATCAATTGCGCCTTTTTCGAGCAAAAACTCCGACCTTTGAAAACCTCTGGGCAACTTTTCTCTTACAGTTTGCTCGATAACTCTTGGCCCAGCAAAACCAATTAAGGCATTAGGTTCCGCGATTACAATATCAGCTACGAAAGCAAAGCTCGCAGAAACTCCCCCCATAGTCGGGTCAGTAAGTATTGATATGTACGGAATTTTCCTTTCATCTAATTTTTTCAAAGCGGCTGTAGTTTTTGCCATCTGCATTAATGACATCAAACCTTCTTGCATACGAGCACCACCACTCGCAGCGACGGAGATAAACGGGATATTCTTTTCCGTTGCATACTCAATTCCACGCACAAATTTCTCACCCACAACTGACCCCATCGAACCACCCATAAAATCGAACTCGAACAATGCCACAACTGATTTGATATTCATTATACTGCCAACAACGAGAATGAGAGCATCCGACTCCCCAGTGGAAATTGAAGCTTCATTAATTCTTTGCGGGTAACTCTTTATATCCTTAAATTTTAGAAAATCCTCTGGTTTTACGTCCTTCGCTAACTCTCTAAAATTCTGGTCGTCTAACAGATGTTCAGCTCTCTTCCGGGCACTTATGCGAAGGTGATGTTGACACTTTGGGCATACTTGCATGTTTGCATCTAAGTCCGCCCGATATAAAACCGAATCACAGTCAGGACACTTAACCCAAACCCCATCTGGTATGGTTTTTTTTTGGCCGTTACCTTTTTTAATTCTTGGGGGAATTATATTCTCTAACCAACTCACCAATATTACCTTTTCTCTGACAATCCTTTACTCAAGTCATCTAATCGACTTTTTACCGTATCTATTGGAGACCCCCCTTCCAAACCTGCTTCTTCCATAGCCCTGATTAACGCGCTTCCAATCACAACACCATCCGCATCTGTTTTAGCAATGTCAGAAACACTTTTTCTAGATGATATACCAAAGCCAACGGCCACAGGTAGTTTCGTATGCTTTTTCACAAAATTAATTTTTTGGGAAACATCCACTGGGTTTAACTTATCAGACCCTGTGACACCCCTTAAGGAAACATAATATATATAACCAGAGGCCTCTCCTAAAATCTTTTGTAGACGTTCCTCTGAAGTAGTGGGAGCAACTAAATGGATACAATCGATATTCTGAGCTTTTAATTTATCAAAGAATATTGTGGATTCCTCCGGAGGACAATCAACTACTAATACTCCGTCAACGCCAACATGGGCAGCCTCATCAGCAAAACGATCCCAACCAAATTGCTCTATAGGATTCATATAACCCATCAAAACAATAGGCGTTACTTTGTTCCTAACACGAAAATCATTGACGAAATTCAAACAAGTCTCTAGATTTACGCCCTGATTAAGAGCTCTTTCACTAGCTCTCTGAATTATCGGGCCATCAGCAATTGGGTCAGAAAACGGAACCCCCAGTTCAATTACATCAGCTCCGCTTTCTACAAGAGCGTGCATTAGACTCACAGTCAAGTCTGGCAAGGGGTCGCCTGCAGTAATATAGGGAATTAAAGCCTTTTTTTTTAACCGTTTCAACTCATCGAAACACTTATCTAAACGGGACTGGTACATCTATGTATCAACAGAGAGATATTGAGAAACCGTGTGCATATCCTTATCGCCACGTCCAGATAAATTTACTAGTATTATTTTTTCCTTGTCTAAACTTTTCGCTAGCTTCGTCGCATACGCAAGTGCGTGACTGGTTTCAAGAGCAGGTATAATCCCTTCAATCCTACAACAATCATGAAATGCGGCCAATGCCTCTCTGTCTGAAGCTCCTACATACTTCACCCTATTTATATCTTTTAAGTGCGCATGTTCAGGTCCCACACCAGGATAATCTAAACCCGCAGAAATGGAATGAGTTTCTTCAACTTGGCCGTTTGAATCTTGTAATAAATAAGTTCTCGTTCCGTGCAGTATTCCAGGTCTCCCAGCTGATAACGAAGCAGAATGTTTGCCAGAATCTAAACCCTCCCCTGCTGCTTCAACTCCTATTAACCCTACTTCCTCGCAAGGTATATAATCGTAAAAAATTCCTAAAGCATTACTACCTCCTCCGACACAGGCAACAATGTAATCGGGATTTCTCCCGGCCAAATCTTTCATTTGGATTTTACATTCTTTACCAACAACCGAATTAAAATCCCTTACTAACTTAGGGTAAGGGTGAGGGCCCGCAACGGTACCTATAATGTAAAAAGTATTTTCCACATTTGTCACCCAATCCCTCATAGCCTCATTAAGAGCATCTTTTAAGGTTTTTGACCCAGCAGTGACAGGTACAACTTCCGCCCCCAAAAGCTTCATACGGTATACATTCTGAGCTTGTCTCTCAACATCAGTCGAACCCATGTAGACAGTACATTCCATACCAAATCTAGCTGCCACGGTGGCGGTTGCTACCCCATGTTGCCCTGCTCCTGTTTCTGCTATAACTCTTTTTTTTCCGGTTCGTTTCGCAAGCAAAACCTGGCCGATAGTATTATTAATTTTGTGAGCTCCGGTATGATTGAGATCTTCTCTTTTAAAATATAATTGGCCTCCGCCGATCTTTTCGGACCATCTTTGTGCATGGAAAATGGGAGATGGACGCCCGACGAATGTTTTTAATTCTTTTTCAAATTCATCCAAAAACTTTCTATCGTTAATGGCAACAGAATAATCTTGATCTAATTTTTCTAACGCTGCAAACAATGTTTCAGATACAAACGAGCCACCATAGGGGCCGAAATGTCCTTTAGAATCTGGAAAATCATAACTCGTAAAACTTTTTAACTTCATCCTTAAGCACTCCCAATCTTTTGAACTTATCTATTCAATTAAAACTCGCAACCATTTTTAAGAAATCTTCTATTTCATTATGATCCTTAATTCCAGGCCTCTTCTTACCTGACTCTTTCAACTCTACACCACTAGAGACATCCACAAAAGGAGGATTAAACCTAGTAATCAACCGTTCAATATTACCGGTATTTAAGCCGCCGCTTAATACCCATTTTCCATTAAACTGAGGAACCAACTCATCTAAAACTTCCCATTTGAAAGTTTTCCCACTCCCACCATAGCTTTGAGTATCGCTATCTAATAAAACGGCGGAACAGCAATCCAGATAGCCCTTCGACATTTTCGCGTACTTCTCCAGGCTAGCTTGCTCAATAATACCACTAGTTGGCAAACGAATCGCTTTTATTACAGGTCTGGTGATCTTTTTGCATAGTGTTTCAGGCTCATCACCGTGCAACTGAACATGAGACACACCGACATAATCAGCCACTTCAGAGATTTCGTTTAATTCAGAGTTAACAAACAAACCAACCGTCGAAACCCATGCAGGAACCAGATTAGCTAATTCTCTAGCAATTTCTGGACTGACGTAACGAGGGCTTTGTTTGTAAAATACAAATCCTAACGCATCCGCACCAGCCTTCACCGCAAAAATTACATCATCAGGTCTTGTCAGACCACAAATCTTTACCCTAGTGCGCATTTAATAAACCCCCATAATCAATCTTCTCAAGACACAGTCCTTCAGGAGGGAAAGTTTTTGCGCAGATACTTCTATCGCGTGAATCGATGACCTCCTTAATCCACGCGACTGGCTTTTCTCCTCTGCCAATTTCAAAAAAACACCCGACAATATTCCTCACCATATGATGTAAAAAAGCGTTTGCTTCAATTTCAATCCTTATTATTGAATTAATCTTATCTACATTTATGTTAATAATTTTTCTAACTGCAGATTTTGCCTGACATTCGCTTGAACGAAAAGCAGAAAAATCATGAACCCCCAACAATAATTTGGCAGCGTCTGAGATCCGATTGTGGTCAAGAGGAACTGCGATCCATGTCGTAAAACTTCTATTCAAGGAAGATCTTACCTTTTGGTTTAAAATTGAGTAGCTATATTTTCTAGACTTTGCAGAGAAACGGGCGTGGAAGTCAGAAGGTACCGATCTTACCCACTTAACGTTTATTGACGCAGGCAAAAAAGAATTTATCCCACGTAGCCAGCTATGTCTTTCTCGATTTAAATTAGTGTCAAAATGAACTACCTGTTCCTTTGCATGGACACCTGCATCAGTTCTTCCAGCACAAATAACCTTTATCTTGTCTAAAGAAAACTTCCCTATGGCATCTTCCAAATGATCCTGAATGGTATTTCTTGAGGGCTGACTTTGCCAACCAGACCATTCAGTCCCATCATATTCAATGCCTAGAGCCAAGCGCACTTTAAGCATCCTTTGGAAAATTTTCGTCGACTATTATTCTTAAAACTCTCCTTAATGGTTCCGCAGCTCCCCATAAAAGCTGGTCGCCAATCGTAAAGGCACTTATACATGAATCGTCATAGTTCATTCTTCTAACTCTTCCGATTGGAATCTTTAGTGTGCCGCTAGCATACAAAGGAGAAAGGAATTGTTCTGAATCAGCTTTTTTGTTAGGAACTACTTCAACCCATGGGTTTGCTTCATCCAGTATTTTTTCTATATCCTCGATATCTAACTTTTGTTTTAGTTTTAAAATTACTGACTGGCTGTGACATCGCATGACCCCAACCCTTACACAAGTGAAATCAACTTTAACTTTCTCCTTATTGTCGGAACCTAAAATTTTATTTAATTCAACATCGCCTTTCCATTCTTCAAGACTCCAACCATCATTTCTATCTTGATCAATCCATGGAATCAATGAGCCTGCGAGAGGGACTTTAAAACAGTGCATTTCATTCCCAGAAAAGTTTTTTTGAGTATCTAGAACTTTACTATCGATATCCAGAATATGTGAGTTATCCTGAGAAAGCAAAGAATCAACTCGTTTATAAATTTTTCCTGTCTGAGTAAGGAGCTCCTTCATGTGTTTTGCCCCTCCTCCAGAAGCAGCCTGATATGTCGTGCTACTGACCCATTCAACAAAATTGTTTTGCACTAAGCCATGGATCGCCATCAACAGACAGCTGACGGTACAATTACCACCACAAAAAACCTTTCTGCCAGTTTTTACTGCACTATCAATACTACTTCTATTCAATGGATCCAAAACAATCGTTGTTTCTTCTTCCATTCTAAATTCCCTCGAAGCATCAATCCAAAATCCACTCCAGCCTTTTGACCGAAGGGTAGGAAGCATTTTCCTGCTGTATTCAGAGCCCTGACACGTGAGAATAACATCACAATCAGCCAAAGCACTCTCGTCGAAGCCATCGGCGAGTATATGACTACCTTTGAATTTAATTTTTTCCGGAACTTTATCTCCCGCATTTGATGTAGAGAAGAACCTTGGTTCAAAAAAATTAAAATCTCCCTCTTGCAACATTCGTTGAATTAAAACAGACCCAACCATGCCACGCCAACCAACAATTCCAACTAGCATAGCTTACTTAACTCCTTACGTACTTCCCCACCCATATCGATAGTACTAATTTGCCTCCAACCTTCTCGGCAAAAATCTGGAGTCGCAATTTTTTTTCCGAGAGTATTTTTAACTGCTTGCTCTATTAAATCTGCGATATCTGTTCTATCCAAAGAATGTCTGAACATCATTGCCATCGATAACATCATCGCAAGAGGGTTTGCTGTGTTCTTACCGGCTATATCCGGTGCCGACCCATGAATCGGTTCATATAGGCCAAATAAACCTTCATTAAGAGATGCGGATGGTAGAAGACCTATCGAACCTGTAATCATGGAAGCCTGATCTGACAAAATATCGCCAAAAATATTCCCAGTAACAAGTACATCAAATTGTGCTGGCAAATTAATCAACTGCATTGCAGCATTATCCACATACATATGTTGTAATTCAATATCCTTATAGGACTCAGAGACTCTCGAAACCACATCTCTCCATAACTGCATTGTCTCAAGTACGTTTGCCTTGTCAACAGAAGTTACTTTTCTTCGTCTAGCCTCAGCCAGCTTAAATCCTACATTTGCGATACGCTCTATCTCAGGCTCAGAATACGTCATTGTATTAAAACCATGGCGAACTCCATTAATCTTTTTCTCTCCCCTAGGTTCGCCAAAATAAATATCTCCAGTAAGCTCACGTACAATAACAAAGTCTACGTTTTGCAAAACCTCTTTCTTGAGATTAGAGTTTGCAATTAACTCATCAAAAATTACAATTGGCCTAATGTTTGCGAATAACTCGAGTTCTTTCCGAAGCTTTAAAATAGCCATTTCAGGCCTTACTGATTGTGGCAGGTGATCAAAAGAATAATCCCCAACAGCTCCAAATAAAATTGCATCCGCGGTTTTTACCATATCGAGTGTCGCATTTGTAATAGGTGCACCTGAATCACGTATACTTGCGCCCCCAACCAACGCTTCTTGGATTTGAAAGTCTACGAGGCCAGTTTGTTTTAGATACTCTAAAATAGTTTGAGCTTCAGCCATTATTTCTGGTCCAATACCATCGCCCGATAGGATAGCTAAATTAAATGTTTTCATTTCAAAATCTCCTGAGGGTCTTCGGCAACCCAAGGCTTTTTCTTTAATCGTCGGTTCTCATAATTTTTGATATCCTCTTTATACTGAAGAGTCATAGATATTTCATCCATGCCCGCAATTAAGTAGTTCTTGATATCCTCTGCAATTTCAAACTGCTCTTCAAAATTTAATTCTGCATTTGTTATTTGCTGAGATGGCAAATCAACCTTTAATTGAAAAAAATGATTTTTTCGGGCCACAACAAAAAGTTGTTCTATTATTTCTGCATCAAGCACTATAGGTAACAACCCATTTTTTACTGAATTAGAAAAAAAAATATCTGCAAATGAAGAGGCTATTATTACTCTAAAACCGTAATCTAACATTGCCCACGGAGCATGCTCTCTAGAGGATCCACAGCCAAAATTTTCCCTAGCTAACAAAACCGAGACTCCTTTATATTCTTCTTTATTCAAGATAAATTCAGTATTCAGTTTCCTTTTCGAACAATCATCTCCATATTCTGCACTATCTAAATACCGTAACTCATCAAACAAATAGGGACCAAAACCAACCTTTTTGACTGACTTGAGATATTGTTTCGGAATAATTAAGTCGGTATCTACGTTGGAGATATCAAGTGGCAAAACTAATCCAGTGTGGGAAGAAAAAGGCTTTAATTTCATCTTACAGACTCCCTGCATCAACCAGTCTACCCGCAATAGCAGAGGCTGCAGCACTTTGCGGGGACAATAAATGGGTTCTACCTCCTCTTCCCTGTCTACCTTCAAAATTTCTGTTGGAAGTAGAGGCGCATCTCTCAGTCTCATTGAGTCGGTCTGAGTTCATGCCCAAGCACATAGAGCATCCTGGGTCTCGCCACTCAAAACCTGCTGACAAAAACACTTCATGAAGACCTTCTTCCTCCGCTTGTCTTTTTACCAATCCGGAACCGGGAACAACAAGAGCTTGGGACACTCCTTTCGATTTAATATTACCCTTCAGAACATTTGCTGCCGCTCTCAAATCTTCTATTCTCGAGTTTGTGCATGAGCCAATGAAAACTTTATCAATAGCAATATCTTTAATCGGACTACCTGGGACTAATCCCATATAGTTTATAGCCCTTTTAAAAGCTTGTACTTGGTCAGATGTTTTCATTTGATTTTCAGATGGAATCTTGCCATCAAATGACGTTACCATCTCCGGATTCGTACCCCATGTAACCTGGGGGCAGATGTTTTTAGGATCTAAATGTAACTCGCGATCAAAGTAAGCTCCCGGGTCAGATTTTAAGGTGCGCCAATAAGATAATGCACTCTCTAGCTTTTCCCCGTTAGGAGATAAAGGCCTATTTTTTACATAATCTTCAGTAACTGAATCAAACGCAACTAAGCTGGATTTAGCGCCCGCTTCTATGGACATATTACAAATTGTCATACGCTCCTCGACAGACAGTGCTTCAATCCCTTCTCCCCTGAATTCAATAGTACATCCGGTTGCGCCGGCAATGCCAATTTTGCCTATTATGTAAAGAATAATATCTTTCGCAGAAACCTGGTTCCCAACCTTACTATCCAGACATATGGAAAAGTTTTTCATTTTTTTTAATAACAAACAGCTTGTAGCAAGAACATGCTCCACTTCTGAAGTTCCTATTCCGAAGGCCAATGCAGCAAGTGCTCCATGCGTACTCGTATGCGAATCGCCACAGACTACTGTCATTCCCGGCAAAGTAGCTCCAAGCTCTGGGCCAATGATATGAACGATTCCTTGAAGAGGATTCTTGAGATCAATAAATTTAATTTTAAAGGCTGAGGTGTTGTTTTCTAGCGCTTCAATTTGTTGCCTTGAAATCTTATCCTTGATGCCTAAATGCCGGTCAACGGTTGCCACATTATGATCAACAACCGCTAAGTTTGATTCAACTCTCCATAACGGCCTAGAATTCAACCTCATACCTTCAAAAGCTTGAGGGCTTGTTACTTCGTGGATTAAGTGGCGATCGATGTATATAAGCGACAAATTCGACCCTTCTGGGCTACGCACAACATGCTCTTCCCATAACTTATCGTATAGCGTTTGTTTCATTTTTAATTACACTCCACTTTGTATTTTCTTATCAATAGCCAGGCAACCACTGCTCCTAAAAAAGCAACCGAAGATGCAAATATATAAATTGATTCGGGAAAAAACTCTTCCCATATTAAACCAGAAAACACACCTCCAAGAGAACCCCCAATTCCATACGAGGCCACCGTATATGAAGATTGCCCAATTGCTTTCGCAGAATCCGGAAAAAGATTCGTTACTAACATAATCGAAGTCACATGATGTAGCCCAAAAGTAATCGCATGCAGTAATTGGGCGAAAATCAACAAAGTTAACAAGCCATCAGAAAAAAAAATTATTAAGAATCTAACTACTGCAAAAATGAAACATGAAAACCAGAGATAAGTAAGATTTCTGAACCGAGATAATATTTTCTTTTGGTTAATAAAAAAAATAATTTCCGCAACTACCCCAATTGACCAAACTAGACCTATTTCAACGTTACTGTAACCAACCTTTTTTAACCACAGGGAGAAAAAAGTGTATAAAACCGCGTGAGACATAATCATGAAAAAGGAAGCAATTAGAAACAAATTTACTTTAAAATTGAAGAGTCTTCTAATTCCGATTGACTCACTTTTTTCTATAACATTACTTTTTCTATCTACGAACGTGGATGATAGAAAAATAAAGACTAGCGAAATAAATATAAACATTGGAATTTTATTGGTTCCAAAAGCATCAATCAATGCCCCATAGAACAGAACAGCGACTAAAAATCCAACCGAACCCCAGACCCGAAGGTCACCATAGTTACAATTCGTATCTCGACTAACTCTTAACGCAATTACCTCACTCAGTGGAGTAAGACCACTAAGAAAAAATGTAAGAAGAACTAAAATGATTAATAAAACAAAAAAATCAAATTCGTAGAACAATAATGAACTACAAATCAAGGCCAACAGAGTAGCAACAGTTATTACCCCCTTGATTGATATAAAACTTTTGCCGTAATCGGCTAAGGCTCCCCAAAAACCGGGGCCAATAATCCTACTCCATTGCATGGGAGACATCAAAATCCCAATTTCCGATGGAGTAAACCCTCTAAAATTCAACCAGAGAGATAAGTAAGGAGAAAACAAACCCACGAAAGCAAAATAAAAAAAGAACAAAGCGCTTATGGAACTTTTTCTGCCTAACATTCAAAATGATCCATCGTCAGTACATATACATCAGCGTTTATTTTGTCCACGATCCCTTAGTGCGTGATCCATCAAAACAATAGCTATCATCGCCTCACCGATGGGAGTGGCTCTAATACCGACGCATGGGTCATGCCTTCCTGTAGTACTGATCTCTGTCTTTCGTCCATCTTTATCAACAGTATTCCTGTTTTTCCTGATACTTGAAGTGGGTTTTATTGCGATACGGACAATTAAATCTTGGCCAGAAGAGATACCCCCAAGAACGCCTCCTGCATTATTAGAACCAAAACCATCTGGAAAAATTTCATCGCTATGCTCAGAACCTAACTGGGATACGGAATCAAAACCTGCTCCAACCTCCACCCCTTTTACCGCGTTAATCCCCATCAACGCATGCGCAATATCTGCATCTAACCTGTCGAAAACCGGCTCCCCAAAACCAACTGGCATTCCTGCAACGACAAATGCTAACTTTGCTCCGCACGAATCACCCGCACGCCGTAACTCATCCATGTACGATTCAATGGGCTCTAATCCCTTAGAGGTTGGCGCAAAAAAAGGATTTTCCTCAGTAAACTTCCAATCTTCAAATCTTATTTTGTGTTTTCCCAGTTGGTCCAAACATCCCTTAATTCGTATGTTAAAATTTTCTTTCAGCCATTTCTTCGCAATTGCTCCCGCAGCTACTCTAACCGCTGTCTCTCTTGCAGAAGATCTTCCTCCACCTTTATAATCTCGTATTCCATATTTTTTTTGGTATGCAAAGTCCGCATGTCCTGGTCTAAACTTATCTTTGATATTCTCATAATCCTTACTACGAGCGTCCGTATTTTTTATAAGCAATCCAATTGGTGTTCCCGTAGTTCGACCATTAAAAACCCCAGACAGTATCTCCACTTCATCACTTTCTTTCCTTTGAGTTACAAACCTTGAAGTACCGGGTTTTCTTCGATCCAGCTCCTTTTGAATTTCCTGAGTTGAAATTTGCAAGTTGGGAGGACACCCGTCAATGACACAACCGATAGCAGGCCCGTGAGACTCACCAAAAGATGTGACTACAAAAGATAACCCGATGGAATTGCCACTCATGTAACTGTCCCTTCTAAAAACTTTATTAACCTTTTTTCTACTTCCATTCTTCCTAACAAAAAAAGAACTTTTTCTATTGCTGGAGACTGGTGCTGACCTAGAATAATTACTCTAAGAGGAATAGCTAGCTGGGGCATTTTTAAATTCCGTATAGCTAAAGTCGACCGAAAGTGGTGACTGACTTTTTCTAAAACCCAATCATGAGGGAGCTTCTTTGCAAAATCACATACAACTTCATAGAGAATTTGCTCGGAGTCAACTCTGTTTTTGCGATAAGCTGGACTCTCAAATAACTCTCTCAATGAGATGCTTTTAGGTTTAGATGTATAAGAATATAATTCATCGCCCAATTCAGAAATAGTGCTGACCCTCTCTAATAATAATTCGCACAGGCCCTCAAATTGAATTCCATTTTTTTTAATTTCTACAAGATTAAGATTATGTTTTTCGCATACTCTTTGAGCAATATCAGCTCCAGAAAGATTTTTCAAATGTTCTCCATTAATCCAAGAAAGCTTAGCTATATCAAATTTGGCAGGAGATGCCACACAACTGGAAAGCGAGAACAATGAAACAAATTCATCAACAGAAAATAATTCCCTATCGCCATGACTCCACCCAAGTCTAGCTAAATAATTTATCATTGCGCTAGGAATAAAACCTTTTTTGCGAAACTCTAAAATTGAATCAGCACCGTGACGCTTAGATAATTTTTGACCATCGGGGCCATGTATCATGGGTAGATGGCCAAACAAAGGTAAGCGTTTGCCTAAACCCTGGATTATGTTTATTTGACGCGGAGTATTATTGATATGATCATCCCCTCGGATAATATGCGTAATGTCCATGTCTAAATCGTCCACTACTGAGGCAAAATTATAGGTTGGTAAGCCGTTTGCACGAATTAATATCAAATCATCTAATTCTTCATTTGAAATGGTAATTTCACCCTTAACAAGATCTTTCCAGCTCACGGTGCCCTTAAGTGGACTCATGAATCGTATAACTCGAGAGCCATCTAAATCTTTGATTGTTTTTTTTTCCACTCCTCCTAAAGGTCTGCACTTTCCGTTATACCTCGGCTTTAAACCTCTTTCAATTTGCTCACGCCTCATCCTATCTAAACTATTCTGCGAACAAGAGCAAAAATACGCATTACCCTCAGATAAAAGATTATCCGCTACTTCCTTATATCTTGAAAGCCTGTCTGTTTGAAAGACTGGTCCCTCATCAAGGTCAATATTTAACCACTGCAAACCATTCAGAATTCCCTCTGTATATTCAGCTGATGATCTTTCTACATCAGTGTTCTCAATTCGCAATGCAAATTTACCATTATTACTTCTCGCCAATGCCCAGTTATATAGTGCAGTTCTAATCCCGCCAAGATGCAGATCTCCCGTTGGACTGGGAGCAAAACGTGTTTTTAAAACCATTCTTTATTTTACTCCATTCTTAACGCAACAACAGGCTCCATCTTAGAAGCCTTACGGGCAGGATACCAACCGAAAAAGATACCTATTCCAATTGAAATGAAAAAGGAAATTAAAATTGAACTTAACGAGACCTCTACAAAAACTGGCGCTAGAGCCGCAATAACATAAGATAAACCTATACCCACTAAAATGCCCACCAAACCGCCAGTAAGGCAAACTAAAGATGACTCAATTAAAAATTGTTTTAAAATATCACGCTGGGTTGCTCCAATCGCTAATCGCACACCAATTTCTCTCGTTCTCTCTGTGACGCTAACCAACATAATATTCATTATTCCGACGCCACCCACAAGAAGTGAAATACCCGCGATCGATGCTAGCAAAACAGTAAGCGCTTCGGTTGCTGTTGAAGCTGTCGAAGAGATATCGGCAAGATTTGAGACGCTAAAATCGTTTTTTTCGTCAGCTCGAAGCTTATGAGACTTCCTCAGAACCTGTTCTACTATCGATTCAGCAACTTCCAACCCTATCTCCTCTTTAACCTTAAGAATAATATAGGAGACAGAACGGGGATACTTGCTCTTAATTAAATATTTTCGTGCGCTCGTTATCGGAACTAATATCGTATTATCCTGATCTCTACCAGTGATCGAACTTCCTTTTTCCGCTAACACTCCTACTATCCGAAAAGGAATGTTTTTAATCCTAATTATTTTTCCAACAACATCAGCTTTTCCGAATAGTTCTCTGGCGACAGTAAGACCGATCACTGCAATCCGATCGGAGCTTTTCATATCTTGCTCTGAAATGTAACTGCCAAATACAAGGTTCCAATCCCGTACCTCATTATAGGCCGGCGAAATACCGGATACTCTAGCATTCCAGTTGATTTCTTGAAACTGTATCTGAAAACTTTTTGCAATAACTGAAGCGACCTCTTCTATTTCATCTAGATAACTAAGCTCTGTTGCATCATCAAGAGTCAATGTGACTGAACCAGTTCCAGGCCTTTTTACTCTATTGGAAGTTTGCATTTGAGGCCATACAACGAGAAGATTACTTCCAATTGAGGATATCGTGTCAGTGACTTGAGTCTGAACACCTCTCCCGACTGCTAACATTACTATCACCGACATAACTCCGATTACTATGCCTAAAACAGTTAAGGCAGTCCTAAGATAATTTTGTCTCAGCGATGAAAATGCCTCTAAGCAACAATCAAAAAAACTCATGTTTTCTTTCGTCTAAATACTTGTCGTTTTTTATAACGCCATCCTTCATTTGTATTAGTCGAGAACCATATGAGGCTATTTCTTTTTCGTGAGTCACTAGTATTATTGTTATTCCCTCTTTTCTATTTAATTCGGCTAATATTTGCATAATCTGTGCAGCGGTGGTGGTATCCAAATTTCCTGTGGGTTCATCTGCAAGTATAACGGTCGGTTTTACGACTAAAGCTCTACAAATTGCAACCCTTTGCTGTTGACCGCCAGATAATTGAGAAGGTAAACGATCACTCAGTGAACCGAGACCGGTTGCATCAAGAACTTCCTTAGCGGAAACTGCAGCTTTTCCTCTTTGAACCTTCGAATACAAAAGTGGAAGCATAACATTTTCGAGAACAGAGTGTTTCTTTAACAGATTAAAACCTTGAAAAATAAAACCGAAAGATGAATTGCGTAACTTTGCCTTCTCAAGACTGGTGAGTTGTGAAATCTCACGCTCTTCAAAAAAAATCGTCCCGCTAGTTGGACTATCAAGGAGACCCAGCAAATTTAACAACGTAGACTTACCCGAACCCGATGGTCCCATCAAACAAACGAATTCCCCACTTGATATTTTTACATTCAGATTTTGCAACACTCTAACCGGCTCCGGAAGGTTCTCACTATATTCTTTAAATAAACTATTTACCGAAATTAATGGGACCATATTAACGACCACTGAAACCAAATGAAGATTTTTTCTTTTTTTGCATATTTATTTCACCGGTAACCACCCGGTCACCGACCTCAAACCCCTTTATAATTTCGATGAATTTTCCGTCCGAAATCCCTGTTTGAATACTGTACTCACTAAGTTGACCGTTGCCGTTTACAGAGTAGATAGTGGATAGCTCTTTTTTTGGGATATTTTTCTCAAGCAATATTTTTTTATCCGACACAACACTTTTTGGAGGCTTAAACCTAACAGCAGCAACTGGAATTAAATGTGCCTCATCCTTCGAATTCGTTATTATGGTAGCTTGAGCAGTCATTCCAGGCATTAGTTTTTCCTCTTTGTTATCAACATTTATTACCACAATATAATTCACAATGCTTTGCTCGACTTTTGGCTCCAACCGTATAATTTCAACTTCTCCTTCAAATTCTTCCTCGAAAAAAGCATCGACAAAAAATCTTACTTTCTGTCCTTTTCGGACCTGCCCAATATCCGCTTCCGAAACCAGTGCTTCGATTTGCATGGAATTTAAATCCGCGGCGATTTTAAATAATGTTGGAGTTTGGAATCGGGCGGCGACTGTCTGTCCTACGTCTATTTTTTTTTCCATCACCACGCCACTTATTGGGGAGGTAATATTTGTAAATGCTTTGTTTCTATTCTCGCGCTTCAGCTCTGCATGGGCTAGAGCAAGTCTAGATTTTGATTCTTGGAATAATCTTTCTGTGTTTTCTAGCGTAGAAATGGAGATGAAATTCTGAGCATACAATCTTTTTTCGCGAGCGTATTTCGCTTCACTCGCTTTAAAAACGGCCTCTGCAGCCGAGAGATTTGCTTCCAGTTGTTCAATATTTGCATCAATTATCGAAGAATCCACAATTGCCAGCAGAGTCCCAATTTCGACTTTATCGTTGTAATCAACAAAAACGCCTTCGATAATACCTGAAATTTGTGTACCGACCTCAACAGTGTTCTTTGGATTAATTGTCCCCGTCGCAGCTACTCCTTGATCAATAGGTCCAACAAAGGACACCTTGGTTTTCCAAGACAGTTCTGAAGAATTACCCCAGAAGAAAAAAATTCCGGCAATCAAACCAGCTAGGAGCACCGTCCATAAAACTCTTCTTTTTTTTAGTTTAAACAACTCCATATTCCTCACTCAAGAATAACCTTTACTTCGACCATTTCTAGCACGATTAATAACCATACAAATTTAACAAGAAATACAAAAAAAAATGCCTTAGGAACTGATTGCTTCTGGCACAATATAAATCATGAAGATCAATATCCAAAATGTTCGAGATTTTCTTAGTGTACAGTCATCAGACACTAAGATATATATTGGAGTTGACTCTACCAGAATTAATTCCGGGGAAAAATGGTTTGCTGATTATACTGCCGTAATAGTGGTACATATCGACGGCAAACATGGCTGTAAAATATTTGGGGAAACTACAAGAGAGCTAGATTTTGATCAGTCAGGAGAAAAACCCCAGCTTCGTCTGATGAACGAAGTATACAAAGTCGCTGAACTATATCTCAAAATCGTTGATGTTATTGAAGGAAGAGCCGTTGAAATCCATTTGGATTTGAACCCAGACCCGTCATTTATGTCTCAAAGTGTTGTTCAGCAGGCAATTGGCTATATAAGGGGAGTTTGTAATGTATCACCTAGAGTGAAGCCCGATGCATTTGCGGCGAGTTGCGCAGCCGATCGATATCGTGGTTTTGCCCAATCCACTTTGGAGGCAGCATAAGATGTCAAGGATTATTCACTGCATAAAACTAGAAAAAGATCTCGAGGGTCTTGACTTTCCCCCTATTCCCGGAGAGCTTGGAAAGAAGATTTGGGAGAATGTATCTAAGGAGGCTTGGAATGAATGGATTAAGCACCAAACGATGCTTGTAAATGAATATCGACTCAATTTGTCAGATATCAGAGCCAGGAAATATTTGGCTGAGCAGATGGAAGCTCATTTTTTCGGCGATGGCGCTGATGCCGCTTCGGGCTTCGTGCCTCCGGAGACTTAAATTATTTTTCAACCAACGTGCCGGAGATCCTTTCCTTTGATCATAAATATTACGCTCTCGGACATGTTTTTCGCGTGATCTCCAATTCTCTCTAATGCCTTTGCGAAGAATATGAGATCAATGCAACACCCTACACTCTCCTTATTGTTTAATATAAAGGACATCAATTCATTCAAGGTATTTCTAAACTTCTCGTCAACTACCTGATCAAAATTTATTACCTTTCTAAGTTCTGAATCATCGTCACGCGCATAAGCATTCAAAACCTTTTCCAACATTTGTACAACATCATTGACCATTAGTGAAAGGTTTGGTTTAGGAGCAATAGTATGAACATCATCGTGGAAAAACTTAGCCATCCTAGCCATTTTCTCTGCCTCGTCACCAATTCTTTCAATATCTCTAATCATCCGGAGCGTACATAAGACGAAACGCAAATCATATGCCGCAGGAGCTCTCAAAACGATAAACTTATTGCAAAGCGCGTCCACTTCGACTTCTGCATCATTCACTTTCTCTTCCAACCCAAAGGTCTTCTGTAAAGATTCATCAGAACCGTTTAAAAGTCCGTCCAATGAATATTTGATCATCTCAACTACAGTACCGCCCATCAAAAGCATACGGGACCTGATCAATTCGATTTCGGATTCCACAGCGTTACCGGCTATTCCCTTCATAATTGTGCTCATTTTGTCTCCGATTTTTTCTTTTATTATAATTTTGGATTTTAGTACAAGTTTATTACATCTTTTTTAAAAATTTCTTTTACCTCCTCATCATATCCCACAAAACATGAATACGGCTTTAGTTTGCAAAAAAGTCCTACCGTTACGACACCTGGTATTTGATTTAATTCCCGCTCCAGTGTTTCCGGGCTTTCGATTTCTAATCCAGCGACATCAATAATCCTATTTCCGTGCTCCGTAAAACCTTCCCGATCCCTAGGAATCCCATTGTAATCATTTTTAAAAATTCTTGATATCGACGGTACCGCAGAAGAAATCACTTCTACCGGGAGCGGAAATCTGCCGAGTTTTTGAACTAATTTGCTTTCGTCAACGATACATATAAATTTCTTCGCGTTATTGGCTACGATCTTTTCTGAGGTTAACGCACCTCCCCCGCCCTTTATCAGATTAAATCTTGGATCCACTTCATCGGCTCCATCCACATAAACATCCAAAGGTTGCTTTACTTCTGTAAGTAGCTTGGGTTTGAATCCTCCCTTCCTAAGCAACTCCTCACTTTGTTTAGAGGTTGTGACAACTCCGCCCAAACGCTTCCCAGCTATAATTAAAGCTTCAATGAAAAAGTTTACGGTCGATCCTGTCCCGACACCCAGAAAACAACCCTCACTGATATGGGTTAGAGCAGCGTAGGCTGCATTTTTTTTTTTAAGTCTGGCATACTACTCAGATAATATCATTTATAAAATAAAAGATGAAAAGAAAAAAAATCAAATACGACTGTCTAAAATGCACGGGGTACTGTTGCAGCTACGACAGAATAGAGGTCTCAGAAAAAGATATTAAACGTCTAGCAAAATATTTTGGCATGGCTGAACAGGACGTTAAAAGTAGGTATACAAAAACGTATAAACTTAAGGAAAACAACGAGATTACGCTCGAACAAATTCTACGGCACAAAAAGGATCATATATTTACGTCAGTCTGCAAATTTCTAGACAGCGATTCACGACAATGTACAATTTATGAAGCACGGCCAAAAGTGTGTAGGCAATATCCTAATACTACCCGCTGTGGATATTACGAATTCTTAAAATTTGAGAGAAAGCAGCAAGACGATAAATCCTACTACCCAACTTTTTAAAAGTTGGGGTGGTCGATGGGGCTCGAACCCACGACAACCAGAATCACAATCTGGGGCTCTACCAACTGAGCTACGACCACCATGTTCCAACATTCTAAACAAAAAATCGGTGAAAAACACCCATCCGCACCTGGCCTGCCGAGAGGGATTCGAACCCCCGACCCACAGCTTAGAAGGCTGTTGCTCTATCCAGCTGAGCTACCGGCAGAAATAATTGGTCGGGGCGAGATGATTCGAACATCCGACCCTCTGCTCCCAAAGCAGATGCGCTACCAGGCTGCGCTACGCCCCGAATCAAGTAGTATATCGCAAAGTTTGCATGAATAAAGCGTGTTTTCACCCAAAACGACCGGTAATGTAATCCTGAGTGAGCTCGTGAACTGGGTTAATGAAGAGTTCTTTGGTTTTTCCAACTTCAACCAATTTACCCAAATGAAAATATGCTGTCCTGTCGGACACCCTGGCAGCTTGTTGCATCGAATGGGTAACTATTACGATAGTATATTCAGATCTTAACTCCGCGATAAGCTCCTCAATTTTCGCAGTAGCGATTGGATCAAGAGCAGAACACGGCTCATCCATAAGAATTACCTCCGGATTGACTGCGATTGCTCTTGCGATACAAAGACGCTGTTGCTGACCACCAGATAAACCCGTTCCGGGTTGATCAAGCCGATCCTTTAATTCATCCCAAATACCCGCCCTTGTTAACGAAGATTCAACAATATTATTTAAATCAGTCTTATTTTCAGCAAGGCCATGAATTTTAGGTCCGTATGCTACATTTTCGAAAATTGATTTAGGGAATGGATTTGCCTTTTGAAAAACCATTCCAACGCGAGCTCTTAAACCTACAACATCCACCGATTTATCATAGATGTCTTGTTCATCCAGCAAAACCTGGCCTTCCAAACGACAACTATCGATCGTGTCATTCATCCTGTTTAAGCTTCTCAACAGAGTAGATTTACCACATCCAGATGGCCCAATAAAAGCGATAACCTCTTTTTCAGCGATATCTACCGTAACATTCACCAAAGCTTGCTTATCCCCATAGAAAACATTCACGCCTCTTGTGGAAATTCGTGGGTTTTGCACGAAAACATTGCCGACTGTTGTCTCTGGCAACAAACGACCCTCAATACCTGATGAGGTAGAGGTTTCTTTTTTTTGAAGGCTTGCTGCGCTCATATAATCCGCATCTTCCATCATATTTCCCAATTAATCTTACCAACGTTTTTCAAGTTTTTTTCTTAACATCACCGCAAAAAAATTCATCAACAGCAAAAACACTAGTAGCACTATGATCGCAGCACTTGTCTTGTGAACAAACATTCTCTCAGCAAAATCAGCCCACATGAAAATTTGCACGGGAAGTGCAGTACTAGGCTCAGCAAATCCCCCAGGAACGTCTACTATAAACGCAACCATTCCAATCATCAATAATGGCGCTGTTTCCCCGAGTGCTTGAGCCATTCCGATAATAGTGCCAGTAAGCATGCCCGGCATAGCTAAAGGTATTACATGATGAAAAATCATCTGCATTTTCGAGGCTCCTATTCCGTAAGCTGCCTCTCTAATGCTGGGCGGAACAGCTTTTATGGCTGCTCTGGAGGAGATAATTACAGTCGGCAAAGTCATCAAAGCAAGGACAATTCCACCGACTAAAGGGATTGATCGAGGCAAACCAAAAGCTACAATAAAAATAGCTAGCCCCATGATTCCAAATACAACAGATGGGACCGCAGCAAGGTTATTTATATTGATCTCAATTAATTCAGTAAGCCAATTTTTCGGAGCAATCTCTTCCAGGTAAATCGCAGTCATAATTCCCAAAGGAAAGGCAATACTTAAGCAGATAAGCATAGTTAAAATAGAACCGATCAGGGCTCCCTTTATTCCTGCGATTTCAGCTTCTCTAGAGGCAGAACCTGAGAATAAATAGTCTGAGAATTCATAAGTAATTAATCCTTTTGAACTTAATTCGTCGATATACTGGATAGCGAGGTTTGATAATCTTCTCTCTTCTTCCGAGGTGTCTCTAGAAATATAACCTCTCAAAAAGCTATCAACATCATCATCTACGGCAAATTGAATACTGTGAGTAGAGTCCAATAACTTTCGATTTTCTTTTATATGGTTGATAAGTCGTACATCGGATGCTGACGAAACGAGTGACTTTGCGATCTTTTTTTCACGGCGTGTATCAACTCCACCAATTTCCGCGTAGAGAGATTCATGTATCAATTTAGATGCATCTCCAGAAAAAAGAGATTGGTCAGAAAAATCTCCTTTTGGATCTAAACGAGATGAATCGAGATATACGTTTAGAGTTACATAGTGCTGAAAAAGACCGGGAATACCATTTGTAAAAATTAAATAAAATAAAAAAAACAAGAAAAAAATGGCCAATGTAACTGCACTTTGCCCATAAAACTTAAACTTTTTTTCCTGAAAATGACGTTTAGGAAGTGAGTTCCTTATTTTTTGACTGACATCGATAGATTTAGATTTCTTGTTATTATCAATCATACTGTTCTCTGTATCGTTTTACGATCTGTAAAGCAAAGAAATTTAGTACTAATGTAACGATGATCAGCATGAGAGCTAAGGCAAATGCTGACAATGTTTTAGCCGATTCAAATTCCTGATCTCCAACTAAGATGGTCACTATCTGTGTAGTGACAGTGGTTACGGCGTCCAATGGATTGAAAGTAAGATTCGCAGCTAAACCTGCAGCCATCACGACTATCATCGTCTCTCCGATTGCCCTCGATACAGCTAAAATTATCGCCGCCACAATTCCTGGAAGTGCAGCTGGTAGTACTACTAGTCTTGTAGTCTCACTCACAGTGGAACCCAGTCCATATGCAGCATCCCTCAAAGATTGCGGTACTGAATTTATTACATCATCAGAAAGGGAAGATACAAATGGAATTATCATAACTCCCATCACAAGTCCTGCTGCCAATGCTGATTCAGACGAAACAGTAAGTCCCAAACTTTCGCCAAAACCTTTTACCATTGGAGCAATCGTAAGCGCTGCAAAAAACCCATATACGACAGTTGGAACCCCAGCGAGAATTTCCAACAACGGCTTGACAATAGATCTGACCCTTTTCGTTGCGTATTCTGCTAAATAAATCGCGCTCAACAGGCCAACTGGAACAGCAACTGATACTGCCACCAGAGATATCAAAAGGGTTCCAACGAACATTGGAATCATTCCATATTCAGGTTCAGCACCTTCCGAGCCAGCTCGAAGAGCTCCCTCAAATTGGGGGTTCCACGTTAGTCCAAATAAAAATTCATCTGGCGGAATTAAATCAAAAAACCGAATCGTTTCAAATAAGACCGAAAGCACGATTCCTATCGTTGTCAAAATTGCAACTAGCGAGCTTAAACCAAGGATCCATAAAACAATTTTCTCGACATGGCTTCTTGCTTTGAACGTCGGGGAAACTTTTTTGAATGCAAGATAACCACACATGACCGAGATAGCTATACACCCAAAAAAAATTACGTTGCTAGATATTGCTGACCATCGTCTCCACGTATCTGCTGCCAGAACTACCCATGATTCTGGCTTGCCAAAAGTGATTCCGTCCAACTCATTCATCACTTTGATAAAATTGATTTCTTTAGCTGTTTGATTTAATTCGATTAAATTAGGATAGAAACTTTGCAACCAATATTTAAATACAATTCCATCGCCAACTGTCGTGAATAGCAATCCTAATAGAGCCGGCAGTAGTGCAATCAACACCGACCAGTAAATATAGTATTTTGGCAAGGAATCAAATTTTGCAGTTTTTCTTTCAGAACATACCAAACGGTACGTCGCAAATCCGTACAAAATGCTAATCGCTAGAATTGCCAGTAGAGTCTGAACAGAAGTGAAAATAGAAGCCTCCAAACAAATTAAAAAGGGACTCTACTCCAAGAGCAGTGCCCCTTTAGTTTAAACTAGAATACTTCTCTTACAACTCTATTTTGACAAGTCATCCATCACGAGTACGGGAAGATCAACCATCGCTTTCTTGAACTTAGCTCTTTCATCTTCACCCATCGGAATCATCCCAGCATCCGCTAATGCCCCATCGGCATCCCAATGTTTCGTCCATTCCATCATGTAGTCATTAATTCCAGGAACTACACCAACATGGGAATGTTTCACGTAAAAGTACAGAGCTCTTGAAGCCTTATACTTGCCAGAAGCGATATCTTTGAATGTTGGCGCAACTTCGTCCAAAACTGCACCCTGAATTGTGTCGGAGTTCTGATTTAAATAAGAAAACCCGAATATTCCATAAGCAGAAGGGTCTTCCTTAAGCTTTTGGACAATTAAGTTATCCTGCTCTCCCGCCTCTACATAAGCTCCATCTGTTCTCATCGCCCGACATTTCTTTCCTTTTTTATCTCCGCGGGCTTTTGAAAGCTTTTTGGCAACCGAATCTTTACCACAGTAGGATTTTTGGTTAATTATTTCAGCGAAAGATGCACGCGTACCTGATGTTGTTGGGGGTCCGTATACTTTGATAGGTACATCGGGAAGAAGCGGTTTTATATCTGACCATTTTTTGTAGTAGTTAGGTACAAACTCCGTTCCAGCCTCATTTGGTACTTCAGCGGTTAGTGCTTTAGCCAAATCTGCTCGAGAGATAATTAATTTTGTCCCTTTTTTTGAATTTGCAACAACAATTCCGTCGTAACCGACCTTAATTTCTGTCACCTTTACATCATTTTTTTGACAAAATGCCAACTCTTTTTTCTTCATACGAGAGGATGCATTCCCAATATCAACAAATTGTGTTCCCGTCCCTTCGCATACACCTTTTTTTCCAACTGATGATCCACCGGATTCGACAACTGGGGTCTTTATAGAAGGGTTTTTCCCCAATTGTTCTGCAACTATAGTAGCAAATGGAAAAACGGTGGAGGAACCCTTCATACTTATGTAATCACGGGCAAATGAGCTTGTACAAAAGGCTAAACTGATTCCTGTAAGAATAAAAAACCGAAATTGCATGTGAACTCCTCAAAAATTAATTAAGCCCTCCTAGTTTGACGAGAAAGTATTACAAAAATATAACAATGCGGTAAAAATCTTAACTAGTTGTTAAAAAAATTCACTGCAAACTTAAGTGTTGTGTAAAACTTATTTTTATAAAGAATGTCTATCTTATGTTACCGTTGAATAATGTGTTTAGCCGGAGCAAAATATGATGAGGAATGCAAGGTTTTTGTCTCTAGTAGTATTACTTATTTTTGCAAGTGGTACTTATGCAGTACCTCCACCGAGAGGAATCGACCCGCTTGAAGCAAAAAGAAAAGCACGAATTGATAAAATAAAAAGAGAAAAGGCTAGGAGAGATTCCATAAACTGCTATTTGCGAGAGCGGAAAAAGATCAGCGATGGAGGTACTACCTGCATCTATAAATGCCCCTCCGTAAAAGGAAGAGTGGAAAGTAACAACATTGGCCCTGGGTTCAGTTGCCCGACTATGATGAATGTTTTGCGAAGGGAATGAAAGCTTACTATAAGCTCGATACCAATTGATCGATACATGATTTCGCCAGTTTTTCAGTCTCTGCCTCTGCCATTACCCTTATCACGGGTTCTGTCCCCGAAGCCCTAACTAGGATACGTCCATCTGAGCCAAGTTCGTCGAGGACCCGCTTCTTAGTATCTTTAAACTTTTCGTGAATAGGCCAATTTTTGCCTGGAACAAGAGGCACGTTTATTAAAAGTTGAGGCATCAGGTGTAAATCGGCAATAAAATCAGAAAGGTTATCGCCAATAATGATAACTGCTTGTAAGACTTGTAGTGCACTAACAATTCCGTCACCCGTGGTGTGCATATCTAACGATAAAATATGTCCTGATGTTTCACCTCCTAGATACCAATCATTCTCCTCAAGCATTTGTAAAATATGACGGTCCCCAACCTTTGCCCTTCTAAATTCGAGACCACACTTATTGATGGCACGTTCGAGACCCAGATTGCTCATTAATGTCCCAACCACGCCCTTAACGGAGCTCGCTCCTTCCGTTCTAACTCTCAGTTTGGTAATCGCGTACAACAACTCATCACCATCGTAAACTCTTCCTAGATGGTCAACTAGCTTGAGCCTATCGCCGTCGCCATCTAGGGCTATTCCAAAATCTGCTGAAACACGAAGAACTTCATCTATAAGCTTTTGAGGAAAAAGAGTTCCTACAGAATCATTGATATTTATCCCGTTCGGTTTGTTACCTATTTCAATAACTTCAGCTCCGAGTTCACTCAGAATTTTTCCCGCACAAAATGACGCAGCTCCATTCGCAGCGTCTAAAACAATTTTCTTGTCCCCAAGGGATAAATTTCTCGGAAAACAGGATTTACAAAATTCGATATATCTACCCTCAGCATCTGGTATTTTTTTTTGTATCCCCAATCTATAAGGATCGATACCATAGTTTAACTTCAAACTATCTTGTATTTTTTTTTCCATCAGTTCTGGAATTTTTTTTCCGGCGCCACTGAAAAATTTAAACCCATTATCTCGAAACATATTGTGGGATGCGCTCACCACAACTCCTACGTTTGCACCGAGTGATTTTGTGAGAAAAGCCACGGCAGGGCTCGGCATTATTCCGACGTTGAATACATTAGCTCCCACCTGGTTTAGCCCGCTAGAAAAGGCACTTGCTAACATATCTCCGGAGGATCTTGTATCCCGCCCAATCACTACGTTAACTGTTTCGTGGCTACTTTTTAAAGTAGCCCCCGTGGCTATTCCAAGTTTGAGCGCAAACTCGGGAGAAATTCCTTTTTCAGAAACAGTACCACGGATACCGTCAGTGCCAAATTCAAGATCATCTTTCATGATCCACACCAGAGAATATGTTTTCTCCGCCCAAAGCTTTATAAACAGTGATTAACTCTTTTGTTTCCTTGACGTCATGTACCCTAAGTACGGAAGCACCCTGAATTGCACACCAGAGAGCCATTGCCAAGCTCCCTCCCAATCTATCGGCTGGTTTACTTTTGCGTTTACAAAGCTCTGAAATTATTCTTTTTCTAGATAACCCAACTAGTAAAGGGCAAATTTTACTCAACCTGGAAATTTCTTCTAAAAGCGCAAGATTATGCTGTGAAGTCTTTCCGAAACCAAAACCTGGATCGATTAAAATCCTGTCTTCTGAAATTCCGGCTCTCCGAAATTCATTCACTTTTCTTTGTAAAAAAAATTCAACTTCAGAAACAACATCACCGTACCGGGGACTATCCTGCATGGTTTGTGGATTGCCCTGCATGTGCATGATACAAAACCCAATCCGAGTTTTTTTCATTCCTTTTAAAAAATCAAGACCCTCTTTTGACCTAAATCCAGAGACGTCATTGATTAAATCTACCCCCATTTCTACAGCTCTGGTCATAATCTCGGGCTTCATAGTATCTATGGAAACCGGTATTTTTAACTCCAAAATCTTTGCTAGAACGCCTTCCACTCGTCTCCACTCTTCTTCCACTGGAATTTTTTCAGCTCCAGGCCTAGTACTTTCCCCTCCAATATCGATTATATCAACGCCATTAGAGATCATTTCCTCTGCTCTTTTTACAGCAAGGTCGCAAGTTCCGAGGGTTCCTCCGTCAGAGAAGGAGTCTGGAGTCAAGTTTAAAATCCCCATCACCAAAGGAATATCTAAAGAAAGGTTAAATCTACCGCAAGTAAAGATGTGATTCTTCGAGAGGGGTTCAATCATCTTAATATCCCCACTTCAACCTGGTGCGACAGGGATGCTCGTCCAAGCATCCCGCAGTACGCACGCAACAAGTAATAAAAAAGAAGGCTGTATATCGTATCAGTTGGTAGCTGTGACAGCATCCGGTGGGGTCTGATTACCGCTTTTAGCACTTGAACCTCCTCCAGAATTGGAACTGTTCCCGCCATCATTTTCAGGACCAGATTTAAGAGTATCTTTTGGCGGCCTAGGCTCTTTCCCTTTGGCGATGTCATCAATCTGCTCAGCATCGATAGTTTCCCACTCTAAAAGGGCTTTTGCCATCGCGTGCATCTTATCTGAATTTTTTTCAATTATATCTCGTGCAACCGTATATTGCTCGTCAATAATCCTGCGAATTTCAGAATCAACCTTTTGCATTGTTGACTCAGACACGTGAGTCGTTTTCGTAATACTTCTACCAAGAAATACTTCTCCTTCATTCTCCGCATATACCATCGGTCCCAAAGCATCACTCATTCCATATCTAGTGACCATATCGCGAGCTAGCTGGGTAGCCCTCTCAAAATCGTTTGAAGCCCCAGTTGTCATTTGGTCCATAAAGATTTCTTCAGCGATTCTTCCCCCAAATAGCACTGCAATCGTGTTCAAAAGTCGATCCTTGTCCATGCTGTACCTATCACCTTCGGGTAATTGCATGGTAACCCCGAGAGCTCGTCCTCTAGGTATGATAGTTACCTTATGTACCGGATCGGTTTTAGGGAGCATTTTTGCAACTATGGCATGACCAGACTCATGATAAGCAGTATTTTTTCTTTCTTCCTCCGGCATAACTATGGATTTTCTCTCTGAACCCATTAAAATTTTGTCCTTGGCTTTTTCGAAATCATCCATTTCGACTGTTCTTCCGCTTCTTCGAGCAGCAAAGAGAGCGGCTTCATTTACGATATTAGCCAGGTCTGCCCCAGACATCCCGGGAGTTCCCCTAGCTAAGATATCTGCCTTGACATCTGATGCAACAGGAACCTTCCTCATGTGAACTTTGAGAATTTGCTCCCTCCCACGGACGTCAGGAAGAGGAACAACAACTTGTCGATCAAACCTTCCTGGTCTTAAAAGCGCCGGATCTAGCACGTCAGGTCTGTTCGTAGCAGCTATCACTATTATTCCTTGATTCGTCTCAAACCCATCCATCTCTACCAACATCTGATTTAGAGTTTGCTCACGCTCATCATTTCCTCCACCCAGTCCGGCTCCTCTCTGCCTTCCAACCGCATCAATCTCGTCGATGAAAATTATGCAGGGGGAGTGTTTTTTAGCGTTCTCAAACATGTCCCGTACACGGGCAGCTCCAACACCAACAAACATCTCAACGAAATCCGAACCTGAAATGGAAAAAAAAGGTACCTTTGCTTCACCAGCAATTGCTTTGGCAAGCAGTGTTTTTCCGGTACCTGGCGACCCCACCATCAGAACCCCTCGGGGTATTCTGCCTCCTAGCTTTTGAAATTTAGTTGGATCTCGCAAAAAATCAACTAATTCTGTGACGTCTTCTTTGGCTTCATCACAACCAGCAACATCAGAGAAGGTAATTGCATTATTGTTCTCATCGATCATGCGAGCCTTTGACTTCCCAAACGAGAAAGCGCCGCCTCGACCACCCCCTTGCATTTGTCTCATGAAGAAAATCCACACTGCAATGAGAAGTAGCATTGGAAACCATGAAACAAAAATACTCATTAACAACGATGGTTGCTCCTCGGGCTTAGCCGATACTATTACCCCATATTTCATAAGATCGGAGACCATCCATAAATCTTGTGGGGCATTTACCACGAGCTGTCTATCATCAGTAGTTATGGCTCTAACCGTTCTACCGTCGACAACAGCGGATTTGATGGCTCCCTGTCTTGCTTCTTCCATGAATTGAGAATAGGAAACCTCCCGACTCATTCCCCTGTTGCCGTCGAATTGCCGAAATATAGAGAAAAGGATTAAGGCGATTACCATCCATATTGCTACTTTTGATACAGTATTATTCAAATCAGACCCCGAATTTGTTAGTGATGCTTAATGGGATAACTATATTCCAAATAAGTTTTTAATTACACTATTATTTTAGTGTTTTTGCAATGAGAAATTGCTCGGCAGAGACTTTTTTGGAAGCCAATGGCTTTCGAAGCCATACTTTTTCGAACTTTTTAGCCAATTTATTGCGAAACTCACGGCTTCCAGTGCCGGTTTCAAAAGCTTTAACCACAACACAACCATTTTTATGTAAGTTCTCTAAACTGAAATCTAGAACAAGATTAACCAATCTGGAGATGTTTTCCCCGTCAACAACTTTGATTCCTGATAGATTTGGAGCCATATCAGATAAAATCAAATCGATTTTTCTGCCATTAAATGCTTTGAGTATTTTCTCCCGAGCAGACACTTCCTGAAAATCACCTTGAATTTGAGTTACCCCTTGAATCAATTGAAAACGAAGTATGTCAACACCGATAATGAGAGTCCTTTCTGATTTCGTCTTTCTTTTAGCAACTTGTAACCAACTACCAGGTGCACACCCAAGATCAAGTACACTTGAACAATTATTAAACAAACCGAACTCATCATTAATTTCCAGCAATTTAAATGCTGCTCTAGACCGAAACCCTTCCCGGTTAGCATCTTTGACGTACTTGTCGGATAAAAACTCCTTTAACCATTGTTTTTTCACCATTTTTGGTGATCTATATTTCGTACTCTACTTTTACAATCTGGACCTCTCTTTTTCCAGACGGAATATCGAATTCCGTAATATCGTCCTCTGTTTTCCCTATTAATGCCCGAGCAATTGGACTAACATACGAAATCTTCCCCTCGCGTATATTCGCTTCATCCTCCCCTACAATTTGATATTTAAACTGCTCGTCAGTATTCAAATCAATAAAGGATACGATAACACCGAAAACAACTCTTCCATCCCTTTGCAACTCACCTGGATTTATGATCTCGGCTGTAGATATTTTGTGTTCTAAATCCTGTATCCGTCCCTCCAACATAGATTGCTTTTCCTTAGCGGCGTCATATTCTGCATTTTCGGACAAATCGCCATGTGCTCTTGCCTCAGCGATCGCCTGAATAACTGCTGGCCTCTCCTGAGTCTTCAGTACATGTAACTCCTTCTTCAATCGATCAAACCCTTTGCTAGTTAAAGGCGTTCTATTCATTTCGTTCTCAGTGTAGTGATTTTAAATCATAAACTTCAACCTTTGATGCCGCAAGCGAAGATAATCCATCAACTGCGGCTTTAGCGCCTGCAAGGGTTGTGTATGTGGTTACACTCTCACTCAAAGCACTGGTCCGAATTGATCTCGAATCTTTTATCGCGCTCTTTCTTTCCTCCACGGTATTTAAAATGAAAGAAATTTCTCCGTTTTTTATCCTATCAACTATATGTGGCCGTCCTTCGGTGACCTTTTTTACCGTTTCAACCTTGATACCTCTACCTCCAATATATTCAGCTGTTCCTTTTGTGGCAACCAACTCGAAACCCAACATCTGAAGCTTTCTTGCTAAATCTACTGCGGCGGGTTTGTCGTGATCACGAACACTTATGAATGCGAGCTTTCCCGGTATTTTTGTTGGAAAACGAATACCTGCCGCTAACTGCGATTTTATGAAAGCTTCGCTAAATGTTTTTCCGATTCCCATAACTTCCCCAGTTGATTTCATTTCTGGCCCCAAAATAGTATCCACCCCAATAAATTTGGAAAAAGGAAACACAGCCTCTTTTACAGCATAATAATTGGACCCCCGATTTTCAGACACATTTTGAGCATCCAACGATACACCCAACATGATTTTAGTGGCTAACTTGGCTAATGGCATACCGATGGCTTTGGATACAAATGGAATTGTCCTTGAGGCTCGAGGATTAACTTCCAAAACATATACTTCTCCGTTCTGCACAGCATACTGAATATTCATGAGACCTTTAACTTGAAGAGCCTGTGCCAATATAGACGTTTGTTGCTCAATTTGAGCAATGATCTTTTTGTCGAGGGAAAATGGAGGAATGCAACACGCTGAATCACCCGAATGAACCCCAGCTCGCTCTATATGTTCCATGATTCCTCCAATAAATAAATCTTTCCCGTCAAACAGACAATCTACATCCACTTCAATAGCATCATTTAAAAAACAATCCAGAAGCACTGGTGATTCATTCGAAACTTTTACAGCCTCTAAAAAATACTGTTGAAGATCTTTTTCATCCTGTACAATTTCCATCGCTCTTCCGCCCAAAACGTAGCTTGGACGAACTAAGAGGGGAAAACCGAGCTCCCTAGCAAACATTGTTGCTTCTTCCTCTTTTCTCGCAATTCTATTAGGGGGCTGCAAAAGATTGAGTTTTTTTAGGAGGTTTTGAAAACGTTCTCTATCTTCAGCTAAATCGATAAACTCTGGTTTTGTGCCTAGAATATTGACTCCAGACGCTTCTAAATCCCTAGCCAACTTTAGAGGAGTTTGGCCTCCGAATTGTACAATTACCCCAAGAGGCTTTTCTCTATGAATTATTTCGAGAACATCCTCCAAAGTTAAAGATTCGAAATACAGTCGATCAGAAGTATCGTAATCCGTTGAAACTGTCTCTGGGTTACAATTAACCATAATCGTTTCAAATCCTAGTGCCTTGAGCGCAAAAACCGCATGGACACAACAATAATCAAATTCAATACCCTGACCAATCCTATTGGGTCCTCCACCTAAAATTAATACTTTTTTATTTTTGCTGGGATGTGACTCATCCTCCTCCTCATATGTTGAGTAGAAATATGAGGTTGTCGAATCAAATTCTCCAGCGCAAGTGTCGACTCTTTTAAAAACAGGCCTTACCTCCAGTGAATGTCTTACCTTGCGAACTTGTGCTTCGGAAACATCAAGAAGATTTGCTAGTCGGCTATCGGAGAAACCCCTTTGCTTCAATGCATTCATAATAGGTTTATCGATATCGGATATTACCAATTTTTTCAAATTTTGCTCAATATGAATCAGTTCCCTTATCTGATTCAAAAACCATTTATCGATCTTCGTTGCGATATATACTTCTTCGACCGTAAAGTTTTCCCTAAAGGCATTTCCCACAGCAAGAATACGAGTTGAACTAGGTTGTGTTAACTGGTTTTTTAAATCATCCTGTTGCAGGCTTAGTTCATCTAATCCATTTATGCCAGTTTCCAGTCCACGCAGAGCTTTTTGAAATGATTCCTGAAAAGTCCTCCCTATTGCCATTACCTCCCCAACTGATTTCATTTGTGTGGTCAGCTTATCTTCCGCTAATGGAAATTTTTCAAATGCAAATCTAGGAATTTTTGTAACGACGTAATCTATAGTCGGCTCAAATGAGGCTGGAATATTTCCCCCCGTAACCTCATTAGCAAGCTCGTTTAAACAATATCCCACAGCTAGCTTTGCGGCAACCTTTGCAATTGGAAAACCAGTGGCTTTAGATGCTAGCGCTGATGATCTGGATACTCTGGGATTCATTTCAACCACTACCATTCTTCCATCGAAAGGGTTTACAGCAAATTGAACATTTGACCCACCGGTGTCTACTCCCACTTTGCGCAATATGTTTATCGAGGAACTTCTCATTATTTGAAATTCTTTATCAGATAGCGTCTGAGCCGGGGCAACAGTAATTGAATCGCCTGTATGAACTCCCATTGAGTCAAGATTTTCTATGGAGCAAATGATTATACAATTATCTTTTTTATCTCTGACAACCTCCATCTCAAATTCTTTCCAGCCAATTAAAGATTCTTCGATCAACAACTGTTTTGCTGGAGAAACTTCAAGGCCATGTCTGCAAATGGAATCAAATTCCTGCGCGTTGAAAGCAATCCCTCCTCCTGTTCCACCTAATGTAAAACTCGGTCGGATTATCACCGGAAAACCTGTCCCATTTGTTACCTTTGCAATTGACTCGCGGACCTCGACTGCCTCCTCTAGTGAATGCGCTAATCCAGATTTAGCAGTTTCAAGCCCGAGCTCATTCATTGCTATTTTGAACAAACTTCTATCTTCGGCGATTTCAATCGAGGTTTTTTTTGCTCCAATTAATTCCACACCATGCTTTTCTAGAGAACCAGTCTCGGCAAGTTTTAACGCCAAATTTAATGCAGTTTGACCACCCATGGTTGCTAACATAGCGTCAGGTTTCTCACACTCAAATATTTGATTTAATACCATGGTATTCAATGGCTCGATGTAAACCGAATCCGCCATATCTGGATCTGTCATGATAGTAGCAGGATTACTGTTTACGAGAACAACTTTATAACCCTCTTCCTTGAGAGCTTTACAAGCTTGAACACCAGAATAATCAAATTCGCAAGCCTGCCCGATTACAATTGGACCGGCGCCAACAATCAAAATTTTTTCAATGTCTTCTCTCCGAGGCATGGATTCTCTTTCTTTAAACTTGTGAACAGATCATTTGAAAACCCCTACCCTTTGCTCTACTGCATTTAAAAAATCTACAAAAATCTCTTCAATGTCCTGCGGACCAGGACAACCCTCGGGATGACCTTGAAAAGCGAAAACTGGAAACTTTTTGAGCCGATAACCCTGAATAGTTCCATCAAATAAAGACCGATGTGTTATTTCCGCTATTTCTTCGAACCGATGTTCATCAACAACAAAGCCGTGATTCTGAGATGTGATAAATATCTTGCCAGACTTCAAGTTTACTACAGGGTGATTTGCTCCATGATGTCCTACAGACATTTTCACTGTTTTCCCTCCCAAGGCTAAAGAAATGATTTGATGCCCTAAGCAAATCCCGAGACATGGCATTCTGTCATTTATTGCCAATTGTGCGAACTTGATGGCATCAGTGCATGGCTCTGGATCTCCGGGCCCATTTGAAAAGACAATTCCGGAAGCTCCTAGGGCTTTGATATCGGCAAATTTTGTGCCCGAATCCACAATTTTTACGCTACAACCCAATCTTTTAAGGCTCATAACTATATTTCGTTTTACTCCCAGGTCGTAAACAATCACCACAATTCCCTCTTTTTTCCTCATAAGATTCGGAACAATCTCTCGGAAACAATCCTCCTCTTTCAGTCCGGACACCTGTTCAATTAAACTTTTTCCGGTAATGCCGGGAAAGGAATTTAAACGCTCCTGAGCAAACTTTTTTATATCTTGCGACCCGAAATCAATGTCATCAGACTCTACGACTATTATTCCATTCTTTGCTCCATTTTTTCTGAGATGCAAGGTTAATTTCCTTGTATCAATATTTTCAATCCCCACAATCCTGTTTTTTCTAAGAAAGTCTTGTAATGACTCCTCCGCTCTATGGTTATGATATGACATGGATATCTGCTTGATTATTAATCCCGACAGGTGAGTTTTGAAAGATTCCATATCTATAGAATTGCATCCGACATTCCCAACATGTGGGTAGGTAAGCGTTACTAGCTGATTAGAGTAACTCGGATCACTTATTATTTCTTGATACCCAGTAATTGAGGTGTTAAAAACTACCTCTCCGATCGCAAATCCATCCGCACCAATTGAATTGCCGTTAAATCGCATACCGTCCTCTAGTATCAACGCCGCCTTTTTGAAGCCTTTACCTGAAAAATCGAGTAGTTTACCTATATCCAAATAAATTATCTCCGTCTAATTTACAATATTCCCGACTATTTAATTAAGAGCAGAAAATAGTATGCCAAAGACGCACCCATGAGCGCAGAGCCATGAAATCGTCCTCAAGTTTGAAAAACCAAAAATGTAAAATAACACGTAAAGAACCCTCAGAGATATATAAAGCACAGACATAAGATTAACAAAATCTATATTGTCACGAGAGAAAATTAAAGCCAGGATCAACGCAGCAGAAAACCAGATAAATGATTCCCAACTATTCTGCTGCGCTGAATTCGCTCGCTCCCTAAAGCCGGTTTGAATGGCAAGCCATTTTCTCGGATTTTCGTTATCATAATTCTTTTTAGATTTTGAGATTCCTGCGCAAATAATAGGTAAGATTCCAGCTGTAAAGAAACACCAAAATGAAATTTTATCCATATTTAACCTTCCTGCTTTCTTTCTCTAAAAGCCTGCGCAATTGTTCCGAGATCAGTATATTCAAGTTCCGCTCCATACGGAACACCTCGGGCTAAACGAGCGAGTTTTTTTTTCTTTATCTTCAAATGTTGTGTAAAAAGAGACTCGATAGCCTGAGCGGTTGCCTCACCCTCAGCAGTGAAGTTTGTCGCAACAATTATTTCCTTCACCGCCTCTTCCTCTGCTCTAGAGAAAAGTCGTTCAAAGCCCAAATCTTTAGGTCCGACTCCATCAATAAAAGAAACTTTTCCCATCAAAACGAAATATAAGCCGTCAAATGCATTAGATTGCTCCACAGCCAATAAATCGGAAGGAGACTCGACTATGCATAGTTTAGTGGGATCCCGACCAATGTCGGTACAAATTTTGCACACCTTGCCCTCACATAAGGTGTTACATTTTTGACAATTACTGATTTTTCTTAAGGCGTCAATGATTGAATCTGATAAGTCCTCAGCAATACCCCTATCCACGTGTAACAAATAAAAAGCGTATCGTTGCGCAGTTTTTGGACCTACTCCAGGTAATTTCGCTAAAGCTTGTACTAACTCTTTGAAACTGTCCGGATTTTTATCACTACTCATAATCGGTTAAGCCTAAAAACCTGGGGGTAGTGAAATACCAGAGGTTACCGATTCCATTTTACTATCAGATAGTTGCTTTGCTTTCTGGAGACCATCATTTATTGCGAGTTTTAACAAGTCTTGTAAGAGCTCCAAATCCTCTTCTTGTCCTGTAAAAATGGAAGGATCAATTGAAACTTTTTTCGTTAGATTGTTGCATGTCAAAGTAACCTTAACTTTTCCTCCTGATGCTTCCCCAATTACCTCTAAGGTAGCAAGCTCATCTTGTATTTTTTTTAAATCTTGCTGCATTTTTTGAGCCTGCTTCATCATATTTCCTAATTTACCCTTTATCAAAAATATCTCCTTTTATTAATCAATGTTTAATCGACTCTCTCAATATCTTCCCATCAAATCGCCTAACAAAAGCATTCACAACCTCTGATTTAGAAATTTTTGCATAAGCTTCATTGATCGATTTTTCTTTTTCACCTTGTTCAATCATTAAAAGAGATGACTCGACTTTATCAAAAAATTCTGTTTTAAATTCGACCGCTTCCCCTATTTTATCTGAAACGTAAAAATTTACTTTTTCCACTAAATCCAAATCCATGAGAAATGAAGAATCAATTTTTATATGACATACAGAACAAGGTTTTGCATACTTAATGCTCACTAATTCTGATTGCGATAAAAACTGCCTTACTAGTCCGTGTCCCCCTAATCTTTTCACAAAATGAGGCCACGTAGTAGTGTCTACTCTCCTAAATAACTTTCCCAAAGAACTGCTTCCATCAACAGATATACTTTTTTCGCTGTCTGATTCAGAAGTTTCAGTTATACCAGCATCCCGTTCACCTAATATTGCTTGATCCCGGGAATCTATTTCTATCGACTTTTTTTTTTGAAAAAGAGATCTTTCGGGAAGAAAGGCTAGTATCCTAAGAATCGTCATTTGTAATCCGACTAACTCATTTGGAGCTAAGTGTAGATCCCTTTTTCCTAGTATACATATCTGATAAAACAGATTGGCGTCCGATTCCGTAATAGGTATCTCGTCTGCTATCAGAACGCTCCCTTCTTGTTCTTTTCCAACAGATTTTAGAATCTTTGCTTGGCAAATTTCATGAAAAACAGTCGCTAGTTGATCAAGAATTGTTTCAGCAGAGGACCCTTTACCGAGGGCATCATTGGATATTTTTAAAGCTTCCGCGACGTCGTTTTTAACAATAGCAACAACTAGACTTTCTAAAATTTCACTCGATATAAAACCCAAAATCTCAAAAACTGTTGACAGTACAATGGAGCTATCCCCAGATACTGCAATAACCTGTTCAGAAATAGATAGTGCGTCTCGCAAGCTACCAGAAGCAGCAGAAGCTATTGGCTCAAGCGCTGCATAATCAAACTTGATATTCTTATTTTCAAAAACCGCAACTAAATAGTCGTGAACTTTACTTGTGGGGATATTTTGCAAACTAAATTTTACACACCGCGATACTACCGTTAACGGTACCTTATTGAGCTCTGTGGTTGCTAAAACGAAAACAACGTAATTCGGAGGCTCCTCAAGAGTCTTCAACATCGAATTGAAAGCATGACTACTTAACATATGTACTTCGTCAATTATTATTACTTTCGTTTTTCCTAATGATGGAGGATAACGAAGTTGCTCAAAGAATGTCTGGATTTCTTCAACTCCTCTATTTGAAGCAGCATCCAACTCGATAACGTCTAGAAACGACCCATCCTCAATGTTTTTGCAACTGTCACATGTTCCACAACAATCGCCATTTTCAGGACGTTCGCAGTTCAAAGCTTTTGCTATTAACCTCGCCAAAGTTGTTTTTCCCACGCCCCTTCCTCCGGTCAACATATAAGCATGGTGCATGTTTCCCAACTTTACTGAATGAGTTAGAGCTCTCACAACTAATTCCTGCCCAATGACCGATGCAAACTTGTTCGGGCGTAATGAGCGAGCTAACGCCGTATATGAAATTTTTGTTCTCCTGTGTCAACTGTGCGGGCTACACTTACACTTACCATCAAGTGCCTTGGCTGCTCCGTTTCCGACCTGACCAGATTGACAATCTAAGTAATGCAATAAGCCCGCTACATAAGTTTACCAACTGATTTCTTTTTTTTTTTTTTTTTTTGTTGAAATTAATAAAATAGTTTGTAACAATATGCAAAACAAACAAAAATCCCTCCAGGTTTATCGAGATTGCTCTTGCATTGGTTAGTTAACCTCAAAAATCCCATATTTATACAATGACAGAATTGGTAACGAATATATCAGATGAAAGTTTTGATACCGAAGTTTTAAAGTGCTCGGTGCCAGTGATAGTCGATTTCTGGGCTGAGTGGTGTGGGCCATGTAAATCTATTTCGCCAATCATTGAGGAGTTGGCAAGCGACTATGAGGGGAAAATTAAGATTTGCAAACTTAATATTGACGAAAGTCCAGAAACACCCACTAAGTTTAGTGTAAGAGGAATACCAACATTACTTTTGTTTAAAAATGGCGCAGTAGTCTCTCAAAAAGTAGGGGCTGCCGCGAAATCGCAACTGAGTGCATGGATTGATAGCAACACATAAGATTTATATCATCCACAATAACCACCACTAAATATGTATTTATCTGAATTAAAAGCATTGCCCGTAACAAAGTTAGTGGAACTAGCCAGATCTCTTGACATAGAGACGGCGAGTCGCCTACGGAAGCAAGAATTAATGTTCACAATTTTAAAACGAAAAGCAAAGGGAGGCGAGCAAATTTTTGGAGATGGTGTCCTTGAAGTTTTACCTGATGGTTTTGGTTTTTTGAGGTCTCCGGAAGCTTCCTATATGGCAAGTACTGATGATATTTATTTGTCTCCTTCTCAGATCAGGAGATTTAATTTGCACACCGGTGATGCGATTGAGGGAGAAGTTAGAACTCCAAAGGATGGGGAACGATATTTCGCTCTTGTCAAAGTTGACCAAATCAATTCCCAATCACCAGACGCATCAAAAAATAAGATTTTATTCGAGAATCTTACACCCCTGTTTCCAAATGTTCCAATAAGATTGGAAAGGGAAATGAGGGGCGAAGAAAATATTACTGGACGAATTATAGATATGGTGGCTCCAATAGGTAAGGGTCAGAGAGGTTTGCTCGTAGCCTCACCAAAAAGTGGTAAAACTGTTATGATGCAGCATATTGCGCACTCAATCACTGCAAATCATCCAGAGATCAAACTGATAGTTTTACTCATCGACGAACGGCCTGAGGAAGTTACTGAGATGCAAAGGTCAGTTAGAGGTGAAGTAGTTGCATCTACGTTTGACGAGCCTGCTGCGAGACATGTTCAGGTTGCTGAAATGGTTATCGAAAAGGCAAAACGCCTGGTTGAACATAAAAAGGATGTCGTTATTTTATTGGATTCAATAACAAGATTGGCGAGGGCTTATAACACTGTTGTCCCAACATCCGGAAAGGTACTGACAGGAGGAGTTGATGCAAATGCCCTACACAGGCCAAAAAGATTTTTTGGCGCAGCAAGAAACGTCGAGGAAGGCGGTTCTCTTACAATCATAGCCACAGCCCTAGTAGAGACAGGTAGCAGGATGGATGAAGTAATATACGAAGAATTTAAGGGAACAGGTAACATGGAAGTTCACCTCGAGAGAAGGTTAGCCGAGAAAAGGGTTTATCCGTCGATAAACATTAATCGATCGGGAACCAGGAAAGAAGAGTTGCTCATTAAACCTGATTTATTGCAAAAGATTTGGATCCTACGTAAAATTCTACATGACATGGATGAGTCTCAGGCAATTGAGTTTTTATTAGATAAAATAAGACAAACTAAGAATAACGCTGAATTCTTTGATTTAATGAAAAAAGGCGCTTAATTTAATTTGAAGGTTTAGGATTCCATATGAAAAAAGATGTGCACCCGAATTACCGACAGGTCGTGTTCGTCGACGTATCTAACGACTACCGTTTTTTAACAAGATCGACTGTGAAAACAAAAGATACAACCAAGTGGGAAGATGGTCAAGAATATCCCTTATACAAGCTAGATACTAGCTCAGAATCTCACCCCTTTTATACGGGTACGCAAAAGATGGTTGACACTGCTGGTAGAGTTGAGAAGTTTAGGCAAAAGTTTGGTACAAAACGGGGTACGAGGTCCCAGACGAAAGAATAGTTTTAAAAGACCTATCCGGTATTCGTTCGGTGGTTGAACGAAACAAAAAAATCGAAAAGCTTTTATCTTTTCCAGGAGGATCTCGACAACCACCTGGGTTAGTTGCTTCGGCAGCAAAAATGGTTCCTTTCACTTTTTTGTCAGTTATTATAGTTGGAATATTGGCATTTGGTATAGTTGATAGGGGACCATGGACAGGTCCGGATACAACGGGTACAGCCCTGATGAAATTTTGCTTGACTGCTTTTAAGCAAAACTCTCCTCTAGCTTGTGTTTATCCAAACCTATACGGAGTAAATCTAGAAAATGAAGCTCCGCTGTTCTTCTTTATTTCTGCATACTTAATTAGTGCGGCGGAGCAGGTTTATTTTCTTATATTCGGTGACTCTCTGCCACTAGAGTACATCGACGATTTTGGTAGAATCTTACAAGTTTTATGTGTTTTAGTTGCATTAATTTTTCTTTGGCTAGGGACTAAGACACTTGGGTTGCGGAGAGAATCGCGACCTTCTGACCCTTTGGGTATTGGTCCAAATGCATTAACTTTCGGTAACAACCTGGGAACGTGTGCAGTTCTTCTCACACTATCATGCCTAGGATTAGTCTCTAAATGGCACGAAGTAGGTAGCGAGGGTTTTTCCTTCCTTCTTCAAGCTCTCTGTTTTTTTGCCATGTGCCAGAGTCCAGAAAAACCGAAAGAATCCGCAGTAATTTTTACTGTTGGCTTAGTCGGACTATTCTTTGGCACAGGTGTACACGTTGCTTTGTCAATTTTGTTAGCAGCGATATTTATATTCTCATTTGTTTACCCGTGGACATTGGTTAAAAAAAGTTTTTTACGCTCAACGTTTTATTTTTTAACCTCCACAACATTACTTGTGGTGCTGATTTACCCAAATTATGAGTCTCAAAATTTTTACCTTTGGATCAACGGGCAGCTAGACTTATTTGAGGTTCGACCATTTTATGTTATTAAAAATTGGCTTTGGACATGGTGGCCATTGTGGCCGATTTGCCTTGTTATGTTATATAATCTCGTCAAATTTGAGAAGTTTAATCAGCCTCACTTAAAATTTCTTGGGATCCTTTTAATTACCCAATCTTTTTTTCCATTGATGGGTTTGCTAACCAATGATGGGCATAAATTTGTTCCTATAGTGCCGCTAACAGTAATGGCTGCATTTGGGCTTTTATTCCTTCCAAAAATAGTTGCCGACCTCCTTGACTGGTTTGCATTATCACTCTTCACCTTTCTAGGATTCGTAGTTTGGTTTTATTGGATTGCCTTGCACTTTGGTCTTCCAGCGGAAGTATTTGCCAATATTACAAGGGCTGCACCTGGCGTATCAGAAGTCGTTAATACTAATGACTTAATCCTAGGAATAATTATTTCTCTTTTTTGGATATATTTAATACTGTGGAGACTAAAGTTTATTCACCCAAATATCTGGAGACCAGTAGTTCTCAGCGCAGGCGGACTCGGGCTTATGTGGGCGTTACTTATTACGCTTTGGGGACCAGCTCTAAATATCAACAGAGGGTATCAGAATATTCAAACCTTACTTGAATCTTTCCCGAAAGAAACAATTTGCATACATAGAGACGACAAAAAACTAATAGCCATTGTGGCAGCTCATAGCGAGACCATAATAGTTCCCTTTGATAGATATCCAAATAAAAAGTTATGCAGATATTTGCTCCTCAGGGGAAACTCTTCATCTCCCTCATTTGACAAACAAAAATGGATTAAATTATCAGAAACATACAGAAAAAGTGACTCGAAAAATAGAGAGCCTTTTACCACATACTTTAGAAACTGATCTAGCGAAAAAAATTTTTGCGATAAAACTTTAGTTCAGTGATGGACTCCAAAGTATCTGCCATCGCAGTATGGGCACCTTTTTTTATAAAAGTTTTTGCAACCTGAGGATTCCATCGCTTACATAACTCCTTAATTGTACTTACATCAACATTACGGTAGCTAAAGTAAGCATCTAGCCTGGGCATGTAAAGACGTAAAAATCTTCTATCCTGGTGAATTGAATTCCCACAAAGTGGTGAAGTGCTTTCTGGTACAAATTGACACAAATAGTCTAGAATCCTGTCTTCGACTACTTGCTCATCCAATTGCGAATTTTTAACTCTGTCAATTAGTCCACTTTTTTTATGTGTTGTCTTGTTCCAATCATCCATTTTGTTCAGAAAGTAATCGGATTGCTTTATAACAAATTCAATACCTTCATGCAAAGGGTTTAGATCTCTGTCTGTAACGATGATAGCTATTTCGAGAATTCGGCACGTATTTGGGTCCAATCCGCTCATCTCCATATCTAACCAAACCAGATTATCCTTTTGGTTTAATTTAACACTTTCTTGATCAACATCCTTATCTTCGGAATTTTTTTTAGAAATACTCATAAATTCTTATACACTTTATATAGACAATATAGGGGAAAAGTTGGCGAAAACCAAACACAGAGTTTTAAGTAAATCACAGACAACCATAACACTGGAGCCACCACTAAACTCTTCTTGTTCTGTTCCGGTAAGTATATTATCGTCTATAGTCTTAAACGATTCAATCGAGACAACCCTTAAACCTGAAAAACAACAGATAAAAATCTTACCTCGGAAAAATTTATTAACTAGATCAGAGAAAGTTGAAAAAAAAATTGTTGCTAACCTCGATCATCTTTTTTTAGTTGTCACAAACTTTCCTTCATTTAATCTAATGAATTCTGCCAAAATGGCTATTCGGGCGCGAAATGAAAATATTCCTTTTACAGTAATAATAAATAAAGTCGATCACTCTAACGTAAACGAATCATTCAAGAAAAAAGTAAAGGCTTTGGTTCCTTTTGATGTTTGTGGTGAGACTAAGGATAGTAAAAAATTTAAAGTCGTTCAAGTCTCACTTCACGACGATACTCTGATGCATAATTTAAGCTCAAAGATAAGAGAAATTGCTTTAACCAGTGAAAACAGTGAAGTGTCTATTTGCTTAATCGGGCAGTCGGGTGTGGGTAAAAGTTCTTTAATTAATAAATTAATCCCATCTGCTTCGCAGAAAACTGGAAAAGTATCAACTCGTTACAAAAAAGGAAGGCATACAACGAGAGAGTCTAGGTCCTTTGAATTTAAAATATGTGGTGATAATAAAAAAAAGGTATTCATTATAGACACACCGGGCATTGACTCCTTTGGATTAGAAAGCCTTAGGTGCCACGAATTAGCAAAGTATTTTAGTGAGTGGGAAGAAATAAATCAGCAAAACTTTTTCTGTAAGTTCAAAGATTGCAGGCATGACTGTGAACCTGGCTGTGGTGTTCAAAACTTCTTAATTAATTTAAAAAATGACAGTGAGAATTTCGAACATTTATACAGACGACTTATGTTATGGAGAAAGTTAATGTTCACTATTAATAAAAAAAACGTAGAAAATAACCGAAGCTAACAAGCGTAAAAATAACCATACATAAAATCAAACTTCGCCACATCAAGCCTATCGCAAATTTCATGGAATTAATGTCTGGCTCTAGAAGCTCCGGTCTACTGGACAAATCATCCATATTATCTAATTGCTGCGTTCCAGAAACAGCAGTTGGAATAGTCAACGACAACATCATTGCCCCTTCACCGACAGCAAGAATTAGTCGGTCTGAATCCGACGCAGACTTGTAGGCTATTTCAGTGGCTTGCAGTCTTCCCTGAGCAAAAGCATCTTCAAAGTTCCCTACGATAGCAAAAACCAAAGCTGTAAATCTTGCAGGTAACCAATCAAGCCAAAAAAAACCTCGACTTGCAATTTCTGCATATACATCGGCGTGTGTGACTTTTCTACTTTCTGTTTTTTCCCCGGTATGTTGCTCTTCTTCATCCAGTGCACTTCGGACTGCTTCATTTTTCAAATCGGGCCTGTCTACGTCCTCACCGTTTTGATTCCATTCACGCTGAACAAACAACGACGCTCTATACAAAAGAATACCGACGGGTCCAGGAAGCACAACTAACCAAAATATCGGAGCAAAAAGATTTCTATGCATTGATAACACTAACAACTTTGTGGCTTCCCTTGCGATCTGCCGAGCATCACCATTTTTGCTAGCATCTGTTAATACTTGATTAGATTTAACCGTAGACGACCACTCATTTATGTCCGACCTAGCTTGTTCAATTTCTTCGTTTTTTAGGTGACTATGAATTTTAAGGAAAACATTAATGAATCGTTTGAACCCTAAGTTCAAGTAAAGGAAAACAACTAGGAAAATAAATGCTAACGTAGGATGTATCAAGAGAATAAGCTCCCACAAAGCCCAAAGAGCTACTGAACTTCCCAACACCAATACCGACCATGTAAGCAGGGCTATCTTCTTGTCATCGACATCCACCTTGAATCGAACCCAGGTGACTACACGACTAAGATACTTGTCAAATGAATCCTGGGCTGGAGTAAGAAAATACTCCAGAAGGAACGTAATAAAGAGACTACTCAATAGCATAAGGGAGCTCTTAAAAAGCTACTAACAGAAAGTGATACAGTCCGTTTGTTTCCTCTATAACAGTCATTTTAATCACTTTTGGCTTTTAATTTTCCGGGTAGTTTTTCCTTAATCCTAGCCGACTTTCCTGATCTTTCTCGCAAGTAAAATAATTTTGACCGACGCACATCTCCCCTTCGGATGACCTCAATCTTTGAAATTAAGGGAGAGAAAAGTTGGAAAGTCCTTTCCACACCGATTCCAGAAGAAATCTTCCTTACAATAAACGACGAATTCAGCCCTCTGTTACGTCGTCCCAGAACAACTCCCTCAAAAGCCTGTAAACGTTTCCTTTCCCCCTCGATAACATTGACGCTAACCTTCACAGTATCACCCGAGGAAAATTCAGGTATCTGAATCTTACGTTTAGCCATCTCCTTATTCTCTAATTCTTCAATAACATTCATAAATTACCTTTCTAAATAGTTACTTTCTGGTTAAGCAGCCGCTTTTATTACTAATATAGGAGAGCTCTGCATCAGAAAAATATCCCAAATCTATATATTTACGTATTAAGTCTGGACGAAACTGAATCGTCTTATCTATTGCTTTTTCTCTTCTCCATGATTGTATGGCTTTGTGATCGCCAGATTTTAAAACAGCAGGCACCTCCATAGATTCAAAAACACTAGGTTTTGTGTAATGCGGGTATTGTAACATTCCGTCCATGAAAGAATCATGTATTCCTGACTCTTTATTCCCTAAAACACCTGGTAACCGCCTTATCAAAGAGTCCAGAAAAACAAAAGCAGCTACCTCGCCCCCAGATACTATAAAATCTCCCAAACTTATTGATAGATCGACATATTTTTCAATAAATCGCTCGTCTATACCCTCATATCTTCCGCAAATTAGGCTATATCGACGATTATTATCATCCCGATTAGATACAAATTCCTCGATAAGAGCCTGGTCTAGTTTTTTACCACATGGAGAGAAGTTGATTACCACAAGATTGCTTTCCACATGCTTTTTTGAGATCGATATGATACTTTTTTTTAGAGGCTCTGCCATCATAATCATGCCAGGTCCTCCCCCAAAAGGCCTTTTGTCGACGCATCCGTAAGAATCCTCCGTAAAATCTCGCGGATTTATACACTCTATTTCGGCGATACCCTTCCCAACAGCTCGTCCTATGACTCCAACATTAGCGAAAGCATCAAACATTTGTGGAAAAAGGGTAATTATACTGAATTTCATAAAGCTACTAACCTCACCAACTGTCGGACCAATCAACTACAACTGTTCTAGAATCTTTTTTCACTGCAATTACAATGTCAGGCACATTTGGAATAACAGTTTTCGATGTTTTTAAGTAGGTCTGAAACTTTGTCCCCCCAACCTCGAGTATGGTACCTAACTGTTTTCCCTCAGTATTCAACACCATGAACCCTACATATGAGTCCATTTTAGATATAAGTATCCCGGGAACCGAATCTTTATGAATCAGCACTTCCGAAAAACGCAAATTAACAACCTTAGTTCTGGTATTAAATCCCTCGAGCGTAAAATAAAAGCCTTCGGAACCGCTTCTGGATTTTGAAACAACTGCTTCAAAAAATTTATTCTTTAAACGAAAAAAAACATCAAGTCGATCAAATAGGCATGGCTGTATATGTCCTGAATTGAAAAGTCCCAACATAGGTATTGTAAACCTTACGTATATATCTCCCCTAATCCCCCTGAAGCCAGCTACAGCACCTATCCGGATTAAAGAGTCGCTAAGATTTTCCCGATCAATAAACTCAATTGTTTCCGTTAGCCTGTCGCTCAGACCAAGATTTAATAGTCTGCGCCGGGAAAATAAATTTTTGCTATTTCTCTCTTTTAGGCTGTGTTTAATTCTGCCCGTCAGCCTGTTGTTTAGGTTTGTTCGCGTTATTTTTTGCATTCATCTTTACAAGCCGGGAAACCGCGTTGCTAACTTTAGCTCCTTTACTAACCCAGTATTCAACTCTATCTGAAATTACCCGTAAATCAATTCCCGACGTGTTCTCTATTGGATTATAAAAACCCAATCTTTCTATAAAACGTCCATCCCTCTTAAAGCGAGACTCCGTCGCCACAATGTGATAGAAAGGTCTTTTATGTGACCCTCCTCTAGTTAAACGAATGACAACCATAATACCCTTAAAAATATGAAAGTATACCTTCATGTTAAACTGTAGACAAGTAAATTTTGGGTTTATTTTCATGTGCTTTAGTTTCAAATTTCTGAGGAATAACCTGCACCAATATTTTGGAATTTTCCTGTTTCTGAGCAGTTTTTCGATGTGTTGGGGACATCACACTAAACTAAGTCCGCAGGCACAGGAAAACATGCAAGATTTTATTTCTTCTTTAAGCGCTAGGTATAGTTTTGATAGGTCATATCTCGAACGGATTTTTGCAAAAGTTAGGTCGCAACGGAAGGCTCTTAGTCTAATTAAGCCTTCTAAAACTGATAAGTCTCAGACCATAACATGGGGCCAGTACCGGAATCTATTTGTTAATCAAGATAATGTCGCCAAAGGTAAGAGGTTTATCTCAACTTATTTAGTAAGCTTAGAAAAAGCCCATAAAAATTATGGAGTTCCGCCAGAAGTCATTGCAGCAATTATAGGTATTGAAACTAAATATGGTAAAAATCAAGGAAAATTTCCTGTTTTCGATACACTAGCAACGCTAGCATTTGAAAGGAGTGGTCGGGAAAACTTTTTCCAGGAAGAATTGGAGGCTTTTATACTGCTTTGCTTAGATCAGGGATTCCATATTGACAAAATAAAAGGTTCGTATGCTGGTGCATTAGGGATTCCTCAATTTATGCCAAGCAGTTGGAAAACTTTTGCTGTTGATTTTGACCAAAATGGTAAAACGAACTTATTGACCAGCCCGAAAGATGCGATAGGCTCGGTGGCAAATTATCTTAATAAACATGGCTGGAATAGAAATATTCCAACTCATAGTGTGGCTGTACAGGAGCCAGGGTCAAACGCAAAACAGTTCTTTACATATGCACTCCAGGCAGAATTTAAATATACTGAGTTACAAAAAGGTGGTTTCAAAGACCCATTAAATAAAATTCCTGGATACCTATATGTCAGCCTGGTTGATCTAAAATTGAGGGATAATAAAATTATCTATTGGCTGGCTACGGAAAATTTTTTCGCTATCACAAAATACAATCGAAGCTACAAGTACGCTGCTGCTGTTTTAGAACTTGCAGAGGCATTAAAAAATGGATCTGCGCCTTGAAAACTTATAATTTACTACTCGCTTGTAATTGCCTAACAACTTCAAATAGTGTAACACCGCAAGCAACTGATACATTTAAGCTTTCTAACTTTCCCAACATCGGAATACTTATTAATTCATCGCAGTACTCTTTTGTCAACTTCCGCAGCCCTTTTCCCTCATCACCAAAAACCAGAGCCATGGGCAGTGAAAAATTTGTGGAAAAAATGCTCTTGCCTGCCTCTCCGTCAAGTCCGTAAACAAGGTACCCTTTGTCTTGCACAAACTCAAGTGCCCTTGCAATATTCTTGACAGGGATGTAGTTTACTGTATCAACAGCACCACATGCTGTATTGATTACTAGTTCAGATAATGGTGCTGAATTATCCATAGGAACAACAATATTTCCAAATCCTGTTGCATCAACATTCCTGAATATGGCACCTAAGTTCCTCGGGTCAGTGACTCCATCCAAAAAAATTATTGGAGATTTAGTACTTCCTTGAATCCTAAAAAAATCAAAGAGCTCTTCCAAACAAGTTGGCTTGGTAAGCTGCTCAACAAATGCCGCACAAACTCTGTTTTTTTTGTTCATGGTTAGTCTAGTTATCTCTAACGAAGATACTCTGATTACCTGCACATTGTTTTTTTTTGCAAGCTCAAAGAGTTGTTTCACCTTTAAATCATTCCTTCTTTCGACCACAAAAAGTTTAGAAATAGATTTTGGAGCAATTTTGAATCTCGTTACAATCGCATGATAGCCGGCTAAAATCATTTGTTTTTTTGTTTTTTTGATTATCTCAGTTTACACAAGAAGTTAATTTGAAATAGTTACATAATAAAACCTACGCATCCTTGGAGATCTTTCTCTTCCTTCTCAAAGTAACATTTTTGGCTGGTTTCCCATCTCTTTGATGAAGAAGAGCAAATTGTATCTTCCTGTTAGGAACATCCACTCGCATCAACTGTATTAACACACGATCATATAATTTAAATCGCTTTCCTGTTCTTTCTCCTCTCAGCTCATGTGAAGTAGGAATATATTGAAAGAACTCCTGACCAAGTTCAGAAACATGAATTAACCCCTCTACAAAAAGATTATCCAGAGTAACAAATAACCCGAAAGGAACAACATTTGTGATGATTCCACGCATCTGTTCTCCTATTCGTTCCTGCATAAATTGGCATTTTAAAAGTGAGATCACGTCACGCGTGGCCTCTTCCGCTCGCCTCTCAGCGAGTGAAGCTTGTTCTCCTAGAACTTCCCATGTATCTATACTTTCATCCCTCGTTTTAAAATTAGCATGCAAGTCAAAATTTTTTTTATATAAAATTTCTTTTATAACTCGGTGAACCAAAAGGTCAGGATATCTTCGTATAGGAGATGTAAAATGCGTATATTTTTTTAATGCTAACGCAAAGTGTCCTGTATTCTTTGGAGAATAGCAGGCTTGTTTCATACTTCTTAATATAAGACTTTGCAAAACTTCGGAGTCTGAACGGGACTTTATTTGCTCCAAAAGGGCACTATATTCCTCCGGCGATGGAGGGCTTGAGACTGCGAAGGAAACACCTTGTGATTTGAGATACACTTTTAAGTTTTCAACCTTTTCTTCATCAGGATCCTCATGTATTCGATATAGACATTTTTTTTTACTATCAAAAATGAAATGGGCGGCGCAAATATTTGCCGCAATCATACATTCCTCTATTATTTTATGAGCATTGGTACGTTTCACTGGAATTATCCTTTGAATCTTGCCTTCCTCATTCAGTTGAATTGATGTTTCGACAGTTTCAAAATCTAACGCACCTCGTTTCTTTCGGTTTCGGTGCAGTGCTTTAAATAAGTTATTAGCGGAAAATATAGCTGCTACCAAGGATTTATTCCCAAAATCTTGAAACTTTTCTGCATCATCATCCTTAATGATTTCCCAAAAATCTTCATACGAAAAACGAGCTCGTGAACGGATGGTCGCCTCATAAAACTGGTAGGCTAAAATATCCCCATCCGCACTCACAACCATATCGCAAACTAAAACCATCCGGTTCATATCTGGATTCAAAGAGCACAAATTATTTGAGAGAAATTCAGGTAGCATTGGAATGACCGACCTCGGAAAATAAACAGAGGTACCCCGTAGAAATGCTTCCTGATCAATTGAATCGCCAGGATGTACGTAACTACTAACATCGGCAATTGCAACTAAAGCTCTCCAACCAGCTTCTTCATGATCTTCTACATAAATTGCGTCATCAAAATCTTTAGCGTCCGAGCCATCAACGGTAAAAAAATCAATCTCGGTAAGGTCAATCCGTTTCTTATCACTTTTTGCAGCACATAATTTACTCATGTCTGCTTCTGTCATTTGCAAAATCTCCTCAGGAAAATGATGGGGAATTTTAAACTTTCGTAATGCAATTTCATTTTCAATACCTGGTTCATCACTGTCACCAACCACTTCGATAATTTTTCCAATAGGTGGAGTTACCTTGGTGGGCTGGTCTGTAATAGAGACGACAACAATCTGACCAATTTTTGCAGTTTGCAAATTATTCTTTGAAACCACGATATCGTGGTTGATTCTCTTTTCCTCTGGCACTACTAGATACAACCCATTCTCAAACACTACCCTGCCAACAATATCCTGCTGAGCCCTTTTCACTACTTCTAAAATGACTGCATCAGTCCGTTGCTTTTCACTCCCCGGATAGATTTTTACGATGACCTGGTCACCGTGCATCACTTTTAGCATTTCAGTTGGAGATAGGTAAAAATCCTCTTTTCCAACGTCGGGACGCAGAAATCCGTAACCGTCACTATGACCCAAAACAACCCCTCTGATTTCCTTAATTTTATCTTTTGACAAAGTACGATTTCCAATCTATTGTGTTAACTCAAAACCGCCCAGATGGCGAAACTGGTAGACGCGCTAGGTTCAGGTCCTAGTGGTGGAAACACCATGGAGGTTCGAGTCCTCTTCTGGGCACATTTAAAAAATTCAATGACTTTCGTTTTTGCACTAGTGCATTAGAATCTACAAATAATACTATCTCTTTCAGGTCCTGTTGAAATCATAGGAATTGGTGTCTCAAGCACCGAAGCCAATCGATTCAAATAGTGCTGTGCATTTTTTGGCAATGAATTCCAGCAGTTCGCATCTTTCGTTGAACATTTCCATCCCTTAATTTGCTCATAGACGGGCTTACATCTGTTTGTATTGCCGAGAGCAGAACTAAAATTATCCCCATTTTCATATCTCACGCAGAAAAATATTTCTTCTAAATCGTCCAACACATCCAATTTTGTAATGCAAAGTCTAGAAATACCATTAATCTCAATTGACTTTTTCATAGCTACACAATCAAACCAACCAATTCTTCTCGGACGACCAGTTACAGAACCAAATTCAGCACCTTTGTCAGCAATTTTTCTTCCCAACTCGGACATAATTTCAGTCGGGAGTGGGCCCTCCCCGACTCGAGTCACGTAAGCCTTGGCTATTCCTAAAACATCATTAAAGAATTTCGGGCCAATTCCAGATCCTGCTGCCGCTGCTCCTGCAACACAGTTACTACTGGTCACAAATGGATACGTTCCATGGTCTATATCCAGTAAAGTTCCCTGAGCACCTTCAAACAAAAATTTTTTTCCTTGTAGAAGACCTTGACGCAGTTCTCTCCCAATGTCTCCTGAAATATTGGATAAATATTTCGAATAGTCTTCAAATTCTGAACACACAGCGTCAACATTAAAATCACATTCGTTTACTTTACAACCATAAACATGCTTCAAAAGAAGCTTATGACGTGACATCAAACCTTCCAGTTTTCCTCGAAAGTAATCCATGTTCCTGAGGTCAGATACTTTTAATCCTCTCCTGGCGATTTTATCCTCATACGCGGGGCCTATTCCTCGTTTCGTTGTGCCAATCTTCTCACTACCCATATTTTCCTCATTAGCGCAATCGATCAGAATATGAGTCGGAAGCACTAAGGGGCAGGACGAACTAATCTTAAGCTTATCTAGTACTTTGAGCCCAAGTTTTTCGAGAGACTGTATTTCCTTGATCAAGTCTTTTGGGGACAAAACAACACCATTTCCAATATAGCAATCAACATGCTCATGCAAGACACCTGAAGGAATCAAGCTTAGAATTACGCGTGCACCTTCAACTACGAGGGTATGACCAGCGTTATGCCCTCCCTGAAACCTGATCACAGCATCAACGTTTTCAGTCAATAAATCAACAACTTTTCCTTTACCCTCGTCACCCCATTGAGTTCCTACCACAACGAGAGTATTCTCGTTTGTAACTTTATTGAACAAATTGCTACTGGATTTTTTTCTATCGCTGACTAATGATTTTTTACTTGTAAGATTATTTAGTTTCTTGACGTCAAAACTAAAACCGACCGCTGGCCTAGAGTCGCCAGTTATAGTTTTAACTTTTTCATACCTTCCTCCACGAACAATAGCCTCGTGCCATGCGCTCGTGTAGAGAGAAAACATTATACCTGTATGATAGTGATATCCATCCAAATCAGCAAGGTCTATAAAAATGTCCCAACCTGGACTGTCTAAAAATTTCTGATTTGATTTCACACTCTTTAGAAAATATGACAGTTCAGTAATAGACTCTTCTATCAGTTTAGTTTTAGGTAAAGTTTCACGAGCCCGATCAAAAATATCAAACTCGCTACCTAAGCATCCATACAACTGCGATAGCACAACTAATGAATCGAGTGTCTTTTCCTTAATTAAATGCGATAATTTTTTAAGGCCAGTTACATTTTTACTTCTCAATAAATCAATTACTAATCTCTGGTTTTCTGCGAGTGAAATATCATATTCGCACAAACCTAAAAATATTCCCCGGTGGGTAATATTGATTGTGCCGCTATTTATGTTTACAAGCTTTAGGGACTGTAAAGCGATTAGCTGTACCTCGATATCATATTCAATACTATCTGCGCCAAAGATCTCGCATCCAAGTTGAAATTGTTCCCTTGAAGAGTACAAACCATCCGGTGTTGAATGTAAAACTAAACCACCATAACAATACCTAGAAACTGAAGGCATCTCCTTTTTAGTTTGCAACACATTATCCATCCTTGCAATCTGGGGAGTAATATCAGGTCTAATACCTAAAAGTTCGCCCGAGAGAGGATCAAAAGTAGAAAAAATCCGAGAGTCAAATTTTTCGTTTTCGCTTAGTTGAAGAGATTTAATAAATTCTATTAACGATGGAGTAACTAACAGGTAGCCTTTAGATCGGTAAAAATCCGTGAGAGTTCGCCTAAGAAACTCTATCCTTTCGGCATCGTCCGGATACATATCAAACGTGAACTCAGGAAGGGACCTTCTATCCATTTGAAGTTACGTACTTTCCTCTAGATTCCTAGTTTCCACCCTTATTAGACTTGAAAAATTGGAAAAAATCAGAATTTGGATCGGTAATAATTAAATCTGAGCCGCTTTTAAAGCTTTCTCTGTAAGCTTTAAGGCTCCTATAGAACTCAGCAAACTCAGGGTCCTCACCAAAAGCATTTGCATATGCTGATGCTGCTTTAGCGTCACCTATTCCTTTAATATCCTGGGCCTGCTTGTATGCTTGCGCAAGAAGTCCGACCCTCTGTCGGTCAGCGTTGGCCCTGATTTTTTCAGCCTCAGCCGCACCTTCCGATCTCCTTTCACTCGCTATTGCCTTCCGCTCAGATTCCATCCTCCTGAAAACCGAGTCCCGAATTTCATCCGCGAATTCAACTTTTCTGAGCCTGACGTCCACGATTCTTACACCAATTTGGGTTGCGTCTTCAGCAACTCTTCGTGTAACGCTCTCCATTACTTCCTCACGTTCACCAGAGATAACATCGTTAACTGTCCTGGTAGCAATCTCATTATTTAGACCGTCACGCAACGCTCGGGAAATTCTATCATTCGCGCTTGCAACTCTTCCCGCAACACTAGTGTAGAAAAGCTTCGCATCGTCGATACGCCATTTTACATACGTGTCGACAACAACATTTTGCTTCTCTTTGGTTATAAACCTATCAGCATCAGGGGTATCAATCGTTAGGGTTCTTTTTTCAAGATAGATAATATTTTGTAATGGTTGGGGTAATTTAAAATATAGCCCCGGCTCATTAACAACTTTTTTAATTTCCCCAAGTGCAAAAACCAGTGCAAACTGTCTCTGGTCAACAATGAAAAGGCAGGATGAAATCAACCAAACCGTTCCTAGTAAAAAAACTGCAATAGTAATAATTTTGTTCATAATATGGAAATCACCTCGCCTATCTCAGCCTGTCTCTTAAATTATTTAGAGCACCATTCCTACCCTCACCAACAATATTCCGCACAGTAGAACCAATATTCTGACCTGATGAGTTAGCCGTAGCCTGGTTGGTCTGTTGATTTGAATTATTGATGCCCGAGGTACCTCCGCCTGAACCTTGCTCCCTTATCAACTTATCGAGTGGAAGATACAACAAATTGCTACCAGATTTATTCTCAACCATTACTTTACTAACATTCGATAACACTTCTTGCATAGACTCGAGATAAAGCCTCTCTCTAGTAACTCTTGGGGCGCTTTTGTATTCTTTAACCAACTTTTTAAATCTTTCACTATCTCCTTCTGCAGTGGCAATTACCCTTTCCTGGTAACCCTGAGCCTCTTCAACCAGACGAAAAGCTGCACCCCTCGCCCTCGGAATAACATCGTTGGCATAAGCCTGGCCTTCATTTTTTGTTTTTTCAGCATCCTGAGCCGCTTTTATCGCATCGCTAAAGGCAGCCTGAACCTCCTCTGGTGGCTGAACATTTTGGATAGTAAGATTTACAACGGTGATCCCCGATTCGTAGCGATCGGCTATTTTTTGGGTGATGTTTAGTGCTTCTCTACTTATCGCCTCTTTGTTTTCATAAAGCACCTGGTCGGCAATGCTTCGACCGACAACCTCTCTCATAGCTGTTTCAGCACCTTGTCTAACGATATCATCAGGCCTCGCATTGTTAAACACATACGCCTCAGGATTTCCTATTCTATACTGCACAGCAAACTGGACGTCAACAATATTTTCATCACTTGTTAGCATAAGGGAGTCTCTGGCAGAAGTTTGAGCCTGATTACTTCTAACTCCAACCGTTGTTTGCCTCAATTGAGCAAAATTTACATTTTCATGAGAATCAATTGGATAAGGAACTCTCCAGTTAAAGCCAGCGTTTGCAGAATATTTGTACTCTCCAAAACGTAAAACTAACGCGGTATTCCCTTCTTCAACAATGTAGAAGCCCGACGCTAACCACAGAAAAACAAAACCGATTATTCCACCAATTGCGAATTTTTTGTCAAGGTTGATCGTAGGCATTCCACCTGAAGGCCCCCCGGGGTTCGGATTCCAGTTCCCGTTACCTCTAGGCTTTTTCGAACTCCCAAACAGCGAACCAAGTTTTCTGTTAAAATCTCGCCAGACTTCCTCAAGGTCGGGAGGCTCATCACCCCCACCACGAGGAGGCCTCCGAGGTGGCGGCTTGCTCCCACCATTTACATTATCGTCTTTTTCCTCAGAACGATCGTCAGATGCTTTTCCCCATTTAGGGTCTTCGATTCCCATAATACTCCATGTCCATAAAGTGTTATCTACTAATAGATATGTCTCAACTAAAATAGTGACTCTGGTTTGGGAGAATAGTTCTCCTTCAAATAATCATCCCCTTCCGCACTTTGAGGCTCAAATCTACTAGAGGCACCCGCTGGATAATAACATTTTTCTCGCAAATTTTTTTGTTCACTAATAGCTTTTTTTAAAAGACTTAAACCGTTGTTTTTTTGTGCACTTACATAAACATCTTTTATCCTACCATATTGATCACGCCTTACGCCTGGTTCGCCTCCAATTAGATCAATTTTATTGAACATATTTATCATCGGTATATTTTGGGTGCCAACCTCCTTCAAAACCTCAATAACATCTCGGAATTTCTGCTCCCATAAACAGTCGCTTCTGTCGATAACATGAATCAATAAATCGGCGTTAACAGCTTCAGAAAGTGTTGCCTTAAATGACTCGATTAAAGCGTGCGGTAAATCTTTTATAAAACCTACAGTATCAGAAAGAACGAAATAATTTTGACCCTCTAAAAAAACTCTCCTTGTTGTCGTATCAAGCGTTGCAAATAATTGATTTGCAGCATACACATCCGCTTTTGCAAAAACATTAAACAATGTTGACTTTCCCGAATTAGTGTACCCGACAAGTGAGACATTGTAAGCGCCCCTCTTCTCCCTTGATTTTCTTCTATTTCTGCATTGATCCGAAAATCGTACCAATTGATCATTTAACCGTTTAACTCTTTTGGTAATCAATCGTCTATCAGTTTCCAACTGGGTTTCCCCTGGGCCGCGAAGGCCAATTCCTCCCCTCTGTCTCTCAAGGTGAGACCAACCACGAACCAATCTGGTGGAAAGATATTTTAATTGAGCCATTTCAACCTGAAGTTTCCCCTCTTTAGTTCTTGCTCGGTTCGCAAAAATATCCAAAATTAAGGCAACTCTATCTATTACTCGGCACTTCAAGAATATGGTTAGATTTCTTTGCTGTATCGGACTTAGGGGCTCGGAAAATATAATCAATTCTACGCAACTCTTTTTACAATGAATTTGAAGCTCATTTGCCTTTCCCTTGGAAAGAAAAAGAGATGAGTGAACTTTATTTTTCTTTGATTCAAACAAAAATTCCACGCGACACCCCGCCGAGTGGGCTAAAGAAATCATTTCCTGGTTATCTTTGGGTCGATCATTATTTATTTCCAGAATGCTAACCAGTCCCACTCTGCTTCTTCCCTCTAACCGTTCTATGGTGAGGTTTTGATCGTGTAAGGGGGCGTTACTCAGAGAGCCACCTTATAGTAATGGAAACCAATTTTTGGTTTTGACTTTTATTCATCTATAACAATGGATTTTGCCGGAACTATTGTGGAAACTGCATGTTTATAGACCAGTTGAACAACACTGCTCTTGAGGAGGATCACATATTGATCAAAAGACTCTACCTGACCCTGCAATTTTATCCCGTTTACCAAAAAAACAGAAACTTGAACCTTTTCCTTTCTTAAAGTATTCAAGAAAGGGTCCTGGAGGCTGTGTAATTTCGCTTGTTTTGTTTCTTTTTTTTCCATACCCTAGTGTAAATCAAATTCCTGCATCCTTGACTCTTATTTGGGTTTTAAATATGGATTCGTTGAATTTCGCAAGGTAATTCGCAATGGTGTTCCGATCATTTTACATTCTTGCCTAAACCCATTTTCAAGATATTTTACATAATCTTTATTTAGGTGCTTGAGACCGCTGCCATGGATAACAATTACTGGTGGGTTTTTCCCCCCCTGATGGGCATATCTCAATTTCGGCCTAAAGCCACTCTTAACAGGTGGGGGATGCCTTGAAATAAGTTGACGCAAAGTAGAGTTCAACATGCTAGTAGAAATTTCTGTAAATGCAGCATCATAAGCATTTCGAACAGACACCATTAACTCTCTAATACCAAAACCCTTAACAGCAGAAAAAAAATGCATGTTAGCCCATTGCAGGAATCTCAGTTTCCTGTCGATACTAATTTTAAATGATGACTTGTCATTAACATTAATTTTATCCCACTTATTAACACCTACAACTAGCGCACAACCAGACAACTGAACTAAGGAGGCAATGTGTAGATCTTGATCGGTAATGCCTTGTGACCCATCCAAAACCAGGATTACGACATTAGACTGTTTGATAATTTCAAGGGTTTTGATAACTACAAATTTTTCTAATAAATCCGATATTTTTGTTTTTTTTCTAATCCCAGCTGTGTCGACCAGAGTATAACATCCGTTGTTCCAGGTAAAGGGAATTCTTACCGTATCTCGAGTAGTGCCCGGCATATCACAAGTAACAACTCTCTCCTCTCCAAGCAATTTATTTACGGTAGTTGATTTTCCAACGTTAGGCCTACCAATAATGGCAAGTGAAATTCTACCAAAATCTTTTCCCTGCTCATCCTTGTTCAATTTATTTGTTGATAACCTTAGGCACAAACTTTTTTTTACTTCTCGCAACAGCTCACCAATGCCATCGCCATGGGAGGAAGAAATAGCAACCAACCGCTCAAATCCTAGTTCATGAAACTCAGCCAAATGAACTGCATCAGTCATCCCCTCTAATTTGTTTACGCCAACCAAAACCAGTTTGTCAATTTTTCGAAGCTCTCTGGCTATCTCGATATCTGAGGAACAAAGTCCGGTTCTACCATCGACTAAAAAAATCACGCAGTCGCCCTGAAACATTGCTTGTTGGATTTGCAAGTCTATTTTTTTCTCTAAATCACTTGAAATTTGACCCAATATACCAGCAGTATCAATCGCAAAAAAATCCACGCCATTTTGCGTGCACCTCCCATACTTCCGGTCTCGTGTAACCCCTGGTTTGTCATAAACCAGAGCATCACGTGATTTTGTGAGACGATTAAAAAGAGTTGACTTTCCGACATTCGGTCGACCTATGATCGGAACTATAGGCAGCATTTATTACTCGCGTTTTTTTATCAGTATCGTGTGACCATCTACATCAGTTATCAACAAACCAGATCCAGTTACTATGAAACTGACAATATCTGATTTCCGCTTTAAATCGTACCTACTTATCGTATTCCCGTCCAGTATCGAAAGTCCGTGCAAAATACCAAACGAGTCAGTTACCCAAACAGAACCATCCCAAATTATTGGTTTCGATAAGTCACGGTACCGTAGCTCTTCGTTTCTCCAGACCTCTACATTTTCTTCTCTGTTAAATAACTTAACTTCGTCTTTCAATCCAACGGTTGCGGCAAGCGGAAATTTAAAGAAGCCTGGGGACAAAATTTTTTCGGAATTTTCCCATTCAACATCACCCGTACCTTTACTCACACACACTAATTTTGTTTGATACACACTAGTACAAATTTCTTGGTTATCCAAAAAAGGCACGCCTAATAAATCCACAATTCTTTCTACCTCATTTTGACCTTTTGGGAAAGCTAATCTTTTTTGCCATATAACAGACCCGGTTTTCGAATTAAGTAAAATAAGTTCGCCTCCAGCTAAATTGACAGCAAGATTTTTTTTGATTGTTGTTAATCCTGTACTCTCATCTCCCACAAATCCCATGTCCGACTGTGCATGCAAAATTAAGGGAATGGTTCTTTTTGAAATACTCCATAGCAATTTACCGCCCACCTTATCGTATGCAAGAACTTTATTATCCTCTTGCCTAACAATTACTCCTAATTCTCCTATTTTTGGAGCCATCCTCACAATTCCGTTTAGTTGAGTGGACCACAAAACCTTGTTTTTGGAGTTAAAAAACATTAACTTCCCATCAGCAGAGACAAAAGCAAAGTTATAGGAGCCCTCGTCTACCTCTACCCCTATCTGGGACAATGATCGGACCCCCAGTTCAATTCTCTCTTCAATTTGACCGGTAGCCAGTTTCAGAATCGTAACTACTCCGTTTCTAGCCGGAATAATGACATTCTCTCCCAAAACTGTTGGGACCGTCACTAAGGAAATATCCCTTGCGTCTAGTCGAGTTTTGTTTTCGAAAGTCCAAACTTTTTCGACAAAAACCATTTGTTCAAATGGGAGGAGTGAGCTTGGTTTAATTCTCTCTTTACCAAAAAAAGAACAACCAGCCACTACAAAAAAAATATTGATTAACCAAAAATATTTCAACACGTATTTATTCTTTGTTAATTTTTAATTCCCCGATAGAAGCATCTATAGTAGCCAATTTCCTACTGATAAATCTGCTCACATCACTATTACTCGGATTCGCATTATAAAAGCTCAGCGCTCTTAACCAGTCTTTTTTAGCGGATTCGAAATCCCCTAGTGATGCAAAAGCGTCACCTCTCCTATCGATAACAATTCCAACCCAATGATCAGGGATAATTTCGGGAATAATTTCGATGACTTCTCCCGGACGATTTAAGTCAAGCAAAATGTTGCTTAACCGAACAATTGCCAACCACTTGACTTGTGAATTTTTAGTGAGTTCGCCCAGAATTGAAACAGCTTTATCTCGCTGGCCATCAGAGATTAATGACTTTACGATTAAAAGCCCAGCAAGACCAGCCTGAAGGGTATTAGGATAATCGTCAGATATTTCTTGATATAAACGAAGGGCGATATCTGTGTTCTGCGCCTCTACGTTTTTCTCCAAATTGGTTAAAATTTTAGAAGCTTTGTCTTTATTGTAGTTATTCCATAACTTCCATCCGTTTACAGAGGCTACTATCAGAAATAATACTATCAGGCTAGTCGTAATCCATTTCCCGTTCGCTTTCCAAAATGCTTTTAAATTTTGCATCTGTTCCTGTTGTTCTAAATCTTCTCTCATTGCGATCCGTTCTCACTTTCATTTTTAATTTTACGCAAAAACTCTACCATCTCAACATAGGGCACTCTTCTCTGGTGGACTTCACCCTCCTCCCTACTCAACCATCTCACACTTACATTTCCTGTTTTTAGTTCCTCTTCCCCAAAAATACCTAGAAACTCGGCATTGTTTCTAAAAGCCCTCTTCACTTGTGTCTTCAAACTCGCATCAGTTAAATCAACTTTTACCGACATTCCCGCTTTTCTGACTTGTTCTGCCAGTTTCATTGCTATTACCTTTGCGTCCCTGCCTGTATGAGCGAAATACAAATCGAGAAATGCCTCTTTATGCTCAGGAGAATTTGCTTCAAATATTTCCACCAGTCTTTCCATGCCAAGTGCGAACCCACAAGCCCCTGCAGGCGCCCCTCCCAGTAATGGGAAAAGGCTGTCGTATCGACCTCCTCCACACACAGTGTCTTGAGCTCCTAAGCCACTAACCTTCCATTCGAAAACTGTTGAGTTGTAGTAATCAAGTCCTCTGACAAGCTTAAGGTCTACATCATAACTGATCTTATAGCCATCCAATAAGGACAACAAATTTTCAAAATGGGTTTTAGATGCCTTTCCCAAAAAATCTGTGATTTTGGGCGCATCATCCTTTAATTTTTCTAAATTATCATTTTTTGAGTCCAGAATTCGGAGAGGGTTTCTTTTCAATCTTTTTAAATTCTCGTTATCTAAAATTCCAACGTGCCTTTGAAAGAATTCTCCCAATGCCTTAACGTAAGAGGATCGTTCCTCGGACGTGCCTATAGAATTTAACTTAAGTCTCGGACGTAAGTTACCGTCTAAACCAATTGACCGCCATACAGCGTTACACATCAATATCAATTCTACTTCGCTTTCAAAACTATCATATCCCAACATCTCCACTCCAAATTGGAAAAACTGTCTATACCTTCCAGCCTGGGGTCTCTCATGGCGAAACATAGGACCGTAGTACCAAAGTTTTCTCGGCTCATTGTAAGTTAAACTATGTTGCACTGATGCTCTAACCACTGCTGCTGTGTTTTCAGGTCTTAAACTATAAGTCTTGCCATTTAACTGATCTTCGAAGGAATACATCTCCTTCTCTACAATATCAGTAACCTCCCCCAGACCTCTCAAGAATAACTCTGTTCTCTCCAAAATTGGAGTACGAATCTCATCAAAACCATAGTTACTGAAAACAGTCGCGATTTTTTTTTCCAAACTCCTCCAAACCCGCGACTTTTCAGGCAACAAGTCATTCATCCCCCTAATCGCCGAAATTTTTTCCAACTAGATTTATCCCTTTCTTACGGTGGGGCTGGCATTCCCATAGCGTTGTTTCACATATTGGCTAATAATGTCTTTAAAGTCGCTTACGATATTCTCACCCTTGAGGGTTGGTCCTCGCTTACCATCAATAAATACAGGTGCAACCGGCTGTTCTCCATTTCCGGGCAAACTTATTCCTATATCAGCTTGCTCGCTCTCTCCAGGCCCGTTAACCACGCACCCCATCACCGCAATATTCAAATTTTCACATCCAGGATACTTAACCGACCACTCCTTCATACAATCTCGAACATGAGATTGAATATTCTGCGCCAATTCTTGAAAAAAAGTCGAAGTAGTTCTTCCACAACCTGGGCAAGCAATAACCTCTGGTGAAAAAGCTCTAACTCCGAGCGACTGTAAAATCTGTTGAGCGACATATACTTCCTCTCGCCTATCTCCGCCTGGTTGGGGAGTCAAGGAGACTCGAATGGTATCACCAATACCGCTGTTCAACAAAATCGATATCGCAGATGCAGACGAAACTATTCCTTTAATACCAAGCCCTGCTTCGGTTAAACCAACGTGCAAAGGAAAATCCGACATTACGTACAGGTCTTTATAAACTGCGAGTAAATCTGGTAACTTCGACACTTTTGCAGAAACTACTATTTTATCTTTCCCCATCCCTAGTTCTAAAGCCCTTTTTGCGCTTCCTAAAGCTGATTCAACTAGTGTATCTTTCATGACAGCGTCAGAGGTTTTTGGATTATGAAGTGAAGCATTTTCATCCATACGTTTTGCTAATAATTCTTGATCCAGGCTACCCCAGTTCACCCCAATGCGAATAGGTTTGCCAAGACGCATAGCAATTTCAATCATTTCCGCAAAGTGAGTATCTTTTTTTTCTCCCCTGCCCACATTCCCAGGATTAATTCTAAATTTCGATAAAGATTCTGCGCACGCTGGGAAATCTCTCAAGAGTTTATGTCCATTAAAATGAAAATCTCCAATCAAAGGCGTCTTACAATTCATTTTATCAAGCTGATTCCTTATATCGGGAACAGCTCTAGCTGCTTCCTTACTATTGACCGTAATTCTAACTAATTCGGACCCTGCATCGGACAAATCCTTGATTTGAACAGACGTTTTGATAACGTCAGCCGTATCAGTATTCGTCATACTTTGGACAACTACGGGACTTCCTCCTCCCAAACTTACCTTATTGTCTCGCCAAAGAACCTGGACCTCGCTTCTTTTTCGATTAATGGAGGAGTTCAAAACAACCCCGCTATCTCTGACTTTTCTAGGACCCCAACTCGTGAAATCCTATTATTAACTATGCCGGATAGTTGACCACACGCTCCCTCAACATCATCTCCCCGCGTTTTCCTGACCGTAGTAACGTAACCTAACTCTTGAAGTTTCGTTTGAAAACCTTTTATTTTTTCAGAGGCAGGTTTTTTAAAAACTCCTTTACTATAAGCATTGTAAGGAATTAGGTTGAACTTCGCATTGACCCCATAATCCTTTATTAAGCGGGACATTGCCAGAGCGTCTTTTAATGAGTCATTAACTTCATCAAGAAGGACCACCTCAAAGGTTATAAATTTTCTTGGGGCTCTATCCTGATAATTTCTGCACGCTCTCATCAGCTGTTCTAAAGGATATTTCTTGTTAATTGGGACCAGCTTATTTCGCAATTCGTTGTTAGCTGCATGAAGAGATATAGCTAGGGAAACTGGGCAATCCACTCTCAACCTGTCAATAAACGGGACTATTCCAGATGTTGAAACTGTAACTTTTCGGCGAGATAACCCATAAGCTTCGTCCAAGAGGAGATATTTTAAAAATTCTATTAAATTTGAATAATTCAGCAGGGGCTCTCCCATACCCATAAGCACGACGTTTGTAACTCTACCAACATTCGACAAATAATTTATCGCCCAAACTTGACCTAACATTTCCCCCAAACTTAAATTTCTAGAAAACCCCTGGTTACCTGTAGCACAAAAAGAGCAATCAACCGCACATCCGACTTGAGACGACACGCAAGCCGTAATTCTCGACCCTTCTGGTATTATAACTGACTCAATCACCTCGCCACTTTTTAATTTAAACAACCACTTTTCTGAACCATCAGCCGATTTCGTCGACTGAATTATTTTAGGAATATATATATTTAGCTTCTGGCTCAGGAAATCACGAAATGAACCCTGAATATCCGTCATTTTGGCAAAATCATGAACTCCCTTGTTGTGAACCCACTTAGTTAGTTGAAGTGCTTTAAATTTGGGTTGACCATGTTCTATACAAAAGCGTTCAAGCTCTGATTTCGTAAGGTCCAACAAATTCATCATCGGAAACCCCCCTTATATCCCTAATTATTACCTAAACCAGGGAAAAAAAAGTTGATTTCTCGCCTAGCCGTTTCAATAGAATCAGAGCCGTGGACTGCATTCGCATCGATACTAGCGGCAAAATCCGCACGAATTGTACCTATTCCAGCCTCCATTGGATCGGTCGCACCCATTAAATTTCGATTTTCCAATACTGCGTTTTCCCCTTCTAGGACTTGCACCATCACAGGACCTGAAGTCATAAAATTAACAAGGTCCCTGAAAAAAGGCCGCTCTTTATGCTCTTTGTAAAAAGATTCAGCTTCTTTTGTGGTTAAAGACAGCATTTTTGCGGCAACTATTTTTAGTCCTTTTTTTTCAAATCTTGTATAAATTTCTCCAATAACATTTTTTTTAACTGCATCCGGCTTAATAATCGACAACGTTTTCTCAACACTCATAAAATTTCCGTTCCTTGATAAAAATCCCTTACTATTGCTCTCTTAATTCTGTAAAACCTTTACAGACAACAAATTATAATGTAATGATACTTGTATTAGGAAACCTTTGGAAATTAGACAGGTCTTAGAACTATATTATCTTTGAAAGGGGGGTTAAATGATACCTGACATAAGTCAACTTAGAACAACTGGAGACGCACAAACAGTCGCAGTTAAAAATAAGGTTTTAAAAAACACCTACATGTTATTATCTGCCTCTATGATCCCGACCGTCGCCGGGGCATGGCTCGGAATTAGGAGTGGGTTTTCTCTACTTGCGGGTAGTCCATTAATTAGCATGTTGCTTTTTTTAGGAATCGCTTTTGGATTCTTCTATGCAATCGAGAAATTTAAAAACAGTCAAATCGGAGTATATCTTTTATTGGGCTTTACCTTTTTTATGGGGTTAATGCTCTCGAGACTGCTAGGATTCGCCTTAGGAATGCAAAATGGAGCCCAGTTAATTGGACTAGCAGCAGTTGGAACTGGTAGCATTTTTTTTGGTATGTCTGTCCTATCGACTACCATTAAAAGAGATTTGGCGCCGATGGGCAAGTTTCTTTTTATTGGGATGATTCTACTCATAGTCGCTTCCATCGCAAACATATGGTTACAAATGCCCGCGTTAATGCTCACTATATCGCTCCTTGCGACCGTCGTTTTTTCGCTGTTTTTGTTATATGATTTACAACGAATAGTAAACGGTGGTGAAACTAATTACGTTAGCGCTACGCTGGCTGTTTATTTGAGTGTTTACAACATTTTTAGTAATCTTTTATTTTTATTAATGGCTTTCTTCGGCGGAGATAGAGAATAACGCAACCTTATTGATTATAGTTATCGGGGATGAAGTATCGCTTTTCCCATTGAAGGGTTGACATAAATGTCGACCCTTTTTTTTTGAAAAAGTGAGATGAGAGTATTCCCTGTTCTATTGTATCGTTCGGAACCGAGGTTACCGATTTGGTAAATAAAGTAGAGGATCTAAAGGCTTACCCCCCCTTCTTACCTCAAACAAAAGCTTAGGAGAATCCGTTTCAGACATTCCCATTTCAGCAATTTTTTGACCTTTATCAACGGTCTCCCCTTCCTTGACAAAGATACTCTTGTTGTGAGCATAGGCTGTAATAAATTCATCGGGATGTTTTATGATTACCAAATTACCATAACCGCGTAAACCATTTCCACTGTAGACTACTTTGCCATCACTTACTGCGAAAATTGCTTCTCCTGCCACTCCAGCAATAGAAATCCCTTTGCTATTAGAATCCGAAAACTGTTCCGTAATCTGACCATTTGCCGGCCAAACCCAACCCAACGAAGCTACCAACCCCTCATCACGATCTATGCTGCCATCTGGTAAACCATCATCTAAAGTACGTGCATTCTCAACTACCTCTTCCCCACCCGAACTAGACTTTCCAGGAGTCTCTATAGCGGCTGACTTTAACGGTATTGACACAGCCGCTTTTCCACTATCTTTTGGCACAACCCGAAGTTTTTCACCAACTTTAATTTTGTTGGGATCACTCAAGTTATTCCACGAAGCAATGTCGCGCCAATTCTGTCCAAAAGCAAGGGCGATGCCATACAGAGTATCTCCCTTCCGAACTGAATAGAATGCACCGTCAATCAAATTCTTGTTTCTTTTATAAAATGCTTCGGCTGGTTTCCTCTCCATTTCAACAGTCCGCGTCTCAACGGGTGCAGGCCGTGGCACAGTGCATCCAACCATTACAAAACTAATAATAGAAATAAAAACAAAACTTAAAAACTTGTTTTTCATATCTAAAATCTATCCAAACCTTTCCTTAGAGGAACATAAGATACCACATCGTAACTATTAATTGAAAATGAATTATTTAATGATGAATCTTTAATTCCGGCAAGCAGATACTGCAGATTGACACCAGTAGGAGCCAGTACAACACCGCCATCCTTAACTTGCTCAATCAATTCATCAGGAAATTTCTCCAACGATGCTGAGAAAAAGATTGCGTCATATGGCGCTCCATCTTTAAAGCCAGATTTTCCATCCCAAAAATATAAGCTTAGTTTCCTTTTTGAAATGTATTCTTCGCAATTCTTCAATGCTTTTTCATAAAGAGGGTGAATCCGTTCCACACTCGTAACTTGTCCAAAACACTCCGACATCACTGCCGCCTGATAACCACTACCACATCCTACCTCTAAAATATTTAACTGGGCTAAGTCATCCTTAGGTTTATTTTTGGAAAGTAGCTCTATCACAATACTTATTGTTCTAGCTACAACGAAAGGTTGAGAAATTGTTTGTTTAAAGCCAATTGGCAATGCTAAGTCTTCGTAAGCCATACTTGCTAATGCTGAGTCAACGAATTGGTGGCGTTCTACCGAGCCAATTGCATTGAGAACTGTGTCATCGACTATTCCTCGTTTTCTTAGTCTATCGACTAATTTTTTTCTCAGCGTTAAGCTTGCTAAACCTGGATTGGATGAATTTTTTTTCAATTTTGTCTCAGGCTCAAAGAGCGCGCTCGCCCCCCATCGTGGCATCAAATTAACATTAGCCTTTGCAATTGATAGGCGTCCTATTTTATTTTTTGTACCCAAGATTCTAATTTCTCCAGAGATTTTGTCTCATACATTCCCGTGGACAACCTTGTTATGGAAACCATATTTTCCGAGAGTGCCTTGAAATCTGTCCCCTCTCCGACATCATAAAAATCACCACTAGCTCCAACCCAATAAACTTCCTCCCCTTTTGGCGATACCGCCTTTACAGCTGGCTTAGACGCTGCTCTGCCCCCGGGCCTACAAGAGACAATACCCTTTATTTCTGCGAGTCTCACATTAGGTATATTGACATTTAAAAGTGTAGGCTCTGAAAAAGGATGGTTTAAATAGGCTTCGACTATTTTTTTTGCAAAAAAATTAGCAGTGCGTAAGTTATCAAAACTAAAAGAGTCCAGGGAAAAAGCGAAGGATGTAATCCCATGAAGAAAACCTTCCGTGGCAGCCCCTACCGTTCCCGAGTAATGCACGTCTTCTCCAATATTTCTACCATTATTTATGCCCGCAACAATCAAAGAGGGCTTACTCTTTAAGAGTGCTGTTACTCCCAAGTTGACGCAATCGACGGGTGTCCCATTCACAAATGCAAAGCCACTTTCCGCCTCCCCCACTCGAAGCGGCCTATCAAGCGTTATGCTAGAGCCAGCACCACTCCTATCATCTTTTGGAGCGATTACATCTACATGTCCAAATGCACGCATACTAACTGCAAGATTGGCTAGTCCAGGAGAAGTATAACCATCATCATTAGTGACTAAAATATTCATCACCTAATAAACTTACTTCTTATCTTCGGAGGATGCATCTTCTGGCCAATCTTGTATGTACGCTTTCAACATTTTATTCTCAAAATCAGAGGCTCTTAACATAGCCCTCGCGACGTCATGAAATGAAACCACTCCCAGGACTCTGTTTCCTTCAACACAAGGAAGATATCTTTCTCCACATTGATTCATTAGCCTTCGAAGGGCATCGATTTGCATATCTTTATCTGTGACAGTAGGCTGTGAATTCATTACCTCATTCACCTTGATTTCGGACATGGTAGGAGTATTTCCCGAGCGATTTTCAATCTGTCTTTTGGCTAAAACTCGCAGAACCTCCCTAAAAGTCAACATTCCAACTAAAGCGCTTTCCTTATCAACAATAACTACCGAACCAATGTCTTTTTCCGCCATTAAAATGACAGCGTCGGACAGAAGACTAGTAGGAGGCAAAGTAACTAACACATTTTTTTGCAAATCTAGGATATTAGACACTTTCATATCGAATCCTCTTGTTTTTTCGGTAGAATAGCGTTTATTCTAACCTAGCGAGACCAACACTCCAATTGCAAAAATGTATTTTTATCCACTATGATCAATATTGTTGTACTAATTTACTCTAAAAAAGGTAGCACTCTGCAATTAGCAGAGGAAGTCTGCAATGGTATTGATTCGGTCAGTAAGGCTAATGCCATTCTACGCAGAGTAGATGAGCTAAAACAGACACAACAGCAAAGAATGATAGAAAAATACGAAAAAGTTCAAGTAATAACTAAAAAGGAGATAGCGGATTGTCATGGACTAATACTAGGTTCTCCTACTCGATTTGGTAATATGGCAGCAGAGCTCAAATATTTCATTGATCAAACTCTCGATGTCTGGATTTCGGGAGAGTTGATAGGAAAACCAGGAGCCGTTTTTACGAGCACCGGGAGCCTCCACGGGGGACAAGAAACAACGCTACTAAGCATGATGCTACCCTTGTTCCATCATGGTATGCTTTTGGTTGGAATTCCTTATTCCGAACCAGGTTTATCGGAGACAAAGGGCGGGGGAACGCCATATGGGGCATCGTACGTATCTAACGAAAAAAAAGAATCGGTTTTGTCTATTGAAGAGAAGAACTTAGGATTCGCGATGGGAGCTAGGGTTGCAAAAATCGCAAGCAAACTCGCTTAAACTTCATTTTTCCAAGTGTATTTGGGTTAGATTATGTTTATTGAGCGTTATATTGATGATCTTGTTTGGTTTTCTGTGGGAAATTAAACTTTATCCGCTACGGGATGGCTCACTACTTTGGCTGAAAGTTTTACCACTAATTCCTCTTCTTCCCGGATTATTTCAAGGACGGTTACGTTCCCTTCAATGGCTGACCTTAATAATATGGTTTTTCATTACCGAGGCGATAGTAAGAGTAACCTCAGACCCTGCCGAAAACTTCATCTGGAGCTTTATTTGGCTCGGATTGGGTGTTTTGACATTGATTTCAGCAATGGCGGCAGTTCGAAGAATAAGACTGAGCAAGCTTTATGAGCAGAAGATTGTTTGATAAATTTCCATAGGATTCAGTCCCTCACCAAGCATTGTCCGCCACTTTTTTGCTCCTTTTTGTCTATTAAGAAGATTTGCCCAGCCTCGAACAACCCTGCTAGTATCAATACCTCGATTCTTTTGCAAATTGTAATAACACTCGAGACTTTCTACGACATCTCGAAGCGAGTTAAATTTTTTTTCTGGGTAAAATACTTTTTGTAGCTCCGATAGCAATACCGGAAATTTCCATATCGCCCTTCCTAACATAACTCCGTCTGCTCCCGGTAACCCTAAATGTTCATTTCTCTCCAGAATAGATATGCATTTCGCCACACTATCAAGTTCTCCATTAGCTACAAATTGACAGTCGGGAAAATCCCTCTTTAAAAGTCTTACCTTAAGCATATCAATAGGAGGTATTTTTCTATTTTTTTTTGGCGATAAATTTGACATTGCGCACCTTGAGTGGACATAAAACAAGGTACATCCGGCATCCCGAACTATTCCTACGAAATCGCGAACAAATCCATAATCCTTGTTGTTATCAATTCCAATGCGGTGCTTTATGCTTACCCTTACATCTGAACCATCTTTCATAGCCTTTATACAATCAGCAACTATTGCAGGCTTTCTCATCAACGCAACTCCAAAATTGCCTGCTAATACCCTTGAGCTTGGACACCCGCAGTTCAAATTAACTTCATCGTAGGCGAATTTTGAGGCAATTTTTATTGCCTGATTTAGAACTTTTGGTTCATTGCCACCAAGTTGTAGTCCTACCGGGTGCTCCGATTTGTCAAAATCAAGTAATTTGCTGGAATTCCCATTGACGATAGCCGAACTGTGCAACATTTCTGTAAACAAAAATATATTAGGACCCAGTAAACGATAAAAAAAACGACAATGCCTGTCTGTTACATCCATCATCGGTGCCACACAAACTCTTTGGCTAAATCTCATAATAAAATGTTACATTAGACTTATGATAAATACTAACGCAATTTTTGTAACGCTTTTTGCAATTCTCTTCATATTTCAGATTCCCCTGCATAGTAAGGAAAAAGTGAAGGAAAGCAGTCAAGCTAAAAGTGCTATCAATTTTTTCTGGTGTGCGAAAACTGACAACAATACTCATATAGGATACTGTTTCGAAAAGCAAAAAGAGTGTAAAGAATGGTCAAGAAAAAAATTCGAACAAAACGGGAAAAAGCTCCATCTCTGTAGACCGACAAAACTGTAACTCTGACTTTACCGCGTAGGACCAATCATATTTTTCTCCCTCAGACTCTTAAATTTTAATCTTTAACCATTTTGAACTTCCCAGTTAATATATTTTTTTTTTCTTAAAAGTTGTATAGTTTTGGTTTAGAGGTAATCCGCTGTGGGTTTAGTTTAAATTTGGTTAACCTTAAAGATAATAAATCAGCTCCATTATATTCGTTTGTTTGATTTTGAGATCAACCCACCTTAGTAAAATGGATATTACGGCCCCCTCCTAAGGGGCAAGTGCAGGTTCGATTCCTGCAGGTGGGGCTCTAACCTTGGACAACATAACAGTCTTTTAAAAGAATCAAAAATTTCGCAAGAGAATATTTCCAAAAAAATAAAATGAAGCACCTCAAAAACAGCAGAGATGTTGGTCTACAAAATACATGGAAAGAAAAATTACTCCCCGAGTTCGAAAAAGACTACATGAAGAATTTGGGTGCATTTCTGCGCGAGGAAAAGGCAAAAAAGAAAATTATTTATCCGCCAGGTAAAAAAATTTTTAACGCTTTAAACCTAACAGATTTTCACGAAGTAAAAGCAGTGATAGTAGGTCAAGATCCCTACCATGGAAAGGGGCAAGCTAATGGTTTGAGTTTTTCCGTTGAGAATGGTGTTGTAAAGCCACCTTCACTAAGGAATATTTTTAAAGAGTTAAAAGCAGATTTGGAAATTGAAGAACCAACAAACGGAAACTTATCAAACTGGGCGAAAAATGGTGTTTTATTACTTAACTCGGTTCTCACAGTTGAAGCTCATAAACCGGGATCCCACTACAATCGTGGATGGGAAAGATTTACCAACAAAGTTTTGGAATTACTGTCAGAAAACAAAGAGGTAATATTCGTCCTGTGGGGTAAAAAAGCGCAAGAAAAAGTCTCTTCAATAAATCTTCAAGATAACTATGTTATCAAAAGTGCCCACCCTTCACCCTTTTCGGCAAACCACGGATTCTTCGGCTCAAAACCATTTTCTAAAGTGAATAAAATGTTGAAAGAAAAAGGACTTGATCCTGTTGACTGGAAGTTATAATCAAAGATTGTTGCAAAGCGCAAATATTGGCTGGCCAATCAATAATCTTAAATGCAATATCAAAAGGGAGTATCGAATTGGTTTGGAATTGAATTAGTTACGAATTGGTTTTGGTCGGAGAAAAAGGATAAAAGAAATGCTCATGTGTTTAATTAATGCGAAAAATTGAAGAAAAACCCTAGTATCCAGCCAATCTCAGGGTGGTATTATTTTATAGCAATGTTTTTTTTTACAGCTAGTTTAAGGAGAAATAAATGTTTAAGAGATTAACGCTTGGTTTAGCTGGTTTAGCGGTTTCGGTGAACGTTTCTGCTGCCCCAGACAATCTGTCAACTTTGAAGCAAATGAAGGTAGCAACAACGGATTTAAATATTCCGCTTGTGCCTCAGGAAGGGAAAAACGCTGATGCATTAAGAAAAAATTTGGAAACCATCACTTTGCCTGCTGGCTTTAAAATTGATTTGTATGCTGTAGCTCCTGATGTCAGGCACATGGCTGTCGCCCCATCAACAAATATGCTTTTTGCGGGAACGCGAAAAACTACCGTTTGGGCGATCACTGATAGGAATAATGACAAGGTAGCTGATGAGGTAAAATCTTTCGCCCCATCTCTAAAGTTCTCTAACCCTAATGCGGTGTGTTGGACTAAAGATGGATTCCTAGTGGTTGCTGAACACAATAGGGTGCTAAATTTCCCGGCTGCAGAGTTTTTCTACGAAGGTCCTGACGTAGCTGTAATAGAAGTTGTGGCACAAGGCGGATTGATTCCTGTTGAAGAAGAGTCTTTCAACCACGGGGCTCGGGCTTGTGAAATTGGTCCAGATGGCATGCTCTATGTTACTTTGGGTCAGCCATTCAACGTTCAACCAAAGGATAAAATTGATCTCTACAATAAAGTAGGAATCGGTGGAATCGTTCGTATGAATGCGTTTGACGGTAGTAAAAGAGAGGTTTATGCCATGGGCGCAAGAAATCCAGTTGGGCTTAATTTTAGTCCTGAAGGAGAACTTTGGTGGACTGACCATCAGGTCGACGGACTCGGAAACGATATCCCTCCAGGTGAATTGAATAAGTCAACCAAGGCTGGGCAACACTTTGGGTTCCCTTACTGGAATGGAAAATTCAAAGTAGCCGGTTCATCAGCTGCTCCTGACCTTAAGGATATGAAAAAGCCAAAAGGTGCAATATTTCCTCAAGCTTATTTTCCTGCTCATCAGGCACAAAATGGAATGATATTCGGTACCAAAACCAACTTCCCAGATAAGTACAAGAACGGAGTCTTTGTTGCTTCACACGGGTCTTGGAATCGTACCGAAGCAAGCGGTGCTGAAGTTCAGTTCGTGCCAATTAAAAATGGTAAAGCCGGAAAGATGGAAGTTTTCGCCTCAGGCTGGTTAGACAAGAAGACTGGTACATATAAAGGTAGGCCCGTGGATGTCGCAATACTGAAAGATGGCTCTTTACTTGTATCGGACGACTATGCTGGTGCAATTTATAGAATTTCATACAGTAGTGAAGAGGTTGCAAGCATTAAGTAAAGCCTGCTTATTTGCGAGGAAATGCCGGGTTTAACTAGCTGCCCGGCATTTTTTTTCTGGAGTTAAAATGATGAGACTTACATTTTCTGTTATCTTCGGTTTAATCTTAATATCTGGAAAGCCATGCTACTCTGATTCAACCGAAAAAATTATCAATGTGAAGTGTGCTACTTGTCACGGTTTGCAAGGTATTTCTAAAGGAGCAGGAGTACCTCATCTGGCAGGCCAACCGGAACGCTACCTTAAGGAGCAGTTAGAAAAATACAAGTCTGGCGAAAGACAGCATCAAATTATGTCAATAATCGCAGGGCAACTTAGTGACGATGAGATAACTACATTAGCGTCTTGGTACAGCAAAATAAAGATTCAGATCGTAGAGTAAGCGTTTAAATCATAAAACCTGCTGTAATTCCTCTAAGGATTTGCCTTCAAAATTTGGCTCATAACCCAACGGATCTTTTGGTGAACCCATTCTATTTACCCAAAAAGTTTTAATTCCATTCCAGCCTGCGCCAATAATATCCCAATAATTCGCTGAAACTAACAGACACTCTTCTGGTTTACATGCGAAGAAATCACTGGCTAACTTGTAAACTTGAGAATCTATTTTAAATGAATTGACTGAAGCTGCAGAAAGACTGGTATCGAATTTATCTTGAAGGCCAGAATTTCCAAGTACCTCTCTCAGCATTTCACTGTCACCATTCGATAATACAGCGATCTTGTAATTTTTTGATTTTATATAATCGAGTATCTGAACTACCTCTGGAAATGTAGTCAACTTTTGATAGCTGGACATAATATCAGCAACAGGTATATTTTGATTGTTCTTACCAAAAGTCATAATAGTGTATTCAACAGCAGATCGGGTAAGGCTCATAAAGTTTTCGTAGGGTATTCCTGACGGGCGTAAGGCATAAAGCCTTGTATACTCGATTTGCTTATCTCTCAGTAATTTGGACGCTTCAATTCCCTTACCAGGAAAGTGCTTTTCTAAAACTATCTGTATAGAGTGTACATCGAGCAAAGTCCCATAAACATCGAACAAAATTGCTTTAAACATGTATTCTTCCTGGAAAAGTTGTTGGCATCGCTTTTGCTTATACAACTATACTTTAATAAATCTGATCGTACTATGACTTTAGCAATTAATACAACAGATGCATTTGCTACCGGTACCATTGCAAATACCGGACTAGGAAACCGAGGCGATAAGAGCTTCTCAACTGGTTTTCAAGGTCAATTGATTCAAATATCCTCAAAAGAACGACAGGAGATAGAGTTTAGAGAAGCAGAAGCAAAGCGAATTCTTCTATCGCAAGGCATAAAAGAGGATTTTGATGGTGGGCCAGCGGGTTTTCCAAAAACAAAAGTTGACTTTGCTCGAGACAAAGAGGGAAACCTTATTCTACAAAATAACTTACCAGTGAAAAAGGAGATAACTAGCTGGTATGACGTGCGACATATGATTGCCAGAAATGAGTTTGTCCCCAAACTTGTCGATCAGTTAGATCAGAATGGCAAAATAGTCCTTGATGTCGCTACTGGGAGACCAAAACAAACACCTCTTTTAGATACAAAAGGTAATCCCGTCATAGAGAGACAGGTTTTAGTTCAAACTAGCTTGCTCGAGAAATCCTTAGTTGCTTCAGCACGCCTTAAAGAGCTGGGTATTACTAGTATAGCCGCTCCCAAATATCGACCCGGAACAACCGTGATTGAAGCATATGAGATAGAGTTGCAAAAAAATACGAAAGGGGTAACTACAAATTCTCTAAAAAAAGAAGACCTTAGATTAACAAACTTTCCACGCGGAACTTCTAGTTATGAAGCTTTAAAGATGGTAGAAAAAGAAAATGACCAAGGAGTCGTTGACCCAGTTAAGGCAAAAAATTTAGTAAGAGACATGGCCATCCTTAGGGCTGAGGAATTATTTACCCTAAAACGTTTCAAATCCTTCGGTGGAACAACTCCTACCAAAGCAGTCGAACTTTTAAATAATGAACCCGAAAAATATCGACCCACGCCAGCAGATACAAATTTTAAACCCTTATGGAAAACGCCTCCTCCAATCAAAGTAGATTTAGGAAAGCTTTCACCCCAACAATGGAGAAATGCAGTGATAGCTAATGCAAAAGAAGCAAACCCAGCATATACAGATGAGGAAATAATTGATAAATTTGGATTTGACCGCGTTATTAGTTTAGGAGCGGGATGGTATGGAAGACAGAGATAAAATGGTAACTATTAAGCCAAAAGGAAACTTTTTAAATGTTCGTTGTTACAAATTCGTTTCTCTTGATCACTTAGAGGAACACCGGCAATTACTTGCCGAAATCGGGCAACTACTATCCGTGACTGGAACAATAATTTTGTCGAATGAAGGAATCAATATTTCCTTATCTGGCGACAAATCTTCAGTCGAGCAAATGTTTGAAGCATGTAAGGCAATACCGGGGCTGAAAAACCTTAAAGGAAAAACAAGTTACTCTGAAAAAATCGGTTTTGAGAAACTCAGAGTGAAAATTAAATCAGAAATTATCAAAATGAATCAGCCTCAAATCCGACCTGAAGAAGAAAGAGCGCCTTTTGTTGATGCGACTACGCTAGCAAAGTGGATATTAGATGGCTATGATGATGCTGGGAAACCTATAAAAATCGTCGATACTCGCAATGAATTTGAATTTCAACTCGGGCACTTTAAAAACTCTTTAAATCTAAAACTAGAAAAATTCAGTGAATTTCCACAGAAAATCAAAGAGCAAGGAAAGGTTCTTGAAGGATATAAATTGGTAAATGTCTGTACTGGTGGAATACGATGTGAAAAGGCTACGCTATTCATGATTGAAAATGGGATTAGTGACGTCGTCCAACTGGATGGAGGTATCCTTAATTACTTAGAAAATACTAATGGCAATGCATGGGAAGGGCAATGCTTTTTATTTGATGAAAGAGAGTTCTCAAGCCCGTGACACAAGAACTTAATTTAGGCTTACTCGGGAAACAAGTTTTGAGATAAATACCTATCTCCTCGATCACAAACAATAAAAACTAAACATGCGTTTCTAAGACCTTCCGCAATCCTCAAAGCGACACACAGCGCCCCTGCACCGGATGGACCACAAAAAATTCCTTCTTCTAGAGCAAGTCTTCTAGCCATTTCTTCGGCTTCTTCCTGGCTAATATCTTCGATCTGATCGATCTTAGCCTTTTTTCGGATTGGGGGAATATATGGTTCAATCCATTTTCGAATACCGGGTATTTGAGACCCATCGCATGGTTGCACTCCCACAATTTGAATAGTATTGTTTACTTCTTTAAGTTTTCTGGAAACTCCAGTAATAGTTCCTGTTGTTCCCATTGCAGACACGAAGTGTGTAACATTTCCGGCGGTAGACCTCAGGATCTCTTCTGCAGTGTAGTTGTAGTGAGCTCGCCAATTATCATCATTCGAAAATTGATTTAAAACTTTTCCCTCCCCATTTTTCTCCATTTCTAGGGCAAGGTCTCTAGCACCTTCCATCCCTTCATTCTGAGATACCAAAATTAATTCTGCACCGAAAGCTCGCATCACTTGCCTTCGCTCAATTGAGAGATTCTCAGGCATTATTAGCCTCATACGATAACCCAAAATTCGAGATGCCATAGCAAGAGCAATTCCAGTATTTCCGCTCGTCGCTTCTATAAGAAAAGAATTTTTTTTTACCAATCCCCTATTTTGCGCGCCAAGAATCATTGAAACCGCTGCCCTGTCTTTTACTGAACCTGCGGGATTATTGCCCTCTAATTTTGCCAGAAAAATATTGTTGCGTTCAGCGTTAGTTTTTCCAGGTATCGAGGATAATTTTACTAATGGAGTGTTTCCAATTGCTTGTAGTAATGTACCGTACATTTGCACCCTAAGTGATTTTTTTGCAACCAGTAAGATCAACTGTCATTATAAGTTCTTTAATTTTTTTAATAGCTTCATATCTAGCAAAACTCTTCCTCCAGACTAAAACAACCCGCCTGAAAGGAGGAGTGTTTTTAAATTTGAGCAGTTTTATAGTTTCATCCTTTGTCAATGCTTCTAGAGCCATCCTAGGTAACAAAGTAATACCTAATCCTGAGGAAACCATATATCTAATCGTTTCCAACGAACTCCCTTCAAAGGTTCTTTGAATACCTTGTGCGTTAACAGAGTATCTAGCGGCCTCTGGGCAAACATCTAAAACTTGGTCTCTAAAACAATGACCAACCCCCAACAATAGCATTGTTTCATTTGCGAGATCCTCACTTGAAATATACTTTCGTGAGGAAAACTTATGATCTCGAGGAACAGCTACTACAAAATCCTCGTCATAAAGAGCAACACAGTTGAGCCCGTGCATATCAAAAGGTTCTGCTAGTATTCCAGCATCTAAAGAACCGTTACGTAGTTTTTCTAGAATTGCGGTTGTAAAATCCTCATTAAGGACTAAAGGCATATTGGGTACCGCATCAAAAATTACTCTGACAATTTTAGGTAATAAATAAGGGCCGATCGTAAAAATAACACCAAGGCGGAGAGGGCCAAGGAGCGGATCTCTGCCCTGATCTGCGATTAGTCGCATCTTGTTTGATTCCTCTACGATTAACTGAGCTTGCTTAACCAATCTTTCTCCAACTGCCGTTAATGCAATTTGATTACTTTTCCTCTCAAAAATTTTTGTGTTTAACTCGTCCTCAAGTTTTTTTATACTTACGGATAAGGTTGGCTGGCTAACAAAACATGCTTCGGCGGCTCTTCCAAAATGCTTTTCCTGAGCTACAGCAATAATGTATCGAAGTTCAGTCAACGTCATCTATGTCCAATCCAATAAAATCTTCTAATCATCCAACGATTAACAAATACAGTAATGCTGATATTCATAGAAATAGAAATAAAATTTCCGGAATTAAATGAGGATCTTAGATAAAATCAATTAACTAAAGAAATAACCTCTGTAATTAATTCCTAATCATTAATTCAATTTGAAAAACTGAGCTACATGTCACCAAATTATTCAAAACAAAAATCTATTCTCAATCAAAAGTACCATACTTCAATTATCAATAATCATAACCGCTTCTGCTTCTACACAAACATTTCTTGGAAGACTTAAAACTCCTACGGCAGCACGAGCAGGATAAGGCTTTTCAAAAACAGTCTCCATAACTTCATTGACAAGATGAAAGTGAGACATGTCTGTAAGAAAAATATTTAACTTTACAATGTCTTTTAAACTTCCCCCTGAATCTTCACAAATGCAGTTTAAGTTTGTGAAAACCTGCTCAATTTGTGACCTTACTCCTTCATCAGAATCTGAATTCCCAATCACTTCCATTGATGCAGGATCCAGAGGAATTTGTCCTGAAATCCATACTGTCTGTCCACACCTGACCGCTTGCGAATATGCGCCAATCGCCTTTGGCGCCCTCTCTGTATGAATATATTTACGATTGCTCACCGATTCACTCCTTAACCGTTTTTAATACTGCTTGTTATATGCGTCCAGTTTGTGACAACCTTCTATTTTTCTAATTTCAGAGATCAAATAAAGTTTTCACTTGTTTAAATACGCTTAACCTTTACAACTTAATAGAATATTCCAAAATTCCAAAAACCTAGATAGATCTATTTATTAAACGCTGGGAAACCGTTCAGAATATAGGTTTAAGCCAATATTTAACTCTATCATACGGGAAATTCTTATGATGACCTCTGTTAAAACACTCCCGGCATATAAAAATTTCATCTCACATCCGAAATAAATTCATAATGCATTATCTCGAACAATCTACATTCAATAATTTCTCAGTCCAATGTAGGGATCACTAAACTATTAATCCTCTACAAAATTGTATAGAGAAAGGGTTTAGATCAAAGCTATAACTTTATTTGATAATAAAAGTTTGTGAACCCAGTTTTTAATAAGATAATAACTGCTTGACGAAATGATTACAAAATTTTTTCGTTAAAATGGCTCATTTATTTTTGATTTTATCCAGCTTAGAGCGAAATTAAGTTTGGCAAATAAATACACTTTTCGTTAGTACAATCATAAACTCGCTGTGATTTGTTAGCTTAATTATATAAACAAGATTTTTTATTCAGGTTATAGATAAAAATTACATTGAACGATACAAACATGGGCAGTAAAAACTAGCTTCAGTTAGCCACATTGTCAGCTTGATTAGCAACTTTTACATCTTTTTTCGGAGCAATAAGAGAGGGGACTGACTTCCAAGCTTGCCTTATCTCCTCCATTAAACCATGAATCTCAAGCAGTGCATCAATATCATTATGAGCATTTACGTGAAAAAGACGCCTTACGACATAACTGTAAAGTTCATTCAAGTTAGTAGCTATTTCACCGCCTTCTTCGAAATCCAGAGCATTTTGTAGACCCAAAACAATCTTGCTGGCTCGAGCTAAACTCTTCGCCTTCGCGTTGATTTCGTTCCGCTTTATCTGCCCTTCTGCAGCTTTTAAGCTTTCTACCAATCCGTCAAAAAGCATCTGAATTAATTGTACATTATCAGCAGAGTTAACACCTGACACAACATTTACTTCTCCGTAACTATCTATTGCTTTTTGACGTGCTCTCATGATTTGCTCCCGATTATATCTAAGTCATCTATGTTAATTGAATCGACATCTTAAGATTTTTCTTTAATAAATTTTCTGAATTAATTATGCAGGTTCTGCAACGGTGGAGACCGTACTCCCCGTAGCATCTTTACCCTTATCCTCTTTATTAGAGTTAGAGCTACCCACAGTAACATTCTCACTTGAGGTTCTCTTTTCTGAGCTTGAGCCAGAAAGAGCATTCTCCTCATCTGATTCAGATTTAGCCTTTAGAGCTGGAGAAGGCTTAATAGCAACATTACCCTCTTTAGTTCCTTCTAACTCGGGTGATTGAGTTTCTTCCGAACCAACTTTTTCCTGGCTACCCTCATGAATATTTCCGATATTCTCATTTGCAAGAGCATCATGAGGCAATTCAAGTGTTCCTTCCTCATCTTGACCATTCTCTGATTGAGAATCAGATTTTTTTAGTAATTCTTCTTCTGATTCTGGTAGTAAAATTTTCGAAAGTGGATTCTTTAGCTCTATCTCACAGGCAGAAAACATTTCATCCGCAATCAGATCTAGTTTTTCTCGCAATTTTTTAGCCTCATTTAGATCCTGCTTAGACCATTCAAGTCCAATCTGATAAACCCCACTTGCATAATTTTGAGGAATCCATGACTCTACTGAGCCCCGTAACATTGAAACCAGCATTGTGTTAGAGGGCAAATGTTTATACGTCTCTTGATGTCCGTCGAGTAAACCTTCGTCAAAAATTGCCTCTAAATGCTTTTGCAAAACAATTCGATACCTTGGCCTCATCGGTTCCAGGGTCTCATCTTCCCAACCCTCAACCGGAGACCCACTCATAGCTTCCCAAAGAGTCATACCAGACAAGCCTTCGAACATAGCTTGCGATTCATATGCTCCCATAGATGGAGAAGGGGCAATCACTGAATTCAATACTGAAGTTATCTTTTCGACGCTATTCAGTCTATCGATGGTATAAACCACCATCACGAGTAAAGCCGCACTAAAAAATAAAAGAACAAAAAGCAACAGAGTCGCCATCTATGCCTCCTTAGACCCAATTCACTAGTTTGATAGTCGACAAATTAACATTCTTCTTTAGCACACTAATTTTAGAGATGCACAGGACAAATCACAAAAATGGCTGAATAATAATACTTAAATTATACTCAGGAAGCGTCTTCAGCATCTTCGTTCAAGTCAGAGTCTGTGAACGGGTCTCCAGATTCCTCAAGCTCTTCTCTTAGAAACTGTAGCACAACCAAAGAATTTTCTAAATCAAGCTCATATGCATATTGATTTGCTATGATCTGCGCTCTTCTGATAGCAGTTTTGGCATCAATCTCGACATTTTGATACTTGCCCCCGAGTCGAAAAATAACCTCAGCTTTGTCTGCAGGCAAATAAGAGAATATCTCCCCATTCACGCTCTTGATCTTTACAAAGGCGCTTGACTTAGGTGGCTCAGGCATCTCTTCACCAGCTGCCGTTGCAGCCAACCTCAACTCTGCGTATTTAGCAAACTTTTCTGCCCCATCTATAAAGATCTTATCAATAGAGGAACGAATTCTGAGGCCAATTTTTGACTTAAATGCTTTGATGTGCTTTGAATCCTCTTTAGAATCCATAGCCTTTTCAAAATCAGCTTTTGCCTGATCCATTTCCTGCTGGACTTTCCTGCTCTTTCCGAACAAACTAGCCTCCGTCACTTCTATCAATAATAATTTTACTACCAACCAAAACTAAAACCCCAAAACAAACCAACTATTTTGTTATAAATTAAATATTGCCACGTATACCTATAAGTTTAACTTATTAGAAATAACTAATCTGTTTCTTCCTCAAACAGTATACTCCTAAGTTTCTTAACATTTTGGCTTAAAATCTGACTGACTCTCGATTCGCTAACCCCCAGTACCTCCCCTATCTCCTTCAGATTTAGTTCTTCTTGGTAATACAGTGACATGACGAGTTTATCTCTGTTTGGAAGCTCATCAATAGCATTTACGACAGCCTCCATAAATTGAGAATCCTCTGCAATTGTATCGGGTTGCTTTGCCTTTTCATCAGGTATATTCAGCACGTGTTCTGACAGATCCTCGAGATGAATAGTCTCAAACCTAGCAGCCTGACCCCTTTCTTTTTGAAAGCTCTCTATTTCTTTACCCATAGCAGCCGCTAGCTCTGCTTGCGAGGGGGCTCGCCCGAGAGATGCTGACAGGGCTCGCGCACTTTCATTATGTTGTTTGTTTATGGCCACAGCCGACCGAGGTAGATAAGATAACTTGCGAACTTCATCAATTATTGAGCCCTTTACTCTTCTGTGGGCAAAGTGTTCGAATTCAATACCTTTTGTGGGATCAAACGACTTTGCAGCTTCAATTAACCCAATCATTCCAACCTGAATTAATTCATTAAGATCCATGAATGGACTCAATCTCGCTTTTAAATGTAGCGCCACTCTCTTGACAAGATCCATGTGATTGGTAATGAGAGATTCTCGACTCTGCGTATCATCTTTGTAGGGGTTTTGAATAACGTTATTCATTTACTTTCCTCAGTGCTAACTTTACTGTTTTCTATCTATAAAAAACTCTAGACCACCATTCATATCCTGAACACGATCGAGCGCTAATATTTCGTGAACTATGCCTTGTATATCCTTTAACGCAATACTTGTGGGAGCATAATCTAATAAAGCCTTACTGTCCTTAAGAGCCATTGAAAAAAACTCATCTTCAGAGACTGTTCCGAGGTTCTTAATAGATCTATCAAGAAACTTAATGCAAACTTGATTTATTAGTTTAAACAGATTTGAGACATCTTTTTCGCTAGATTGTCCTTTGAATCTATTTTCAACCATGAAAATGTCATCTCTTTTGCTTCGTTGGCAAACCACTTTTATGAGGCCGTAGGCGTCAGCAATGGAGGAAGGCTCATCAGCCACGACAATTACTCTTTTGTGGCACGCGTCTAGTAGAGTCAATACCGAGGGAGAAATACCAGCGGCCAAATCAATAATAAAAAAATCGATCTCTGCTTTAATCTCACTAAAAAGACTTACTATTCCGGCAATCTCAATGTTATTGAGTGCCGCCATTTGCTGCACGCCAGAGGCCCCGGGGATTAACGAAAACCCTGGAGACACCTGGATGACAATTTCGTTAATATTTTTCTCTCCCAAAATCACATGGCTAATATTTTCCCTAGCCTTAACTCCAAGAGCTATCTGAGCGTTTGCTAAGCCCATATCCCCGTCAAATAAAAAAACTTTTTTGCCATTTTCAGCCATTTGCCTAGCTATATTCACAGAAAGACTAGTCTTACCGACTCCCCCCTTACCACTAGCTATACCAATAACTTCTGGCTGTCTCAACATGTCAATAACCTTTTGCTCTTCTACTAGTCGTTTCGCGATCGGGTTCAATCGAGCCAATATAGCTTGCACTAGACATAACCCGGTCCCTGATTTTCCCGGTACATTTCTCAACAAGATTCTCTATTTTGAATACATCATAATCCTCTGCACTTGAACCAGAGGCGGCCATAGATGAAATCTTTATTTTTGAATTCAGGATTGTCTGCAGTAACCCCCATGGAGATATTGCCTCGTCACACTTCGAGAGGAACATACTAGCCCACTTAATTTCCAGGTCGTCACACCATCTTTTCGCAAGTGCAGCTGAGGCGTCCATCGGCATTACTATGTGCACTAGAGAAGCACGAACAACAGTCATAAGATCGTCCAAGTCATTCTTTAGTTTAGCACTAGACATGTCTATAAAAACCAACTTTTTATCTGATAATTCTTTATTTAGCGTTTGTAAAGTATCTTTACTTTTGACCTTAAAAACATCTATCCCCAAACTTGACCCAAATAATTGAAGTTGAGTCCAAGAACCCACTTTGTTCTGGTTGTAGCTAAGAATGGCAATATCATCAGGCAATAAATTTTCTTGTAGTAAATTATGAATGATTTTCATGATCATAGAAGTTTTTCCTGCTCCAGAGGGCCCAACAAAAATATTTGTTCCTCTCAATTCACTTACATCAAAAATTTCTGTATGCTTAGTTGATTCAATTAGCTGACTAAAAATATTTTCAAATGCTTGTTTCATACCTTCAAATTTAGAAATGTCATCCAACAATAATGTCTGAAGACTCAGCGGCAAGTTCTCTGACTTCACAATTTCAATAAAATCGCTTATTTCTTCCGTGAAACTATTCTGTTCGTTATGAATCAATTTTTTTGCAAGCTTGAACTCTTTTTTCATGTCCGCCATCTCCCGCAACACTAAATCCACAACTTCTCTAGCCCTAAGTTCCTCGGGACTAAGTGGTTTTTTTTCTACCAGTGGCGTGTCATGTTTAATAGCGTCCCTCGTAGATTCTTCCATCTCCCATTCATTAAAACTCCCCGAATTGTTCTCTGTAGACCATGTTTTTGAATCATGAAAAGTCTTCTGACCCAAGGTTGGTTCCTTACCTACTTTTGTCTCATCATTACAAGATTGAGATTTATGAACGCCACTGAATTCAGATTTCTTTTCGTATTGGGTAACACCTGGAACTCGTATGCCTTTCTCTCCTTTTGAATTACCATTCCTTGTTTTTCCAATCGAATCATAGAGTATCTCATCAAAAGAATCTTTGGCTAGTTCATCTGCGAGAGATTTATCTAACGAAGTTCGTTTATTTTGCTGAGCTGGAGAATCAACAGGTGGATTAGCCAAATCGGTATTCTGAGAAAAATCGGTTGCAACTATCACCTCAACTCCGCCACTTATTCGCTCACTGGAGACAACTAAAGTATTCGGACCATATATTCTGATTGCTTTTTCTGTTGCAGCACGCAAATCGTTAGCTAAAATTCTTTTCAATTCCATATGTCGTTCCTCTTAAATTATTTGGTCTCACCCTTTAAATTAATTGCTATAGTTTTTATTACTTTCACAGCCTGGTCCTCAGGTATCTCTACATATGAAAGTACAGTAAGGTCAGGCGTCCGGTGCTTGAGTGTTTTTGAAAGCCATGGTCTAACCGCTGGTGATACCACCAATACAGCAGGTTGGCCCATTTCCTCTATTTCTTGAGTATTATCTTTAACGGCTTTAAATAAAGCTTCCGACAGACCAGGCTCTAAAATAATCTCCTGATTACCCTGATTTTGTTGAATAACATTATGTAAAATCTGCTCCAGTTCCGGGTCTAAGGTCATGACCTCCAAAGTTGAATCCGCGTCAACTATATTTTGTATTATCATTCTGCCCAGCTTTGGACGAACCATAGAGGTTAGAACTTCCGGATCTTGCGTCTTACCACATTCATCCGATAAAGTTTCGATAATTGTTCGCATATCTTTTATCACCACTGATTCATTCAAAAGATTTTGTAAAACCTTAGTAACGGTCCCCAGTGGGATCTTCCCCGGAACTAGATCTTCAACCAACTTCGGAGTCTTTTTCGCCAATTTATCTAGAAGTTGTTGGGTTTCGTCCCTTCCGAGTAACTCTGAAGCATTCTCCCGTAAGACTTTATTTAGGTGTGTCGCTATAGTGGTACTAGCGTCCACAACTGTATAGCCTAATGTTCGAGCATTATCGGCTTGTGATGATTCTATCCAAACAGCCTCTAAACCAAAAGCCGGGTCGGAAGTTTTTTCCCCTTCAAGCTCCCCATATACTTTACCAGGACTAATCGCTAACTCTTTACCTACACGCACCTCTCCTCTAGCTCGAATAACTCCATTTAGTACAATATGGTAATGGTCAGGCTCAAGATTTAAAGCATCTCTTATCCTCACAGGTTGCACAAGAAAGCCTAATTCTGCTGAAAGTTTTTTTCTTATGCCCTTTACACGAGCCATGAGTTGACCACCACTTTCTGGGTTTACCAAAGGAATCAGACCGTACCCAATTTCAAGGCCTATGAGGTCTACCTGATCAACATCGTCCCAATCCAGTTCTTTTGGCTCATCATCTGAAGCCGATTTTTCCGAGGATTCGTCTTTTGTCTCTTCAACATTTTTCTGTAACAAGAAAAATCCCAAACCTGCTGACAAAATCCCCATTGTCATAAAAATCTTAGTTGGCATCCCAGGAATTGCTCCCAAAGCCATTAAAATACTAGCAGCAATAAAGAGAGCTGATGGATTGGAGAGTTGACTTTTTGTTTGCTCAGTCATGGACTCAGAAGTTGTAACTCTAGTAACGACTATCGCTGTCGCGAGCGATAAAAAGAGAGCGGGAATCTGAGCAACTAAACCATCCCCGATAGTTAACAGAGAATATAACCGGCCAGCTTCAGAAAACGATAAATCGTGCTGGGCAAGCCCTATAATCAAACCTCCTAACAAATTTATTAAGAGTATAAGCAAGCCTGCGATTGCATCACCGCGCACAAACTTTGAGGCACCATCCATTGAGCCAAAGAAATCAGATTCCTGAGACAGTTCTTCACGCCTCTTTTTTGCCTCATCATTGTCGATGTTTCCAGAATTTAAATCAGCGTCTATAGCCATCTGCTTTCCGGGCATTGCATCCAGTGTAAATCTGGCAGTCACCTCAGAAACACGACCAGCGCCTTTGGTAATTACCAGGAAATTGATCAGTATCAGAATACCAAAGACTATCGCCCCAACTACGTAATTTCCCCCAACAACAAATTCTCCGAAAGATTCAATTACTTGACCAGCGGCTCCTGTTCCTGTGTGTCCATTTACGAGAACTACTCTGGTGGAAGCAACATTCAAAGCTAGACGCAACATTGTAGCCAATAAAAGCACCGCAGGAAACGAGGAGAAATCAAGAGGTCGTTTGGTTCCTATTGCAATCATTATCACTACCAGCCCTACCAGGATATTAAATGTAAATAAAATATCTAATAAAAGCGGAGGTAGAGGAATTACTAACATT
>JAOINB010000041.1 GCA_028139135.1 Betaproteobacteria bacterium
ATTTTCAAAATTTACCCAAATTCTAATATCAGGATTCTTGGTGTTAACATTTGGTCTGATTCCATAATCGTTTCGAAAAAAGTCACAAATTGCATCTTTTACAATGAGAGATGCATACCTTAATGAAACATCTTTTGGAAATCCCCTACCATTTACGTCCACTTTAATCGTTCGGCTTGGTAGAAACCAATTTCTCCACTGAATCTTAAAAGAGCAGTTGTAGAGATCACGTGCGCTTTTTACTTGAGTGCGGGCAAGCATGATTAGTAATCGTGTTGGTGTCCGAGCCCACAGGTTCAGCACACAAACCTCCTCTGCCGTTGCAATAAAAAATACACCTCCTTTTTTTATTTTGGGCTTGATATGAGGTAACAGATAGGTCACCTCATTTGACACAATAAGTTCTAGTCCCCTAGGACAAATCGCGACTACTGTTAAGGGGAATTCCATCAGAGCGGTTTAAATATTACTAGATAAATCGTAAAGAAAAGTAAAAATACAGGAACTTCATTAAATATACGAAACCAAACGTGTGTTTTTTTACATTTAAAGTTTGTAAAATCACGAAGAATTTTTCCACAATATATATGATAAGTAATCAATAAAACTACGATTGAAAGCTTTATATGCATCCAATTAAATTCTGTTCCTAGGCCAATTTCGTATCCAATCCAAAGCCAAATTCCGAGTATTATTGACAGTATCATGATCGGGTGGATAAATTTGTAAAGCTTTCGCGCCATTACAATTAAGCGATCATATTCGTCTCTTTTGTTATCGTGGTGAATATTTTTATCAGAAAAAATAATTGCTAAGTTAACAAATATTCGTGGAAGATAAAAGAGTCCCGCGAACCATGCGACGACAAAAAAAATGTGAAATGTCTTAACCCAAAGCATTAACGTCTTACCTGGCCGTCACTCATAACAATCCATTTTTTAGTAGTCAGTCCCTCCAAGCCAACAGGTCCTCTAGCGTGCAGTTTATTGGTACTTATGCCGATTTCTGCCCCCAATCCATACTGAAATCCGTCGGCGAATCTAGTAGACGTATTCACCATTACAGAAGAGGAGTCAACCCTTCGTAGAAAGTTCATGGCATTTTCGTGATTTTCTGTGACAATGGAATCCGTATGGGAAGAACCATATGTAGCGATATGAGAAATGGCCTCATCCATGCATGCTACAGTTTTAATCGATAAAATAGCGTCTAAGTACTCCGTTGCCCAGTCTTTATTAGTGGCAACTTTTATTTTTTTTAATTCAGGAAATTTTTTTTCGGAAAGAATTGTTTTTGTTAACTTACAAACACGAATCTCAACATCTTTTTCTAGTAATAACATACAGATTAGTGGAAGGACTTTTCCGGCAATTTTCCTATTTACTAAAAGTGTCTCTAAAGTATTACAAGTACCTAATCGTTGTGTTTTTGAATTCATTGTTATATCAACAGCTCTTTTTTTATCTGCAAACTCATCGATATAAACGTGGCATATCCCATCAAGATGTTTTATTATTTGTATCTTCGAATCTTTTGAGATTCTTTCTATTAAGGATTTACCACCTCGAGGAATTACTATGTCAATATATTTATCAAGCAAAAGTAACTCTTTAACAAGATCCCTGTTGGTCTCTTTGGCAAGTTGTACGCAATGTGTTGGAAAATTATATGATTTAAGTGTGTCGTGAAAAATGGTATGCAAAACGACATTGCTGTTAATAGATTCGGAGCCACCTCTTAAAATAATGGCATTTCCAGTTTTTAGAGTGAGAGCAGCAGCATCAACAGTGACATTAGGTCTCGATTCATAGATCATCAAGATAACGCCGATAGGAACATTCATGGTCCCTACTTTTATTCCAGACGGCTGTTCTTGTAAGTTACTAATTGCCCCAATGGGATCTGGCAATGAGGCAACTTGCTCGAGTCCATCACACATGTCATGAATGGATTGATCAGTGATCTCGAGTCTATCGACAAATGCCGAATCTTTCCGCGCTTTTTTTGCAATTTTCAGATCTAACGCATTTCCTTTGAAAATATTCTCTTTGTTTGTCTCTATACAGTCAGAAATTCTCCTTAGAATATCATTTTTTTGGGACGGTCTTATTAGATGCATCTTCGAAGATGCATTTCGCCCATTCTTTCCAAGTTTTAAAGCAAATTCTCTTAGTTTATTCATCTTAATAGTTAATAATAGCTCTTTCAAATTCTACCCAGGGATCTCCCGGGGTAATACCTTTTAGGTGTTTGTCAATTTCATGTAATGATATCAAAATTTTTTCTGATTTAATGTTCAATGTTTTCCTCGAGTCGTTCGCAACAATCCAAATTAAAAGAGGCAAAGGGACATTATCTTTTTTTAGTTCTCTGAGAAACTGCAAAATTTTTTTCTTATCATATGTTTTGATTATATCTGGCAATATAAATGGATTATGTTTCGAATTATTATCGATCGCAGATACCAAAGAGGTCAAATCGATTTCACCTTCATTAGAGTTATAAAGTAGTTTAAGGCTAACAATTTCGTTATGTGCCGAGGTAAAATTACCTTCACATTTATCCAAAATCAAGTTGATTATTTTATTTTTTTCTTTGCCCACATAGAAAGCCAAATGATTTTCAATGAACTTAGATAATCCAGCGGCGTTGTCATTACTAAACTCTATGCAATTTCCATTGAGCGCTAATGCTCGAAACCATTTAGAGTTTTTACTAGCAAAGTCAAGTTTCGGTAAGTGGATCAATACGTAGATACTTTCGTTTTCATTCATATTAAGTTCAGATAAAAATGCACCACCTTTTGGGCCAGGTTTTCCATTTTTCATATAAATTTGCAAAAGGGTTATTTCAGCAAATAGGCCGATGTTGTCATGCTTTTGAAAACACTCTTTCCAATTAAAAAAAGCGTCTGCGAAATGAGTATCTTTATCAAAAGATCCCTTGGTTTTTAACCTGTTTTCTAATACCTCATATACAAGTTTATGAAAAAGAGCCTCGTCTGAGAGCACAACCCAACATTTATTACTTTCGTCAAATTTAGTTCCAGTATTTTTGACAAGGAAAGTTTCTACTTCCTCTACACTATAAGTTAAATGTGCAGGAACTGCGATTTTCATAATTTAGAAACATCAATTCGTTGTAGCTTTTGAATTATCCGCATAGCTAGTTGCTTATTAATATCCCTTGTGTGAAATAACTCATGTGCTTGTGTTGCAAGAACATCTGTATCATTAAAAGTAACTGAGCGATAAATTTTCAACTCATCCATCGGTTGTAGAGGTTTATCTTCCGCGTCGTTAATTTCAACTATTGCAGTAGTCCTTATTTCAAGTTCCCTAGGCCTTCCAGCGCCCGAGAACCCAACAACAACTCTATCTATTTTTACTTTTAAAGTTAGAGAAACCTCAGCTTCAGCCTTGTTGCCTATAATTTTTACACCTGGGGCTCTCTTCAGTCTTTGATAGATCTCAGTGCCCACTCCATTATTAATACCGCTCAAGTAGATGGTTGAGAAAGGCATCTTATCCTCGAGCACTCTAAACTTCCAACCACAACTAGTGAGCGCAAGTTGTAGGCTGATGAATATAAAAATGGAGTATAAAAAATGAGGATTTCTCATATTTTCAGGACTATGTTGATTAATCGATTTGGAACTACAATAGTTCGCAAAATCTCTTTAGTCTGACAATATCTTTGATATTCTTTTGACTCTTGTGCAATCTTTAAAACTTGTTCCTCTGACGCTGATGAGGGAATTTTGATTCTTCCTCGGCTCTTTCCATTTATCTGAATCGTTATATCTACGTAATCTTGTTGCAAAGCCTTTTCATCCACTATAGGCCACTCAGAGTCAACTAGCGTGCCAAATACATTTTCATATCCGACATTCCTCCATATATGGCAGCAAATATGAGGAGCGATAGGGTATAGAATTCGTAACAATATCGAGAAGGATTCTACCAGAATCACCTTATCATCTTTTACAAATTGTTCTTGATTACAATTTGGTTGCTGTAAAAATAAATCTATTGTGTTGAGAAGTTTCATAGCGGCCGAAACTACGGTGTTAAACTGAAATCGCTCCATGTCATAAGAAGCCTGGGAAAGAATTTCGTGGCAAGCTTTTTTTAATCTTTGACCATTTTCTGTTATTTCGGTTTGACCTTCATAAGGAAAATTTTGAGTCTCTAAGAGATCGAGTTTTTTTACATGAAAAGCCCATAGCCTTTTAACAAATCTAAAGGAACCCTCTACGCCATCTTCTGACCATTCTAGAGTATTTTCTGGCGGAGCGGCGAACATAGTAAACAATCGGCATGTATCGGCTCCATATTTTTCAATTAAAACCGTAGGGTCAACACCGTTGTTTTTTGATTTTGACATCTTTTCAATTTTACCTAATTGCACGGACAGCCCATCGTCTGCATTTTTCGCCGAAACTACTCTTCCTTTGTTATCTTTGTCTAGGATTACATTACATGGATTGAAATATTTCTTTACAGAACCATTGTTACTTTCACGAAAAAAAGTTTGATTCAAAACCATTCCCTGTGTCAGTAACTTAGTAAAAGGTTCGTCAATTTTGATCAGGTCTAAATCACGGGTTACTTTTGTCCAAAATCTGGCATACAGCAGATGTAATATTGCGTGTTCAATGCCTCCGATATACTGATCAATTGGCATCCAATAGTCTACCTCTTCATTAAAAATTTGTTCTTGCTCCTGAGGGCAGCAATACCGCATGAAATACCAACTCGAGTCTACAAAAGTGTCCATTGTATCTGTTTCTCGTCTCGCTTCCTTGCCACACACCGGGCAGCTG
>JAOINB010000040.1 GCA_028139135.1 Betaproteobacteria bacterium
GGTTATCGTTTCTGTGCCAAAAACTGGTACTAAATTTCTGCCAGAGCATAGCCTATAACCCTTTTTCTCACACCAATTAGCAAACCCCTTATGAAAATTATTTAATTCCGTGAGATCTCGGAAACCATTATCAATCCAAATCTCTACCTTGCTAAATTTTCTTATAATCTCGTACAAAATACAGTCGTATGAATCATCCCCAGCTATACCATTAAGATTTGCAACGTACAGAGTATTCGATCTTGACAACTTTAAGAGAACCTCTATAATTCGACACAAGTGATTTGATTTAAATGCTGCATTGTCTAATTGCTTATAATTTGCGCGATCTCCAGCGACTGCTCTAACGGCTATGCCATTCCGAAGATCAACAACAGGAATAATTTTACAAGACATAAAAGTGCTGAATTTATTAATTTTCGAGTCCATTACTGCAAACTTAAAGAATATCAAAAATTCGCCTAAGCTTCTTTCGCAAAAAGACTTTATGTCAATGAAAATGCAAGGAAAAGCAATGGTAGATGCCTTATACACTGATCTCAAACATGTTAAACAGCTGCATATAACCATTGGGGAACAAAGATTCGGAGAAACGGCTCTCGATTTTTTTTCGGAGATTATTACCAAAATTGATTTGGTGTGGGTTATCGCACCAGAAAGTGATGGTGAACTCGAACGTTTTCATATTGCATCACAAAAGAAACTTTGGATAGGATCTGGTTTACAAGCAATTCGGCTTGCCTCTAATAAGCTAGAAACAAAAAAATATTTAAAATCTTTAGGTGTCAATACCCCAGATGAAATTACATTCAGATCATTGAGAAAAAAAAATTACACCAAGGCAGTATATAAACCTATCGATGGAGCTGGTACTACAGATACATATATAATTGAAAATGAAAAAAATATTATTAATACACTTGGTAAAAAACGCTCACGTTTTTTCCTAGAAGAGTGGATAGAGGGAACGGCATATAGCGTATCTCTTAATTGTAAACTTTCAAAGTTTGAAATCTTATCTATAAATAAACAATGTATAACTGCAAATCATCAGGGAAAACTCTTCTACGGAGGTGTCAAACCTGTAGAAAACAAGATGTTTGAAAAGTTGTATGAAAGTATAATGCCAACCATTTCTGTAATAGTCTCAAATATAACCGACTTACGAGGCTTTACTGGTATTGACTTTATTTTAAAGAAGAATTCACAAATAAGTATTATCGAAATTAACCCAAGACTTACATGCTCATATATAGGCCTTTCGAAACACAACAAAGATAATACTGCTGTGAAAATTTTAAATTCATTTGAAATGAATAATTTAGTATGACTAGTTCAATAGGTTTAGATATCGGAGGAGCTCACCTGAAAGCGTGCTTAATAAAAAACGATGTAATTCTCAAATTGAGTAAGGCTGATTTATTTAAAACACCAATATGGGAATCACAAAATACTCTCGTATCTACTTTAAAGGAGATTGAAAAAAAATGGACCATGGGTGAAAATGTTCACATAAATATCGCAATGACTGCAGAAATGACAGATTGCTTCAGACATCGACGAGAAGGTGTACAAAAGATTCTTTCTATTATAAAAAACACTTTTAGTTGCGGAAAATTAAAAATCTACTCTACAAACGGGCTTAAGGAGTTTAATGTAACTTTTAAAAACTACAAAGAAATCGCTTCGTCAAATTGGCATGCAACTGCGGATTCTTTATCGAAAATAGAGAGGAACTGCTTCTTAATCGATATTGGTAGCACCACAACAGATATTACTCCTATACGGTTTGGAAAAATTCTATCACCGACTTCCTCAACTGATTTCTCACGCTTACAAAAAGGCGAACTTGTATACCTGGGCGTTTGCAGAACCTCGCTAAGTTCAATTAGACGACAACTAATGTTTAGATCAAAAATGACAAACATCATGCGAGAAAATTTCGCTTCGACTGCTGACCTATTTAGGTTGACAAAACAATTAGATCCAAAATATGATCTGTACCCAACACTTGATGGAAAAAATAAGAAGAGGCTTGCGACACAACAAAGACTAGCTAGAATTATTGGATTAGATATAAATGATGTAACTGTTGAAGAATTAAATGCTCTCGCTCAGCAAATAAAGCAAATGTTCGTCTCAGAAATTATAGAAAATTTAAAAAAAGTAATATTTGAATATAACATGAGCTCTAGAATGCCAATTGTAATCACTGGTTCCGGAAAATTTCTAGCTGTGGAAATTCAAGATCAGCTAAAGTGTCAAACAAAAATTTATTCTGATTTATTTGCTGAGCGCATAAAAATCCCACAATCAAAAATCGATGATGTAGACAGTTGCGCAACTGCATTTTCTTTAGCGATTAGTACCTATTTATGATACTGATCAAGCTAGGGGGTAGCCTCTTAAATTCTGGGTTCATGAAGATATGGATAAAATTCATTACAGACCACTTAAAAGGTAGGGCTATCATTGTTCCTGGGGGAGGATTATTTGCGGACCATATAAGATCGGTTCAAAAGAACTACAAGTTAGAAGACGATATTGCTCATGATATGGCACTCTATTCGATGTCTCAGATGGGTCTGCTCATTTCGTCAATAGAAAGGACAAGCTTACATTTTTGCAATACAAAAAATGAAATTGGTAGGGTTCTAGAAGAGAATAAGGTTCCAATTATAGGAACTGTTGATTTTTTAAAAAAAAGAATTGGCTCCCCTAATAAAAACTGGAGCATTACATCAGACAGCATAGCCTTACTAATTTCCGAAGAACTCCAGCTTAACAACTTAATTATTGTAAAATCACGCTTGTGCTCCTTCATAGATAGTAAAATTGCACTAAATCAAACTGAAGTAAACAAGTTGGTATCTTTAGGGATTCTGGATGCTAGTTTTTCTCTGAACTTTCAAACTAGCAAAACAAAAGTGTTCCTTTTCTTGCGTGATCAATTACCAAATGTCACTGATAGAGTCTTAACCTGCTCAAAACCTAGCAAAATGAGTCAATAAGATTTTCTACTCTTACTCTGGACAAAGGACCTGCCCTTTTTCCCATGCATACACCTCCCCTGTACCCAGCCCAATTTGGCTGAAGTTGGTTAATTAGCTTCGTATGGGAAATATCCAATGAACCGGCTATTCCAAAATCTACATTTTTCTCGAGAGCTAACTTTTTTATTATGTTTAGTTCTGTAAAATCGACGATATCGAAAACAGAACCATTCTCTTTATCAAGAGTATCTATCATAATCCCAGAAAATTTTCTTACCATGCTCGGAGAAATATTTTTGACAAATTTAAAGGAATGTTTATCTGTAATCATGAGTACTAAAATTAGCTTATTATCCAAAAGTCGATTTTTTATTTTACTTAAGTTTTCAGTAAACGTCCTTAAAGTTGCCCAGGTATTCCCATCAGCAGATACCCCAATTTTAATATAATCAAGCCCTAACCTAACAAGTTCCTCGATTTTAGCTATATCGGGTCCAGGCATGTTTCCTTGATTAAGTTCGAAAGTTGTAGAAATCTTCCCGCAAAATTTATTATCTCTAAGTGCCAATACAATATTTCTTATATCTTTAGAATCAAGCATGCCTATAGGGCCATTCTTTGGTTCCTTTAAATCGACAATATCAATATTCAGTCCATTGATAACCTTAACCTCCTCGATTGACCTGATACTAACTAACAGTTTAATTTTTTTTCCTTTTCTCTACAATGATTCTCGTATTTTTCCATCAGCCATTCCCATGCCTGAATCTCTTTCCTACCCGCTGTCTTGCTAATGGCGATTTCAAGATATTTAATTTCTTGTTTAATCTTGTCCTCTGAAAGAAGATCTAATCTAGACATTAACACTGAAGCTTCAATGATCGCAGCCTGCGCCCTATTGAACCCCTTAAAACTTGAAAGATGAAAGACATCCACCTTGTTCATATACAAAGTCGACCTGATTTCGTCATCATGAATCTCAGCTAATGACAAAGTCAAGTAGCTTAATGCATCTTTCAAGAAGAAACCTTTGTCGCATGGTAGGGCAACTAAATTGAAATTTGATCGTCCCGTAACAACCCCTGCAAACACCCGAACGTCAGTTACAATATTCATAACTGCAGTTTTTTGTGTAAGAATATTTTCAAGAGTTTTTGAAGGTTTGAAAGGCTTTAACACGACAAAATCAGCCTTTCGAGAAACACCCATAGGCGCAACATGGGAGCTTCCATCTTCATTCATTGTAGAGATAATTACTTCATAAATCATTTTTTGAGGTATTTCTTCTGTTTCTAATTTTTTTCTTAATTTTCGGCTGACAATGAGTCAATGCGTCCTCTCTTCTCGGTTCTGCTGCTGCACCCCAATCTAATCCTCTATCCTGAGCGTATCTTTTACCGAGACTCCATGCAATCTCCGCTCTCGCAAGCTCAACACCGAGGTAGAATGCATGGCTTGAATCTTCCTCAACACCAAGTTTTTCGTAAAACTGAAAAGGGTCTTGACCAGACCTTAATCCATCTCGATTGTAAACATGCAAACCATCTGAGGTAATCTGAATACGAAAATTCGGGTCTTTCACATTTTGAGCGGTAATTTTTATTTCCTCTAAAGAGTCAGGGAAAGGTTTTTTTTCATGGATTGCAAGCATGCTGTTAGTTAGATTTTTTGGCAGCACTTGATTTTCCCTAGAGGCAAACATTACTCGGCGAGAGACATCGATTTCCTTAATTACGGACTTCGCATGATCGCTAACCTGTGTTGTCAAAACGGCACTGGCCCTGATTTCACTGCAAATTCCTAGCAATATGGCGTTGATTCCCATAGTATCAGCATCAATCAATTCAGTTAGATTACCTGTGCCGACAAGTATTTTTATCTCTGGAAACATCGATCTTAATTTTGAGAATCTTACAACCGAATCAGTAAAA
>JAOINB010000042.1 GCA_028139135.1 Betaproteobacteria bacterium
GTCGGAAACTAATTTTTTCAATGAAGTTGTTTTAAACGGAAAATTTGCACATGCAGAAGCTCAAAAACTTGCCGAAATTGAAGTAAACTTCGCTCATGGTGTTGCGGAGGCAATAACTGCCCACAATCGTCAGACATGCCCAATCTGTCAGGCTAACGATGCTTTAAGTAATTCAGGTATGGCACAAGGAGCCTCCGACACCGCTGACGGAAATTATAATTCAAATCCAACTCCGTTTGAAGGCGCAACACAGAATAGCACATCAGTTACTGGGGCATCAGCGAATTCAACGACATCAGTAGAAGAACTAGACTCGTTAATGTTGGCAAACAAATGGGAGTTGTCAGCTACAGAAACTCTCTCCTATTCATATTATCAAACTTCTGGCGTGGCTTATACATACCAGGTCAATGCTTCTGGTACAGGGGGTTCTAATGTTGGCACTGCAGGATTGTCGCTAATCGGTAGCGCTGATGTTGAAACCAGGTTAGATCTAGCTTTTGCCGATTGGGATTCCGTTGGTGCATGGAGTTTTGAAAAAATAACCGAATCCGGAACGACCGTAGGTGAAATCAGGTCCAGAGCGCTTGATGGGGTAGGGACTCCGAGTTATTCAGCCTTTGCATATGGACCGGGATCCGGGGCTATTAACGGTGATATTTGGTATACCACCGCATATGGACAACAATTTGACGAACAATCGTTCAATTACTATACTGCGTTGCATGAGATTGGCCACGCTGTTGGTTTGAGTCACCCATTTGACGGGGGCGGGAGAGGAGGAACAACGTTAACGGACAGTAAAGATTTTGTTCGAAATACTGTAATGTCATACACCTCAAATGATCGAAACTATACCTTTGTTCCCGATAATACCGCGAGTCCAACCAGTATTAATTATGCCCGTGTTTTTCCGACTGATCCTGGTTTGTTGGATGTTCAGGTTATTGAACACATGTACGGTACTTCTACGGACACGAATTTAGGAGACACAACGTATTCGTTTGCAGATAAAGAATTTTTCTTAAAGACAATTGTAGATAGTGGGGGTACGGACACAATTGATGGCTCTAATCAGACTGAGGAAGTTTGGATTAATTTGAACGGTGGAACAGCGTCATCAATTGGAATATGGGACGAAGATGAACAGGCTGCTTATTGGAAAGGGTTAGGATTCAACAGTGCCACTGCAAATATTGCTTCTGTCAATGCTGCTCAAGCCGACGGCGGCACCTACGATTCACCATTTCAGAAGGGCTGGTACACCGGTGTTGATAATTTGCAAATCTCACATAGTACGACTATTGAAAATGCGAAAGGTGGTGCTAAGGCGGATACGCTAATTGGAAATGATGCGGATAATGAATTTACCGGTAATGCCGGGAACGATAGCATTACGGGAGGTGGAGGAGATGATACTGCTGTTTATAGTGGAGCGAGGGCAAATTACACGATCACAAACAATGGAGGTGGATCTTACACTATTACAGATAATGTAGGCTCCGATGGTACGGATACTCTTACAACCATGGAAAATGCAAAGTTCTCGGATGTCACCGTAACTCTTGCAACAGGGGCTACGAACTCAAATAGTGGTGATTCGTATACAGTAGCGGATCTCGCACGTAGCTATAAACCGGTCGTTCGAGAAAATCTTAGTTTAAATGTAAAGGCTTTTCCGATTCTCGCGAAACTAAATATTCCTCAAATTCAGTCTTTTACGCGGGGAGTTGCAGCTGGCGGATTTTCCGAAATTCCCACTGCTGAAGCTAAAGTCTTATTTACCGACGGGTTAAAGAGTGAAGCAGAAATACAGAGCGCCTTAAACGCCCTAGATGAGTTATTAAAACAAATAGCTGAACAACAAAATGTTCTTGCTGCTGCCCAAACCAATGTAAATAATAATTTCGCCACTTTGCTGGTTGGGTCGGGTGGGACAGCTGCAGAGTTTGAAGCAGCTGGTGTGAGTTCAACTTTGGTTAAGGAGGTTGAATCAGCTGGTTTTGTTGCCGCTTTGATGACCGAGATTCGAGCACAAATCAAGGCCTTAGTGGACGCCCAGGTTGCTGCTTTAAGCAATACTAATCAAAATGAAGTAACGTCACTGCTCTCCTAATTAACAACATGGATTGATAAATTTTTTTAAAATCTCTAGTAACCGGCTAATAAACTTGATTACTTTGCATCATTTCTTGTAAACAAGCTTTCCATTCACTGTTGAATTCACATTTACGATAATTTTTAAACCAGGGACCACCCTCTGTATAATGAATGGCTCTGGGTACACCATCATCTTTTTTGTACCAACCAACTAACCAGTTCCAGTCGCAAGGTAGCTCACCAATCTCGCTGTCTTTCAGCCAGCTAAATCGATGAAAGTACGATCCGTCATAATTCGGGTTGTTAACACTATCGACGGTAATCCTCTCATTTGAAGGGTGCGAACAATTCCAAAGAACCACACTAGACCAATTTTTGCGAGGATACACTGTTTGAATTTGTCCATCCATTTTGAGTCCCGGTTTAGGGTTAAAGTCGTGCTTTACACACATTACAGCATATTTTTCGTCTGCTAGAGCAAAGAGATTTGTTACATCCTCGAGGAAAATTATGTCACAGTCAATAAATAGAGCCCAACCTCTAAAATTCATAAGATGAGGAACAAGAAACCTTGTAAAGGTAAACTCAGTGGAGGCTAGTTTATCAATCTCTCTCCAGTAAATCTTTTGTTGTCTTAACTCCTGCTGTACTAGGGGAGTAACCTGGACAACAGGATCAAACCTTTTGATACTGTATTCGCAAACTTGGTAGGCAATATCCTCTCTCGTATCGTATCCGACGAAAACTTGCTGTGTCATACACCCCTTTCGAATGTTGATTGTAGGTCAAAATAAATTAGAACCCCGTAACATAGAGAATTATTAAGTTAAACTAAAGTTTATCATTAGCACCAATAATGTGAACAATAATACATAAAATAAGGAAGATAAGTTTTGCAGGCATTGGAGAAATCAATTGCGTGGTTAATTTCTAACTTGCGGACAAATGATTTTGCTGAATTGTTCAATACCCAACTGGCAAGCACAAGAATGCGTGCTGGGGTATGTATTTCAGGATGTCGAAACAATGGCATAAGTGTTTTGCCCCCAAATTACCGCGAAGCTTCTCATGATCCGGACGTGGTTTTTATGGCAAAATTTGTACCTGACAGCAATACGGGCCAATTCCTTGATGATTCTGGTGTTAGGAGGGGAGTTTGGCTTGAGAAAATAGATAGGTTGAAAAGTAAAAACAAGATTCTCTTGCTTGACTATACTGACAATCACTTCTCGAAAGATAACATCGTTGGCGAGTTTTACCGTGAAATCAAGAGCTCAGTGTCGGGGCTTATTTTGCCAAGTGAAAAAATGAAAGATAATATTCGTGGAGAATGGGCTGGCTTTACGAAAGTTATTTCTGAGCCTGTGGAAGTGGATTTTATAGATCCAGACAGACCTAAAACTGATTACAATGATATGACTGCTTTGTGGTTTGGGCATAATTCCAACCTACCGTATTTGCTGAATTATATGGCTACATCGATGCATAAGTGTCCCCCGAAAAGATTGGTGATTCTCACAAACAATATGCCGACTGAGGTTGTAAAAGAGGGTGCAAAAATGGCACCTAAGGGTATGAAGATTAATTTAGGAGAATGGTCGAAAGACGCAATGCGAAAGGCGGCAAAAGCTTCCCATTACGCTTTAATACCGAGTAACAAAGATGACCCGAGAAAAAGTGGAGTCAGCCCAGGCCGATTATTAACCAGCCTGGCTCTCGGACTTCCGGTAATTGCCGAGCCTCTGCATTCGTACTTGCCGTTTAAAGATTTTTTTGCTTTTACTGATTCAGAAAATGCTGAAGAATTAGCCGAAAATCCTTCGGTATACCATGGCAGAGTAAAGGAGGCTCAGAGGAAAATTCAGCAAAGGTTTACGATAGAGGCTATAGAAAAAGAATGGGTTAATGTTGCTAGCAAATTTCTTCACTGTAGTGAATTGTAATATTTATAGTGATAAAAGGGGGTCAAGGTGCGTCAAAAAATAATTTATAAAATGTTTATTGGCTTTTCTATTCTGATTTGTAGTCTTTTTTGTTCTACAGCTGTAATTGCGCAGACTGGGGCTTTAGAAGCGGGTGTACAAGCAATGAATCGGGGGCATTATGCCACCGCGCTTAGAGCTTTTAGGAATTTAGCGAAAACCGGAGACGCTCAGGCTGAGAACAATATAGGTTATTTATACGAAAGGGGGCTAGGGGTTCCACAGGATTATGGGACTGCGTTGAAATGGTATAAATCAGCAGCTTCAAAGTTTTTACCTGAAGGTGAATATAACACTGGACTGCTTTATCATCATGGCTACGGCGTCGCGAAAAATCAGTCGGAAGCGAAAAAGTGGTTTGAACGATCGGCAAAAAAAGGCTTTCTGGACGCTGAATTTATGATGGGGCACATGTACCAAAATGGATGGGGGGTAAGAGCTGATGGAAGTAGAGCATTAAACTGGTATAAAAGAGCCGCAAAAAAGGGAAAACTTGAGGCGCAATTCATGACTGGTTATATGTTGTTGTCTGGTGATGCTGGTGAGGAGGAGCCCGTTAAGGGATATGCATGGACAGAAGTCTCTTTGGTGAACGGTTACG
>JAOINB010000043.1 GCA_028139135.1 Betaproteobacteria bacterium
ACAGCCATAATAAAGTATTGTCTTGTTTGCTTTGAGTTTATTGTAAATTGGGAAATTAATGGAAAAAAGTATTGAAAAAATGACATCTCACCAGATAAAAAACTTGTTTTTAAAGTTTTTCGTTGAAAATGGTCACCTTCATGTCCCGAGCTCTGCGTTAGTTCCGGAAAACGATAAGAGCTTACTTTTCACCAACAGTGGAATGGTTCAGTTTAAGGAGGAGTTTCTAGGAGTTAAATCACCTCCCAACTCAAAGGTTGTAACTTGTCAGAATTGCTTACGGGCAGGAGGTAAGCACAATGATCTTGAAAATGTTGGATATACTGCGAGACATCATACTTTTTTTCAAATGCTAGGAAATTTTTCATTTGGTGATTACTTCAAAGATACGGCAATTACTCTTGCATGGGAACTTCTGACAGAAATTTACAGATTAGATCCGAAAAAGTTAATTGTGACTGTTTATGAGGATGATGAGGAAACTTACAGAATTTGGAAAAGTAAGATAGGTATATCGGATTCACGAATTTTGAAAATCGGAGACAATAAAGGCGGTCGTTACTCAAGTGACAATTTCTGGCAGATGGCTGACACGGGCCCCTGTGGCCCATGCACGGAGATTTTCTTTGATTATGGTCCGACCGTTAAAGGGGGTCTGCCTGGAACTGCAAATGAAGGGGATAGATTCATAGAAATATGGAACCTGGTATTTATGCAATTTTACAAAGACAAAAAAGGGAGAATTTCGAATCTACCTAAGCAGTGTGTGGATACCGGTATGGGTTTGGAAAGAATTTCTTCTGTACTTCAGGGGGTTACGGATAACTACCAAACTGATACCTTTTTTCATTTAATGTCTGGCGCGGCAAAATTATTGAAAGTGGAGGAACTAGATACCATCTCATTAAAAGTGATATCAGATCACATAAGATCGATTTTTCACTTGTTACGTGAAGGAGTCAATCCTAGTAATGAGGGCAGGGGTTATGTGCTCAGGAGAATAATTCGAAGGGCGGTCAGATATGCATATCAGTGTGAGATTAGAGATGTATTTTTGGCAGATATGGTTGATATATTTCTTAAAGATTTCCCTGAGAAAGTCAGTGCGGAAGAAATAGAGGCTATTAAATCAAAAATTAGTGCTGAGGAGGAAAAATTCAGCGCAACTTTTTTCCGTGGAATGGAGATTCTCTCACATCAGATTGAATTAGCTGAACATAGAACTCTTAGTGGATCGACTGCCTTTCTGCTCTACGACACGTATGGTTTTCCAATTGATCTTACTGTTGATATTTGCAAAGAGGAAAAAATAGAAGTTAATATCGAAGAATTTGATGTATTAATGAAAAAGCAAAAAGAACGATCTAAAGATAAAAATCAATTTCAGCAGGCAATTCAAGTTAATGAGCCAAATTTACGGACTGAATTTGTCGGTTATAACTGTTCGTCTGTTGATTCCGAAGTATTAGGAATATTTAAAGATGATGAAAAAGTTGCTGAACTCAAAGAGGGGGAAAGAGGATATCTGGTTTTAGAAAAATCTTGTTTCTATGCAGAATCTGGAGGTCAAATTGGTGATACTGGAGTAATCACTTGTCCTTCGGGACAATTATCAGTCCGTGATACAAAAAAATTTAATAGCATGTTTCTACACGACTGTGTTGTTGAGAGAGGTATATTAAAGTCAACACAAAGTGTCTCAGCACAAATAGACAGGCTCAAGAGGGAAATGGTTATGCGCAATCACTCCGCGACTCATCTTCTTCACTTTGCTTTGAGAAAGGTGTTGGGTAATCACGTGGTACAGAGAGGGTCTCTTGTTACCGAAGAGAGGACTAGGTTCGATTTCTCTCATGACTCCAAAATTGATACAGCAGATATCACTTCTATAGAGAATGTTGTGAATGAGATAATTAAGAATAATACCATGACCGAGATTAAAAATATGGAGTATTCTGAGGCTGTTGACTATGGTGCCATAGCGCTTTTTGGAGAAAAATATGGGGATAGTGTTAGAGTATTAAAAATTGGACCGTCTATTGAGTTATGCGGAGGTACCCATGTATCTAGAACCGGCGATATTGGATTTTTTAAAATTATCTCTGAAGGAAGTGTTTCAAGTGGTATTAGACGAATAGAGGCTGTTTCCGGAAAAGCTGCAGAGGAATATGTTATTGAATTAGAGAGGACTCTTCGTGAGACCTCTGAAGTGCTAAAAGTACCACATCATAAAATTCCTGATAAAGTTAAGCAGTTAAACGACGACTTATCGCAAAGATCAAAAGAAATTAGGTCTTTGAAATCTGAGCAAGTCAAAACACAGAGACTATCAATAATCGAAACTCTTGAAAGGATGAAAGAACCAAAAATTCTGACAATGATTGTCCACTCGGCAGATGTCTCTGATTTAAGGGAAATTACAGATGAGATTAAATCGAGGTTTAATAAGTTTGCCGTTGTTTTAGGTACCATTAGTCTCGGAAAAGTATTGTTAGTTTCAAGGGTGTCGAAAACGTTTGTTGATACTGCTTCAGCAAAAGAGGCTCTGGATTTGTCAGCTGGAATCATCGGGGGGAAAGGCGGAGGTAGAGCTGATTTTGCTCAGGCTGGTGGCAGTATGATTGAGAATATAGACTTAGCCTTTAAGGCAGCGGAACAATATTTTTCTCAAAGACTGGAGAAGACTTATGAAAAATGAGGAAACAACTCAAGAGTTGGATTTGAGAGGGTTGAACTGCCCACTTCCTGTGTTAAAAACAAAAAAAAAATTATCTTCAATGGATGCGGGTGAAAGGTTATTTGTTGTGTGCACCGACCAGGGTTCATTCGATGACTTTAAATATTTCTGTGATCATTCAGGCCATAAGTTAGTGTCAAGAGAAAGGACAGAAGATAGAATTTGTTTTCTTATTGAGCGCAAATAGCTTACTTATTCACATCGGCCGCAACAGTGAAGGCATCCGAAAAAAAGTTCTTTTCTCCCAAGTTCAGTTTTTTCGTTAAATCATCGAACGCTGCATTAACCATCAAAGGGGAGCCACAGGCGTAAACATGGTAATCTGCTAGAGAGTTGTGATCCTCCATAAGAGCGTGATGGACAAACCCGGTCCTTCCTTTCCAGTTATCCATAGCAGTAGCTTCACTTACCACCGGAATGTATGAGAACTTATTTATTTTCTTTGACCAACTTTCAATATTTTCTGATAAATATAAATCTTTAGGTTTCCTGACGCCCCAATAAAGAGAAATATCATACTGTAAATTCTCTAGAGCAAGATTTTCGATGATTGCCTTGATCGGCCCTATTCCTGTTCCACTGGCTAGAAATATAATATTTTTATTGCTATTTTTTCTAAAATAGAAGGTACCTAAAGGTCCTTCAAGCCTCAATATTTTTTTTTCTTTAATCTCGACTTTACTTTCATTCTGAAATCCGAAAATAGAGTCTGTAAAAAGCCCTCCAGGATTATGTTTTACGTGAAGTTCAATTAAGTTATCCTCTTGAGGCGCATTAGCCATAGAGTAACTTCTCCGCTTATCTCCTTCCAATAGAATATCGACATACTGTCCGGGTAAAAAAGAAAACTTCTGGCTTGCCGGAAGCCTTAGATAAATTATTGCAATATCATCCGTTACCTTCTTGACATTTTCAACTCTGCACGGAAGCTTCTTTGGCTGGTATTCCTTTGCAACGGACAACAAATTAGCTGTTATTTCCACATCCGTGGTTGGTTTTGCTGTACATAAAAGTATTGATTGTGTATTTCTTTCAAATTCA
>JAOINB010000044.1 GCA_028139135.1 Betaproteobacteria bacterium
TGAAACTACTTTGGCAGCTGATGAGACTCCAGATTCTAGGCCTGGCGTATCAGTTCTAATATTTTCCATGTCTAGCAAAGAGTTAGCAAAGCAAGTCGAAAATAGAGTTGGGCAATGCATTTTGACTTGCCCAACTACTAGTGTATTTAATGGGATGCCTGAAGGTGAAGAGTTTGCACTTACAAAAAATCTTAGATTTTTTGGAGATGGTTGGCAGATTTCAAAGGTAATTAGAAAAAAACGATATTGGCGAATTCCAACGATGGATGGGGAGTTTGTAGGAGAGGAAACTGCGAAGTATAAAGCAGCAATCGGAGGTGGAAATATTTTGATATTGGCTAAAAATATTCAATCAGCCTTGCACATTTCAGAAATTGGAGTTCGCGAAATTAATAACTTAGAAAATGTAATTGCGCCGTTTCCAGGGGGAGTTGTGCGTTCTGGTTCAAAGGTAGGGAGTAAATATCAAGCTCTTGTGGCTTCAACAAATGATAAATTTTGTCCTTCCCTGATTGGAATAACAGAAGATTCAATATTGACTGAATCGGTAGGATGTGTATTAGAGATTGTTATCGATGGTTTGTCAGAGGAAGATATTAAGATTGGTATGTTTAAAGCTATGAAAAAAATGATTGGGGAGGGTAGAGATAAGGGCTTAATTGGATTATCTGCAGGAAACTACGGAGGTAAGTTGGGACCACATCATTTTCATCTCAGGGAAATATTGATTAATTATGAACTCGAATAAAATTTTAAAAATATCATTAATTAAAAAACCTGATTTCCGTTTAGATCTTTCAAATATAAAGTGGGATGACTTTTTTGAAACCCTTGTTAGTAAAAAAGAGTCAGGTGTTACTGTTTTAGATGGTTCGAGGAAGAAGCCTTTTGGGAAGTTTTTTTCTGTTCAAGAGGATAATGAATATAATTATGATTTCCCTCCCCATTTCTATTTTCAAGAGATTTCAGATAAGAGAAAAGGTTTAAAAAAAATAGTTTTTCAAGGAGACCTTCACAAAGTTGATTTTTTGGGATTTAAAAGTAAAAATGTTCATATTTTGATAAATGGACATATAGGTAACTATGTGGGCTGTATGATGCAAACCGGAAGTATTACGATTAAAGGATCTGCAGGACATTTTGTTGGGGCTATGATGGCGGGGGGAAGTCTCCTCGTCAATGGAGATGTGGGCGATTACGCTGGTGCAAATTTAACCGGTGAAATGGAAGGTATGGCTGGAGGGTATCTTTCAGTGAAAGGGAATGCGGGAAAAAGTTTTTGTCGAAGAATGCGAAGAGGGTTTGCTTTTGTATCGGGAGATGTTGGAGATTTTTTTGCGAACGATATGATCGCTGGGAGCGCTATAGTTGGTGGAACTGCGGGTAACCTTTGGGGATACGGAATGCGACGCGGTACCATTATCTTCGCGAAACGCCAAGTAGTATCGCCTCACGTTTTTAAAGAGACTAAGCACGATTTCTCTTCTTACTGGGGATTGTTGAAACCTGTTATCGAATCATTTAATGGTCCTTTTCCGAACCTGGCAAATGTTACTCCAAAAAGATTTGTTGGGGATTTAGCCTTTGGCGGAAAAGGAGAATGTCTATTACCTCGAAATACGACATGAAGACTTAAAGGGCAGACGAATTTTTTTGTGAGTTTTTTTTAGTTTTTGATTGTATGTATTCCTTAGGTAGTAATAAAGCGCCTTTTTTCCTGGTATCTTAATGTGAGCATCTAAATCTGATAAAGGTTGAAGTACAAATTTTCGATGAAGCATTTCAGGATGGGGTAAGAACAAGTAAGGTGAATGAGAGATATTTTTTTTTTCGTGCCTAAAGAGTAGTAGATCAAGATCGATTACTCTAGGTGCGTTTTTAAAAAGTCTGGTTCTTCCCATTTTTTTTTCTATATATAGTAATAATTTTAATAAGGAATGAGCTTTTACTCGTGTCTTTATAGAGATGACGCAATTGAAAAAATCAGCTTGTTTTTTGTAGCCTAAAGGCTCTGTAATATATATGGGAGACGCCGCACATAGGGTAATATAGTTTTTAGCTGATAATATTTGCAAAGCTTTAGAGAGCTGAAAAAGAGGATTTTTTAAATTGCTACCACAACCGATTAGAATTTGTGATTTCATGAGTATTAATGTTAATTAAATTAGAGAGGATATCATGGCGAACGATGAAAAAGTATTCAACGAGGAAGAAATTAATGAACAACTAAGTGGAGTGTTAATCCATTGGTATTACGAGCGTGGATGGATACGTAGAAAATATAAAACAAGCGGATGGAAGTCTACATTAATGGTTGTAAATGCTATTGGCCATATAGCCGAGGCGGCTTGGCACCATCCGGATTTATCGATTTCTTACGCTTTTGTTATTGTCAAATTACAGAATCATGCCGCTAAGGGAATCACTGAAAAAGATTTTTTGTTAGCGCAAGAAATTGAGAGAGTAATTCAATGGAAACCTGGTGAAGAAGGGATCTTAGATGGCACGCCTGAAGACGCCAGATTTAAATATATCAAATACGACTGATATTTTTGCTCTCGTAAATCCAGTCTTTTTCCATTAATCTAGGTCCCAAATTTTTAACTAAAATATTTCTTATGATCCTTAACAGACCTTGTTGTTGAAAAATTTTCCCGTTTAAACGGGATTCGATTTGCATTCTTTGATAACGTCGGATACGCAACTGTGCAAACTTTTGGAATATTTTTGAAATAGTAAGCTGGTCGGCTTTATACTTGTGTAGCAGTTTATAAAGCACTAGGCTATCCTCAAGAGCTAGCGCTGCCCCCTGTGCTAAATGAGGGTACAAAGGGTGGCCAGCATCTCCGATATATAAGGAATTATGCGAGTAAATCTTCTTAGCTCTTGTAACAATTCCGGTTCGATAAAGTGGCCAGACTGACCATGATGTTATGTCTTTTAGTAAATGAGCAAGGTTTTGGTTTTGAAGAGAAAGAGAGCGTTGGTTAAATAACTCGTTTTCTATTTTTTTTTTATCTCCTAAAGACCCTCTGTTTTTTTTAACTATTACCACATTAAGATCTGATTCCTTGTTTATAGGGTAAGACACAACGTGGAATCCCTTGCCCATCCATAAGTTTATATTTTTTAAAATAGTTTGCGGTAGGTCTTTTCCTGAAAGACGTGTACGCAATACTTTCGCATCGGTTAATCCCGATCCAATGCTTAAATCGGTTTTGGTAAGATTATTAGTAATGCCATTACAAATAAGAATGTATGT
>JAOINB010000045.1 GCA_028139135.1 Betaproteobacteria bacterium
AAAAGCAAAGAAAACAAAAGTGGTTACTTATATGGTCAAAAAGAAATTATTCAAAATCTTATAACTGAAACATCTAAAGTACTCGATTCCTCTCAGTCCCCTTTTTTTGGAGGACTTGGCTTGGATATTTTGGGATCTAGATCTGTAATAAAATTAGCTAAGAAATATAATGCCACAATAGATCATATGCACGGAGATTCCATTTCAGCTGTGCTTAGAAGTTTTCAGGCGAAAGGTACAATTTTTACAACATTATCTGAAATTAAATCAAGAGCAGATTTAATAATTTTTTTAAAATCTGAGCCTAATGAGCGTTTGCCCAGGTTTGCTGAATTAATAGATCTACGGAATAAAAAGTCGTGGACAATTAAAGCCAAATCGATCAGCAATGTTACGTCTTGTGACTTTAGTTTCTTAGAGAGAATGAGATCCATACTCTACCTATTAAGAAATAACCTTTCAAGCCCAGATATGGATGGTGACCATGAGTTAGTAGATTTAGTGAGGAGCTCCTCATACTGTACATTCGTTTGGGATCCACAGGAGTTTGGTGAATTGTCAGAATACATCGCCAATACGTTGATGGAGATTGCCAAAGAGATTAACCAAAAAAAAAGAGCAGGTATTTTGACACTTGGCAGCGATAACGGTGGCTTAAGTTTTCAAAACACCATATCATGGATGACATCAAAATCTATCAGGTCAAAATTTTCTACGCAATCCTTACACTATCAGCCTGAATTGTTTTCTTTAAAATACTGTTTGAAACTTAAAACTATCGATAGTATTTTTTGGTTTTCATCTTTCTGCGATAATTTACCAGTTGAAAATATTTCAAATTATCCTTTTGTTGCACTAGGACCAGAGAGCATGGGGGATAAATACTCAAAATTTTTTAAAGAAAACAAAAACTCCATTTTCATTCCAATAGCTACTCCCGGAGTAAACGCTAATGGGTATATTATGCGATGTGATGGTGCAGCAATCATTCCTTTGAAAAAATTAGTTAATGACAATATACACACAGTAGAAAAACTCGTGGATCAAATTATTGATAAGGTGTAGAGAGAATAAAGATATGACGGAAATTAAATTCATTAATGCTAGGGTTATTGATCCTATTCAAAATAAAAATAATGTTCTCGAAACCATTTGCATTAACACCGAAGGAAAGATAGGGAACATACCATCAAAGGATGGGTATGATGTGATTGACTGTCGCAATTCAATTATGATGGCAGGCGGGATTGATCTTCATACTCACATTGGGGGTGGGAAAACTAATATCGCGAGAATGTTAATGCCAGAAGGATTGTGTAAATCGAACGGATTCGAACACGGAAATAAGGGAGAATCTGTTCCGGGAACCATCGATACCGGCTATAGGTATGCCGAAATGGGTTACACTGCCGCTTTTGAACCTGCAATGATTTTTTCGAATGCTCGGCAGGCGCATCTAGAGATGGGGGATGTACCAATTCTTGATCACGGTGCTTACGTGATGCTAGGTAATGATGAAATTTTTTTGGAAATGCTGGCGAAAAAGAAAGGACATAGTCTAATTCGCGATTATGTAGGGTGGAGTATTAATGCAAGTAAGGCTATGGGGGTGAAAGTTGTCAATCCCGGAGGAATTTCTGCTTTCAAATTTAATCAACGATCTCTTGACTTGGATGAAAAACATAGTCACTGGGGCTCAACACCTCGAGCTATAATTCATGAGCTAGCCTTATCTTTACAAGAGTTGGGTGTTCCCCATCCGTTACATATTCATGCAAGCAATTTAGGGGTTCCTGGTAATATTAAATCAACTATCGAAACAATTGACGCATTAGAGGGGATACGAGGTCACCTTACTCATGTTCAATTTCATTGTTACGGTTCTGAAGGCCCAAAGAAGTTTTCATCTGCCTCGTTGCAATTAGCGGAGAAACTTAAGATTTCAAAAAATATTTCAATTGATGTCGGCCAAATTATTTTTGGGCAGACCGTTACGACTTCTGGGGATACCATGAAGCAACACAGTAATAGAAACAACGCAAATCCAAAAAAGTGGGTTATGGGTGATATTGAATGTACTGCTGGTTGTGGGGTGGTTCCCTTTAAATACAAAGAAAACAGCTTTGTGAATGCATTACAATGGGTAATAGGATTAGAGATATTTCTGCTTGTCGACGACCCATGGCAGGTTGTTTTGACAACGGATCATCCAAATGGAGGTCCTTTCACTTCATATCCTCATTTGATAAAACTCTTGATGAATAAGGAGTTCAGAGATGAACAGTTACACCAATTACATCCAGATGTTATCGAGCATTGTATCTTGAAAGATATAAAGAAAGAGCTTTCATTATATGAAATTGCAATAATGACTCGTGCTGCTCCAGCAAAAATTCTCGGGTTAGTTGACAACGGTTCCCTAGCGAAAGGAATGCATGCTGATATTGCTGTTTATAGAGAGGATACTGATCAAGAGTATATGTTTTCAACTCCAGAGTATGTTTTTAAAAACGGAAAATTGGTTGTACGAAACGGAAAATTAGTTGGTTTTTCAAAACCTGGATTGCATTATTTAAATATAAATTTCGATAGAGGTGTTGAAAATTATTTAAAGAAATATTACGAGAAAAATTGTATTGGGCAATTTAGAAATGGATTCATTACTGAAAGTGAGATTGACTTATTTTTAGATGGC
>JAOINB010000046.1 GCA_028139135.1 Betaproteobacteria bacterium
TGGGAGTTTAAGTCCGTATTTATACCAATCAACATGAGGAATACAGTTACTTGTCACGAGGTCTATCCAATCTCCCTTATTAACGAAAGATTTTGAACTCATAATTAATTCATTTGGTTGAAAAGCCTGCGTATGGTTGACATTTGCAGGAAAATCATTGTCTAGCACTATAGAACTATCATAATCTTTATAAAGTCGGGTAATGGGAAGCAAACCTTCTCTTACGACAATTATCAAAAATTTCGGTTTATGTACTTTCCTAAATCCTCTCAAAAGGCCTAAAATAAAAAAAGCGTCTCCAATTCCATTGTAGACATTAATAAACCACGTATTTTGGGAGTTAAATTCCGGTTTATGTTTATAAAACTCGGAGAGCAAGACGCCTTGAAAAAATTCTCTCGGACTCAGTTCCATTATCCTACCTTATTTCTGCAATAACAAGCTTCAAGAACATTCCCTTAAGCTTAGTGAGATTTACTCCATGAAGCAACTTTTATTCCATATTATAAGGCTAACCCTTAAAACTACTTATTTAGGCATCAAAACGCAATCACAATTTGTCGAATGTTAAGAAACTCTAGGGCTACGTACAAAAACTGAGTTAACTAAATTCTAATATCGAAAAAATAAAATTTCCTACGGTACTCAAGTACGTACACTTAGTGTCGATTACCAAAGTGTAATGGAAGTGTAACTGAATTAAATGCTTACTTAAGCCTTGCTCTAAACCACGAGTTTTTAGGCACACTTTTTGCAGCAAATTAATTTCTTATACTTTTTACGCTGTATTACTCAAAAAAACTGAGTTGGGACATATATTATGACGGTAGAGATAAATCGAAAAGAATTGTTCAACGAATTTGCTTTAGGAGTTCAGGAAAGGGGCAAAGGCCGGGTAGAGCGAGAAAGCGATTATCTTATAAAAATACAGCTAGAAGAAGAGGAGTTCGATACACTTAAAATTAATGTCCTGCAATTCTTATCCGCACGTATTTTTGGTGAGGATTACTCAATTACATCAGAAGATGAAATTATCGACTTATTACAAGGCGATCCAAAGGACGAATTCTTAACATCATCGGGGTTGATTTTACCAAAGAGACAAAGCTGTTTAGAATTTAATCTAGTAATATTAAGTTTTTATAAGATTCTTCAACGCTATCTATCAGTTTATGGATGGTACGAAATTTTGCCGCTTCGGGTTAAAACTAACCGGTCATCTAATAAATCAGCCTCTATTAGAAATTCGTCTATGCCGCATTTAGATTCATGGACTGGTTTTTCAGATCGAGCTTACGTTTGTTTTTTACCTTTGCTGGGGGATATAGAAAGGAACACAATTAAGTTTTGGAATCCCATCGTTGACATAGATGAGAAATGGCATGATTTTAATACAAGTGACTCTCAGGCTAATAATATAGTCGAAAATTATTACGAAAGATTGAACACTTGTTTACAAGCTGGATATTTATATGTAGCGGAGTCTTCAGTTGTTCATGCTACCGAGGTTCAAGGAGATGCAACCGCAAGAATATCGATTGATCAATTGTTTTTACCAGAATGGACTCGGAAACAGGGGCTCGGTATCCAGGACGTCAAACGATATAACGATTTCATAACTGTGGATAGGTATGAGTCCTTTCCCCACGAATATATATATGATTTTCATGATAGTCATAGTGTTAGGAGACCTACTAATGGGTTATGTAGCCCTGTAGGTAGAAAAAAACTACCTCTCTCAAATCAATTCGAACTGGCCGCCTAAATCTAAATTCATCACCCGAACGCTATCCACTAATGTTTTATTCGGCATTTAGGAATGACATCAGGAAAATCACATCAATCAAACCTCTAATAATTACTAATTAATAAGTTTATTAGCATAGAAATTCTGCAAGATTAACGAATTTATAAAACTCTTATAATTAATTCTAGATAAACAATAGACTTAATTTTATATTTTTACTCTTCCTCCGGATTTCTCTTTATAGTTCTTGCTAAATATTAAGCTTGATTGCGAAAGTAGCAAAGTTATAATTATTTTTATTTAGGAGTTTAGAAAAGGTGTTCAATATTAGCAAAATACATACTCATAAAAAGTAAAGAGAAAATAATCAGGATGAATTAGGTTGAATTTAGTCATGAAAACAATTTTATTATCAGCTTTACTATTATTTCCTTTTTTTGTTTTTACAGTAGGTTGGCGAAAGGTTGCGGAGCACTGCGCAGCAAGTTAATGTATTGAATTTGACAGTATAAAAAATAAGACTGGGTTAATTTACTATACCGATATGATCGATTTTATTGAGCCATTCAAGGATGATTATTCAGTAATTAATAAATATACTGCACATTTAACAAGAACATGGCTAAGGTTGATATTAATAATCAGGCCAATCCAAACGAATTAGCTTTCCGCCGTTGAATACTATTTATTTTTTATAATCAAAAAAGTTTGCAATTACAGAAATTAACATTATAGGGATTATACTTTTATTTCTTCCGTTGACGTATTAAGACATCATGCCTGATCTTAATCTTCAACGGTAAAATAAAGTTCTTGTGTACATTTCTTATCATTAGTTTTATAAAA
>JAOINB010000047.1 GCA_028139135.1 Betaproteobacteria bacterium
AATTGTTTTTCTTAATTCATGCCTTATCATACCATTTTGTCTTATTGACACTCCTTCCTTAATAGAACTTTGTCACCAGTTAAATCCACTGATTCGGAACCCTGACAACCTTTCTTGAATGCTTTGGCTGGCTCTGGAGGACTAATTTTTGGAATCTCTCCGATTAATCCATCATCGCATGTAAATGGCATACATATCGGCTTTACATCTGAATCCTTTTTACAGATGATTTCTACCTTTTTATTGATGCATTTGCATACACATTTAGCATTAAGCGGTGAGATGCTTGACAAGTAAAAAATGAAAATATAAAGAAAAAGAGATTTTATGTAATGTTTACCAGCACTCATAAAAGCAATATTTTTAAGAAATAATATGCATATAACGTTAATTATCGACCGGTTTCCCTATGAAAATCAAATATATTACTCTATCGCTAGGGAATTACGAACAATAAATTTGCAATAGTTATACTATTTTCCAATACACATATTTTGATTTACCTTTTAAAAAATGACAAAATTAAGTTTTATCTTTCATTTGGAGTTCTTTTGCTTCCCTTTAGACTTTTTTTTACTCTGGTCTCCGTGGCTTTAGTCGTGAACAATCTTTTTGCAGATGAAAATAAGTTAATCAAAATAATTAAAACAAAGCTCTACGCACTAGAAGCTGAAACATTGTTGACTGGACTTAAGCATCCATGGTGTATAGCTTTCTTACCAGATGGATCATTTTTTATTACAGAAAGAGAAGGAAGACTTATCCTGGTGGACAACTCTTTCCGAACTAAGAAGAATATTTCCTTAGACTCTATTCCCATCTATGCTACAGGTCAGGGCGGTCTTTTCGATGTTGCTATAGATAAAAATTTTCATGAAAATAGCTACGTTTACATCTCATATAATGGCAAATCAGGAAATGGTAGATGGGGAACAGAGCTAATGAGAGCAAAATTCCTTAATGATAGGCTCTCAGACATAACAGTTCTTTTTAAGATGCAACCTAAATCTCGTTCGAATCATCATTTTGGGGGCAGAATCCTTTTGAACAAGCAAGACGAGTTATTCCTTACGCTAGGTGACAGAGGAAAAAAAGAAGAGGCGCAACTTCTATCAAGTCATCATGGAACCATAGTGAGAATGAATACCAATGAAACGATTCCAAAGAACACTCCATTAGAAGCCCAGAAACAACAGTTTACAAAATTTTCAGAAATCTTTTCTTTTGGGCATAGAAATGTTCAAGGTATTGCAATACATCCAGTGACTTCTGAAATTTGGGCTCACGAACATGGACCACAAGGAGGTGACGAATTAAATTTAATTCAATCCGGAAAAAATTACGGTTGGCCAGTTATAACCTACGGGGTGAACTATATTATCGGAACTAAGATAGGTGAAGGAACTAAAAAAAAAGGTATGGAACAACCAATCTTTACCTGGATACCCTCCATTGGAACGTCTGGACTGACGTTTATAAGCGGAAATACATTTAAAAAATGGGATAACAACCTTTTAATAGGCGGACTAAAAAACGGACATCTTGTCCGAGTAGCACTCAAAGAAAACCGTATTTTAGAATACGAAGAAATTTTTCAAAATAGATTTGGGCGAATCCGAGATGTACGTATAGGAAAAGACGGAAATATATATTTACTGACGGACGAAAGAAATGGAAAACTAATAAGGCTATCCTTAGTAAATTAAGATCATTACATGCAACTTCTTTCCCTAAACAATATTTCATTAAAGTATGGTGAAAAACCACTTCTAAAAAATATAAATCTAATGATCTCTCACAGGGAACGTGTTTGTCTCGTTGGTCGTAATGGGGCAGGAAAATCCTCTCTCCTAAATATCATTCAACAAAATATTGAGCCCGATATTGGTGAAATTGTTTACAGAGACAACTTGAGAATAGGCTTCCTCGCACAAGAGTTGCCAGAAAAAACAATTCTAACTAGCAAAGAAATTGTGACTAATGGACTAGGAAAGATCGGACATTTACTAGTTGAATATGAAAGACTTTCAACTATCCATAGTCAAGAGAAGGCTATTAATGAGCTAAGATTACACTCTATCCAAAAAGAAATTGATAATAAAAATGGTTGGATACACTATCAAAAAGTAAATAAAATATTGTCGCGGTTAGCTATCAACCCCACTGATGAGTTCGATACTTTATCTGGAGGGCAAAAAAAGAAAGTAATGCTTGCAAAGGCAATTGTTTCAGAACCAGATCTCCTTATACTCGATGAACCGACAAATCACTTAGATATTCCTTCTATTCTTTGGCTAGAAACATTTCTCTGCTCACTGGAGGTTACATTATTATTTGTCACTCATGACAGATTTCTTCTAGATTCTGTAGCAACAAAAATTATCGAGCTAGATCGAA
>JAOINB010000048.1 GCA_028139135.1 Betaproteobacteria bacterium
CGGAAAAGTTTTTAGAAAGCTCATTCATAGATTTAAGCTCTATTGTTTCATCTTCAAGAATGATTCCAGCCGTCCGTCGATCCGTCACTGCTACCGCAGTAGCAACGACCCCGGTAGCAACTAATGGAAAATAACATCCTTCCAGAAGAAATATAATAACTAAAAGTCCACTTGTTCTGGTAAAAAACTCTGTTCTCATAATATAGATGGCTATGCTAACATATTGTATATTAACAGTCAGAGCACTATGGGTCGAGTTATTCATAAGAAAGATACGGAGCAGCAAGAAAAACCCGGACTATATGTCATTTCAACTCCAATTGGTAATTTACAGGACCTGAGCCTTCGAGCAATAAAAATATTAGACCAATGTGAACTAATATTAGCTGAGGATACTAGAATGACTAACAAGCTTTTTAACTCGGTTAATATAATTAAGAAAAAAAACCAACTTTTGTCGTGTTACAAATTCAACGAAAAAGAAAGAATCCACAGGCTAAACTTCGAAAAACTAAGTAGTTGCATGGTTGGACTAGTATCTGACGCAGGCACGCCTTCCGTGTCTGATCCAGGTTCTAAAATTGTAGAAAAATATCATCAGTTGGGTCTACCTGTCTTCTCTGTTCCTGGTTGTTGTTCGGCTATGGCTGGTTTCTCTATCAGTGGTATTGAGTTAAAAAACAATCAAACATTAACCTTTGGTGGTTTTTTTCCTCGAAAAGAGAAAGATGCGCATAAATTACTTGATAAGCTCTCTTGCGGGTCAGATTATGTTATTTTTTTTGAGACGGTGAAGAGACTAGAATCTCTTCTGGATCACCTAGGAAAATTTTTTGATGAAGATGTTTTTGTTTTCCTTGCAAAAGAAATGACCAAAATTCATGAGGCTACATGGAGGGGGTATTGCTCTGAAATACTTGCCGAATTACGGGGAAACGGCCCGAAAAAAGCCCAATTTTCTCGCGGAGAACTGGTTGTGATTGTCAACCTTTCAAAACAAAAAAAGATTTCCACGGTTAGCAAAGAATTTGAATTTTGGTTAAAAACGCTGAAACCTCATGTGAAGAGTTCCGTATTGGCTAAAATTCTCAGTGAAAAATTTGGGAAAAACAGGCAAGCGGTATATGCGGAATACTTAAAACATTAGTATCTACTGACTCCTCTCAGCGATCAAATAATCAAGCAAACTAATTATTCGTCGGTTGCTTCCAACCATGGCCGGAGAAGTTAAAAACTCACCGTCAACTATGATTTGAGGTACGCCGCTTATTTTAAAGAGTTTCATGAGTGAGGAGGCTTCCTTCATGTCATTTTTAACCTCATTCGAGTTCCATTCTTTTTCAAAATCTGCAAGCGATAATCCATTATCCTCTACCCATATGGTAATGCTCAGGTACTCTTTGAGTGGTAGCCTTTTATCCTGAATATCTGCAAATAATTTACCTAGATACTGGTCAATCAGTCCCATTTTTTTCAAGGTAAAATATAAGCGTTGGTGAGATATCTCCCTAAAAGGTACGTGAAGTTTTTTAAACTCAACATCAGCGGGAAGTTTCTCTGCCCATTTTTGAATTACTGGTGAGAAGTTTCTACAATGCGGGCAAAATAAACCGAAAAATTCTATTACCTCAATCTTTTTGGTTTTTTTAAATTTATTTTCGCTATATATCCTTTTATAGTCGATACCCTCATCATAAGTGGGGCTAGCAATAGTCGCTCCTTTGGTAAAGCTAACAACTATTATGGCTAGAAAAGTATGAAGAAATGATCTAACAGGTAGGTTTTTACGAATGAAAAAATGATTACTTTTTATCATTAGGCGCTCTCCGTGTTTGCTATTACCGATTTACCAGGACTGCGTGCGATTTTATCTGACTCTCAGAGAGACGTCGCTTTACGTTGCTAAGTTCCTCCGACGAGCTGAACGGGCCGAGTCTTACCCTATAAAATAAATTGCCTTTCTTGTTTTTTTTAAAAATGGTAGCCTCAAAGCCCAAAAAAGCTAATTTTGCTCGCATTCTATCTGCTTCTTTAACTTCTCTGAACGCTCCCACTTGTAAATAATATGATTTGTCTGCCTCTGTAGAGCTACTGACTTCTTTTTCGAATTTTGTCGTTTGTATAACCCTTTCCACCGTCTCCGGTAGGGACTCTAGGTCTGATTCAGTATTATTTTCTTTTGAATCTGGAAGAAAAATCGACATGTCGCTGGGCGCAATTTTTACGATTACATCGTCATCCGTTTCAGATAACTTTGTAATAGATTTTGTTTTATTGTAACCATCAAGCTTGTTAGCAAAAGGTACCGGTGTTTTTGTTATGTAAAAAGCTAAA
>JAOINB010000049.1 GCA_028139135.1 Betaproteobacteria bacterium
ATATTTAACATTGTTTAGATAAATGACAAAAACTGCCCTAGGAGACGAAAACGGTGGCTTTCTTACTGGCTCATCATGGTTTGAAAGAGACTACCAGTTTTATAAAAAGTCGGACTTATTAATAAATGAGTCAAATAGAATCGGGAAGGAAGAATTATTAGAGCAGAGAAAAAAATTCTTCCCACTGCCGCTAGGTAATAATCATGAGAACATCACAAAAAATTTGCGCCTTTTCAAGAAAACTAGTTTCATATCTATTATTAAAAGGGATATTGACTCAAAAGGAACACTAGAAGAAAACCTCAGTAGTCTTAGCTCCCTAGCGGAAATCTGTATACAATCTGCACTAGTTGACTCGATGAAATTTTATGCAAGAGAGTTAAACATAATGTCTAAAAGTGATCAACGAAAAAGCGAATTATTCATTATTGCAATGGGGAAATTAGGAGGAAGAGAACTTAATGCTTCCTCTGATATAGATATAATCTTCTTTTCTCCATATAAAGATGAATTAGGAAAGAATGCTACTATGCTGGCAAAATTTGAGAAATTTTGGGATAAGGTAGTAACTCGGTTTATAAATAATCTTTCCACTATCACTCATCATGGTTTTGTTTACCGAGTTGACATGCGCCTTCGTCCGTATGGTGGCGCTGGACCTCGAGTTGTTTCTCTGAAATCCTTAAATTCATATTTTCTTAAAACCGCATCAGACTGGGAAAGATATGCATGGGTAAAAGCCAGAGTCTGTACCGAGCATGTATTTCTAGACAAATCAACTTTTCGAAGATATAGATACGAATTAGAAAATGTAATTAATAACTTCTTGTTTCGCCCCTTCGCTGATTTCCGGATAGTAAGATCTTTAAGAGAAATGAGCAGAAAAATCATTAGCAACAACAAAAATAGGCCAATAAAACAAGGATTCTCTTTTGATTTAAAAAAAGACTTTGGTGGTATTCGTACAGTTGAGTTCATAGTTCAATACTTCCAGTTGCTCAAAGGTGGATATCATAGAACTCTTCAAACACCTTCATTAAGAGTTGCTCTGAGAGAGGTTGAGAACAACAAACTAATTGGGCAAAAAGACTGTGCTGATCTTTTAGATGCATATAATCTTTTCCGTCGGTTAGAAAACCTTATTCAATACCAGGAAGATAGACAAACCCATATTTTTAACGGCGATCTGCCGTGTTTAAATTCCTTTCTAAAAATTCTTGATGTTAATACTTTTGAAGCCCTCAAAAGTCACCTTATAAATCATGTTGAAAAAGTAAAGTCAATTTATGAAGAAATTTTCTCTGATAACCCCAATTTATATAAAAGTGATGTAAGCCTTGTTGAAAAACTGGATATTGATGCCCAAAAACTTAGGTTAAAAAATGAGGGGAAAAAAGACTTTTATCTTAGAAAATTGTATGGAAAGGTTCAAGGAAGACCATCGTATATTTCTTTATTAACAGAGAAACCCGAAATTGAACAAAAACTTGTAAAGCTCAATAAAACCTCTCCGTGGATTGGGGATTTCATTCTCCAATATCCAAAATTGATCGAGCAAATGGTTGATGATAATTTTTTTAATGAAGAGTTAAATCTGGCTGAACTAACTGAACAAGCAAGAGACGAAATCAAGAGAATTCACAAAGCTCATTCTTCTGACATAGAACAAAGCTTGAATGTTATAAGAGATGTTTACCACCTTAATTTATTCAAAATACTTACAAGCGGTTTAAAAAAAAGTAAATCAATTGTTAAAATTTCAGACAATCTAACATCACTAACGGAAGTTATTTTAAACATCACTTTTAATTTTTCTTTGCAATACTCTAAAATGGAATGGTTGAAAGATGAGTTAGCAATTATCGCGTACGGAAAGCTCGGAACTAAAGAAATGGATATCGGTTCGGACCTAGATTTAATCTTTCTCACAAGTAAATTGAATGCAAGCCATCAAGAAAACACTTACAGATTAATAAAACGCTTTATCTCGTGGATTGAGTTACGGACATTTTCAGGTAGCCTTTTTAAAATTGACACCGCACTCCGGCCAAATGGGGCTACTGGGATGCTGGTTTCTTCCATAAATTCATTCGCAGACTATCAGAAAAATAAGGCGTGGTGCTGGGAACATCAAGCATTAACAAAAGCTAGATTCTTATTAGGAAGCGGTCTACTAAACGAAAAATTTGATAAATTACGTTCAGAAGTTCTAATGCAGCGCAGAAGCTCTAAAC
>JAOINB010000005.1 GCA_028139135.1 Betaproteobacteria bacterium
GATGAAAACTTTCGAAAACAGTTTCAGTGGGATTGTGAAAAAGGTAGATGCTGGAGAAATTTTTTTTAGAAGATTAAAAGGTGTAATTGATCCGGAAGAAAAAAGGAAAATAATTGGCGCGGTCTTTGTCGAAATTTTTGAAAGCGAGTCAAGGAAGTTTACTGACGTAACATGGCTTGCACAAGGGACAATTTACCCCGATATTATTGAGTCAGCTGGTGTAGAAAGTGCTAGCGCCACAAAAAAAATAAAAAGTCACCATAATGTCGGTGGTTTACCTGATAAGTTAGCATTAAAATTACTCGAGCCAGTTAAGTCATTGTTCAAAGATGAGGTTAGACAATTAGGTGTTGAACTTGGTTTAAGAAATGATCTTGTCAATCGTCATCCTTTTCCTGGACCTGGATTGGGAATACGGGTAATAGGGGAGGTAACGAGTGAAAAAATAGCCATTCTTCAAAAGGCAGATGAAATACTTTTAGGGTTGTTAAAGACCCAAATTATTGGGAAAGAGGATTTTAACAAAGGTTTTACCAAGGAGGATGATATTGGAAAAAGTTGGTACGAAATAACTGCACAGGCATTTTGTGTATTTTTACCTTTGAAAACAGTTGGTGTTAAGGGTGATGACAGAAGTTATGACTGGGTCATTGCAATACGCATCGTAAACTCAACAGATTTCATGACAGCAAATGCGACGAGGTTGCCATTTGAGTTAATAGAATTAATTTCCTCCGAAATAATCAACAAGGTGAGCGATGTGAGTAGGGTGGTGCTAGATATTTCTAATAAACCACCAGCTACCATTGAGTGGGAGTGAGTAACAGTATTTAAACTATTGATTTAATTACGTTTTATTTTTGCAAACCACTTGCAAACAATTTTTTTTTCTGTTTTATAATAATGACTTAGTAATTCGTTTTGCAAACATACTTGCAAACTCGAACCATTATTGTGTTTTCGTAGTTGCACGAGAGTCTTTTAAAGAAAAATATGGTCATAAGCAGAACTAAATCGAGATTAAAAGATTTTAGAAAGAACAATAGAAAACCAGAGAAGAGAAAACCAAGAAACCAAAAGGTAACAGAGAGTTACGCTTACTTCGATGGCAGATATAAAATATTCAGGACTGCTATTTCTAATCAGGTTTATCACTTTCATACCTACCTCAGGAACGAGAAAAAGACATTCCGCAGATCGTTGCAAACAACAGATTTAAAAGAAGCAGAGAAACGTGCGGAAACTATGTATTTTGACGTTCAATCACAAAGTAACAGCGGCAAAAGAATCTTCTCATTAAGTGCTAGGGAGTTAGCAGAAAAGTATATAGAGCATGAACAAAAACGATTAAATAACGATTTAATTAGTATTGGTCGTTTTAGAAATATCGAAGCACATTTAAAGCACTATTTAAGATTTGTTCACACTACAACCTCTATTGCTAATATAGATCCAAAATTCTTCAATGATTATTTAGGGCATAGAAAGAAAATTAAAAAAGATGTTCGTTTAACAACCATAAATAATGAATTAACAACAATCAAGAAGATGTACGAGTTTGCAAGAGAAGAAAAATATGTACCGCCTGATTACTTCATTAAATATGAAAAATTTAAAATTGATAAGAAGGCAGAGAGTAGGGATGCTTTTGAAATCCCCGAGTACGAAATTCTGATTAGTTACTCGAAACATTTTCACAAGTATGCAAAAAACGAGGAAGATGAATATTATTGTAAGTTAATGCATCTGTTCATATTGTTGATGTCCAATCTGGGAATGCGCTTTGGGGAATTACATAATCTGCAATATGAAGATATTAAATTTATTAAGAATATCGTGCAAATCACAATTAGGAAAGAAAAGACAAAAGTAAGAAGAGAAAGAGTAATATTAGCGAACGAAAAATGTGCTGAGTATTTAAAAAGGGTTAGGAAAATATCAAAGTTCACATCAAGAACGAGTTATATATTTTCAAGTTATAGAAAAGATATAATCTGCGACAAATCAAACTTATATCGTTGTTATCAAAGACTGATCGAGAGAATATCACAAAAGAAAACCAGTGCTGAATTTGACGTAACAAAGACATTTTATTGCCTGAGGCATTTCTTTATCACTATACGTTTATTGCAAAATGTAAATACATATAAATTAGCAAGGTACTGTGGTACAAGTCTTAAGGAAATACAGATGACTTACGATGGTATGACTTCCCTAGAAGCATCAAAAGAAATATTAAAAAGTCAGCACAGTATCAAACGCTTTGGTGATTTTAATGAGTATTTTGATTACAAGTCAAAAAGTGTTGAGTTAAAATAAAAAAATTACAAGTTATGCTAAAAAAATTACAGTTGTGCTCAGTAGGTCAATGTGATGAAATTTGAAGACTTTAACCAAATAATGGACGACATCGGGGAAGAGGAATCTTGTTGGTATGATATGTATGATATGGAGGTAGTATTAGTGTCCTACAAAAATCGCGAAAGAATCACGGTTGGTAACTTATATCATATTAAAGAAATCAAAGTAAACAAAGAGGAAAAAAAAATCTTTTTAACCTTTTGATTGATTGAATATACTTTGGGTATAAAACTATGAAATTTGACAAATACAGACTAGAAGAAGAATCCTTACTTAGCGCAGATGATCCGGAGGAATGGAGAGTGGTCGCTATTCCAGGAAAACATGGTAATAGCGGAGTGATAAAAAAGGGAGACACTTTCAGAGCAATGTATTGCAAAAAAGACAATGATTGCCAAATGATAAAAATTTATTTTGATCAAACAATAAAAAAAAATGCTTAACACTCATTCTGAACCGATATCAATCTGATTTATTTTTATGTTTTTCATAACTAAATTAATTTCTATTTTAAATCATATAAATTCACTCTATTCCAGTGATATTCAATTAATGATAGTTTTCTGAACATCAAAATATTCAAAAGAGTTTATTGTTGGTAGTGAGTTTAGATACGGTAGCATGTGACCCCTTTTTTGAACACTCTCAGATCAATTTTAAATCTCAAAATTGGTAAGATGATAAAACAATAACCCCGATCACTATTATCCACGTTGCCTTAGAAACTATAAACCTAAGTATGCTAAAAAAAATATCCTCTAAGTCAAATTTAAATTTTTTTGTCATAATTTTATATCACTAAATACGAGATTTATTTTTTTCTGCCATGCGTTCAAATGCAAACTTCTTACGATGTGTCTTTGCTCGTTCAACATAATCGCCTGGAAAAACACCGTTAGACGCATTCACAAGAAGTTTAGCAACACTATTCTTGTATCTTCTGATTTGTCTCATATCACTTTCATAAGAAGTATCAGTAGTAAAAGGGTGGGGTCTTTTTTCTCTTGACCTTTGCTTCTTGAACTTCTTTTTGAATACACTAGTTGTTAAATCGTGCCATTCTCTTTGCGTTGCTTTTGTATTCATTAACTTCATATACACATCTTTAGCAAACACATAGTAATATTTCATATGCTCAACTCTGTATGTATCTTCGTGATAATCGTCAGTTGCTGTAAGAGTGTATTCACCCCCATACTTCTTTTTTACTCTTTTCTTTTTCTTATTTGCTTCTTCTTGTGCTTCAAGTTCTTTCTTGTACATATTCGCAACGATTTTACCAAGTGTTACTGGGGCAAAAATATATGGCACTCTTAGATAGAAAGCATCATCCTTGCAAACTTCTCCGACATTCATTCTTGAGAGATTGACATTGTCACGAAACAAAGAAGAGTGTTTTCTCCACCAATCGTTGTAGTTGCCCTTATGAATATCACCCCATCTTGCATAGAATGCTTTTTTCTTTTTGAGATTATTCTGAATAACTTTGTCATCAATCTGATGAGCAAGTCTCAAGAAATATAACCAGAACTTTATCTTGTCTTTGAGTGGGTGTCTCATAACAGAATCATAGCAAAATGTTCACAATTGAACATTAAAAATAATAAAAATATATTTCCGTTTTTCACTTGAAAAAGAGCGGACAGATATTGTTTGATAATTTACGCTCACCGACTTTTCGTGCTCTAAATTATATAATGTATATAAGAGTTGAGAAAAACTTAACTTGATTTAGCGTTCAGTTTAGTTGTTCCAAATTGAACATTTTATTAACTTTTTTATAGTGAGATTAATCATGAAAAAGAAAACTAAAGTAGTAGAAGTAAATACGCAAGATGTTAAGACTAACCCTGTAGCGAATGAAGTTGCAAAATCAATTAAGAAAGTGAAAGATATGAGTTTAGTTGAGAGATTCAATCATTCACACGATAGACTTGTTACAAGACTTTCACCTGACGAGATTGCACAATCAGATGAACTTGTTGATAAGTATCATCAATTTGCTAAGAAATTCGCTTTAACTGTAATTGAATTAGCAGTGTTTATGCGTGAGACAAAACAGAAGTTTGTTAATAAAGAGATTTCTGAAAATGTCTTCAAAGTATTTTGTCACAAAATACAAATCAAATCTGATAGTTCTACTTATAGAAAATACGAGTCTATTGCTAATAATGCTGAGAAGTTGAGATTGTATCAAGATAGATTGCCTGATAACTATACAACTATCTACAATATTTGCACGTTAAACAAAGACGAGTATTCCGCTTTTGAGCATGAAATACTCAAGTCAGATGTGCCTATTACGAACAGTGTTGTGAATAAGTTTAGATTTGGTAGGCAAGAGAAACTCATCGCTCAAACAAACGCATCTATTCAAATTGAGAAGAACAAGAACGATATGACTGTTTTTGATATAACTTTTTTAAAAGAAGATTATGTTGCAAATCAAGAAAAAATAGATGGCATAATTCATGAGTTGAAAACTCGTTATCGTGCTGACGTTGTTTCAAATACTGAGTTTCAAACTGCTGAAACCTTGCAAAAGAAAGTAGCATAATGTCTGTGTTAGAAACATACTTATCAGACATAGAAGCAAAAGAGCGTCTAACAGTTAATGAAAGAGATGCTCTGCTCTTTCTATTTTGCAAAGATGAGTCTAACGATTTAACAATTCAAGCGAAGTTAGCGAGTTCTGAAATTGCCTTTTATAGACTTAGTGAATCCTCTCAACAAAATTTATTTGAACTAGTAGTAGATAAAGACTTTGTTCAGAGTATCACAGCAAAAATAGAGCAAGACATAAACGAACAACTAGAGTTTAGAAATCGTTCACAGCATATCATTGATAAAGCATTAAGTGAAATAAAGAAAGACCCATATGCAAAACATTTGTCTGATATTTCGCTAGATTTAGATGTTCGTGTTATCAATGAACCTGCTCATCTAGATATCATCTAAAACCTCCCTTTAAGATGCCACGTGCATCTTCTTTTTACCTATTAGCGGACAGATATTGTTTATCAATCTACGCTCAACGACTATTCATAGCATAACGACTAAAATAGAAGTAACAGTTTAGGAAAAAAGGAGTGTTTAAAATGGTTAGAAATAATAGAAGATTATTAAGAAATAATAGTAGAAGTATTGATGAGTATTTTATTGAGAAGTTAGAAAGTGCTGAGTTGAAGTTTAGTAGTGAAAGATGGTTTTGGATTAAACTAAGTGGCATTTCTGTATTGTTGAATATTGCTCTTGTCTATTTTCAATTCTTTGCTGAGAGAGTTGTTTTATAAAATGTTCATAATTTGAATAAATCAAACCTTCATTAAGAAGACCCGAAGATGCCTAGAGCATCTTTTTTTTTGCCTGTTCAATTGTGAACACTTGACCCAACAAAACACTATTTTGCTCAATTTTAAAGATTACTAAATATTAGTGTGATGAAGAAATCATCACATATTCATTCAATTACTTTAAGGAGCAGAGTATGAAAACCTACGCAGAAAATTTTGAAGTCAAATATAACGAGGTTCAAGAGATTGATGCTTATAATGAAAGCGAAGTGCATAAGATTCTACGAGAGCGTTATGGGAATGCGAGTGAGATAGTTGTTCATTATGCAGATGAACTTCCTTCATATGCTTATGACGAGTAACTTTGAAATCACAAAGTGGGCGAGTGACATTTTAGATGCCTCGCCCTTTACTCTCTATGATATCGTATTTGAAATCAATACACCTATTGTTGATGGGTTCAATAAGAAAATAAGTGCATTTCACCCACTAGCGGTATGTAAAGTTTATAAAGCACTTGATTGGACAATTGATACGATTAGAAGAGTACATAAAGATAAAGAAAAACATTTGAAGTTTATAGCGTGGATTGGGGGCAATACAGAGCAAGGCAAACACCCTCACATTCACTCAATACTAGAGATGCCATATGATGATATTGTCTCTTATGAGATTTTGATACACAAGCATTTTCAAAGATACATTGAAAAAACCTTGAAACAATCTGTTATGACTAATGTAACCATAAGAGAAATTGATAATGTTAAAGGGTATAGTTTCTATTGCAGTAGAAATGAAGGCGAGTATTCACTCAAAGGCGATGAGAAAATACTCATAGAAAAATTGTCTTCAATTGAGATATGAAAGAAGTTGCAATATGCACTAATCGTAACGCCATACTGATGAACTGTTAGTTGTAACGGAAGTGACTATTATTCTTAGATAGAATAGAAATCTATCTAGGTCTACTAATGCTAATTTCAGTTAGTAGAACATTCTTTTACTTTCCTCTCCTCTCCACAAGTTTACTAAATAGTAATGATAATGTGATTACTTCAATCGCACTATTGGGACAATCTCAATTTAACGATTACGAGAAAGAGAAGAAAATGCAGACAACATTACCTCAAATGAATAAGAACTTACATATTCGTATTGACGAAGATACAGAAACAAAACTAATTGCTGTGGCACTTAAGCACAGCCCAACAAAATCTAATCTATTAAGACATCTTATTAGAGCATCAGTTAGAGATAACAGATTAGATACTATATTTGCATAGTTATGAATCCATTTAGATTGCTGAGTAAGCAACGAAAAAGAATAAGAAAGTTGAATGCAAGAACTTTAAAAGAGTTTCGTAATGAAGAGAAAGTATTTAATCCAAAACGAGAAACACAAGATTATCTATTAGTAACAATTGATAAGGTCGCTGTATTAATACCAAATGATATGCGAATGAAGTTTAATGATGCCAAGAAGATTATTCACAAGCAGATTAAAAAGATTAAAAAAGTAAGTGATGAATATATGGAAGATTATTTTGTATTCAATCCCAAGACCCGAACTCTCAAAAAGTATGAACACGATTTATATATTGATGATAAGGAAATAGACAGATTAGCGAGGTCAAATGCACTACAGTAATATATCGCTCCTCCTGACATTCTGCCCAGAGATATGCGAATCTACACCTTATCTCCCAGAAGAGATTAGAACACTCTCCTTATGCGTCCTAAAGACCTCTGTACACACTTTCTAAAGACATATGAATAAGAAACCACTATTTGAGTTAGAACTGATAAAAGATTTCAAACCTCAAGTCACTCAGAAGATGCTTCAACAAATATCTAGTGAACTGAAAAAACTGATACTCAAGCACGATATAAAGATTACTGTTACGAAAAAGTGATTTGTTCACATCATGAACAATCGTGTGGCGAGAGAGGGTTTTAGGTACTCCTCCAACCAGATTGAATGAATGACCCTCTCTCGTTGTTTTATGAGAGAGATGTCCTATTCATACAGGAATAAACACTTCCAACCCCAATCTTCAACTCCTTTGCTATTTTACGAATACCCATGCCTTTATTACGAAGTAGTTTCACAGATTGAATCAGGGAAGAATTTATATTAGACTTACGACCGAGTTTAACCCCTTTTCGCTTTGCATTTGCAAGACCAGATATAGTTCTCTCACGAATTAAATCTCGTTCGTACTGACTGATACTGTTAATAATATTAAAGAATAATTCGCCAACAATAGTGGAAGTATCTATATTTTGATTTACGCAATAAAGATGAATGTTCTTTGATTTAAGAATGCCAGTTATCTCGCACATATGACGAACAGAACGACCCAAGCGAGAAAGTTCAAGCACCATTACAGTATCAAACTTACCTGCAAGTCCATCTTGAATCATTTTGTTTAGAGAGGGGCGTTCTTTTATGTTGCCCGACACTCCTTCATCCGCATATTCTTCAACAACTGTGAAATCATTACGAATGGCGATTTCTTGCAATTCTTCTAATTGTCTAGCGACACACTGTGTTTTCTGGGAAACTCGTGTATATATGGCAACTTTTCTCATTTCCAACCCCGTTCAGTTAATGGTTCGGAGGATATCAAATGGAGGAGGGAAGACAAGTGAAAAAAGGTATATTTCTGTAGTAATATTTGGATTAGTAGCACAAAAGATAAGCAGAGTAGGGAAACAAATTTTATAGATTAGAGAAACAATCTAAGATAAAAATGGCAAGATTATCAGATAATCAAATTAGAGATATAACTCGTTTATTAGAGGAAGGAAAACCTCTTCCAGACAAATATAGATTTTTACTGTTTGGTGACGATAGAGAAGTTGAATTAGTTTGGAATGGAAAGTCTCATGACGTGACCAATATTGTTTTGCCATTTCAAACTATTGAGCATGTTGATGAACCACGCTCAGAAAGGGATGTTAAAGCGCAACCTGATCTCTTTGATCTTGCAACAGGGCGTCAATTGAAAGGTTGGACAAACAAACTGATTTGGGGTGACAACAAATTCATCTTATCCTCTTTAAGGAATGGTCCTTTGCGGGAAGAGATCGAGAAAAATGGGGGCATCAAACTGATCTATATCGATCCGCCTTTCGATGTTGGTGCGGATTTCACTATGGATGTTCAAATAGGGGAGGAGACTATAGAGAAGGAACCTAATGTTCTTGAGGAAGTCGCCTACAGAGATACTTGGGCAAAAGGCGAAGATTCGTTCCTTTCAATGATTCACGAGAGAGTGGTTCTTATGAAAGACTTGCTCTCTTCTTGCGGATCGATATATGTGCATTGTGATTGGAGGTTAGTAGGAGTTCTAAGATCCGTGATGGACGAAGTGTTTGGGAAAGAAAATTTTCTGAATCAAATTGTGTGGAAAAGGAGAGGAGGCAATGCTTCTACTAAGTCAAACAAACTAGAAAATGCAGTAGACTATTTACTTCATTATCAGAAATCAGAATCTTTCGTTCAAAATTTTCAATACACGAACGCTGGATCCGAAGATTACATTGCTAACAATTTTACACACTCAGACCCAGATGGACGTCGGTATCGCCTGAGTCCGTTAAACAATCCAGCGCCCAGACCAACTCTACGTTATGAATTTATGGGTCATAAACCGCACCCAAATGGTTGGAGTGTATCAAAACCTGTTTTGCAAAAGATGTTTGAAGAAAACAAGTTGGTTTTTCCCAAGAAAAAGGGTGGTCGAGTTAATCGAAAACAGTATCTTGATGAATGGAAGGGTTATGCCATTGACAGTTTATGGACGGATATACCTCCAGTGGCACCTTCAGGGAAGGAAAGGTTAGATTACCCAACCCAAAAACCTATTGCGTTAATCGAGCGAATTTTAAAAAGTTCAAGTAACCCTGGTGACCTCGTTTGCGATTTTTTTGTCGGTTCAGGCACCACGGCAGCGGTAGCAGAGAAACTAGGTCGAAAATGGATTTGTTCGGATCTAGGTAAATTTTCTATACATACTGCTAGAAAGCGTCTTATTAGTGTACAGAGAGAACTGAAAAAAGAAAACAATAACTATCGGGCATTTGAAGTTCTAAATCTTGGTAAATATGAACGTGAATTCTTTGTTTCTGGACTTTCGGAACTTGATGAAAAATCAGCGCAACATGTTAAAAATAATCGCGAACTGGCATTCAACGCACTAATCCTGCAGGCATATCAAGCAGAATCTGTCTCTGGTTTCCGTACTTTTCGAGGTAAAAAAAATAATCGTTTGATTGCGATTGGTCCCGTGAATATGCCTGTCTCTCGACTTTTTGCTGAACAGGTCGTTACAGAATGCGTTGAAAAAGGTATTACTAAAGCGGACTTACTTGCCTTTGAATTTGAAATGGGTCTTTTCCCAAGCATTCAGGATGAGGCATCAAATAAAGGCGTCGATCTCGTCCTTAAACAGATTCCAAAAGAGGTCTTTGATAAACGTGCGGTCGACAGAGGGGAAGCAAAATTTCACGATGTTGCGTATATCGACGTTAAAGCACATATCGAGGGTAACTCTATAGCGATCGAATTAACGAATTATTCTGTCTTTTATACACAGGGTATTACTTCTTTAACAGAGGAAAGTCTCAAAAGGGGCAAGAGTCTGGTGGTGGTAGAAAATGGACAAGTTCTAAAAATCAGTAAGGACAAGGATGGAATAACTAATCCTAGAGAAATCCTCACAAAACAATGGAGCGATTGGGTAGATTATTGGTCAATCGACTTTGACTATGAATCTAAGAAAGAAATTATCTATGAACGCGATCCAAATACGGGAGAAGATATTCCAAAATGGACGGGTTCATATATTTTTGAAAACGAGTGGCAGTCTTTTAGGACGCGTCAAGATCGTTCATTAGAACTTAAATCCGTTCCTTTCGAGACTGCTTCTGGGCGAAGAAAAATCGCGGTGAAAGTCGTGGATATCTTCGGAAATGATACGATGAAAGTTATCGATATGACGATAGGAGGGAAGATCTAATGGCAATCCATAAAGATTTTCCATCGTCGCCACATGAGATTCTAAAACCCGAAGTTCGATGGTTCCCCGCTGACGAGACGTTAAGGGACACATCTTATGAAAAGTTAATGCCCCCTCTCGTCCACGAACTAAGACAAAAAGTTTTTGAGTGGCGAGAAAACGGATATCCGGAAATAAGTGATACCGGGCGAACGCTTTTAAACTGGTGGTTCAAGTCGCCGCACCCAATCCCCCACGCGGATGGAACGATTGGTAATTTTAAATATTACTTTGCTCAACGTGAATCAGTAGAGACAGTTATTTACCTGCATGAGTTTGTGAAAGTAAAAGACAAGCATGATTTGCTGCGTTTCGATACCAGGGGCGTCGTGCCTTCTAAACTTATCGAAGAGACATGGCGGAGATATGTCGTCAAGATGGCGACAGGTAGCGGCAAAACCAAAACTATTAGTCTCTTATTAGCATGGTCATATTTTCATAAAAAATATGAAGAGTACTCTGACCTTTCAACAAATTTTTTGGTTATCGCACCAAACATTATTGTTTTAGACAGATTAAGGACTGACTTTGATGGATTGCGAATATTTTCTGAAGATCCTGTGATTCCAGATAATGGTCTGGATGGACGTAATTGGCGGACGGATTTCCAACTCACTCTCCACATTCAAGACGAAGTAGGACCTTTAAACCCGAACGGAAATATTTTTCTCACAAATATACACCGTGTCTATGATGACAAGACTCCCGCGCCCACGGCGGATGATGAAAACTCAATGGATTATTTCCTGGGAAATAAACCCAAGGGAAAGACAACCGATTCGGTTGTAGATCTGGGACGAATCATCAGAGATATCGATGGATTGGTTGTAATCAATGACGAAGCACATCATATTCATGATAGTAGGTTGACTTGGTTTAAATCGATTGGCGATATCAACAATAAACTGAAACAAAAGGGATCTGAATTAGCGTTACAAATAGATGTTACGGCAACACCAAAGCATAACAACGGTGCAATCTTTGTTCAAACCATTGCTGATTATCCCCTAGTTGAAGCAATCACTCAGAATGTTGTTAAACACCCTGTTCTTCCGGATGCACCTAGTCGTACGAAACTTACTGAGAAGCAAAGTTCTGTCTACACCGAAAAATACCAAGACTATATCGATCTCGGAGTTGCCGAATGGAAAAAAGTTTACGCGGAGCATGAAAAATTAGGCAAGAAAGCAATCCTATTTTTAATGACAGATGAAACGAAGAATTGTGATGCCGTTGCGAAGTATTTAGAGACAACTTACTCTGAATTCAAAGATGCTGTTTTAACGATCCACACTAATCCCCGGGGAGAGGTCGATGAAAAGGCATCATCGAAAGCGAAAAAAGAGGAGTTGGAAATATTAAGGAGGCAATCTAATGAAATTGACACTTGGAAGAGTCCGTATAAAGCAGTAGTTTCTGTTTTGATGTTAAAGGAAGGATGGGATGTCCGTAACGTTACCACCATTGTTGGACTTCGTGCCTATACTGCCACATCAAATATACTTCCAGAACAAACTCTAGGAAGAGGTTTACGGCGTATGTATCCGAGTCAAGACGCGGAAGAATATGTTAGCGTGGTGGGTACTGAAGCATTCATGAACTTTGTTGAATCAATACAAAGTGAAGGCATTGAATTAGAGAAAAGACCAATGGGAGATGGGAGTAAACCCGTTGCTCCAATGATTATTGAGGTGGACGAGAAAGGAGAGAAAGATCTCGATAATCTGGATATCGAGATACCAGTCCTGACTCCGCGTGTAGTTAGAGAATATAAAAATTTAAACGACCTAGATCTGGATGCATTAAAGTTTAAAACTGCCGTATATCGGGAATATTCAGAGGAGGAAAAAAGAGAAATCGTTTTTCGCGATATTACCACAGATGAAGTCACCCACACGACCCTCTTAGAAGGGGCGGTCAGTACTGACTATCGAAGCGTTATAGGTTATTTTGCGCAAACAATTTTAAAGGACCTTAGGTTGTATGCTGCATATGATCTTTTGTATCCAAAAATTCGAGAGTTTGTTCAGGATAAATTGTTTGGGAGGTTGGTTGACCTCGATGACCCAAATACTTTGAGAAATTTGAGTGAACCAGTTGTCTCACGAACGATTTTTGAGACGTTTAAAATTGCAATTAATAACTTAACTATTCGCGATACAGGAAACGCGGAGATTCGAGACAGTATTAAAATTAGGAATATGCGCCCCTTCGTAGTAAAAGATCAAAAAAATATTACGGCAAAGAAATCGGTATTCAACAAGATTGTAGGTGATAGCGTACTAGAACTCCGATTTTCCCAATTTTTGGAACGGGTTCCAGATGTGATCTCTTATGCGAAGAATTATACCCAATTAAATTTTAAGATTGACTACATTGATGCGGTGGGGAATATAGCAAATTATATCCCAGATTTTTTGGTGAAGGTTTCGGATAGGAAAACATATGTTGTAGAAACCAAGGGACTAGAAGATTTAGATGATCCTCTTAAGATAAAAAGACTCCGCCAATGGTGTACGGATGTAAACACATCACACTCGGATGTTGAATTTGATTTTATTTATGTTGATCAGGAGAAGTTTGATAGATTGACCGGTGAATCTCAAGGATCAAAAAATGAATTGGCAACGTTTTCTGATCTTGTTAAAAGATTCACTGCTTACAAGGAATGAGAAAATCGATTGAGACAAACATAGAAGGTATCTATCAAGACAGATCTTTAAGTACTAATGAATTAGCACAATGCCTAGCACCTGATATGTATAGTGAAATTGTCTCTTTATTAAAATCTGATGATTATAAAAATAAAATTGAACATATAAGTATGTTTTTTTGTGAATTTCTTCGAAGACAGGAAGGAAAAGGTAGGTCTAAATATTTTACAAAAACTGAAAAATTACTTGAGGAGAATAACATTGTGCCTATTAATTGGTATTTAAGGGCACTAGATACTGTTTCAAAAATAAGAGTAAAGAAAAAGAAAGACATCGAAAGAAATCATAATGTGTACTGTATATTAGTCGATGGTTTTGCGAAATCGTCTCCATACGGAGTATATGTAGGCGAGACTTCTAAGGCACCAGAGCAGAGATTTGGTGAGCATAAGGAAGGAGGGAGGTTAGCAGCAAGAAGAAACAAGAGGTTCATATGTCTTCTTCCTGGGTTGTATCAACGATTTAATCCTTTATCAAGAGAAGAGGCGAAGGAATTAGAACCGGTAATATGTAAGAAATTATTAGAGAATGATGTGAGAGCGTTTTATGGATAACTATTTTTATATATATTTTTTAGTATAGATGAATATTTCAAAAGATGACTATATTTTAAGAGCATTCTCAAAAATAAAACATAAGAAATGGGAACTATATATTGTTACCAGAATTATTCATTTATTGGATGATCCAGAAATTGAATTTGTATGTCAACAGTTGATCAAGACATCAAATAATAAGCGTTATCTCGCAGATATTTGTTTCCCAAATTTAAGTTTATATGTTGAGATAGACGAGTTACAGCATAGTAAATTAGAGCACTCAGAGTCCGATAAAGATAGAATGAAAGAAATTTTAGATGCGTCTAACTTTCTTGAAAAGCGCATCCAAATTTTTACTGCTCAAAGAGAAATAAAAAGTTTAGGAGAAATTAATTCGGAGATTTGGAAAATTGTAAAATTTATCAAAAAACGAAAAGAAGAATTGGTATTAAAAAAATTCTTTCAACCATGGAATTTTGATAAAAAATATGATCCAGAAAAGTATATTAGTTTAGGATACTTGGACTCTAGAAAGAATGTTTCCTTCTTATATCATCGTGATGCATTACGATGCTTTGGATATAAAGGTGGTCATTTTCAAAAAGCGGTATGGGAAATTAAAGGCACAAAAAAGGGCGTATGGTTTCCTAAGTTATATGCGAATAAAGAATGGAATAATAGTTTAAGTGACGATCTAGGTACTATTGAGATGAGACGAATAGATAATGGTAAACTTTGGACTATTGGGAATCATGAGTGGTTAGTATTTGCCCATTACAAAGATTTTCTCGGGAGAATTGTTTATAAATTTCTAGGAGAGTTTCACTCGTCTAGAGAAGACTCAACCATGTTTTGTCATATCTTTTTAAGGAAGAAAACAAAAATTAATCTTAAGGAATATCAAACGCTCTAATATGATTTAATAGAACAATGAATATATTAAGAATAGTACTCGGAGTACGGCACAGATTTTTTAACGAATGTTTCGAAGGTGGATACATTGGGGTAGATTTTGGCATGGATGTGGATCTTACTAATCATCTATCTGATAGTGTTGAAGAGTTTCGTCGCTTCTTTAAACCAAAGTATTTGGAAAAACATCCAAATGCTGCGTCCATAAAAGGAGGGTTAGCGTGCAGTTTTACATACACGGTAACAAAATTATTAGGAATTGGGGATTTGGTTTTATCGCCTGATGGTACCGGGAAATATCATGTAGGTGAAATTCAAAGTGAATATTATTATGTTGCCAGTGAGGAGAGCAGTTTTCTAAGACACAGGCGAAAAATTAAGTGGTTAAATAAATCAATAAATCGAATTGATATGAGTGAACCACTAAGGAACTCTGCAGGTTCAATTGCTACTATTTGTAATTTATCAAATTACTCAAAAGAAATTCTCCAATTAATTGCTGTTGAAAACACACGTCCAGTTGCGAGTGAAGACCCAGATGTTGAAAGTCCGAGTGAATTTGCTTTGGAAGAGCATTTGGAGGATTTTCTTGTAAAAAACTGGGATCAAACTGAATTATCTGAAAAATATGAAATCTATGAAGATGAAGAATTTAATGGTAGGCAATTTAGTACGGATACTGGTCATATAGACATACTCGCGGTCAGCAGGGATAAAAAAGAATTTTTAGTTATTGAACTTAAAAAGGGAAGGGCAAGTGACAGAGTAGTAGGGCAAATACAGAGATATATGGGTTATATACAAGAAGAGTTTGCCACAGAAGGACAAGTCGTAAAAGGGGCAATTATCGCTTTTGAGGAGGACAAAGGAATTAAAAGAGCATTAAGCGTTACTAGGAATATAGAATTTTATAAGTATCAAATTAAATTTAATTTAACAAAGGTTAGTTAAAAGTTGCAAACTACATGCAAACCATATTTTTTACTATTTAAAACAATAGGTTACAAATTAATTACTATCGAGTGGGAGTAGACAAAAAATTTAATCAATTTATTCATATTTTTTCTATTTTGGAAAAACTCTTGAGTTTTTACTACAGAAATACTGGATAAAGATTCTGTTATTTTTTTTCCTGAGCATACTTTGTTGTAAAGACTCGTTCAATTGATATTGGTTATTTAAATAATATGGATGGTTACAATGGGGACAATATTTGTATAACAAATAAATAAAGGAGTTATTGATGACAGAGCAAGAAGGGTTTCAACGCCTAGAAAAGGCTATTATTGAATTGAAAGATCAAAATTTCTTTTTTATCTACAATTCTATTTGGAGAATCATTGGTGTTAGTTTAATACAAGGACTTGCTTCTGGTTTAGGATGGATAATCGGAGCGACGCTATTGGTGTCAACATTGACTTTTTTTCTTTCTCAAATAGAATTTGTTCCTATTATTGGCGAATGGGTTTCTAGGGTTATCCAGGAAATAAAATCATTTGAGAGGTAAGAAGTAACAAAAAAAAGTTGAAATATTAATGAAAAACCCAAATTATAGTGTGATTACGAGGATTTAAATTATAGGAAACATAACGCCATGCCTAGGAGAACATATGAAAAAAGTGGTAGAAAGATCGAAAAGGCATCTGATCTAGATGATGCTGTGAAGGATAAACGTGCGGATTGGAGAGCCTCCCCGAGTAAAGAGAGGAGAAGAAAGAGGCGCTATGAAAAACGTCTGACGAAAGAGATTTTGTTTCGTGGTTTAGAAGATTAATTTTCTATCTAAAAATATATGGTTATAAAACAATTGGGGCTTAATCATTAGATAAATTTGAATAAGCGAACAAGAAATACTAATCTAGATTATAAGCAACACTTTTTTACATTAAAAATTGTATTAGTATTTTGGGTAAAAAAAATCAACAATTCTTTCAAGAGGTTTTTTATGCTTTTTTATATTGCTAAAGTCTTATTTACCTCGGTAATTATAATTTCAGTGACTGAAATCGCGAAAAGAAGCGACAAACTTGGTGGACTTGTGGCTGCGCTACCGTTAACAACAATATTAATCATATTTTGGATGTATTTTGAAGGATTTAGTAACGAAAAAATATCTAAACATATGCTTTACACAGCTTTTTTTGTAATGCCAACTCTGCCAATGTTTTTAATTTTTCCGTTATTAATTGCTAAATTTCAATTTATTGGAGCAGTTATTATCGGAATTGGATTGACAATAACACTTCTAATTATAACTGATAGGTTGCTGAGATACTTTGGGACAATGTTACTATAATCATAACGATTACACGAAGTGAATTATTGTTAATTTTTTTGACATTTAATAACTGACTGCCACTAGTAGTTTAAGTCGGAGAGCTGAGGCTAAGTATAGAATTTGAATAAGGGTCTGATAAAAACATATGTATAATGTTAAAATATTACCGGCATTTGTAGGATATATTCTCACCATTTCAACTTGTTTTGGCTTCACCCTATCCTGTTCTTATCTAGACACTTTTAATAGCGAAAATATTCTAACTTTCTTCTTTAAAAAAGATCAGGATAAATATAAGTATTTTTATAAGGGAAAGGAAAGATTTTCATATATACCTCTTAGAGACGATGAAAACAAATTGGTTCTTGGAATTTTTGATGAAGATTTTGACGGTATGTATGTCTTTAACAAAAATACTAAGTCATTTAAGATGATCACAATTCCCTTTAAAAAGGGAAAGCAGGAAAAAATTATTAACGGAAAATGTGAGGAAATTTTATAGAATATGAATAATAACGAAGAAAAGAATGATGAATATGTCTTAAAAAAATTACTGCATTTATTTCTTTTTTTAGTTGGCCTTGTAGTTATTACGCTTGGAATATCTTTTTTATTTTCTGTAATTCAAGGTTATTGATTGTAGAGAAGAGAGAAATTTAATTGACAGCTCTAATAAGAAAACCTTATTGACACTGCAGCGTTCCTTGAACAATTTCTCATTTTAATAGAAACATTTTCAAAGTCATTGGATGATTTTGCATCCATACCCAGCAATAGTGTTGTAACGACTTGTTTGGGATCATCTCTATCGTTATCAGTTGATACTGTGCGTAGTGTTTCTAAAATTTGAGATTCAATGCGGCCTCTAGATTGATTATCTGCAAATAATTGAGTAATTTTTTCTATACATTTTTGTATTATAGCGTCATTGTTTTTGTTGAATTGTTGTAGTGTTAATTTTGTGTCGCATGTGTAATTAACAAAGGTCCCATCTTCCTTATAGGTTATAGAAATATCAGATGTAATTTGAGATAGTATGAGACTTTCAACAGCCTGGTCCATGGTATTTTTTGTGATGCTACATGAAGGTAACAAAATAAAAAATAGTATTAAAGACAAAATTTGTTGATACATTTTACGAAAAATTTGTTAAAAATCCAGAGAGCAATGATATGAATAATACGACAGATGAAAAAAACAAAACGATATATAGAATAATCTTTATAAAATTGTTTCTCTTTTCGCTATCTTCTTTATTTGCTTTCAATAATTATCTTCCTTTACTGTTTTAAATTTATAATTTACATGATTATAATACCTAAAACTTTTAATGAACAAACTGAGAAATTACTATAAGGAGTAAAAAAATGAGTAGTAATGTCGTTGATGGGCTATTGGAGGTTCTTTCTGATGAAGGATTGGGTTTGAATCATATAATAATGGTTGACGAAAATGGAACCCATTACCGTATCCAAAATTTAAATATAAAGGAAATATTGGAGCATAAGGAAAGTAAAATGCTTTTTGTAAATATCCAGAAGATTTAATAAAAGCGGTAAATATTATTCGACAATTTGAGCTTTTGCAAAGTTAATCCACTTTCTAATAAAGGGATTAATTTTAAGTATTAGCAATCTTATAACTTTCTATCGAGTCCCATCTGGTAATACTTGTGAACTATTTTATCTTGATTCTCAAGGAGCCAGTCAATCGATGGCTCACCGTTTATTGCTTTTGTAATTGCTTGAGCAGTAGCTTTTCTATGGATATCAAAAAGTATTTTATGGTCAAGGTTGGTATCATCAGAGACTGAAGGGTTCAACCAAACAGAAACTATAATTCCTAATTTCTCTACATCCTCTTTTGGGATAATATTAGAACGAACACAGTCTAGAACACCATTTGCAATTGCTCCTTGTACTGTTCCCATGAGTATATTAGTGTACTTGCTGCTTTTCACGGTAACTTTACTGACCATAATCGTTGCTGGTTTAACCATAATATCAGTATTCATTATTGCTAGCACTTTTGAGTGCCCATTATTTTGGTCTCCGAGCTGATTTGCAAACGCAACTCCGACTGGTCCATCCAACTCTCCAATAATCACCTCAGGTTCAGCAGCAGTTCCTGGAGGCCCCCCAGCAACTAATGACTCACCAACACAAAACCTTATTTTCTTGGACATAACTTTCCTTCCGTTTAATTAATTAGGAGTACATGAAAATGCAAAAAGATAACAAACCTTTAAATCCTCGGACAGTAAGGCGTGGTCATAGACTTCTTGAGGACTAAATTTTTTTAATTGGAATGTCATTGGCATTGGCAACAATCCCCAAGAATCCGAAATAGAGAAATTATGCTTACCTAAAATATTTTCTAATTGATCCGGTGTGTATTCTATCTTGTGGTCTGGATCAATAAATGAGTCAGTCTGTATTGAAGTAATAAGACGATTAGGAGTATCAAAAATAAATTTTCCATCTTCAGATAAGTGATCAGAAATCCAGTCAAGAATATCTGGCAAAAACTCGGGCATAATATGTTCAATCGTTTGCCCCATGTAAATAATGTCAAACTTTAAATTTTGTAGTCCTTTTAAGGATGCGATATTCTCAGCCCTTCCATGAAAATATTTCAAAATTCCCCAAGAAAAAGTATAATCCCTGTCCTGGGGAAACTTTGGTGTTCCCCAATATTGTTCCTCTGGAGGGAGATCAACGATAAATAACTGTTTCGGTCTATGGGGATAACCTAATTCAATTAACGCTCCTTGATCAATATTTGGAGAACTACCTCCTATGTCTAAAATATTAGAGCCCTTCGGTAAATGTCTCGTCCACTCGACTCGAGCGAGATGAACCATTTCATGAAAGGGGGTTTGTTTTAACATCTGATACTCAGGGGAATTCACTAGTGTATCTATCAAAAGTGGCGTAGAAAAAGTTCCATTTTTGATCTGATCCAGCCAATATGACTTTCCATGGGTGTCTATCGGGCGTTGTAATATTAACTCATAAGCAGCACAGACGGCTTTCATAGATGAGCTTTCTTTTTTTACTGGTATAGTGGAATAAACTATTTTTTTTATTTTTTTTTGTAAACCTTGAATTGTCATGCCTTGTATTGTGTTGCCTCATTAGAATTATTCTGATCTTTACTATTTAAGTAACCGAGTTAAGATTGTACAGGATTCCTTAGTAGTGTTATCATTCCAATTTCTCAATAATCATATCGTACAAATCTTGAAAGCGTCTACTAAACTCAGTTTGTCTATTATACTCGCTGCTGTCATATTTTCGGTAAATTACGTTTGGATACACCGCTTCGAATTTATTTCTTACGATGAGAGCGACTCAATGTTCTTTATCGTTAACAAATGGACCGGTCAAACATGCGCAGTCATTTTTAATGCAGATCACACTCCGGTGTCAGAGAACAAAATGTTTGATTTTTGCCCAGCGGGGGAGCCAAAAAAAATATTTTTACCATAGGTTGAAATTAGAGGCTAATTTGATTTAAGAATTGATCTATCAACGGAATTTATGTCTCTGTGGCCGCATAAAGCCATAGTTCGGTCTAGTTGCTCTTGTAATATCTCGAGAGCTCTAATTACTCCGCTCTCGCCTCCTGCTCCTAACCCATATAAATACGGTCTGCCAATCATACCCATGGTAGCTCCTAACGCTCTTACCCTTAAAACATCCTTTCCATTTCTGATTCCCCCATCAAATAGCAAGCTAATCTGTCTATTTGAAAGATTATTTCTAATTTCCATGAGAGCTGAAACTGAACTGGCACAGCCATCCAATTGTCTTCCTCCATGATTAGATATTATGAGAGCGTCAGCACCCATACTTGTAGCTTGCTCGGCATCTTCAGGCGCCATGATCCCTTTAATAATTAACTTGCCAGGCCACAAATCTCGGAATTTTTTTATATCATCCCAGGAAAGCGATTCATCAAATTGTTCGTTTATCCATGAAGAGAGACTATTCAAATTCGAGACATTGGTAATATATGGTTTAAGGTTGCCAAAAGTTTTATTCTTAGTTTTAGCTATTTGAAAGGCCCATTTTGGCTTTAATGCCAAATCTAGTAGGGTTTTGATTGTTAACTTTGGAGGGGTACTTAGCCCATTTTTCACATCCTTGTATCGTATGCCTAATACCTGGAGATCAACTGTTAAGACTAATGTCTTACAGCCAACCGCTTTTGCTCTAGCCATTAAATCGTTGGTTAGCTTTCTATCCTTCATCACATATAGTTGAAACCAAAATTCTCGGGAAACATTCTTTGCTAATTCCTCTATTGAGACAATAGACATTGTAGAAAGGGTAAATGGAATTTGAAATTTTTCGGCAGCTTTTGCTGCATGAATTTCACCATCCGCATGTTGCATTCCTGTTAGTCCACAAGGTGATAAACCAATTGGCATACCAAATTCTTCTCCCAAAAGATTTATTTTTATTTTCCGGTTAGAAAGATTTCTTACGACCCTTGGTTTGAATTGGATATTTTTTAAATCAGAAATATTTTTGTTGAGTGATTCTTCGTCCCATGATCCAGATTCACAATAATCAAAGAACATCTTCGGCACTGACGACTGTGCTTTTTCTCTTAGTTCTTCAATAGATAAAAATCTTTTCATTTTATTCAATTAAAGCCATCCCTTCTCTTCGTGGATCAACTCCAGTTTCAATGTAAGTCTGTATTTCATCCTTTTTTACTTTGATAACATGAATTCCGCTAAACAGCCTTTTTTCCTTTAGGTCATAGTGGCCAATTTTTTTTAATCTGTCGATTACTTCTATTGAAAATTTATCTTTTTCTAAAACTAAACCTCTTCCCGTATTGACAAAGCGAGGCTCTTTTACAGCGATTTCTGGATTAAAGTCAAAATCAATTAATCTTACTATTGTTTGTAGAACATAACTGATTATATTTTTACCCCCTGGAGAGCCAAGTAGCGCAAATAGGTTATTATCTTTATCGAAAATAATTGTTGGTGACATTGAGGAAAGAGGTCTTTTTCCAGGTTCAAGAGAGTTTTGTAGTTTGATTCCATTATCGTCTTTGTGACGAAATGCAAAATCTGTAAGCTGATTGTTAAGAATAAATCCTTGGGACATTATCCTAGAACCAAAAGCAGACTCAACTGAACTTGTCATAGATAAAGCGTTACCCCATTTATCAATAATGACAAAATGAGTTGTAGAGTTCATAGAATGATCGGTATAGTATGCTTTTTGAGACACATTTTTAAATTTTCCGGGACTTGCGTTTTCAATTTTTTTAAAAAGCGAAATTGAGCGAGCCCTCTGTTTAAGATAATTTTTATCCAGCATTTGCGAAATTGGAACGTTGACAAAATCAGGATCACCCAAGTAAGAATTTCTGTCTAAAAAAGATAAATATGTAGCCTCTGAAATTAAATGAATCAATTCCGGAGAATTTTTTTCAAATTTTGCTAATTCATAATTTTCTAAAATACCTAGAATCTGTAAAATGGTTGCTGCTCCTGAGCTAGGAGGGCCCATTGAGCACACACGAAAATCTCTGTAGAAACCGCATAATGGTTTCCGAAAAACTATTGCATAGTTTTTAAAATCATCAGGATGTAAGAAGTTTGTCCCGGCTGTTTTTTTTAAATCAGAAAGAAGGTTTGACATTATTTTTCCGTTGTAAAACGTAGTCGAAATTCCCTGATCTCTAAATTGAGCAAGTACATCCGCGTAAGAAGGATTGTTTAAAATAACACCAACATTTTTAGGAATAAAATTTTCATTTAATTTAGAAAAAAAATATCTTTTTGCATCAACGTTGTTCTTTAGAAACTTGTCTCGTGCGACCAAAATATTCAACCGAGGAGAGATTGGAAATCCTTCTCTCGCTAAACTTATTGGCTTGTGATGAAGTTCCGACCAATCAAGTTTTCCAAATTTAGCGTGCATTTCTTCTAAAAGAAGCGGAGTACCGGGAACACCTACTGAAGCAGGGTTTGTAACAAGTTTAAAGAAACCCTGGCGGGATCCTCTATACTGCTCGAAAAAATTGTCTGGGATTCTTTTTGGCGCTTTTTCCCTTCCATCGATTGCGTACAGTTCATCTGATTTTTTATGATAAAAGATTGCGAAGCTACCTCCTCCTAATCCAGAGGACTGAGGTTCAACTAAGCCGAGTATGTATTGAATTCCCACGCCTGCGTCAACGACATTACCTCCTTTTCTGAGTATATCTATGCCAACTTTTGTCGCAAGCGGATTTGCCGTCACGACAGCGCCAGCATAAGCAGAATCTAAAAATAGGAAAAAAAGTATAATGTGAAATACAGCTGACAATGGACTGATAGATAAATTGCGAAAGTTTATCTGAGGAATGATACCATATAGGGAACATAATTAATAAATCAAATGTCGGTGGCAAATAATCAATTCATGCTTGCTGCACTTGAACAGGCAAAAAAAGCAGCCTTAAACGACGAAGTTCCTGTTGGTGCAGTTCTTGTTTTAGATGATAAGATAATCGCGGAAGGTCATAATTTAACGATTTTTAATAAGGATCCAACCGCTCATGCTGAAATAGTAGCGATTCGAGAAGCTTGCCAAAAACTTGGCAATTATCGACTACCACAATGTGAACTTTATGTAACTTTAGAACCTTGTTGTATGTGCGCAGGTACAATAATGCAGGCAAGATTACAAAAGATATACTTTGGTGCCTATGATAAAAAATCAGGAGTGGCAAGTAGTGGTCTAAACCTTTTTAACGATCCGAGACTCAATCATAAAACAATATGTGTAGGCGGTGTTATGGCTAACAATTCAAAGAGATTGTTACAACATTTTTTTTTAAAAAAGCGGAATCAGTCGGGTGAAATCTAAGTGGCCTCCATTTCATATCGCAATTAATTTAACTACCCAAAATCTCCAACTGTTACATTCGAATGAAGAATGCTGGACATTTGGCGATGAGAGATGGAGTCACGTAAGTATAACCAAAGATCTAATCTTCGAAACGAAAATTTCGTCTGCAGAAAAAGGATTTGGACAGGTTAGGGACAGTTTACAAACACCTCTTGGCCGTCACTATGTTAGGGCTAAGATCGGTGAAGGTTATAGAGAAAATTCTGTATTTGTAGCTAGGCGATTTACTGGAGAATTTTTCGAACCCTCACTTTTGAGCAGATATCCCGGTAGAGATTGGATTTTAACTAGAATTCTTTGGTTGTCAGGTTTGGAGGTCGGTTTTAATAGATTGGGTAATGTTGATACGATGAGACGATACATTTATATCCATGGAACACCAAATTCTGTTGCGATGGGGACTAAAGGTTCTAAAGGCTGCATAAGAATGAGGAACTCTGACATTGTAAGACTTTTCGATTTAATTCCGGAGTATACGACTGTGAATATAAGCTTATAATTTTTTTATGTACTTCATTTAAAATTCAGATGGCGATAACGCTATAACTTTGAGAGCATGTATTTTTCCAGGAATAAAACCGTCTAAACATTTATAAATTAGCTTGTGTCTTTTTATTCTGCTTAACCCTTCAAAATCCACAGAGACGATTTCCAAGTTTAGATGTGCACCACCAGTGTTTCCCGAGTGACCTAAGTGGTTTTTACTATCATCAATTATTTCTATACGCGAAGTGTTAAAACACACGCTTAATAATTCCTCTACCTCTGATATCAATTTGTCATTGTTCATTTTTGAGTCGTGCCAACCAAATAGCCTGGATTATGGTAAAAACTAAAGTGATGCCAAGCATGCCAAAAAGTTTAAATTCTACCCAAAATTCAGTGGAAAAATTTGATGCAACATAAAAATTTAAGCAGCCTAAAAAAACAAAAAACAATATCCAGGAAAAATTTAACTTTTTCCATACTTCTTCTGATAAGGAAATTTGTTTTTCAAGGAGACTCTTTATTAAATATTTTTTGAAAAATTGTGGGACAAAAAGTGTTGCCGCTAACACGAAATATAATACAGTTGGCTTTAGTTTAATGAACTGTTCGTCTCTTAAAATTATAGTCAAACCTCCGAAAACAACAATCATGATCAAACCTGCCCACTGCACTTTTTCAACTGGCTTGTTAAATATTTTAAGTGTTCCGATTAAAATTATTGAGGCAATCATGGCAGCGCCTGTCGCATAGAATATGTCTGAGTATTTAAAAACCAGAAAAAATAAAATTATTGGAAGCCAGTCTATAAAAAATCTCAATTTCTAAAATTCCTTAAAAGCCAAGGAGACGGAATTAATACAGTAACGTTTACTGGTGGGCAAGGGGCCATCGTTAAATAAGTGTCCAAGATGAGCGTCACAGGATGCGCACTTAACCTCGGTTCGAACCATATTATGAGATAAATCCTCGGTTTCTTTGATATTTTGCTTCGAAAGAGTGTCCTTGAAACTAGGCCATCCTGTTCCAGAATCGTATTTATCAACAGATGAGAACAGCTTCGTGCCACAACAAATGCATAGGTATAAACCGGAGCTTTTGTGGTTGTAAAATTCCCCGGAAAAAGGGGGCTCTGTAGCCCCATGTCTTGTAACCTGGTAAGCTAAAGGTGTTAAGTTTTTTCTATATTCCTCTGAGTTTTTAATATTTGTCATGAATCTTGATTCTAGTGCCTCTAGTTTTGTTCGGTTTCTTAAACATGGGAGAGATTATACTCCCAAATAATCCTATCGTAAAAACTTATCCGCATAATTTAATCTAAAACAATAAAAGTTAACGTTTACTGTTTTTAATAATTTCGTTTTGAAAAGGCAAGTTTCCTACTGTCAGGTCAAAAACGCCCCTTGATGATTTTATAAAAAAATTGTTACTTTTTATCGAGCCTATGCGGCTAAGATCAAGTTCACCCAGTCCATAGAATGTTGGCTCTTTAGGACGGAAAGGAAAGTTCGAGAATGTAATCAATGATCCGACTTCATCTTCCTCTGATACATTTCTGGAGTAAATTCTTCTCGGGCATTCATTAATTAAAGTTGGCTCCTCAAACTGCGAATCGAGGTTAAGTAACAAAAAAGATCTTCTTTTCGGTTTCCCTAAATAGTGCATTCTCGCAACAATTTCCTGCCCAGGGTAACAACCTTTCTCAAAAGACACTGCTGGAATTAAATCAAGGTTAATTTGTTGGGGCAATAGGGTTTCCGTTAATTCACTAGTAAACCAGGGAGTCCCTTCTCTTATCTCAAAAGTCAACCAAAAGGATTCAGGTTTTTCATTACATCGAAGCGTCTGCGTTATCTTAGTTAGGATATTCTCAGAGTGCTGCTTTCGCGTTATTAGTATGTATTTTTCCCCTTGATTATTGAAAAAAGAATCCGAGAATATAAAGGCTTCTGTTCCAAATTCCCCAAATTTAGAGTAATAATTTTTATCTCCGTGCTCATCAATAATAGCAAAAGTCTGGTACTCCTCAGAATCTTTTGATAGGTGGACATCAGCCCTTAATTTGTACATTGTGAAGCGTTTTTTTATTGTGTCTATAAGACTTAAGGGAGCAATAATGAAGTATTCCTCATTATTTTTACGACAAATTTTCATCAGCGAAATAACCCTTCCTTTGGGATTGCAATACGCGGTCAACTGAGATCGATTTATTACCTCTGTGCTCTTTCCGTTGGTTTTTTCTAACAAAGAAATATCATTGGAAAGTTGACTTTGTAGGAATTTTTGGCTGTCGGAACCGTAAATCCTGACACAAGCAAAATTAGTAAGATCAAAATACATATTTTATAAAATATAAATAGAATTTATTGGGAATTTTTTAAACGTAGTTTAATATTAACTCTGGTTTTGAAAATATCAAGCTTATGAAATTGTTTGTGAGGTTTATCTTATTAGGACTAAGTTTTATTTGTCTTGTTGTAGGACTGGCTTATTATTGGGTGCATAAACCTCTTTTACCGGCGAACCTGGCTAGCGGAGAGCAAATCAATTCCTTTGAGTTGGTTGTTGAATCTGGAGATTCTGCACAAATAATTGGCAAAAAGCTTGAGAATCTTTCTTTAGAAACTGGGCCTGTTAGCTTTTCTTTTTTTAGCAGATTGTTTGGGTTGCACAAAAATCTTAAAACAGGTGTGTATCGGATTAGAGAAAGTGAATCTATCGCCTCTATTCTTACTCGTATTTCAAGAGGGGAGGGTATACATGCATCAATTACCCTTATTGAAGGTTGGACTTTTGAGGAAGTTATGACGGCGATTTACAAACACCCACACATAACGAAAACTCTCGCGATTGATGACATTAGCACTTTATCTGAAACGCTAGCGGTAGAGCTGAGCCTTGATACTCCTAGTATTGAGGGTTGGATTTTCCCGGACACTTATTTTTTTCAATATGGGGCGAGTGATCAGCAGCTTATCCGCAGAGCTGTCTGGTTGCAAAAGAAGACTCTTAGGGAGGTTTGGGAATCCCGAGGAATTAATTCGAAGCTTCTTAATCCGACAGATGCATTAAACCTTGCTTCAATTATTGAAAAGGAAACGCAACACCCCCCTGATAGGAGCCTTGTTTCCGGCGTTTTCCATAACCGGTTGGCTATGAAAATGCGGCTACAATCAGATCCCACTATAATTTATGGACTGGGCAGTAAGTTTGACGGGAATCTAAAAAAGAGGCATCTAAAACAGGACTCCAATTATAACAGTTATTTAAGAGTTGGCTTACCTCCTACTCCTATATCAAACCCAGGGAAGGATGCTCTAACTGCTGCGGTTCATCCAGCCGTTACTGATGCGCTTTATTTCGTCGCTAAAGGGGATGGAAGTTCCTACTTTAGCAAAACTTATCGTGAGCATATTAAAGCTGTAAACTACTACCAAAAGGGTATTGGCCGACCCCCTAGGGAAAAAATTAGATGAAAAGGGAACCATTAACATGGGAAAACTTCTAGTTTTCGAGGGAATAGATGGCTCAGGGAAGAGCACCCAAATTCAGATGCTTAGTAATTTTCTCAAATCACAGAAACAGAAAGTTTTTGTGACTCGTGAACCTGGCGGAACAGAATTTGGAGAAAAATGTAGGAAATTATTTTTGACCCAAAATTTGGATGGTTTAACAGAGGCATATTTAGCTTTCGCTTCGAGGAATGAGCACATTTTGCAAAAAATTAAACCCGCGTTGAAACTCGGGCATTGGGTCTTGTGCGATAGGTTCTCGGACTCCACTATTGCTTATCAGGGTTATGGAAGAGGGGTGGAGATACAGTATTTACGAGAAATGGCTACGAATATGGAGAAACAATTAAGTGAATTAAGAATAGTTTATGTTCACACTAGCTTAGAAACATGTTTAAAGCGAATAAAAAATAGAGGTGGAGTTAAAAATAAATTTGATAATTCCTCGAGAATATTTTACGAAAAGGTTATCTACGGGTATTCTAATATTGTTAAAGAAAGGGGAAACAATATTATTCAAGTTGATGGGGATGACGAAATTGAAAAAGTATTCAAGAAGATACTTCAGTCAGTGCCAGAATTGGAAAGGTTTAAAACAAAATACAATCATTCGGGGAATATTTGACTGCCATTAACGAGACGTCCTATTTTGTTTTAAAAAATAAACCTTCAGCAATTTTGGTTATAGGTTCAACAACTTCAACAGTTGTAGATACTGCTATTGCGATTGGGAAAATATACTTGTGTGAGGAAAAGAGTGGACTCCCTTGCGAACAATGCAAAAATTGCATGTTGATTGGAAAAAATGAGCATCCCGATTTCATCCATTTTGATACAAGCTCCATTACAAGTGAAAATATTAAAGTCAATGATATTAGCATGTTATCTAGTTTTTTTAAACTTACTTCTAACCAAGGTGGGACAAGAATATTCTCACTAGGAATTTTGGAAAACGTAAGTTTAACCATTAAAAATGCATTGCTTAAAACAATTGAAGAACCGCCAAAAAATCTTAAAGTTATTTTACACACCAAATCGAAAAATGCGGTGCCACTAACGATAAAATCTCGATGCCAAATTATAGATTTGAGGAAAGATATCAAGATTGAAATAGGTGCTTCAATGAAAAAATTCATCGAGCTGGATGAAAAGTTAGTACCGTTTTTATTTAAAGGGGAGAATATCAAAGTGTCTGATGCCGCAAAGGCGTGTCAAAATTACGAAATCGAGGATATTTTAGATAGGGTAATTCTTTGGGTCCACGATGCGTTACTTGTAGCATTCGGTCAAAATCCCCTTTTTTTTAAACCTCATAAAGATGAATATTTAAATGCTTTAGACAGTGTTAGAAGCGTACAATGCTTGTTAGAAGCAAACTACAATATATTAGAAATGAAAAAATATGTGTTTAATAATCTTAATAAGATCTTATTTATAGAAAATATTTTTATGGAATTTAAAAATGGGTTTAAATAATTTTGCTGACTCACACTGCCACTTAAACTATCCTGGCTTAATGGAGCAGCAGTCTGATGTAATAAAACGTATGAAAAAGGCGGGGATAGCATATGCATTGAATGTTTGTACTAAACTAGAGGAGTTTGACGACATTATCACTACCGTTGATAAATATGATTTTATATATGCCTCCGTGGGGGTTCACCCTGATAATGTTAATGTAAAGGAGCCGACAACAGACGAAATTTGTCATTTTTCAAACAATGAGAAAGTAGTCGCTATTGGGGAAACAGGTTTGGACTACTTTCGATTGAAGGGTGATTTAACATGGCAAAGAGATCGCTTTAGACGTCACATTCGAGCAGCTAGGGATGTAAAGAAGCCTCTGATTATACATATGCGCGATGCTACCGATGACACTTTAAATATATTAAAACAGGAGAAAGCACATGAAATTGGGGGTGTAATGCATTGTTTTACAGAGACATTAGATATAGCTAAAAAAGCAATAGATTTAAATTTTTATATTTCTATTTCTGGAATCGTGACTTTTAAGAATGCTGATCAAGTACAGCATGTCGCTAAAAATGTCCCTCTTGACCGGTTGTTAATAGAGACAGACTCACCATTTTTGGCGCCAGTTCCATATAGAGGGAAGACCAATGAGCCGAGTTTTGTGATTCAGGTTGCTGAAAAAATAGCTCATCTGCGATCAGAACCCGTGGACTTAGTAGCAGTAGGTACTAAAGAAAATTTTTTATCTTTTATACAGAAGCAATAATTTATTCTGAATCCAAAAAGAATTGGTGTGTTAACGGTTAGTTGCAAGTTGAGCAAAACCGAAGCCTTGCATTTATCAGAGGCTAATATGTAAAACGTTTCAATGCAACAATCTCTTTGGTAATTTCATGCTTCTCGCCGATAGTTTACAAAGGATGATATTATGGTGGACTAATAGTTGTTTGCTTCATTGTCGTATAATATATATTATGTAAACTTAGCAATGCATCTCTTTAATTTAATAAAAAACTATTTAGCTCTTTACTTGATAGACCACGGCTTTGTTAGGGCTATCTACCCTAACATGCACAAAGTAAGTGAAGGTCTCTTCAGGTCGAGTCAACCCAGTCCTAGACAGTTAGCAAATATAAAAAGGAAACACGGAATAAAAACAATAATCAATCTTAGAGGGGAAAATGGATTATCCGCATACAAATTAGAAAAAAAAGCCTGTGAGGAGCTAGGTTTGAATCTGGTAAACTTTAGGATTTATTCTAGAAATCCACCGCAAATAGATGAAATTATTGGATTAATTCAAATTTATCAAACGGTTGAGTATCCCGCGTTAATACATTGCAAGTCAGGTTCCGATCGAACTGGTATTGCTGCGGCTTTGTATCGTATTCTTATTTTAAATGAGACAGTTAAGGAAGCATCCGACGAACTGCATTGGTCTTATGGTCACATTAAGACATCGCACACAGGGGTTTTGGATTATTTTCTAGAACGTTACGTCAGTCATACAGAAAAACAAAAGATTTCCTTCTTAGATTGGGTCAAGGATTATGATCCAATTTCCTTAAAAAATGAGTTTCGTAGCTCTGGTTTTATTAGCCTTTTGTTCGATAAGATTATAAAACGGGAATGACCGGTAAAACTCATTTAAAACGGTTGATACACTATGCTCTCAAGTATAAACCAGGCTTAGTTTGTTCGATTTTGGCAATGATAGCAGTGGCTGCTTTAGAGCCGCTTGTACCAGCATTGTTAAAACCCTTAATTGACGAGAATTTTTCTCAGTCATCTAATGTGAATCCATTAAAAATTCCTATTTTATTGCTTACTGTATTTTTGTTTAAGGGTTTGGCAGAATACGCATCAAATGTTTTGAGCCAGTGGGTTGCTAATAAAGTTATCACCGACATACGAGATGCCGTATTTTCACACCAGTTAAATGTGTCGCTTCAAAATTACTTATCGGAATCTCCTGGTCGTATTATTTCTAGATTTTTATACGATATCCCGCAAATTTCAGCGTCTTTGTCTTCAGCATGGATTATAGTTGTGAGAGACTCTCTCATTCTGATTGCTCTTCTTTCTTATTTGTTCTTTGTTTCGTGGCCCCTGACATTGGTAATGTTGCTTACCGCTCCACCAATAATATTTTTGATTAATTTTGTGGGAAAAAAACTAAGGAAATCAAATTTTGAAATTCAGGAAAATACCGCTTTGATGACTAAGACCATAACTCAAGCAACAAATGGAATAAGGGAAATTAAGCTGTACGGAATAGAAAAAAAAATCTCTACTCTATTTGATAGGACTTCGGAGTTGATAAGAAGTAAAACAATGTATGTAGTAAAACTTACCGCGGCAAATGTTCCAACGGTACAATTTCTTGCTGCGTTAGCGGTAACCATAGTCATATACTTAGCTACATTGCTCTCTCAGGGGGATAAATTGACGCCCGGAGCATTTGTATCATTTATAGCAGCCATGTCTTTAATGTTTGAACCAATAAGAAGATTAACAGGAGTGAATGCAATTCTACAGAAAGGGTTTGCTGCATGTGACAGTATATTTGAGATTCTGGATAAACAAGTGGAAATTCATGAAAATAGACTTAATACCTCCTCAGAAATAATTGAGAATCTTGATGGAATTGAAATAGAATTTGAAAATGTATCATTTAAATATCCGGCTACAGATCAGTATTCTCTAAAGGATGTGTCTTTTAAGATTTTAGACCGTGAATTCATCGGAATTGTTGGTAGTACCGGTTCTGGTAAATCAACATTATTTAACTTGTTTGCCGCATTTTATCTTCCAACAAAAGGAAAAATCAATGTCAATGGAGTTTCTATCGAAAGTTTGTCAAAAAAGTCCCTCAGAGAAAAGATATCATGGGTGGGTCAACCGGTAACGTTATTTGATGATTCAGTTTTTTCAAACGTAGCAATCGGAAATACAAATGCCTCTAAAAGCGATGTTCTCAAAGCTTTAGAAATTGCACATTGTATGGATTTTGTAGAAAAATTGCCAGATGGAATAAATACTATTATAGGCCCTAATGGGTCTAATTTATCTGGCGGCCAGAGACAACGCTTAGCAATAGCCAGAGCGTTGTTAAGGAACTCCTCAATTTATTTATTTGATGAAGCAACGTCAGCTTTAGACTCTCATTCAGCAGGATTTATTCGAATGATTTATGACCAGATTAAGGGCCATAAGACCCTTGTTGTTATCAGTCATGATCTAACTACTGTAACAAATGCGAACAAAATTTATGTATTCGAGAAAGGAAGCTTAGTTGAATCGGGAGCTCACTCAGAGTTAATTGACAAAAAGCACTATTCTAAACTTGTAAACAAATAACTGAATATATTATTTCGTAAAAAGTGATTTGTATACTTGAAGATTCCCATTTACCATTTTCTCAACAGAGAAATCTCTTTTTACAATTTTCGGGCCCTCTTTCCCTAATTTTTCTCGTAATGATGGGTTTTGGATTAATTTCATCATTGCATATGATAGGCTTTTTTTAGATTGTGGCTGCACTAAGAGACCGTTTACATTATCGTGAACTATTTCCGGAATACCGCCTACCCTAGTTGCAACTATGGGTAATTGCAAAGATGCTGCTTCTAATAATGCTATACCAAGACCTTCATTTTGGGCTGGATGGACTAAAAAATCAAAGCAATGAAGTACGCTCCTAATTTCTGAATGGAATCCTTTTAGATAAACATGATCCTGAAGATTATTTTTATTTATGTATTCCTCAATTTTTTCTTTGAGATATCCTCTTCCATAAATAAATAAGCGTATGTTTTTATTAGTTTTTTTTATATCACAAAATGCATCTAAGAGAAGCATATGGCCCTTACGAGGTATAAGTTGAGCTACTATTACAATAAGCGTTGTGTTTGGGTCGAATATATTATGCTCGTTTCTAAATTCATTTTTTAATATATTACTTTTCGAATTTTTCTCAAACGCAATTGCACTTTTTATTGTAATAACTTTATTGCTCGACAAACCCTCTTTGATCAATATATTTTTAATTTCATCAGATATAGCTATAATTTTTTTATAAAAAAAATACTTTACTCTTAATAATAAAAATCTTTCTTTGTTATCAACTCTTCGCGTAAGTAGACAAGTTTTCCTTAGTAAGAACGAAGCTAGACCACCATAAAAATCAACCCCTCTTCTACTGTGAATATGAATTAAATCTGGCCCTTTTTGAATAATTAATTTTAATATTTGAAAAAAAATTCTTATATCAAGTTCGCCTCGGTAAGAGGTGATTACTATTTCAGCATTTCCTTTAAGTTTTTCTTGTAATGTATTATTTTTGTGACAAAGAACTATGTTTTCAATTCCTTTTTTTGCTAACCCCTCTACAAGGTATACGACTTGTGTAGGCCCCCCATATAAATTCTTACCCCCTTCAATATGTAATACTCTCATGTTATTTTATTCTTCGCGTTGCTATTTATTAGAGTATCAAGGTGTCTCGCAACCAATGAAGGAGTTATTTCTGTCATACATGAAAACTTATCATTACAAATCGGGTTTCTCCCGCAGGGAGAGCATTCTAGTCCGAGCCAAAGAACTTTTGTTGTTGGTATAACGGGATTTGTATACGGTCTTGTCGAACCAAAAATTGCAATGGTAGGGTTTCCAATACTTAGACTAATATGAGTTAGACCAGTATCCACTCCTACTGCAAATTGCGACTGTTTTATTAAATTGGGAACATCTTTTAGGTTAGTTTTGTTAACCAAGGAAAATGCACCAACCGATATTAATTGTTCTTCAAGAATTTTTTGTTCATTGTTTAAGGCACGTCCTAAGACAATACATTTAGTTTTATATTTACATATTAAATTTTTTATTAACTGAGCCCAAAACTCAGGCTTCCAATGTTTTTGGCGACGAGTAGTAAATGGAAAAATTACAAAAAATGGTTCTTTTGTAGTATCGATTGGGCATACAGAAGGCTTAATAATAGAAGAAGTAATATAGAAGCGTGGATTAAACTTGTCAGTAGTCAGTTTCAAGTATTCTGCTAGAAATAAATACTCCGAGCTGATCCGGTTAGAATTATGCTTTCTGGGTATAATATTCTTTACAAGTAAGTTCCCCGGGAACTCAGTTCCTAATGAATACTTCAGATTACTTTTGCAGAAAAATGTTATGAAATTCGTTCGAAATAAACCTTGTAAGTCGAGCACCAAATCAAATCTTTCTTTCCTTAAATATCTAATAAATGATAAAAGTATATTTATAAAGCTTAGGAAAGATCCCTTTTTCAAATGTTGTTTTAAATCCGCCTTTGGAAATAGTAATACATTATCAAGTAATGGATCATGGGAAACAAGGCTAGCGAAGTTAGGTTCAATCAGCCAACTTATTTTTGCTTTAGGATATGTTTTTTTTAGCGACGATAAGAGCGGAAGACAAAAAATTATATCACCGATTGAGGAAGTGCGGATTATAAGAATATTAATATCAATTACCCTGAAAGCATAGTTTGGTTTCTAACATTTTAATCTTTTTTGTTGCATCTCCGCTACAAGTTATTGCTTCCTCTATGATAGCAAAAGATATAATCCATAAAAAAAAGTTACCCAAACCAAAATGTATTTTGATTTGTTACAAACCGAAACTTCAAGAAATTGTCTCCGATCCCATTTGGGATGAAACTCTTTATATGCCATGGCCTAGGTACGAACCGTTACCAGGGTTTTTTGGTGTTTCGAAACGGTTACTGAGTAATATAAACTTAGTGGGAAAAACGATAGGAAAAAGCCCCAATATTTATTGCTTTTCAGCTACTTACGATAATGAAGCAGTCAATTATTTTATCAATTTTTTTAAAAAAAATTCTATGAATTGTAACTTTTCATTAATTCCAGATGGTGCGTTAAATCTCATAAGGTATCCTCAGTCACTAATGAGTAGGATTTTAAAGATTTTGAGAATGTTCAGAATGCTATACTCTAGAAAGATGCGGTATACATATTACAGTGGTGATAGATTAGGGGCAGATGCGGATTTTGTTAAATCGATATATGTCATTCCTGGCTTAAAAACAGAGTATCATGAAAAAAAACTTATTCAACTTAAACCTTTTTTTTCTACTAAGATAACAAAAACAAAACAAGAAAAAAGAGCATTAATTATCGGCCAGCCGCTTACAGGATACAAACTAATTGATCGGCAGCGGTTAATGGAAATCTCCAGAGAAATAAGGGAATGGTCCTCTACTCATGACATAGAAGAAGTTTTTTATAAAGCTCATCCAAAAGATAAGGAAGAAAATCTTTTCGAAGAAGGCTATAAATTATTACCCGAGAAGGTACTTGTTGAAAATTTTCTTTCTAATAATTATTTTGATTATGTCATTGGGGTTCATTCATCTGTATTAATTTTTGCAAAACAACTATATGGAAATCAAGCTGAGGTAATTTCGTTTGGACTCAATAAGTTAAAATTTAAAAATCAAAGTTTAAAAATAAAGCTTTATAACCTATATCATGAACAGGGTATTGTTATTCGTTGATTAATAAATCAAATTAAATCAACAAAATTTTTCTCAAGTAATTTTTCGCTAGAGAAGCTTTTTAGGATACCAGTTATTTCCTTGCTTACATTATTTTTTGCATATGGATTAACAACATCCTTTAGTCCATCATTAAAAGCTTTCTGGGATGCTCGATCTATGGCATTGCGGATTTCTGTCACATCCAATGGGGCTTGAAGAATATTTTTTGCCATTACTCTACCCTCTTGTCTACGACCAATATTAAGTACGGGTTTTTTAAATGATGGAGCCTCAATAATTCCACTTGAAGAATTTCCTATAATTAGGTTGCAATGATACATTAAATTCAAAAATAGATCTCTTCCCAATGACTGGAAAAAATAATAGTTAGTATGTTTAGAAACAGTATCTATGATCAATTTATTAATATCAGTCCCGCCATGATCAATATTTGAACCAGTAAAAACAATATTTTGTTCTTGATATATCTGAAGAGCGGATAATAAAATTTTAAATTCTTCTATTGGTGTTAGATTACTTAATGTTGTTGGGTGATATGCCACTAAAAAAATTTGCTTGTTATTTTCTATCTTTAGGATGCTTTGTAGATTTTGTTTTGATTTTAATTTTATAGACGAAATATTTTCTACCCCAAGACTTCCAACTGAAAATATGTTATTTGGGTTTTCTCCGAGTTGCCGGACTCTATTTTTGTATTCATCGCAGCTAACAAAGTGTAAATGTGATAACTTTGTTATTGAATGTCGGATGGCATCGTCGATTGCTCCGATTGTTTTTTCACCACCATGGATATGGGCAATTGGAATTCTATTTAGCATAGCAGATATAGCAATACCAAGCGTTTCAAATCGATCTCCCAGTAAAACGAGAATATCCGGTTTATTTTTTAAAAAATAATTAGAAAATTCGTTTATAGTATTTGACATTATTACGGCTTGCGGATTTTCCTTAGAATTTGTTTGTCCTAATACATCGAATATTTCATAATTATTAAATCCATCATGGATTATTTCCGATATAGTTTTTCCGTATTCTTTTGACAAGTGAGATCCAGAAATAAGTAAATGTAGATTTAATTCTTTATCATTGTCAATTTTCCTTAATAAAGGATACAAAATTCCATACTCTGATCGGGATGTGGTAGCTACTGTTATATTCCTCATAACTTATCAATAAGTTCATTTTTTTTGTAATTCCGAGATGCTTTTATTCCTATATAATTATCCCAGTTTGATGCACATACTCCATCTAATGGTCTTTTTACCGCTAGTAAGTCCTCTGTTAAGATGTCACCTTTTTTAATATTTTTTTTCGCAACAATTGATTTCCTCGCCGCAATTTTATTTTCTTCTTCACTTTTTGTAATGTGTTTTTCACTACTGCCGAGTATAATCTCCATTTCTCTTATTTTTTTTATCAGCAATTCTAGTTCATTTACCGACAGACTAGCTGAGTGATCAGGCCCATCGAATGTTTTATCTAAGGTAAAATGTTTTTCAATGATTGATGCCCCCATGGCAACAGCTGCCACTGATACATCGATCCCCAGTGTATGGTCCGAGTAACCCACTCGAATATTTAACATTTCTTTTATGGAAAGCATTGCACGAAGATTTACATCTTCTAATGGAGTTGGGTATTCTGAATTACAATGAAGAATCCAGATATTGCTCCTTGAGAGTTTATCACTGAGTAAAATATCAAGGGCAGACTGAATTTCGGTTATTGAGGACATCCCTGTTGATAGAATAACTTCTTTATCTAAGGACGAGACTTTTTTTAGTAGTGGGATATTTGTAATTTCGCCAGATGGTATTTTTATTATACGGACACCCATCCTCACAAGTAAATCTAAACTAGGAATGTCGAAAGGACTTGATATAAATTCAATTTTCTTCTCTATAGCATAGTTTCGCAATATTAGCTGCTCATTTGCAGATAGCTCTAGCTTCTTTAACATTTGGCTCTGAGTTATATTATTTGTATTAAGTTTTTGATACGGAGCCATTCTTGCCTGGGGAATGATTAGCTCATCTGTTATATAGCTTTGAATCTTTACTGCATCGGCATTTGCATCAACTGCAGCATCTATCATTTTTTTTGCGATATTTACATCCCCGTTATGATTTACGCCAGCCTCGGCGATTATAAATACCTTCGATTCATCAATTATGCTATTAGCAATATTTTGTATCATTTGATAAGTTCCTATCAATTATAGATCCAGCACCGACTATTACATTATTGCCAATGGTTATTCCTTCATGGACAACGGTTCCACTCCCAATAAACGTATTGTTTCCGATTTTTACACCGCCATTTATTTTTACACCTGTTGAAATATGACAGTGAGACCCAATGCAGGAATCATGCTCGACAAGAGACTGAGAATTGATAATTGTATTCTCGCCTATCTTAACATTTATATTGATTAAGGCCTGGTGCATAATATTTACACCTTTTGCTATTTCAGCGCTCGTTGAAACATATGCCGTTGGTGAAATTAAAGAAACAATCTCAATATCTAGGCTCGACAATTCGTTATACTTTGTTTCTCTTATAGTTGATTTTCCAATTTTTCCAATAGTTATAAGAAAGTTTTTATAGATCTTTGATAATTTTTCGGTTTCCTGATCTTTGAAAACTGAGACATTATGAAGTTTTTCCAACTTAAAACTATTTTTCTCAATAATCCCAACTACATTATACAAGTTCAATAAACCAAGAACATCTAAGCATGCATTACAGTGCCCTCCTCCACCAACTAGAATTAGATCTTTTTTTCTCATAAAAATGCGCTGCTCGGTAAATTAACTATCTTCTTCTGAAGAAAAGAAGCGGTATTTAGTTCTGATTTTGGACAGGATTGAAACATCGGTAATAAATGTAAAGGCTTCCATGATGGTCTCAAAAATATTTTCTCTTTATGGCAGGTTTCTACAAGCCTTTTCTGAAAACAGTCTTCATTATTATTTAATATCACTGTGTTTAGCCAATAATTACTGATCGATTCTTTATTCTCACTTATTAATCTTAACCATGGAATACCATCAAGCTCTTTTTTATATTTCATATGTAAGTTTCTTTTATTTTCTAGAAGGTTTGAAAATAACTCTAGCTGAGCACATCCAAGAGCAGCATTGATATTCGGCATCCGATAATTATAGCCAATTTCATCGTGTGATAACTCCCATGGATGTGGACTCTTTGCAGTTGTACTCATATGTCGAATTTGTTTTGCCAACATGTCATCACTTGTTAGAATTGCACCTCCTCCACCCGTAGTTACAATTTTGTTTCCGTTAAAACTTAAGCAACCTATCTTTCCAAATGTTCCTGTGTGCTTTTTATTTAAAAAACTTCCTAGACTTTCTGCGGCGTCTTCTACAATAGTTAGCTTATATTCAGATGCTATGGATAATAGTGTTTCCATGTCAACCGGTTGCCCATAAACATGAACTGGCATGATTGCCGCGATTCTATTGTTCGTATATTTATTTATAGAGTGGGCACGGTGTTTCTCTGCGGTGAATTTTAGATGATCTCGTAGTTTATCTAAATCTAGATTAAGGTCATTTTCGGAGATATCACAAAAATGAGGGATTGCATTACAATAACGTATGGAATTCGCCGAACCAACGAACGTCAATGTAGGCAATAGTACTTCGTCTTTGGATCTAATGCCCAAACAAAGAAGAGAGAGATGTAAAGCGGAGGTACCATTTACAGTTGCAATTACATGTTTCGCCCTTGTAAGCTCAGACAGCATTTTTTCAAATTTACTAACAAAAATCCCAACACTAGAAACAAAATTTGTAGAGACACATTCCTCTAAATATTTAGTTTCGTTGCCTGAAAAAAAAGGTTCATGTAAATTCAATTCATGACGGTTACACACCTTTCTAAGTATCTTAATAAACTGGTTGATTCTATCATTAGATTCAGAATCAATTGAACCTAATAAGGATTTGTCTTTATTCATTATAAAGATATGATTTATAGAATTTTTTATTTGAATCATTTGAAAACCAATTAATCGTTTCCTTGAGAGCCTTATCAAAACCCTCTATTGATGCAAATTCTGGTTTCCATCCAAAGGTTTCGATAGCTAATTTATTACAAGCTAGCAGTCTATCCACCTCAGAGTTTACGGGTCTAATTCTTTCCTTATCTATCATTATTTTGATATCAGGGTTGATTAATTGTATTATTCGCTCCGCTGTTTGCTGCATTGATATTTCAAATCCGCTACCGAGATTAAATGTGGAGCCGGCCCCTTTGTCTGACTTTAGAATTTTTAGGAATCCTGCAGTGGTGTCACTTACATAACTAAAGTCCCGGGTTGGTTTCAAAGAACCTAATTTAATTGTGTCAAAGCCCTCTAAGCATTGAGTAATTACCGTAGGGATAAATGCTCTAGCGGATTGCCTTGGTCCGAATGTATTAAATGGACGAACTATAACAACAGGTAATTCAAAAGATGAGTAAAACGAAAATGCTAATTGATCAGCTCCTATTTTGGATGCTGAATAGGGTGATTGTCCACTAAGGGGGTGTTTTTCGTCTATAGGAACATATTGAGCGGTTCCGTAAACTTCGCTCGTTGAGGTATGGAGAAAACGTTCGATACCAAACAGTTTACATGATTGCAGCAAATTGTGAGTACCAATAATATTTGTCTCTATGTATGATAATGAAGATTTATACGAATATGGAATAGCAATAAGGGCAGCCAGATGTATCACATGAGAGCAATCTTTTACAAGGTTATTAACAAAAAACGAATCTCTGATATCACCAGGGACAATTTCTAATTCATTGATTATTTGGGAAGGTAGGTTCTCAAGCCAACCCCAGGAGTTAAAAGAATTATACTGAGTTAGTGCTTTAACTGTGAAATCATTAAGAACTAATCTCTCAACCATATGAGAGCCAATAAAACCGTCAGCACCTGTTACCAAAATCTTCTTCAATTTAAGTCCTTTAAACGTTTATTATTTTGATTTGCAATTACAGCTTCTGCCAATAAAAAATCGTTTAAGTCATCTATATCCGTTGCAATGTCGGAAGATACTTCTACCCCAACAATTTTTCCATCCCAAAAATTCTTACGTTGTATAATTTCTTCTTGCTTAGCAATATATGCGATTGGAGTGATGCAAAAAATTTCAGGGGCATCTTGTCTTCGAGTAATTTTACTAGGCGAAAGAAGATTAATGGAGTTATCTTGTTTATCTCTTTTGACTAGGTTAAAAAATGGGTTGTATTTTGTTTTAGTCACCGATACTACAAAAAGATTTTTCTGGTTAAATATCTCAAAACATTGGGAAACCGAATTTTTCGTTCTTAAGGGAGCCGTACAAGGCAAGCTTATGAAATTATCAAAATGCCCAACATTGTCAATTACCCACGAAATTGCATGTTTCCATGCATCAAATTCATTAGCATTATCTGAAGCTAATTCTTCAGGTCTTGGTATTACTGCCACATTATTTCTTTTTGCTATATTCATCGCCTCTGAACTATCTGTAGATACAAAGATTTTATCGATGAAAGGCAATGTTTTTGCAAGATGAATTGGATAGCTCAGTAATGGCTTCCCGGCCAACAACTTCACATTTTTATCAGGTAATCCCTTCGAACCAGCGCGTGCGAATATAAAACAATAGGTTTTTGTAGTTCTCATAGCTCGGTCTAGGTATCCCACTCGTCATTAGCTTTTATAAGAGTTTCAGGGATTCCAACATCTACCCAGTATTCATGAATTGGAAAATAATTAATTTTGTATTTTTTTTTGACAAGTTCATTAATCAGCGTTGGCATATCACAATAAACACCTTTGTTGAGAAAGTTTCTGAATGCAGGGTTAAAAACATAAATACCTGCATTTACATAACACGAGTGATCAGGCTTTTCTAATATCTTGGTGATATTATCTTTATCTGCCTGAATAACTCCATATGGAATATTGATAGAATGCTCTCTTGCACATACTGTTCCAAAGGTCTTCGATGCTTCAAAATAGTGCAATAACTCGTCAAAGTCTACCATAGACAAAACATCCCCATTCAGCACGATAACCGGAAGGTTGGAATCAAAGTCTAGAAGTGACAAAGAACCTGCTGTTCCGAGAAATTGTTCTTCTTCAATATATTGAATATCTATTCCTTTATTTTTGCCATTTCCTAAATAAGATTTAATTTTCTCTTTAAGGTAATTGACAGTAACATAATATTTTGAAAAACCATATGATCGTAGTCTATCAATAATATGTTCTATTATAGGTTTATTATTCACTAGAAGCATTGGCTTCGGACATTCGTTTGTGATTTTTCCTAACCTTCTGCCCATGCCTCCTGCCATGATTACAACGCAATTTTCTTTTGTAGTAGCATCTGCTTTGATATCATCAGAAAAAATAATTGAAACTAAATTCTTCTTAGTATCTAAAACAGGTAGTTGTTTAATAGAATGCTTGATAAATACTTCGCGAGCTTTTTGTTCTGAATAATCTTCTTCCTTTACAAATAAATAATCTTTATTCATTACATTTTCAACAGGATAGTCAACAGTTATACCATCTAATAAAGCTCTCCGGATATCGCCATCGGTAATAGTGCCCAGTACAACATTCTCCGAATTTAAGACAATTACAATTTTACCTTTTTGCGCATTTAAGGTTTTTATAGCATCCTTTACAATTGAACCGGATGAAACACAATATTTCTTGCTTCCTGTTTTATCCACAACCATCCGTTACAAACTTATTTTATTGACGCAAATAGAAAAGAGCGCCGCTGACAAAATATAGCCATAAAAAACATAAACATCATTGTGGTATTCGAGCGCCATAAATAACTTTCGAAAAATGAGATCACTATAAAGCCTATTAATATAGATCGAGCACGGTGATCTCCGTATTGGAAAGACTTTACTAGTAGATTTAACATTATTATTGCACCAAATAACCCCAGAGTCGCAAGGACCATAAAATATTGATTATGAGGATTATTTGTATATGGAAGATTTGCGTAAGACGAAATTACATAATTTGGATATTCCTGCATAAAATCTCCGGTACCTACCCCAAAAAATGGGTTTGCTAAAAACATTTCGTACGCGTGAAGAGAAAACACGTATCTTAACCCTAGGGACGAATATACATCTTTGTCGAATGTGAGAATATCGTTAATTCCTGCAACAATTCTAACTTGCACATCAGGTATCTGATAAGCTAAAAAGCAGGCAATCGGAACAATTAACAGAATTTTAATGAATCCACGTCCTAGCGATTTACTTGACTCAATCATTAAACAGATAAATAAAATCAGAAATAATAGAAACCCAGCTCTTCCCGTAGAAATTAATAGATTAGATAGCAAAGCTAAGAATATAATAATTCTTGTGACAAAAACTTTAAGTTTAAATATGTCTGTCGGTATTAATAATTGTCGCAATACAAGGTATACACCTATGGCCAAGATCGGAGAATACATAACATGAGATAGAAAAGGAGCTGTTTCCATTCCATTGCGCTTTCCACTGAGAATGCCTTCGGGAAGTATTTCTGGAAATAAAAAATATAAATAATTGTAGTGGGCTAATACGCTACATAAAAATAATCCAGTGACAAAACTATTTATGTAAGATTCTTGATGTTCGTATTTGGCAGCAACCCAGAAAATCCCGAAAAATAAATACGGTATTAATCTTCCTAGGGAATCTAGTCCTGCTTCGACATCCGAGGTCCATGCCATCCCTATTAGATGAGCGATAAAAAACAAAACAAAGGCAATCACAAAGGGGGAAAAGATCTGTGATTTTAGTCTAGGGAGAAAATCTTTTTGAAAAATCTCTGAGATAAAGAGGAGTAAACAGAAGGGGTAGACAAAGGTCATGGTAAAGGGCAAAAAAAAGGCAACTGATCGTAAACTAAATTGCTGAATTGCTTCTGCCGGTCTAGCCATACTCTACCGATTTTAAAATGTTTCTGATAATAAAAAATAACATTTGGGGCCAGTACGCTTAAATATTCTCGAAAATAGTTGTTATTCCCTGTCCGCCACCAATACACATTGTAGCAAGAGCATATTTTCCCTTAATCCTTTTTAATTCATATAACGCTTTGGTAATTAAAACGGCACCTGTTGCTCCTACGGGGTGCCCTAAAGCTATAGCTCCTCCATTTACATTAGTTCTGGAGGAATCCAGTTCCAGTCCTTTTTGAACAGCTAAAGCTTGCGCAGCGAATGCTTCGTTCGATTCGATAACATCAATATCCTTTAATTTTAGCCCCGCTTTTTTTAGAGCCACCTCAGTAGCCGGAATAGGACCTTCTCCCATAACATCATTTGGAACACCAGATATGGCGTAACTAACTAGGCGTGCCAAAGGTTGTACATTCTCTTTCTTTGTTGCTTCTTCACTACCCATCACAATGAAGGATGCACCATCATTAATTCCACTAGCATTTCCTGCGGTAACGGTCCCATTTTCCCGTAAAAAAGCTGCTTTCATTGTTGCAAGTTTCTCAGCAGTTGTTGCGCGAGGATGTTCATCTGTCTTGAAAATAACGTTTTCTCGTTTCTTTTTGATACTTATTGGAACAATTTGATCATTAAATCTTCCTGAGTCAATTGCATTTTTTGCCCGAGTCTGAGATGTAAGTGCAAATTCATCTTGCATCTCCCTGCTTATGTGCCACTTTTTTGCTAAGTTTTCAGCGGTAACACCCATATGGCCAACTCCGAAGGGATCCGTAAGCACAGCGACCATCATATCTATCATACTTGTATTACCCATTCGCCTTCCAGAACGCAAATCAGAACTCAAAAACCCTCCTTTTGACATGACTTCTACCCCACCACCAATTCCAAAGGGAGTATCGCCGAGCCTGATACTCTGTGCTATCGATATAACAGCTTGCATCGCTGAACCACATAATCGATTTACGGTTAATGCAGAAGAATTATGGGAAAGGCCCGCGTTAATCGAAACAACTCGAGCCACATACGGAGATCTACTTTCAGTAGGAATACAATTTCCCACAACAGAGGAGCTAATAAGTTCAGGGTTCACTGCACTTCTATTTATTGCCTCTCTCATTACAGTTGCCCCTAAGTCTATTGGTTCTAGCATCGAAAGGCTTCCGTCAAAGGAGCCAATTGCAGACCTAACTGCACTCAATACAAATACATCATTCATACAAATCCCTCTTAAAGCTAGTTACTAACAATTTTTGCAATGAGGTCATGTTCATTATTGCCTATAATTTCTACAAGAGCGAAATTCCCGATCTCTACACGAGAGAGTTTTTCCTGATCAGGGTAGACATGAACAATACCGTCAATTTCCGGTGAATCCGCAGGCCCTCTTCCGATTAACACTTCTTTCTCGCTATCTATATCTTCGATGATAACCTCTACTCGTTTTCCATTCCATCTTTTTAACTGATTTTTTGAAATTTTAGCTTGATGCAGTAGTAGTCTAGATTGCCTATTAAGACTTACCTCTTCTGGAACATGATCTTGATATTTATTGGCTTTTGCACCGGCAACTGGGGAATAAGTGAAACAGCCAACCCTGTCTAACTTCGCCTCAGTTAAAAACCGCAACAGATAATCAAAGTGAGCCTCAGTTTCCCCAGGAAATCCCACAATAAATGTACTACGAATAGTGAGATCTGGACAAATTTTCCTCCAGTTTGAAAGCCTAGTCAGGATATCCTCCATTTTTCCAGGACGTTTCATTTTTTTTAAGATGTCAGGATGTGCGTGCTGAAAAGGCATATCGATGTATGGAACAATCCCCTGTCTTGATGGGATAATGTCGTTGATATCACCTTTTTTTTCCATTAACGGAATTAGTGAATCAATATTTTTATAAGGATAAATGTAATGCAACCTTATCCAAACCTTAAGCTTTTGCAACTCTTTCAAAAGTCCTAAAAGGTTGGCTTTAACAGGTACCCCATTTACAAATTCTGTTTGATACTTGTTGTCTGCACCATATGCACCTGTATCCTGAGAAATAATGATAATTTCCTTTACACCTTTAGATACTAGGTTTTTTGCTTCTTCGATGATTGCACTAACTTTACGAGAGAACAGTTTTCCACGCATTGAAGGAATAATACAAAAAGTGCATGATTGATTACATCCTTCAGAGATTTTTAAGTAGGCATAATGGGAGGGAGTAAGAAGATGATTTCTTGAAATTGTGGCGAAAGACTCTGTACTTGTTTCTTGTTCAAGCGGTAACTTCCGTTTATTTTTAACCTCACAATCAAAGTGATCCTTCACATTTAGTTGATCTTTGATCAACTTTGCCGTGTGCATCGGATTATTCGGCCCTGTAACTCCCAAAACACCCAGGTCCTCTGGGGTAATTAAGGATGTCCCGTCCGAATTTTTTTTTGCACCTAAACAACCAGTAACAATAACCCTCCCATTTTTTTTTTTTGCTTCTTTAATGGAATCTAAGCTTTCTTTAACTGCTGCGTCAATAAAACCACATGTATTGACCACAACCAAATCGGCTTCTCGGAAGGAAGGAGTAATTTTAATATCGTCGGAAACAAGTAGATTGGCTATCTGCTCTGTATCAACTAGCGCTTTCGGGCAACCCAAAGAAATAAATCCAACAGATTGAATATTTTTCTTTTCCATACGAAATAATTACCTCGATTTCCCTAATCACCGTCTTTTTTTTGTTGTTTACTTTCACCCATATTCCTGAAGAATATATCTGAATTTGCTTGCATTTGTTTTTCTATATTTGAAAAATATTCTCGAGATTTCTCCATGTAGTCTCCAAAAAAGTTTTGGACAGACTGTGGATTAGAAGAAAAAAATTCTGAAACTCTTTCATTTGGAGTAAAGCCATTATCTAAAAACGTCTTAGAGTTATCTTTAAACTTTTCTTGTGCTTCTGCAAAGATTTGAACATTTTTTTCTAGGAATGAACCCATAAAGCTTTGCATCGCATTACCATAAAGTCGAATTATCTGGGCTAACACAGATTCAGTGAACATGGGAATACCACCGGACTCCTCCTCCAAAATTATTTGAAGAAGTATCGTTCGTGTAATATCATCATTTGTTTTTGCATCAACGACAGTAAAATTTTCGCACTGGAGTACCAAAGTTTTTATATCTGCTAGTGTAACGTAAGAGCTTGTATGAGTATCATAAAGTCGTCTGTTCGGATATTTTTTTATAAGTCTTTGTGTTTTTTTATTCATTATATTTTTTAACCCATGTGAAGACCGCCATTTAAAGAAAAGTCAGCGCCTGTCGCAAAGCCGCCATCATCAGAACACAGCCAGGCAACAATAGAAGCAATCTCTTCTGTATTACCAAGTCGTTTGATTGGTATTGTATTAACAATCTTTTCTAATACATCGGGGCGTATTTTTTTTACCATTTCGGTCCCAATATAACCAGGGGATACTGTATTCACTGTTATACCTTTTGTAGCAAGTTCCTGCGCAAGTGACATAGAAAAACCATGTATTCCAGCTTTAGCTGTCGAGTAATTAGTTTGTCCAAATTGGCCTTTTTGTCCATTTACGGAGGATATATTAATTATACGTCCCCATTTTTTCGTGATCATTCCTTCTACAACCTGTTTTGTAACATTGAAAAGACTGTTCAAATTAGTATCTAAAACTGCACGCCACTGGTCAAGACTCATCTTAGCAAAGGTAGTGTCTCTAGTAATACCAGCATTATTGACTAGAATATCCACATCACCGACAGTATCTCGCACGAGTTCAAACGCAGTTTTGGTTGATTCCCAATCTGATACATTTCCAACACTGTGGAGAAAATCATACCCCTCACCTCTTTGTGTATTTAACCAACTGGCAAAATCTCTATTTGGACCACAACCTGCGATAACGACATAGTCTAGACTGTAAAGCTTCCTGCAAATTGATGTACCTATACCGCCCATCCCTCCTGTAACGTATGCAATTTTTTTTTGTTTTTTCATAGACAATCTTTCACTAACTAATATTAAAACTTTTTTGCAATCTCTCGAACATATCTCCCAGGTGCTTTCTCAATTACTTTATGGTTTGTGTCACCGTATTTCTTTTGTCTAGGAATCAATTTTCCGTTGTTTTTACTTAGCCATAGATCCCAATCTATCCACCAACTTCCATTTTTTTCGTTTGTGTTTTTAATCCAATCCGCAAAATTTAAGCCGCCAATTGTATCGTAATCATTGCATATCCAATAGCTTCGTTTATTTTTTGAAGCAGGATTTATGCATCCAGCAATATGCCCGCTTGCTCCTAAAACGAATCTCACTTTCCCACCAAAAAGACTGGCTGAGGTAAAGGCTGACTTGCAGGGAACAATATGGTCCTCCTTTGCTCCCATAGCATAAACCGGACATGTGACCGCCCCCAAATCAATTTTTTGACCGCATATGGAAAGGTTATTCGGTTTTTTGAGTCGGTCCTTTAGATAAAAGTTTTTTAAATACCAGCAATAAAATGGCCCTGGAAGGTTCGCGCTATCCCCATTCCAATATAGGAGATCAAAAGGAACAGGTTTCTCTCCCTTGAGATAATTGGAAACGTAGTAATTCCAAATAAGGTCATCTGGCCTTAAAAATGAAAAGGTTGATGCAAGTTCCGACCCAGCCATGACACCTTTTTCTCCGATTGAGTTTTCACGCATTGATATCGATGATTCATCGATAAAAATTTTTAATATTCCGGGGTCAGAAAATTCAAGAAGACTAGCCATCAACGTTATGGAATTTACTATATCCCTTTTTTGTTTTGCAAGCACTCCAGCAGCACAAGTCAAAAGAGTTCCTCCAATGCAAAACCCAAGCGTGTTTATTCTCTCTACATTTAAGACTTCACGTACCTTATCTATTGCGGTGATAACGCCAGTTTTTACATAATCTTCCCACGTAAATGTACACTCAGAATCGTTTATATTTTTCCAGGACACAAGACAGACCTGGTTTTTATTGTCTAATGCAAAGTCAACCAAAGAGTTTGACTCGGTCAAATCCAAAATATAGTATTTATTAATACAAGGAGGTACAAAAAGGATGGGGGTTTGTTTAACTTTGCTATATTTATTTTTATATTGAATAAGTTGGAAAATATCATTTTCAAATATAACTGCCCCTTCGGTTACTGCTAAATTTTTCCCAACTTCAAACGCACTTTCGTCAGTATGAGATATTTTTCCTTTGCCGACATCAGATAAAAAGTTTTCTATACCAGATACAATGCTTTTCCCTTTAGTTTGGAAAAACTTTTTTTGTACCTCAGGGTTAGTCGCTAAAAAATTCGCCGGAGACATTGTGCTCATAAAATTATCGAGGAAAAAATTCATCTTTTGCCGTTGGTCATCTTCTAAAGACATTTTCTTTGTCATATCAAAAAGTGTTCTAGCGTTCAACAAATAAGTAGCTGCAAAAGACGAGTATAATCCGGCAGTTGCCCAGTCATTTGAAGAAAAACGACGATCAGTGGCTAGAACCTCTTTGGCTTTTTCAGGTTCTGACCAAATTTGGAAAAACTCAGAAAGATACTTCTCTTGAATTTGGGTTAAGTCGCTAGGCTCTATAAATTCTTGTAATTTATTTTTTTTTTTCATAATCTTCCAATCTGCTAATACTGTACTTCGATATGTGCCCGTTTATCAAGTTTTATTTTTAAAAATAAGCGAAGCATGTCTTCCAGTTCGACTTTCTCGACGATGAGAGAAAAATAAGTTCCTATTTTTATAGGTACACATATCATTAGATTTAAATACACCAATAATTTTGTACATCTCGAACACTTGTTTTATTTGACATCGTGCTATGTACCTAATGTCCATGAAAGTTTGCTGCTCAAATTTTTTAAATGCAGCCCTATATTTAGTTTTAGATCTAACAAATTGGTCTTCTAATTCATGACCAACAGCATAAAATTCCTGACTTATGCAAGGGCCTAACCATACATAAATAACATTTCCCATGGGGCTTTTAATTTGATTAAGTTTATCGAAAAAATTTTTAAAAAAAACATTTATAACTTTATTTAATAGCCCTTTCCATCCACAATGTATTGATCCGATCACGGACCCTTCCTGACTACTGATCAAAATTGGCAAGCAGTCAGCAGTCATAACTACTGAGCATCGACGCATCTTAGAGGTAATACTTGAGTCAGCAACGGGTAAATCTAGTGTAGTGTTCACGAATTCTTGCTCAATAATTGAGTCAATATCGAATACTTTATTGCTATGGATTTGCCTAAGCCATACAGCTTTACTTTTTATGTGGCGGATTAACAATTGTCTATTATGTTTTACCGAATTTGAATTGTCTCCAACATTTTCAGCCAAATTAAAATACGAATATGGTTGTTGTGAAATTCCGCCATTTCGAGTCGTATAAAATGCTTTAACGTTTTCAGGAAAAAAATCTTCTATAGTGATAACTGATGGATACATATTCCTGCTTCCCTTATCTGTTTTTCTAAATCATGTGGTGGAATTACTTGAAAAGCCAGATGGTTTTTCTTGATTGGATCGATGAAGGCTAGTGAAAAGGCATGTAATGCTTGTCTTTGCATAACATTTTCCCTGAGATGTCGAGGAGAACCTCGTTTATATAAAACATCTCCTACAATTGGGTTACCAACACCCTCCATGTGAACTCTAATCTGGTGAGTTCGACCGGTATTGAGAATGCATTTTACAAGGGTAACTCTTCGGTTTTGCAAGTAACCCGTTTTAATTGGGATTACAGTTGTATGAGCAAATTTTCCTTTGTCAGTTTTTGAGATCATGAAACGCAACCGGTTCGCCTTATCCCTCTCTATTTTTCTCTGTATTTCAATCTTTGCTGGAATATTACCCCAGACTAATGCAAGATAATTTCTTCGAATAATTTTTTTTAAAATTTGTTTAGAGAGAGAATCAAACGCAAGCCTATTTTTTGCTACAACAACAAGACCAGTAGTATCCTTGTCTAGTCTGTGCACTATACCGGCGCGCGGTAGTTTTCTAGATTCAGGGTACTTGAAAAGCAGACCGTTTAAAATTGTATTCTCATAGTTACCGTTGCCCGGGTGCATTACTAAATTCGCCCTTTTGTTTATAACTAAAAGATTATCATCCTCATAAATTTGATCAAAAGTTATTTCCTGGGGTTTTAAACTAACAAGCTCGGGTTCTGGTAAATGAATCTGTATAATTTCCCCGATTTTTGTGATGTGGCTTGGTTCAGTAGATTTTCCATTTAAAAGAATAAATTCGGAATCGATTAATTTTTTCAATCTTGATCGTGAGACGTCTTTGATAACATCTGAAAGTAGCTGGTCTATCCTTTTATTAGAATATATTTTAGTAACAACTATCTCAAAATAATCACTATCTGTGTATTCAATATCTAAATTTTCCATTACCATAAGAACTTTATTGAGGTTACAACCTATTATGCAGAGCTACACACATATAATATTAACTTCATTTTTATTGATTGGGTGTGCATCTAAAGGCCTGGACAAGACGGATGGATGGAGCGCACAAAAACTGTATGAAGAGGCTCGATCCGAATTAAACGTTGGCAATTATGAAACAGCTGTTTCCGTTTACCAAAAATTATCGTCTAGGTTCCCATTTGGAAAATATGCCCAACAAGGCGCACTCGATATTGCGTATGCTCACTGGAAAAATGGAGACTCGGGCATTGCTCTCGCAAGTTTGGATCGCTACAATAAGCTTTATCCGAGCCAAGATGGGTCAGACTATGCACTTTATTTGCGTGGCTTGATAAATTTCAATGAAAATCAAACTCTTTTTAGCTCTATAACCGGAGAGGATATGGCAGAAAGAGACGCAGAAGCCGGAAGAATAGCGTTTGCATCTTTTAAGCGATTAGTTAAAAACTTTCCAGATACTCCATACAGAGCAGACGCGATTAAACGTATGAGATTTTTACGTAACGTGTTGGCTGAAAACGAAGCGCACGTTGCTCGTTATTATATGCGTCGTAAAGCCTATATAGCATCCTTAAATAGATCTAAAGTAATTCTTAGTCAGTATCATGGGACGCCAGCAACAGAAGAGGCGCTCGCGCTAATGTTTAACATCTATGATATTCTCGGATTGCAAGATTTATCAAATGATTCGCTAAGAGTGTTAGAGCTTAACTATCCTCTAAGTCCATATTTAGAATATGAATATGATCCCCGAGAACGGGGTGGTTTGCCAAAAAGTATCAGACGAAAAACCAATACGACCTGGAACGAGTTCAACTTGATTAAAAGTTTAAAAAATATCGTACCTGAAGGTCTTATCGAGGACTAGTTTGTTCCCGTTTTTCCTTCCTCCTCAGCCTTTTTTTCTCTCGTATATCAGCACGAAATTGACGCCTCTCAAGAAGGATATTCTGATGCCTCAATTCGAATTCACGCATTCCAGTCTCATAGTAGATATCAAGATTTTCCAGGCATTTTCCTGAAAAAAATTTAGATAAGCACTCAGTCTCCCTTAAAGAAATTTCATTTAAAAATTCCCCTCGTTCATTTTTTAGCTCATTAAGTCTTTTCAGAAATTGTTCTTCAGCTGGATTCGCGAGGACGGCATAATTAATGCACATGAATGTCGAAATGAACGAAATAATTAGTTTCATATTCGGAACGCAGTAATTTCATGAAGCCTGCTTTTTGTTCTATCGAAATCGATAGCTTTAATAGTTTTTGAGAATAATAGGTCTAAATTGACATCAGCAGTAAGAATCAAGTTAATTTTTCGATCATAAATAATATCTATGAACCATGTAAAACGCGTAGCAGCAGATAAATTTTCTTTTGTTAACATTGGGATTTTTTCAATGATAAACACCTTAAAGAGCTCACTCAAGTCCAAATATTCCTCCTTAGATCGGAAAGAAGAGCATAGTGCATCAAATTTGAACCAACAAACATTTTCCGCCATGGCAACTATGCTTATTCGTCTGTTATTAAGAGTAATAAAATCGGCGGATTGTACAGGCCCGTTTGTAATAGCATTAAACTGTGCCTGAAGCATTTGTTGACATTCATCATTGTGGGGATGATGATATTTTTTTTGTAATAAGTTTTTTCTTTGAAACAATGGGTTAGCTGATTCAATAAATCGTGCTCTCCTGTGATCCGGCCCGTCAGGGATTCGTATTATTTCTAATATTGTTTTTAGTAACAAAATCGCAGGAACAAAGGTTTCTCTTTGGAGACCATCCTTGTATAAGTCATCTGGATGAAAATTTGATGTAATGACAAATGACACATTGAATTCGTTTAGATGTCTGAAGAGTGACTCAAATATCATAGCGTGAGCAATATCTTGTACATGAAACTCATCGAAGCAAATTATGTCATACCTTTTCGCTAGTTTTTTTGATATCTTCATTAGAGGCTCTTTGTAACCTTTTAAAAGAATAAGCTCCTCCTGAATATTCTGCATAAATTCATGTAAGTGAATTCTTATTTTTTTCTTTATTGGAAGGGATGTATAAAAGAGATCCATTAGAAATGTTTTTCCTCTACCAACCCCTCCATAAATATACAAACCTTTAGGAACCATAGGATTACGTAGCAAAATCTTATTTTTTTTCTCTGAAAATATTTCCCATTCAATGATAAGCTGATAAAGGAAACCTAAAACGTTCTTTTGACCCTTGTCACTAGAGTAATTATTTTTTTTCCTTTCCTTCTCATAGAGCTCTAGGATGTTCACATTAGAGTAGCGACTCAATTGTAGAACTAACGAGTTTTTAAAGACGGAACATCACGTTTTACTGAACCGATAAACGATTGTCTAGGGCGACCAATCTTGTATTCTGAATCAGTTATCATTTCTTTCCACTGTGATATCCAGCCGATGGTTCGTGCTAACGCAAAAATACATGTAAACATTTCTTTAGGCACACCAAGGGCTCGCAAAGTGATTCCAGAGTAAAAATCAACATTTGGATAAAGCTTTCTTTCAACAAAATAAGAATCCTCAAGAGCAATTTTTTCTAGCTTAAGAGCTAACTTAAACAGAGGATCGTTCTCTAATCCCAATTCTGCCAACACCTGTCGACACGTCTCCTGCATTATTTTTGCCCTCGGATCAAAATTCTTATACACCCTATGACCAAAACCCATTAATCTTACGCCCGAGTCCTTATCTTTAACCTTCTCCATAAATTCGCCAACTTTTTTTACACCGCCATCCTCATGTATTTTTTCTAACATTTCTAAACAAGCCTGGTTAGCTCCACCATGTGCAGGACCCCATAGACATGCTATTCCGCTTGCCACTGCAGCATATGGACTGGTCCCAGAGGAACCACAAAGCCGAACGGTGGAGGTGGACGCGTTTTGCTCATGGTCTGCATGTAAGATGAAAATTCTATCCAAAGCTCTGGTGAGTATCTTTTTTTCTTGGAAGTCACTCAAGGGAGTGCCGAACATCATTCGCAAAAAGTTTCCTGTATAGGACAAGTCTGACCTTGGAAACATGAACGGCCTTCCCTTAGAATAAGTATGTATCATCGCAATCAAGGTAGGCATTTTTGCTATTAACCTAAGCAAACTTAACTCGTGTTGCTCCTCTGAATTTACATCTAGGCTATCCGGATAAAATGCAGCCATTCCCCCAATTAACCCGGTTAAAACAGCCATCGGATGTGCGTTCCTAGGGTAGCCATTCATAAATTGCGCCATAGACTCATGAACCATTGAATATGATTTTACTAATTTTTCGAACTGCTCCTTTTGCAAGGCATTGGGCAAGTCGCCGTTTTGTAATAAAAAGCATACCTCTAAAAAGTCGCATTTGAGAGCCAGCTGTTCAATTGGATATCCACGATAAAGAAGAATCCCCTTATCACCATCAATATAGGTAATATTTGATTGACAAGAGGCTGTTGATAAAAAGCCAGGGTCATAGGTAAACTTGCCAGTGGCTTTATATAAACTGCGAATGTCAATGACATCAGGACCATCTGTTCCGGCCAAAATAGGCAGTTCAACGGGGTCGCTTCCGTCAGAGAAAGATATAGTAGCTTTATTATCACTTACCACCATATGCCTCCTTTTCTATAGATTGCTGGTCAGCAAGATCTTAGTTTAGATAATATAGAAAGTGTTTCCGGAGAAAGAACATTTTCATTTAGTTTCTCTAAATTCAAAATGATATCAAGCAACTCATTGTCGGTTTTGTCGAGGAGTTTTTCCAATGCTAACCACTCTCTTTTACTTAAATCTTTTTGATACTTTGAGAAAAACCGTGTGAGAATTATATCATTTTCAAGAAGGCCGCGGCGAGCTCTCCATATTATTTTTTTTTTTTCAAACACTTCGTTTGACCATTATTTCTTTTATTTTCCCTATCGCCTTTGTCGGATTCAAACCCTTCGGACAGACATCTACGCAGTTCATTATTGTATGACATCTAAACAAACGGTACGGATCTTCTAAGTTATCCAATCTTTCAGCAGTATTTTCATCTCTGCTATCGGCGATAAATCTGTATGCTTGTAATAATCCTGCTGGACCAACAAATTTGTCAGGGTTCCACCAAAATGAAGGACAGCTAGTTGAGCAACAAGCACACAAGATACACTCGTAAAGACCATCCAGTTCTTCCCGCTGTTGTGGGCTTTGCTTACGTTCTTTCTCTGGGGGAATAGTAGAATTTTGTAGATAAGGTTTGATAGATTCGTATTGCTTAAAAAATTGCGTCATATCAACTATCAAGTCTCTTATGACAGGGAGGCCGGGCAATGGTTTTAAAACGATCGGTTCTCGCAAATCATTCAAGTTTGTAATACAGGCTAACCCATTTTTGCCATTTATATTCATTGCATCTGAGCCACAAACACCCTCCCGGCATGATTTTCTAATAGCTATCGAATCGTCGACTGTTCCTTTAATCTTTAACAAAGCATCAAGTAACATACGATCAGTATTCTCAAGCACGACCGTTAAATCTTGCATATAAGGTTTTTTATCCTTGTCGGGGTCGTATCTAAAAATCTTAAATTTAGTTTCTCTATCTTCTGACATATGACCTTCCCTTAAAACGTTCTCTTTTTTGGTGCGAAAGACTCAACTGAGGAAGGTTTCAAAATAACAGGCTTGTAGTCAAGTCTATTGTCTTCTGAGAACCACAAGGTGTGTTTCATCCAACTTTTGTCATCCCTCTCAGCAAAATTGTCGTGTGAATGTGCTCCCCTGCTTTCTTTTCTAGCGTCAGCTGAAATAATGGTAGCTTTAGCTACTTCTATCATATTAAAAATTTCTATTGCCTCGATTCTAGCCGTGTTGAACACAGATGATTTGTCTTTTATGAAAAGCTTATCCATCGAACTATTAATATCCAATATTTTTTCTACGCCTTTTTTTAATAACTCTTCATTGCGAAAAACTCCACAATATTTCTGTGTTGTTTCTCTTATAAGATCACCAGTCTCCATAACGTCCTCTCCGGATTTATTACTATCCAACCGCTTAATGCGCTCGATAGTCTTGTCTGCACCATCTGATGGCACTCTCCTGTGACCCTCCGCAGAAATATTTTTGTTAACTAAATACCTACCAGTCGCTCGACCAAAAACGATAAGATCCAACAATGAATTTGTTCCTAGTCGATTAGCTCCGTGCACCGATACACAGGCGCATTCACCAATGGCATAAAGCCCTTCAACAACTGAGTGGCTTCCCTGCATTCCGTCTTGTGAATCTGGTATTATCACCTGACCATTAATGTCGGTCGGGATTCCACCCATTTGGTAATGAATAGTTGGAACTACTGGTATTGGATCTTTAATTGGATCAACATTCGCGAACTTTATAGCAATTTCCCGTATGGACGGTAGTTTTTTTAATATCTTCTCTTCACCTAAGTGATCTAACTTTAGCAAAACGTGATCTTTGTTTTCTCCACATCCTCTCCCCTCGTTAATCTCCTGACCCATAGAACGAGAAACAAAATCTCTCGGAGCTAAATCTTTCAGAGTAGGCGCGTACCGTTCCATAAATCTTTCGCCGTCACTATTTAATAAGACCCCACCTTCTCCTCTAACGCCTTCTGTAATCAAAACACCGGCTCCAGCAACTCCAGTTGGATGAAACTGCCAGAATTCCATATCCTGTAACGGTATGTCCGCTCTTGCCGCCATCCCTGCTCCATCACCAGTATTTATAAAGGCGTTGGTGGACGCAGCCCAAATTCTACCCGCACCTCCAGTGGCTAAAACCGTCGCTTTACTCTCAAAAAACATCAAATCTCCTGTTTCCATCTCCAGTGCTACGACGCCAACACAGTCCCCGTCATCATTCCTTACCAGGTCGAGCGCCATCCACTCTATGAAGAACTGAGTCTTTGCTTCGAGATTTTTTTGGTACAACGTATGCAAAAGTGCGTGGCCAGTTCTATCAGCAGCAGCGCAAGCTCTCTGAACTGGCTTTTCTCCGAGATTTGCAGTGTGCCCCCCAAACGGCCTTTGATAAATAGTCCCATCTTCATTCCTGTCAAACGGCATTCCAAGGTGCTCTAATTCATAAACAGCGCTGGTGGCCTCTCTACACATGAATTCGATAGCGTCTTGATCACCCAAATAATCGGAACCCTTAACCGTATCAAACATGTGCCAATACCAGTTATCCTCGCTCATATTTCCCAGAGATGCTCCAATTCCTCCCTGAGCCGCAACTGTATGAGACCGAGTCGGAAAAACTTTAGACAATACAGCGACGTTAACCCCCGATTGCGCAAGTTGGAGGGAACACCTCATTCCTGCTCCCCCCGCACCCACGATAACTGAATCGAATCTCCTCCTCGGAAGACCTGAGATTTTGTGAGATAAAATTTCGGCCATAGTTAAACTTTCCAGATAATTTCAAAAACCCAAATACCACAAATCAATAACCAAACAATGGTAAAAATCTGCAGTCCTAAACGGATACTGACCGGTTTTATATAATCCATCCAAATATCCCTTACTCCAACCCATGCATGGTAGCAAATCGCCACTGTTGCTAACAGTGTTGCGATCTTAACCCAAAAAACTTGAAATATCATGGACCATCTTAAGAAACCGTTGTTCCCCGACAAAAAGAAGGTTATCAACAAAATTATGGAGTAGCTAGCTAAAATAACAGCTGTTATCCTCTGCGCTAACCAGTCTTTTAGTCCATAGTGAGCGCCGACAACTGTGCGCTTTGTACCGAATTCGGTATTTCTGGCATCATAACCCATTTTTTCTCTAACCTTTAAAAATACAGCGCTCTAAACGATAAGATTGCTAAAAATATTGTAAGCAAAATAGCGGATACATTTACCACTAGTCCCCATTTAGACGAGCTCTCCTTTGATAACCCAAAATGCAGGTCACAAACTAGATGCCTCAAACCTGCAAAGAAATGGTGTGAAAAAGCCCAGAGTATACCAACATAAATAAGAAAGAAAATGGGATGTGTCAATAGTGCTAGAACTTCTCTGTAGCCTTGTTCTGAAGATAAACTTAGATCAAAAAAGTAAACAACAAAAGGGAAAATTAAAAACAATGAAGCACCGCTAACCCTATGCAGAATAGACATAATTCCAGCCGCTGGAAGGCGGTAACTGAGTATTTGATCTATTCGTATATTTCGAAATTTTTTTCTACCCATAAAAGCGAAAATTGTTTACCATTTTGTTTGAATAACTTTGTATTGTTCCATTACTTTCTCTGCAAGTAAACCTTAAAAACCTAGTATTTTGGAGTGAGATTTTGTCAGGATTAAATGAAAAAACCGTCAAGGTAAGTGTAACAGGGGCTAGCGGCCAAATTGGATATGCGATCCTATTTCGAATTCTCAACGGAGACGTCTTCGGAAAAAACGTTAAGGTTGATCTTCAACTAATTGATATCAATATTGATAAAATTCAAAAAGCACTTCATGGTGTAGCTTTGGAGTTAGAAGACTGCGCATTTCCCTTGCTAAACAATCTAACTTTACACTCCGATCCACACACTGGGTTTGTTGATACAGAGTATTGTTTCCTTATAGGAGCAAAGCCTAGAGGACCAGGTATGGAAAGAAAAGATTTGTTGAAAGCAAACGGGCAGATATTCAAAATCCAAGGGGTAGCATTGAATGAGAAAGCGTCTAGGAATGTTAAAGTAGTTGTTGTAGGTAACCCTGCCAATACAAATGCTTACATAGCAATGATGTGTGCGCCAGATCTTTCCAAGGAAAACTTTTCAGCCATGATGCGGCTTGATCACAATAGAGCTGTAAACCAGGTAGCAAGTAAGCTTGATTCCAATGTAAATAGAGTATCGAATATCTGCGTTTGGGGAAATCATTCGCCGACTATGGTGGTAGACATTACTAATGGGTTGCTAAATGGTTCAAATAATTTAAAAGATTTGCTTGACGAGGAATGGGTTGAGGGAACCTTACAGCCAACCGTTGCAAAACGAGGGGCAAAAATCATCGACCAGCGTGGGTTATCATCTGCGGCTAGTGCAGCCAGTGCTGCTATTGACCACATGCACGATTGGGTTAACGGAACACTCTGGACTACTATGGGCGTTCCATCTCAGGGCGAATATGGTATTCCCGAAGATATTATTTCCGGTTTTCCGGTAAACTGTAATGGTGAGAGGTATTCGATAATTCAAAACTTAGACATCAGTGATGCCTTACAAAAAAAAATCAGTATTTCAATAGCGGAACTTCGAGAAGAACAAGAAAATATTAAAAGCCTCTTGTAGTAATCTTTTTTTTAGGCAAAAAGAGTAGTCTAATTTCACTTATTTATGAACAATATTTTTCGTGATAGTGGAGAAAATGTTTTGTTTCAAGCTTGCGTAAAAGAACACCTAGAACACGAAAAATAGAGAATTAAAATTAGAGGTCGTTAAAAGGAAAGTTAATGAAGCAATCACCCTCCTCAAAAAGAGGTAGAAGTTTTCGAAGCGCTGAATCCCTAATTAGGTTGGCTGAAGGATTGGTAACTTCAGGGAGTCGTGCTGAGGATGTATATTGGAATAAGAAACTTGAGGCGGAAATAAAAAAGGTAATTTTAGAAAAAGATGAGATTTCTTTGAATGTAGCCCTAGATAAACTTTCGGAAAAAGAGTCGAGGGCACATGAAGAACTAGCAGATGCCATAGAGGGATGCGTTGAATTTGAAAGAATCATTGTCGGTGAAAAAACATTTGACTCGCTGCTTATAACAGCCCCAATTTTAGCGTGGTCAACTATGGGGTTAGCGAATTTTAATGTGAGCCCTGAACAACTAGAGGAAATTAGTAGCTTGCTCAAAAAACATGTTTTTAATCAAAATGCCCAAATTTCTTTGGTTAACTATCTATACTCCCCTGACCAGCTTCCTGAGTCATTTATTGAAACAAGACAGCTAAAAAAAGCTATCACTCATTCGTTGTTAAAGGAGCATCATCTATTACTTGACGAAGGAGAGATCAAGGAGACAGCTACATTTTTAGCTGATCAAAGGCATCTTCTTGGGGTGGTAGCGGTTGCGAAAGGTGAACATATATTTAGGTGGCAGGATAATTTTGCGCAGCCTGAAGAAATTGAGGCTTCTTGGAAAAAGGTTAGTCAAGAAATATTGTCAAAGATTATGCCTCAGTGTGCCAGGGATGCAGTTCTTCCACGGGCTTATTATGTTGCTTGTAGAGACGCTGATAGGCAGCTGCGTAAATTTTCTATTAACGCATCTGTTTCTTACTTGTCGTCTTCGTCATCTGTAACTGGCGAATCTCTGCTAGTCGTTATAGGTGGTTGTTATGATAGGCAACTTGAAGAATACCGTATCAGTTTTTGCGATAAAAGAACTTTTGAGGTTTATCACGGGATTGTGTGGCCATTATTAGGACCAGAAGACGAATTCAGCGAGCTTAATGAAATTATTGAACAGTATTTAAAGTCATGTGGAGTTTCTGAGGTGAAATTTCTAACGCAACGTTTGCCGCTTGAATATTGTGAAGATTGTGGCTCACCGTTATACCCAAATATTGAAGGAGAGATGGTTCACACAGAACAACCTGAAAGCGATGACTTTCAACACCAACATATCCATTAGAACATAGATGACTAATAACTCGCATTTACACCGATCGAAAATTGTTGAGGCATGGTGTTGTAACCGTAAGCGAGTTGATACTTTTTATCCATTAAGTTTTGCGCGGCAATAAAAACATTAATAATTTTGTTCAATTTGTATTTTATCGAGCTATTTATTACAAAGTACTTTGGTAAACTTTGCGTAGAGTAATCACTATCCTTTCTAGCTGAAGACCCTGTCCCACGTATCGAAAAGGCATACCTATCCTTTTTAAAACTAAATCCAACGGAGCCAAAAAAGTTTGCTCTTCTTGCACTTTGGATAAGTATTGACGGATTGAAACCATCAGGAGATTGAGGGTTTTGAAAAGTAAGAGAAATATCAAAGGCTTTTTTGCCGGCAATATTTTTTAATGAAACTTCAAATCCCGAATTATGAAGACGAGAAAAGTTTTTCGCTTTGTATCCGTCCGAGGGATCGTAAGTAATAGGGTTAGTTGTTTTAGTATCAAAGTAAAACAACCTAAACATCAGTGAGTCTTTTAGAAAAGTATAACCAGCCTCGAATTGATCGTGTTCTTCAGGTAAAACTTCAGAATTTGTTGACAAAGCGTATGCATTCGGCGAAACAAATCCCGTAGACAAGTTTATATTGAAGTTATGCTCTGGTGTTATTGAATAACCAAACCCCATTAAATAAGTGACTCGAGATTTAAATCGATTTGTATTGTCATTTCTAAGATTTGCTTGCAAAGCGACAGGGCCACGTTGGCTGACATATGCCAAGAATACTGATTCGAAGTCTCTACTCTTAATACCCGATGACGAAGGGTTTCGGCTTAATGATCTTTTTTCAACCCCTAATAGAATGTTACTATCACCGTCCAACTTGATGTTATTTTGGAAAGCGACTTTATCTTCTTTTGTTACAAAGAATTGTCCGTAATTATATCGTAGTCTAATCTTCGAACTATCAAACGAGATTTGAGCATCATTATCGTTGGCTAAATCAAAATTATATACAAAATTTATTTGTTCTTGATCTGAATTTTGTTTTGGGTTGCTACCAAAAAATGAATTATCAAAAAAAGTTTCAGAGTCGGTTTTGAAGTATGTAAAGTTTGCTAGGCCATTTTTTAGACGTTTTAGCAAGCTTAGGTTAATCGTTTCATTTTTGTGTTTGTCGCTATCACTATCTGTTAGATCAGAAGAGAATGTTTGATTAGGGTTTGTTGCAGAGAAGCCATTTGTTTGTAACAAATTTCCAGAAATTAGAGCCGTTAACGAGTCATCAACAGGCGTATCTATGTTGAAGCTAATATTTTTAGTTCCATAGCTTCCTGTTTCAAACCGGATTAATTTATTAGCTCGTTCATCCGCGCTATAACCAGCTTTTGTTGTACGAATATTTATTACTCCACCAATTGCTCCTTCTCCGTAGACAGAGGACAAATTACCGGGAATTACTTCAATTTTTTCAACCAACTCTAGTGGTATGTTTTCCGCAAGAGATGATTGGGTTAATTCATCTCTCAAACGCACTCCATTTAACAATACTAGAACGTTGCGGCTTTCTGACCCCCTTAAAAAAAAGGACGTTACACCTCCAAGACCTCCGTTGCGACCCACCTGAACAGAAGATCTGTTTTGCAGAAAATCAGCTAGTGATTTAACACCAGATTGTTCTATATCTTCCCTATCGAATAAAGAGATATTTGAAAATGTTTTTGATAATCTTTGTTCTAAACCCGACCCACTAACCGTTATGGGATCAAGTTGTGTTGCTTTCAGGTTGCCTTTTGTAAAAATAAGACCGAATAAAATAAGTAAAATTGACCAACATATGTGATACCAGATCTTCATGTTTTCTTTTCCCAGCCCAGCCCCCAAGGCTTTAAAGTTTACAAAACGGCCGGTATCCAGGCTCCGAAGATCGATTTAATATCGGAAGAAACTCAACCTTCCCAAAAATGTTTATTTTCAGTGGATAATGAGCTCTTACTTCGCTACTGTTTTGGGGAAAGCATTGGATTTTGACCAATTTCCCGTTTAACTGTTTAAGCACCGTTTCTGACACTGAAAGTGTATATTAAAGCTGACACCTATGCAACTATTCGATGTAACAAGAAGTTTACAGCAAGGAGCGATTACACTTATCGCATATCTGACAATCATAATCTTTCCATTGGACATTATATTTACATATTACGAGTTGCTGACGCTGATAAACATATTTAATTTTTTATTTTTGAATGTTCGCAGATTCGGGGAGAGTTGGCATAAACCTGGAGATGTAAAGCTTAAATTGCCTTATACTAAAATTGTTTTTAAACCTAGGGTCTGCTTTTAGCTCAACGATAAACGCTAGGCACCTAAAACTTTACAACTGAATTACGGTCACAGTTGCTTTAAACAATTATCACGCTAAGCAATATATGCTTTTTCTTATATGTTTTTATTTTTGTTGACTTCGTTTTGTATTTTTTCCGGTGTAGCTATTTATTTGTATAGAATCTGGGGTGCCTCATATACGTTTTCGTTAATTTCTGTGGCGACGATTTCCGTTGTAATGTATTCGATGATAGGTACACTAAGCGAAAACGCAATGAATATTTCTTTTTCTGCACAAAAAAGTCTGCTGACGGAATCACTTTTTGGAAATACTCTTGTTGCAGATCAGGTAACGGACGTAAGTGCTTTAGATGAGCACATACAATCTCTAGAAAAAGATTTAAGCGTCAACGGTGGAGATATTAATAAATGGGTGTTGCTCGCCAGGTCGTACATGAAAAAAGAAAATTTCAGCAAAGCATCCGAAGCATATGAAGAGGCATTAAAGATACTACCTGGACAAACCGATTTAATGACGGAGCTTGCAGATTCGCTAGCGATGATTGATGATGGAAATTTAAATGGAAGGCCGATGGATTTGATTACACGGGTGTTAGAGTTAGAACCCACTAATCAAAAAGCACTAGCTTTAGCTGCAACTAATGCCATGAATAATATAGAAATTGGAAATGCAATCAGCTACTGGACCAGACTAAAGGACACACTTCCGGAAAATTCCAATGATACAGAAAAAGTGTTAAATATAATTCAAGCTCTAAAGGGTGAGAATTCCCCAGAATCTGATTTCTCATCTACAAACAATCTCGGGAAAAAAGCACTAGAAGGAAAATTGAGTATTGACAAAGACTTGTTTTCCTCAATTCAAAAATTATTGACTCCAAGTTCTGCTATTTTTCTTATCGTAAAAGAAAAAAGTGGAGTTGCAATGCCGATTGCTGTTAAAAAGATTTTGTATAAAGAGTTTAAGGAATCTTTCATTAAAAGTAAGGTTATTAATTTTAAGATTTCTGATGCCCACAGCATGAGGACGGAAGTCAAACTCAGCGATTTTGTTGAAGTTATGGTTTCGGCAAGATTGTCTTTGTCTGGTGAGGTTAAACCACAAGCTGAAGATTTGACAACAAATGTGTCTCTGGTAAAAAGTGATAATAAGTTTGTCAAACTCCAATTTCTACAAAACACAAATAATTAATGCTCACTGTAACTAAAGTTACTCTTGAAAAAGGTAAAAAAACCTTATTGAGGGAATTAAGCCTTTCCCTGATTGGTGGTCAGATACTACAAGTTATGGGGCCTAATGGTGTTGGAAAAACTAGTCTTCTAAGATCGATTTCTGAAATCTCTCCTCCAATTAAAGGTATTGTCAAATCAACTTTTGTATCCACTTTGTTCATACCAACGAATGGTGGTTACCGGCAAGAACTTTCAGTCTTTCAGATACTAAATGATATGTCAGACGAAGGCACAGAAACAATATTAAAAAGACTTGATAAGTTTAGGATTGCAGATATCAAAGACAAACCCCTGGCATCGATCTCTGATGGACAAAAAAAAAGGGTAATGTTCGCAGGCATTGACATAAAAGAAAATACATTACTAATAATCGACGAACCCTTCAACACGTTAGATAACGATGGTTTGATATTACTACTAAATGTTTTTTACGAAATATCTTCGAAAGGGGGTGCTGTTGTACTTTCTACTCACACAGCAATAAACGAGATTATATCTGCTGTTCATAACAAAGGCTTTTTTAAAGAATTTGAAATTCGTTCGCTTGAGATTTGTCCGCATGATCCTCGGGACTGGAAACTTTCAAAAGGTTCTGGGAGCTTTTGTAATCAGGAATTGACACAAACTAAAATTAAAAAAAAACAACCTGGGATTGCAAACGAATTTATCAAAAATATAGTCCGTGAATCTCACCTTTTAAAAAAAGAATTATCAGACCTGAGTTGGCCAATCGTTTTATTCTTGATGATTGTTTGCGTAATTCCTCTAGGGACAACTCTTAACCAAAATGATTTGATAAATATCGTATGCGGTGTTTTTTGGGTATCTATATTGCTCGTAATGATCTTTGCGTCAAATAGATTGCTTCACCCAGAGTTCAATCAGGGTGTACTTGACCAACTGATTGTTAAGAAACGGTCACTTAGTATTTATTGCTTCATAAAGGCTGTCATCAATTGGATTTTAGTTGGTTTGCCGATATCAGCTTTATCACTGCCACTATCAATGGTTTACGGTCTCCCAGGCCCCTCTGCGGTGGCAATGGGTACTAGCCTGGCGATTGGAAGTTTGTTTATCTCAGGCGTCTTGATCTTTTTTTCTTCGTTGGGACTTATGGCAAGACAAGCACAGACTGTCATATCCCTACTATCTTTGCCTATTCTTATCCCGCTGATGATATTTGGTTCTGCTATAGTGAGGGGTACGTTAGATGGAGCATCTGTAAATAATTTATATTTGTTACTTGTCGGTATGTCGTTGTTTTGTATACTCACTGTCCCTTTCATATGTGAAAAGTTAATTGTTCTCGCTTCGGAATGACAAATGTTACAAAAGATAATTAAGTTATCATCCCCTCCAGTCTTTTACTCCTTTGCCACACGTTTAATTTACTTGATCGCTGGGCTAGGGTTTCTTTGTTTGTCCTTTGGAATTTGGTACTCGTTGTTTATAACTCCTGTGGATGCACAACAGGGGGAGGTCTACAGGGTTTTATATGTCCATGTTCCTGCGGCATGGTTATCGATGTTTATATACGTGGTTGCGTGCGTGTATGCTGCAATTTATTGGATTTGGCGCACAAATGTTTCAGCAATAATGTTACGCGCATCGCTGCCAACTGGAGCATGGATGACGGCGCTTGCATTATTAACTGGCTCGTTATGGGGAAAACCGACATGGGGTACCTATTGGGTTTGGGATGCAAGACTAACCACGGAACTTATATTGCTATTCATATATTTGGGACTTATAGCGGTTGGAAAAATGGTGGATGATAGTACAAAAACCGACAGAGCTTTATCTATAATTACGCTGTTTGGTTTTATAAATATCCCCTTAATTTATTTTTCCGTCGTTTTTTGGAACACTCTTCATCAAGGATTTTCTCTTGGTGTAACTCAGGCAGAAATGGCTCCTGAAATCAAAATCGGGTTGATTGTCTGTACGGTAGGGGTTTGGTTAATGTGTTCCTCAGCGATACTGGTTCGCGCAAAGGCACTACTACTGGAAAGAGAGTATGATGCGCAATGGGTCAGAACGACTGTCTAGTGGGAATTAAATGAGTCATGAAACTATTATTTGGATTTGTTTTACTCTTACGCTTACGGTGATTCTCTTCGATTTCCTGTTAGGGTTGATTAATCTTAAACGAAAGGAACAAAATATTAAGAAAGACCTCCAATGTAATGATAACGATTCCGGGTGAGATGTTAACATGCTTTTTAACGAAAATAGGATGAAGCGACTTTTTTGGGTTTTTTTGATTGTATTGTCGGGCGGGCTAATAATTTTTGCAGCCTTAAAAACCTTTGAAGAGAATTTAGTTTTTTTCTATACCCCATCACAAATTCTTAATGGAGAGGCTCCAAAAAATAGACCTATACGAATAGGGGGTATGGTAGAGCCAAACTCGATTAATAGAGATGAACACTCACTGGCAGTTGAATTTAATGTTGTAGATGATAAAAACTCAATGATAAAAGTTACTTACAGCGGTGTCGTGCCAGACCTTTTTAAAGAAGGAAAGGGAGTTGTTGCCCAGGGAAAATATGTGGATGGGATTTTCCAATCAACAGAGATCCTGGCAAAACATGACGAAAACTATATGCCGCCTGACATTTCCATTGCAAATAAATAGAAGTTAAGATGTTCGCCGAAATCTCCCAATTGTTACTTTGTTTAAGTCTTTCATTAAGCTTATATTTTGGAATCAAAGGATTTGCGTTATCGCATTCTACGAAATTTCAAGCATCTTCCTATCTAATCTCTAAGAGTTTAGCCCGTACGTCTATTTTAATTAGCGTATTAATATTGTCTTGTTTTCTTTTATTAATGCAACTTTTTATTGTGAGCGATTTTTCTGTACTTTTAGTTGCAACACATTCGAATGCCCTTTTACCAGTTCAGTATAAAATTGCGGCGACATGGGGGTCTCATGAAGGTTCATTTTTACTTTGGGTGTTAATGTTAGCTTGTTGGAATACAGCAGTGACATTATTTTCTCATACAAAAAATGATCTTTTTTATGTTCGTACGACCTCCATAATGCTACTTTTAATAGGTGTTTTCCTGCTGTACCTTATCTTTGCTTCGAATCCATTTACTAGAATCTTTCCTGCTCCGTTAACAGGACAGGACCTTAATCCTTTATTACAAGATCCATTTATGGTGATTCACCCCCCCATGCTTTATATGGGTTATGTGGGGTTTGCAGTTTGTTTTTCAATGGCTGTTGCTGCTCTGTCTACAGGTGAGGTGAATTCTCAATGGGCAAAATATTCAAGACCATGGGCTAACGCAGCCTGGGCTTTTTTAACACTCGGAATTTTATTAGGAAGTTGGTGGGCTTACCGAGAATTAGGCTGGGGTGGTTGGTGGTTCTGGGATCCGGTAGAGAATGCCTCCCTCATGCCATGGTTTGCAGGCGCAGCTCTCGTTCATTCTCTTGCAGTAACTGATAAAAGGAATGCTATGAAAAGTTGGGCAATATTATTGGCAATTATAGCCTTTGGGTTTTCCTTACTTGGGACGTTTTTAGTTCGCTCGGGCGTGCTCACGTCGGTGCACTCGTTTGCAAGTGACCCAACAAGAGGCGTTTTCATTTTAATAATGACTGCTGGTATTATTGGGGCTGCTTTGGTTCTTTATGCACTTCGAGCAAGCGACTTTAAGCTAGGTCAAAAATTTTCACCGATCTCAAAAGAAAGTTTGTTACTTGTTAATAATGTTGTGATGACAGCCGCTTTGTCTGTTGTGATGATAGGAACTCTTTACCCCCTTATTGCCGAAGTTTTAACCGGTAGAAAAATGTCCGTGGGTCCCCCCTATTTCAATTCGGTAATCACTCCGATTTTAGTGCCGGCAGTTTTTTTAATGAGTCTTGCTCCATGGATTCTATGGAAAGACTCCAATTTACTTCCTGCGCTTAAAAACCTTGCTATTCCGGCTTTTGTTGGAGTTCTGGTTGCAATCTCTTTTATGTTGATTAACGAAAAAACTACGATAGCGACAGCGTTAGGGATTCTTTGTTCTATTTGTTTGCTATTGGGTACGATTTACTCGGCAATTCATAGATTGCATCTACTAAAAATCAATGCCAAACCAAAAGAGGATCCTGAGGGGGTTTTGCTCCATAAAAGAGTTAGAAAGCTAGGGTCATCATACTGGGGTATGTTTATTGGTCATTGTGGTCTGGCAGTCTTTGCATTAGGAGTGACGTTCGTCATGTCCTTTCAAGTTGAAAAAGACATTGTACTGAAACCCTCAGAGGTATATAAACTGGGAAATTATTCCGTAAAATTTGTTGGAGTTCGCCCGATATCTGGAGTGAATTTTACCGGTGTGGAGGGAATATTCGAACTAAGAAAAGATGGTGAAACAGCAGCTCGAGTCTTATATCCCCAAAAACGTAAGTACATACGATCAGAGGATCCTATGACAGAGGCGGCGGTAGATTATGGTTTTTTTGGTGATGTTTATTTGTCGTTAGGTGAGGCTACAAATTTGCAAAATATTGCACAGACGTCATGGACTATCCGCGCTAGTTATAAGCCGCTAATGGTTTGGGTTTGGCTGGGATGTTTGTTTATGGCTATAGGTGGTTTTGTGGCAATTTTTGGGAAAAAACAAAGCCTTGCAATGCCATCAAAAAATAAGAGAATCGCTATGAATACAAATTTAACCAGTAAACAAAATGAGAAAACAGTGAAACCTTCATGAAACGTATAGCGATATGGCTTCCTATTGGGTTATTCTCCGGATTACTCGTGTTATTTGTGTTTGGCTTACAAAATGATCCCAAACGCATTCCTTCAGTACTGATTGGTAAAGAAGCTCCCATGTTTGCTCTTAACACCTTAGATAAAGACGGTTCTATCAGCGAGTTAAAAATTAGTAGTACATCTCTTAAGGGACAAGTTTGGCTTTTAAATGTTTTCGCCTCATGGTGTGTTACTTGTCAAATAGAGCACAAACATTTGATGAAAATAGCAAAAATAAATCCCGATTTAATGCTTGTCGGTCTGGCGTATAAAGACGACCCAACTGCGACTGCAGATTGGTTGGAAAGATTTGGAAATCCTTATTCTATAGTATTGATAGATCGTGAGGGTTTAACAGGTATTGACTGGGGGGTTTATGGTGTACCTGAAACGTTTGTAATCGATAATGCTGGGGCGATAGTATATAAAAACATCGGTGCTATTGATGAAAATTTTTATAAAAATGAAACAGAACCGTTACTAAAAGAACAGACCAAAAAAAATAAGCAATAATACTATGGAAAACAGTGCTTCGAGAGCCGTAAATTCTGATACTTTTCAAACACTAATTAATGAGGAGCGTTTTCAAAATTTAACAAATGAGTTGAGATGTCTTGTTTGTCAAAACCAAACAATTGCTGAATCCAACGCAACACTGGCGGTTGACTTAAAAAAACAGGTTGCAAAGCAGATTACAGAAGGAAAGAGCGACCAGGAAATTCTCCAATTTATGGAAGAGCGTTATGGCGAATTCGTATTGTACAATCCTCCCGTTTCTACAGAAAATTCTTTACTCTGGTTGGGCCCGTTTATCGTACTTGTTATCGCAGTATTTATTTTGTTTACGGCACTTAAACGTCAGAGTAAATCGAAAGAATAGAACTACCGCTTATTAAAAGGATATCCTTTTATTCTAAGATCGTTATGCATATATAGTTCTAGCAAGATAGCTTCGAAAACCGGTTGAATAATTCCAGGACTTGAACCTAATAATTTTCGCAGTGCTTCTGCAGATATCTCTATGCAGGTAACTTCTCCTTTGGCCTTTGCAGAGACCGCCCGAACTCCCCCGTCTAAAATTGCTTGTTCCCCAAATGATGCTCCTGGTTTTAGGATAGCAATCTGTTTGTTCGAATCAGGATCAAAAAGCTCAACCTCGCCAGCTTTTAAAACAAAAAAATTCTCTGCTCGATCTTTTTTTTGGAATAACATCTCTCCATCTTTGTATGTAATATCAGCCATTGACTATAATCTTTTCAATCATTTTTCAAATAATCTGGAATATTGATACCTTGCCCTAATATCCTTTCTATTGTCATTCGACAAACAGCTTTCAATCCAGTATTGGTCAACTGCAACTCTCTCATCGCATTCGGAATCGGTATAATTTTGCAATTTATAAACTCTTTCACTTTATAAGTATGGCGCAAAGAAGTCTCTGCTAATCCCTCAGCTAACCCGAGCACGGAACCTGGCCCCAATACGTATTCATGTTCACCGTCGGTGCACTCAACCGAGCCCATTGTGATGGCATAGGCACTCAATGGCACCTCTCCTTTTTTTAGAATTTCGATACCTACATCAAAAACTCCAATTTTTAATTTTTCGGATGCCCATATTTTAAAAAAAAGTCTCTCCTGACTAGACATCTCTTTTTTTTCAAACAGATCTATGGTGCTTTTGAGCCTAGCATCTGCAAGATTCAGCTCTTTATATAAATCTCTGTTGATTTCGAATTTAGCTTGAGCCATTTTGTTTTGGGAATCTCAATTTGGTAGAATGGTCACTGAATTATAGCGCAATTGAATTGAGAGGGGCTAATGTTTAAAACCCGGTTCTGGGGAGTGCGAGGCACAATAGCCTGTCCTTATGACAGCTATATGAAATACGGAGGCAATACTTCGTGCGTAACCGTGCAGTGTGATGACACGTTACTGATTTTTGACTCGGGTACTGGCATCCTTCCCCTGGGAAACAAACTCATGGCGAATGGCAGAGGGAACATTAGCGTTTTTTTCTCGCATACGCATTGGGACCACATAAGTGGCTTTCCATTTTTTAAACCAGCATATTCTCCTAACTTTAATCTTGATTTATATTGTGGCAATCTCAAAAAATATGGAAGCTCTATTTTTGAAGTTTTATCGCATCAAATGGCAAACCCAACGTTTCCTGTGCCTATTGATATCCTGCAAGCGAAAATGAAATATCATGATTTTGATGCTGGGCAAAACGTCAAGGTATCTGATGATATTCATCTTGATACCTGCTTATTGAATCACCCAAAAGGTGCTACCGGGTATCGTGTGAATTTTAACGGTAAATCCGTTTGTTATGTTACAGATACGGAACATAACAAAGATAGGCTTGATGATAATATTCTCAAATTAATAGAAAATACGGATCTTTTCATTTATGACTCTACGTATACAGAAGAAGAGTACCCGAATTTTGAGGGGTGGGGGCATTCTACCTGGCAAGAGGGAGTGCGATTGTCCAAAGAGGCAGGTGTGAAAAATTATGCAATTTTTCATCACGATCCATCTCATGATGACGATTTTATGGATAACGTTGAATTAGAAGCAAAAGAAGTTTTTTCAGATGCGTTTGTCGCTAAAGAGGGAATGGAAATTGATTTTAATGGCAAAACTATTGAATTTGGAAAATTTGATGACAAGCCGTGAATTTAGGATAATAAGAGTAAGTCTTACTAATATAAATTTTGTGAACCTGATGGCTAGAGATGGTGGTTGTGAGGGGAATGCAACGGGGCTCGTAATAACACTCGAGGATACTCTTGAATAAAATTTTTAAAACCAAATATTGTGAGAAGCGGCAAACCTTTATAGCCACTCATGAAAAGGCAAAAATTGGTGCTCCGACGACTAGTCCTGCTTCACATGGACAAATTTTTCTAAAATACAACGTAATCGCGTTGGCCATAAGTACTTTGTTTGCCCAATCTCTGCTTGCGCAAGGCTTAGTAAATCCCAATGTTGTCGCAGGTCAGGCAACTATCAATGCAGTCAATCAAACCAATACCGTAATTCAACAAACAACAAATAAGGCTGTAATCAATTGGGAGAAATTCACAATCCCAAAAGAAAATACGGTCAATTTTCAACAACCTAATACAAGTAGCATTACGCTCAATCGTGTTTTGGGTAGTCAAAAATCAGAGATTCATGGAAGTTTAAAGGCAAATGGTCAGGTTTGGCTGCTAAACCCAAATGGCACATTGATTGGAGAAAATGGCTCCATCAATGCTCACGGCTTTATGGCAACTACGCACCAAATCTCCAATGATCAGTTTATGAATGGAAGCTATTCTTTGCGTAAAAACAGTGAGTTAAATGGAGATATTCAGAATTTAGGTGTAATTGATATTGCTGATGGTGGATATGCCGTTTTGTCAGCAGATAAGGTTGTAAATAAAGGCGTAATCGGAGCGCGACTAGGTACAGTTGCTTTGGCAGCAGGAGAAACAATCACCATTGATTTGGTTGGGGATCAGTTATTGAGCTTTCAAGTAGATTCGGTGATTTCTGATAAGTCGCAAAAGAGTGTTACGAATTCTGGAAAAATTTCTGCTAACGGTGGACTCATTCTAGTAACTGCAAGAGCAGCAAGTAATATCATGGAAAGTGTGGTCAATTCTACCGGAGTTGTAGAGGCAGTATCCGTTAAAAATAGAAATGGAAAGATTGTATTTACATCAGGGAGTGAAGGCATAACATCGATTGAAGGAACTATGGATGTTTCTGGAAAAAACATCGGAGAAACAGGAGGTTCTGTTGAGATCTTTGGAAAAGACCTAAAGGTTGCAAACGCAAAAATTGATGCAACTGGAAGTGCTGGTGGTGGAAATGTGTACGTGGGTGGTGGTTGGCAAGGAGCAAAGGTAGGAGATCATAAGGCTTCGAAAACTGTAACAGTTAGCTCAGATACAGCAATTGATGCGAGTGCTATTTCTGAGGGCGATGGAGGGGAAGTTGTGATTTGGTCAGATGTTCCGGACCCCTCTTCCGTAACTCGGGCCCATGGAGCGATTAAAGCAGAGGGTGGAAAACACGCAGGAGATGGAGGAAAGATAGAAACCTCAGGGAATTCTCTTTACACACAAAATATTCAGGTAAGTACACGAGCAAAAAATGGTGAATATGGATTATGGCTTTTGGATCCAACTACAATAACAATTGGAAATGGCACAGACAGCCATACTCTTGCTAGCGGTGAATATACTTATGAGGGTGGCGATGCAAATGGCTTCATAGATGGGCCTACTCTGAATGCATCCTTGGATGGAAATAACGTGGGCATTACGGCTGACAATATTACGTTGGCAGAAAATTATAGCGATTCCTATACCACTACTCTAACTTTAAATGCCACATCGGTTATCACTCTCACAGGTTCTTTTAATCGAGCTGGCACCATTGTCGCAAATGCTGGAACCACATTAACTGGTGCTGGAGGGCTTGCTTGCGGGGCTGCTTGTACCGTTTCTATTGGGGCTGATAGCACAACATATACTGGAGTAATTAATACTCCAAGCTTTACAAAACAGGGCTCTGGGACATTAAACCTTTCAGCAATAAATACTATCGGAGAGACCACGGTACTTAGTGGCGGAATTCAAATAAGTAATGGTGGCGCGTTAGGAGCAGGAGCTGTAGGTATACACGATGGAGCTTTTGTCGATTTGAATGGACAAATTGTATCAAACTCATTTGACGTGCAAGGGGGAGTAGGTGGAGGAGGAGTTCTCAAAAACACAAGTGGAACACTTGCCCGGATAACTGCTGAAAATAATGGAACCGTTGCCATTAGGGGTGCTGATAATGATAGTCAACAAAGGGCTAAAATCGGCGGAAGTGGCGATCTTTCCATTGAAGTTCCGATTACGAATGCAACCGGTGCGACAGCAAAGTTGTTAAAGGGTGGTGGGTCAGGAAAACTCTATTTAAAAGCGGCGAACTCTTATACTGGAGGCACACAAATATACAGTGGTACTTTAGTCGCTGACCATAGTGCGGCCTTGGGAAGCACTGGTAACATTGAGTTTACTGGAGGAACCCTAGGTATAACGGCAAACACTCAGGCTTTGAGCTCTGATCGAATTGGTAGTGGTTCCACGCAAAGTATTAAGCTTGATGTTGCTGATGGTGTTAATTACGGCTTATCTGGTATTTCTTATTCGGGGGGATCATCTTCCTCATTAATCAAAACGGGTGCCGGAAATTTAGCCTTTATCGGAACCACTGCATTTGCAAATGGAGTGGATGTTCAGGCAGGTGATGTTGCCATAGGTGATAATTCCACCGCAACAAGTTTTAGCGGAAATTTACAGATTGCAAGTGGCTCAAATGTAAATTTCTTACCTACCTCCTCTATGACGTATACAGGAGCAATAGCAGGTTCTGGTTCTATAAATATTCAAGGAACTGGTAGCCAGCGATTCATTTTCAATGGGAACACTGCGAGTTATAGCGGAACCACAAATGTTAATTCTGCAGTTTTTCAGGTAGGAGATGGCACAGCAGGGAGCTTTCAGGACCATGCTGGCACAATTAGTATCGATGCAAATAGTGCCCTAGAATTAAACCCTGGCACATCGGGCACTATCACAACATTAATAAATAGCGAAGGTGCAATCCGTAACATTGCCCCTCAACATATAACTTTCAGCAATATTAGTGCTCACACTGGCCCAACGAATGTTGCATCAAACGGTCGCATTACATTCAATGTTGCATCAGGAAATACTCTAGCTCTTTCTGGCAATATTACGGGTGATGGGAGAATCGAAAAAACAGGGTCTGGACAACTTAATTTGGTAGGAACCAATACATTCACTGGAGGCCTTCGAATTGCAGATGGAAATGTACAACTAGGCTCTTCACCTCTCCCAACAACAGGAACAACTTTGCAACTGGGGGGCTCTGCAGTATTACAAGTAAGTTCTGCTACACCTGATTACTCGGGAATTATGACCTTTGACTCTACTAGCTCCTATCTTAGAATTTCGGTGCCTGCCGGGGCAACTTATACGATGGCAAACGCTATTACTTCGCAAACTGGTGGAGTTTTATCCAAAGAAGGAGATGGAAAACTTGTCCTGAACGCAAGATTTGATTTTGGGGGCGGTGCTACAATTTATGGAGGCGATCTAGTTATTGGGACCGGAGGGACAACCGGTAAGTTAAATTTAAGTAATTCTGCTTTTACATTCCATAATACCGGAGGCCGATACATATACAATAAGTCTAGTGATGAACAAAAAACACATCCTTTTAGAGTTGCTAATTCTTCAGCTTCAGGTTCCATTGATAATATTGGCGGGGGTACTCTGACCCTCACAGGTGCAATTGATGCAGGAGTAACGATTCCCACGAGTCCAACAAATGGTACGATTGTTTCATCTTCGAGCTCAAATTCTAGTTCCGGGTCAACCGCCGGACCAACCAATACAGCTGCAGATTTTGGCACCCTAAGTATTTCTGGCAGTTTAACCGAAGGCCAGACTATTACCGCAAATTATACAATTACAGACGATAACGGATTTTCTGGTACGCCACTGGTTCAGTGGTATCACGTAAGTGACCCTAGTACGTCGATTGCATCTGGCGGTAACACTTATGTACTTTCAGGAGCAGATGTTGGAAAAAGAATCGCTTTTGAAGTTACCTTTAGTGACAATGACGGTTTTTCGGAAAGATCTTCGGTATTTACTACTGAAGCGGACGTAGTTCGCGCAAGTAATACAAACGACAATCAGCAACAACCCGTAGAGCAACAACCCGTAGAGCAACAACCCGTAGAGCAACAACCCGTAGCGCAGCCAATAATTTCCTTACCAGTTGAAGACACAACGCTGGACCCGATTTTCGATGGTCCAGCTGTTGTCGGCCCAGGTGTTATTGAAGATTTTTTTGTGATTAGCGGTACTGAACATAATATTGATTTCACTGATCCAGGTTTTGATCCTAATTTGCTCTTTTTTGACCAGGCTTCAGAGACACCGCTAGACCCGAATTTCAATGGTCCATTTGACCCAATGTTGGATCCGAATTTCGATGGTCCAGTTGACCCAATGTTGGATCCGAATTTTAATGGTCCATTTAACCCAGCATTGAACCCAGGAATTGACGGTACATCTGTTCAAGGCCCTTTCTACGAACCTCCCCCAGAATACAGCTCTGGCGACTTCTTCGAGGCAATTGCAAACGTAGGTTTGTCTGGCGAAGCATTGACGGATTCATTTGAGTTTTTTAAATCTCAGGATTCATCAATACCGAATGACCCATTTTATGACCCGTCGGCTTATTTTATAGAAGCCGCAAATTTTGCAGGAGAAACAGGGTTAGAATTCGACCAGATTGCGGAATTTGCCGGTGAAGTTGACAGGCAAGTTTTCCTGGAAGCGGCAGAACTTACTGGGGAAATGGGGTTAGAATTCGACCAGATTGCGGAATTTGCCGGTGAAGTTGACAGGCAAGTTTTCCTTGAAGCGGCAGAACTTACCGGTGAATATCAGCTAGATTTTTTTGAAGTTGCGCAGGTCGCTGAAAAAGTTGATGTACAAATTTTGGATGATCTGGCAGTTCTGGCAGGAGAAGGCGGAAGTGTGGTTCAGGTGTTAGATAATGCGATTGAGGAAGCCTATGATGTTGTGCGACAAGTTGGTAACATGCCTCCTCCCGGTGACTTTGGCCCTCCGCCTGGAGATTTTGGTCCGCCTCCGGGCGACTTCGGCGGACCTCCTCCAGGAGACTTCGGTGATGTAGCCGGCGGCCCTCCACCTGGAGACCTAGGTGGGCCAGAAGCAATTGATGTAGCAGGAGACCCTGGATTAGAACTCTCCCCTCCACCAGGAGATCTCGGAGGACCCCCTCCAGGAGATTTTGGACCTGGTCCAGGAGATTTAGGTGACGTAGCCGGCGGTCCAGGCCCAGGAGAATTTTTAGCGCCTGCCCCCACCGATTTTGCCCCACCAATTCCAGGAGATTTAGCAGCTTTACCAGGAGACTTTGCGCCCCCACCAGGGCTGGACCTTGGTGAAATTGGAGAGTTCGGTGCCGAAGCTGCTAGTTTCGGAGATTTTACCGAATTTGGAGATGTAGGAGCACCACCTCCTGGAGATATTGGCGGACCACCAACGGGTGAGTTTGGCCCCGGTCAAGGCGGTGACTTGGGTGCGCCTCCACCGGGAGATGTTGTCGATGGGGGCCCTCCTCCAGGAGATGTACCGCCACCTGGAGATGGTCCACCGTTAGCAGATGGGCCTGATGGACCCCCTCC
>JAOINB010000051.1 GCA_028139135.1 Betaproteobacteria bacterium
CCCTGAGCTTGTCACGTCGATGAATTAAGGTCACATTTGATGCGATATTGCTGAGATAGACTGCCTCTTCAACCGCGGTATTTCCACCGCCTATCACACAAACTGGTTTTCCCTTGAAAAAAAAACCGTCACAAGTTGCACAGGCAGAAACTCCCTTTCCTAAAAACTCCTTTTCAGAGGCTAAGCCTAAGTACTGTGCTGAAGCCCCTGTGGCTATTATCAAAGCATCGCAGGTGATTTTTACGCTGTCACCAAACAAAATAAACGGGTAGCTATTTAATTCTACTTTTTGAATTTGATCGAAAATCACTCTAGTTTCAAATTTTTCTGCATGTTTTAAAAACCTATCCATTAGCTCAGGCCCAAGCACTCCGTCTGGGTCCCCAGGCCAGTTTTCAACGTCAGTTGTAGTCATAAGCTGACCACCTTGTTCTATTCCTGTTATAAGAGTCGGTTTTAGATTAGCCCTCGCTGCGTATACTGCTGCTGTGTATCCAGCCGGCCCAGAACCCAGAATAACAAGTTTGTGATGCTCCATAGTCATATAGTTTAATATATAGGAAGTAGGATTAAGTAGATAAATTTAATGCAAAGAAAGTCGCAAAGAACGAAAATAAGGCGCAAAACTAGGAATCAAAACATCGATTCTTATGATTCCGAGAAGCTAAGCCAAGCCAGCTCCCCAATCAATGATATGGTTTGGATACTGTGGTTGTCACTTTTTGCCATTTCTTTCACATCACTTTTTTCGTGGACGCCAGATGATGGAGGATGGATGCAGTTATCGAGCAAGAGTTCTCCAGAAAATCTTCTCGGCAGGGCAGGGGCAATATTTTCCGACATCTTAATTTTTATTTTCGGGATGTCATCATACTGGATACCGGTGCTTTTCGCCTCTTTATCTTTTTCTTCACTAAAACAAACCATCAAAATTAGAAGGAATCTGAAGCGTAAGGTTGCCTCTGAAGGGGATGATTTTGGATCCAATGCAAATGAAGGTGATAAAAGTACGGGGCTAATTTTAAGACTTTTGGGTTATTTGTTTATCGTTGTTGGAAGTTCAGTGTTGGAGGCTCAAAGATTAGAGTTTGTTTCGTTGGGTTTGATAAGCGGTGCTGGAGGAGCACTTGGTTCCGAATTAGGCGGAATTGGAGAGTATGCATTTGGTTCATTTGGTTTGACAGTTGTAAGCATTGTGATTTTTTTTACCGGCTTATCACTGTTTTTTTCATTTAGTTGGTTTGATTTTTTTGAAAATGTTGGAAAAGTTACCGAGAGGATTTTTTGTAGCATGAGGATGTTAGCTGATAAAGCGAGAGATAGGTACGTGGGATTGGTAGCTTTAAGAAATCGGTTATCAAGGAGGGAGGAATTCGAAAAAAGAAAAATTAGATCTAATCGCAAACGTATCGAGATACGTAATGAAGAACAAAAAAGTTCTCATGCCGTTTCAGAGCAGAAAAAGCTTTTTAACAGTGAAGACTTGAGTGAACTAATTCCACCCCTCAGCTTGCTATCAAAGTCAGATGGTGGTTTTTCAAGAGTGCCCGAAAAAACCTTGTCATATATCTCTCGACTGATAGAAAAAAAACTAGCAGACTTCGGCGTGGAAGTCAGGGTTGTATCCGCACAACCAGGACCAGTTGTAACCCTCTATGAGATAGAACCGGCTGTTGGTGTTAAGGGTTCACAGATAGTGGCTTTAGCCAAAGACTTAGCTAGGTCCCTCTCGTTGCTTTCCGTAAGGGTTGTCGAGACTATTCCGGGAAAAAATCTTATGGGTTTGGAGTTGCCGAATGCAAGAAGAGAAACCGTTCGACTCTCGGAGATACTGTGTTCAAGTAAATTCACTGAAAGTAGTTTCGAATTGCCATTAGGAATTGGTAAGGATATCGGAGGCATTCCTGTTGTACTTGATTTAGTGCGGATGCCGCACCTACTCATTGCAGGCACAACTGGTTCGGGAAAATCTGTAGGGATAAACAGCGTTTTGTTGTCTCTGATTTACAACTCAACTCCCAGCGATGTTAAGTTT
>JAOINB010000050.1 GCA_028139135.1 Betaproteobacteria bacterium
CCATTTGCCTGATAGCTTCCAGAAAGGGGAGTGATTCAATATCTCCTACAGTTCCGCCTACTTCAACAATTGCAACCTCTGCCTCGTCATCTGCCCCAATTCTGGCTCCCCGGAGAATAAAATCCTGTATCTCGTTGGTAATATGAGGAACCACTTGAACCGTTTTACCCAGATATTGTCCTTTTCTCTCTTTACGAATGACCGAATCATAAATTTGGCCAGTGGTGAAATTGTTTATACGACTCATTTTGGTGGTTATAAATCTCTCATAATGCCCTAAATCCAGATCAGTCTCTGCCCCGTCCTCGGTAACGAATACTTCGCCGTGCTGGAAAGGACTCATGGTTCCAGGATCAATATTAAGGTACGGGTCCATCTTTATAAGTGTTACTCTAATACCTCTAGATTCAAGAAGAGCACCCAATGAGGCCGCCGCTATTCCTTTGCCCAGAGACGAGACAACCCCACCAGTTACAAAAACAAATTTGGACACAAAACACCCTAAACTATCTTGACATAGCTTAATTATAGAAGAGCTAGCAGATTCTCAGTGTAAATTTTTGTTCGAAATCCTTATGTTCCCAATGTTCTTTAAAAATTATTACGTTTTATAATCATGTCATGGCGATAGAAGAAATCAATTACGATGTGCTGATAGTAGGAGGGGGGCCTTCTGGGCTATCAGCGGCAATAAAATTAAAACAACTTGCAATCGAAAATAATCAGGATATTTCGGTTTGTGTAGTTGAGAAAGCCTCTCAGATCGGCGGACATACCTTGTCAGGTGCAGTAATAGATGCTACCAGTTTGGCTGAACTACTTCCGAATTGGAAGAATACTAACCCTCCCATAGTGACTCCGGTAACGAAAGATAACTTTTTCTATTTCACTAAAAAAAACGCGTTAAAAATTCCGAACTTTATACTTCCTACTGCGTTAACTAATAAAAACCATTTTGTGGTGAGTCTTTCAGAGGTGGTAAAGTGGATGGGCGAGATAGCAGAAAATTTAGGAGTCGATATTTTTACAGGTTACTCTGCAAAAAACTTACTATTCGATAGTAAAGATAATGTTATTGGAGTTGAAACCGGGCCCTTTGGAATCCTGAAAAATGGTAAAAAGTCGGAAAATTATAGTCCACCAATTCACTTAAAAGCTAAATTCAATCTTTTTGCAGAAGGATCTAGAGGCCACCTCGGCAAAAAACTAATTGCAAGATTTAAACTTGATGCCTGTTCAAGCCCCCAAAGTTACAGCATTGGAATCAAAGAACTATGGAAAATACCCGAGAATGTTTCTCGACCAGGTGAAGTATGGCATGGTTTTGGATGGCCTCTGAACAATGAAGTCTATGGAGGATCTTTCCTATACCATATGAATAACTCCCAAATTTCACTTGGCCTAATTGTTGGCTTGAACTATAAAAATCCCTGGTTTTCACCATTTGAAGAATTCCAGAAATTAAAAAACCACCCTAAAATCAATAAACTGTTAGTAAATGGACGAAGAGTCGGTTATGGAGCACGGACAATTACTGGAGGAGGTCTATTTAGTTTGCCGAAACTATATTTTCCAGGAGGTGCTCTCATTGGTTGTGATGCTGGCTTTCTCAACCCGGCAAAATTAAAAGGTACTCATGCAGCTATAAAAAGTGGAATAATTGTCGCTGAATCTATACACACGAAGTTAAAAGAAAGAAATGGCACTTCATTAGAAAATTACGAAGAAAAATTTTTCAACTCATCACTTTTTACTGAATTAAACAAAACTAGAAACTTTAAAGGATTTATGGGTAAAGGAGTCTTTTTAGGAGGAGTCTTGTTTAAAATTGAGAATCTCTTTCTTCCAAATCAATCTTTTCTTAACCTCAAAAATAAAAAAGAAGACCATCTGTTTCTTGAAAGCGCGAAAAAATTCAAGAAAATCAACTATCCCAAACCTGACAATAAAATATCTTTTGACCGTATTTCTTCCTTACCCTTTTCAGGTACAAATCATCGCGATGATCAACCAACTCACCTGCTATTATCTAATAAACAAACCCCTTTAAATGTTAATCTTTCTCGTT
>JAOINB010000052.1 GCA_028139135.1 Betaproteobacteria bacterium
ACAGGCATACAACATCAACCCCTCGCGGGAACTGAACCACTCATTTGCCCATTGGAGCAACTCTGGCACTTTTTAGAATTCGCGGGTTTTGGTGTTTTCGCGCCTGGCGGATTATCTACAGTATGCTGTTATACTTCTGCAAAAATTATGATTATCCACCCTTATGAGGTTATTGATGCGGGAAAACTAAATGGACGATTAAAAGGTGAAAAGAGAGACATGCTTAGCCTTGTCGGAGCGGTAAAACCAAATATTTGTGGGCGAGATAACATTATGGAGATCATGACCGATCAAGATTTTTCAAAAAAATTAACTCAATTTACAGCGTCGTAAATATCTTCTCTAAAAAAGAAAATTTCACAGGTCGTAATATCTCAAAAGATAATTTTCAATCTCAAAGAAGGCTAAAATTTACTAAAATCCTTCGAGGCACAGATAGTTTGATTCCAATTTTAATTCAAATTCCACCGTGGGGGTTATAGTAGAAGATACAGAATCTTATGGATCCTGTAGAAAAGAATTAGTTGATTAAGTAAAGACTAAAATGGATAGTACGTTAAATGACTCTGATATTAATGAAACAGCTAAATTAAACACTATGAAGTAAATTCATAGACTTTTGAATAGTCGTAAAATAAGTAATTAACAAAGAAAAAGGGCTATGCGAATTAATCAGTAGTTATGGAAGAGAATAAGCATGGTTAGAATATTTATTAGTTATTTTTGTTCGATTTGTAATCACTCATCCGAAACATAATCGTATTCAACAGTCAGTACCTCTCCTCCATAGATAACAGGTAACATGAGAATGGCTTAAACTCAAACCAGCAGGGCGGTAAGTTTATAAAAGAAAGTGGGTTAGAAATTAAATATGCTAAAATCAATAGGTTAAGCTATTCACAATTATTTTTTCGTTAATTTTGGGATAAGAAATTTCGGATTTTTTCCTAAAATCATCATCAACAACAAAATAATGACCTCCCTCCTAATGGATAGATGAACTCTTACCATGTACGTTGAATATATGGGCGGAGAATCTCTGAGGATCTTTCACCTCATAATCTACTCCGTTTCTATCTGTAAGTATTAGTTTCTTCATATTTCCGATAATGAACGAATTTTTTTGAGCAAAATTGCTAAAACAAGAAATCGTGAAAAGATAAAATTGCAAAATCAGCGTCCCAAAGATATTGTTCAGAACTCATGGATATTCTGAATATTGAGGAATTAAACAGAAGTTACCTTTGTCTATCAGTGGGTTACTTTTAAGAGATTATTTCAGAGGAGAATCATAGTGAGAGTATTGGGAGAAATACGATACAAATACGAACCGGATGTCGATGGTGATGATGAATATCAAATTTTGGATGAGATAGAGAAGAGTCAAAAAGATTCTGATAGTGATATGAATAGTGAGTATATTAATGGTCGATTTGAAGAGTTAGGAGTTGGACAAAATACAAAAGTGAGAGTAATTCCTTCAATTAGTGGATATGGTTCTGAGTTAGGTGATGAGTCGATATTTTCTCACTATCATTATTCGATTAAAAGAATAGAGTTTGTTAAAGAGGAAAACACCGTTTACCTACATTTTTAATTAAGATTTATTAGTAGGTTGTTGTAGATTGAGTGATAAATGAATTAAAGAAAAGGCAGCGAGGAGGAAATTGAATGAATCAGTTTGAGATAATTGTCATTGGATTATTACTAACAATGGTATTTGGAATGTGTGTTATAGGGAAATGGGTGATGGTCATCATGATTAACAGTAGACTAATAAATCGGAAGATCGAACAACATAATTTGATTGATTTGGAGTTGAGATTCTTTAGGTTCTTACATTTCAATGGTGAAAAAGAAGCATCAAGCAAGTGCTATTTGGGGAGAATTATTAGAACATTTGGAGAGTCTAAGTCAGATTTTATAGATGAAAAAGAAAAAAGTAATTATAAAGAAATTTTTCAAAAATTTCTAAAGCAGAACAATATTGATTAGGGATTGCTAATGATTGATAATGATAAGAAAAATCCC
>JAOINB010000006.1 GCA_028139135.1 Betaproteobacteria bacterium
GTTATAGGGAAACACGGCGCCTCATCGGTTTTAATATCTCCGGCTGAACAAGGTACTGGGATTATTGCAGGGGGTCCCATGAGAGCAATATTTGAGGTTATGGGTGTGTCAGATGTTGTTGCGAAGAGTTTTGGGTCAACAAATCCTTACAATTTGGTTCGAGCCACCCTCAATGGGTTAGGGATGATGTATGCTCCATCAGAAATCGCGAAAAAACGAGGAATGACCGTCGAACAGATCGTCAATTAGAAAGTAAATTCTATGGTACTAAAGAAAAATACAATTACTGTCAAGCAAACTAAAAGTTCTATTGGGAAACACAAAAGCCACAGGGCTACGCTTTTGGGACTTGGCCTCAAAAAAATTAATAGTCAGAAAACTTTGGAAGATACTCCGTGTGTGCGTGGAATGATAGATAAAGTCTCATATATGGTAGAAGTCGTGCCTGGGGATAGTTGAAAGTAAAATGCGAGGAGCAAGTTAATGAGGTTAAATTCGATTAAGCCTGCAGTGGGGGCTACCAAAAATAGGAAAAGGGTAGGTCGAGGCATAGGTTCAGGTGCGGGAAAAACCTGTGGGCGTGGGCATAAAGGCCAAAAATCCAGGGCAGGGGGATTCCATAAGGTTGGCTTCGAAGGCGGTCAGATGCCGTTACACAGAAGGCTTCCCAAGAGAGGTTTTAAATCGATGAAGTCTCTTTTTACACAACAAATCAGGTTAGGAGATATTGATCGATTGGGAATTAGTATTGTAAATTTATCCGAGCTCAAAAGATGTGGGGTAGTGTCTTCTTTGACACGCAATGTAAAAATTTTTCTATCTGGATCGATCAACAAGCCTATTAAAGTTCAAGACATATCAGTTTCAAGCGGTGCGAAGGTAGCAATCGAGAAGGCTGGTGGTTCCATTGAAATCAACAAAGACAAAGAGAGTAGATAAGATTAATGGCTTCCGGCTCAGATAAATTCAGTGATCTTAGACGCAGAATCGTCTTTTTAATTCTTGCGATTTTAGTTTATCGTTTAGGGGCGCATATTCCCGTTCCAGGAATTGACCCGGATCAACTCAGCTCACTGTTCAAATCCCAGGAAGGTGGAATTCTTGGCTTGTTTAACATGTTTTCAGGAGGTGCTTTATCAAGATTTACCATTTTTGCTCTTGGTATTATGCCCTACATATCTGCTTCCATAATTATGCAACTAATGACTGCCGTGTCCCCAACATTAGAAGCGCTTAAAAAGGAGGGAGAATCCGGCCGGAGAAAGATTTCCCAGTACACGAGGATTGGAACCCTCGGATTAGCGATCGTTCAGGCAGTGGGCATATCCGTCGCTTTGGAGTCGCAACCTGGTCTGGTGATTGATCCTGGAGTAATTTTTAGATTTACAACCGTTGTCACTTTAGTTACCGGAACAATGTTTTTGATGTGGTTGGGGGAGCAAATTACCGAGAGAGGTTTGGGAAACGGAATATCTTTAATTATATTTGCTGGAATCGTAGCCGGTTTGCCCAGTTCATTAGGGGGTTTATTTGAGCTTGTAAGAACCGGTTCCATGTTGCCGATAGTCGCTCTTTTTATCGTCGCTTTAGTTATAGTAGTTACAAGCCTTGTGTGCTTTGTAGAACGCGGACAAAGAAGAATCACTGTGAACTACGCTAAAAAGCAGGTGGGAAATAAGTTGTATGCAGGACAGTCATCACACTTGCCTTTAAAACTAAATATGGCTGGAGTGATTCCTCCAATATTTGCTTCAAGCATAATTTTGTTTCCAGCCACCCTAGCCTCGTGGTTTAGTTCGCCCAGTACTTCTAGCGTTGAAGATGAAAGTTTCAGCCTTTCAACATTGCTTGCTGATTTCGCTGCATCATTGTCACCAGGCCAACCTCTCTATATAGCTCTTTATGCCTGCGCGATTATATTTTTCTGCTTCTTTTATACAGCTCTTGTCTTCAATAGTAAAGAAACTGCAGACAATCTGAAGAGAAGTGGTGCATTTCTTCCTGGTATTAGACCGGGCGATCAAACAGCAAAGTATATTGATAAAGTGCTTGTTAGACTAACTTTAATTGGCGCGATATATATTACTGGGGTTTGCTTGCTTCCCGAATTTCTCGTGTTCGGATACAACATACCATTCTATTTTGGAGGTACATCTTTGTTAATCATCGTTGTAGTTACGATGGATTTTATGGCGCAGTTGCAGTCCTATATTATGTCTCAGCAGTATGAGAGTTTGATGAAGAAATCAAGCTTTAAGCCAGGCGGAGCCCTGAGGTAACTTGATGGCAAAAGATGATGCTATACAAATGCAGGGAGAAATTATTGAGACCCTCCCAAATGCCACGTTTAGGGTTAAGTTGGAAAATGATCACGTAGTATTAGGACACATCTCAGGAAAGATGAGGATGAACTATATTAGGATTCTACCAGGCGATAAAGTGACTGTAGAGATGACACCTTACGATTTAACTAAAGCCAGGATTATTTTTAGGGCTAAGTAAAAAGGGGAAAAAATGAAAGTGATGGCTTCTGTCAGAAAAATTTGTAGGAACTGTAAAGTTATTAAAAGAAAAAGAGTCTTGAGAATCATTTGCAAGGATCCACGGCACAAACAAAGACAAGGATAAAATCAGATACAAGGAAAACTTATGGCAAGAATAGCTGGTATTAATATTCCAAGTAATCAACATTTAGAAATTGGTCTTACTGCAATTTTTGGAGTTGGTCGATCTAGGGCGAGAGAGATATGCAAGGCATTAAACATACCTTGTAGTAAAAAGGTTAAAGATTTAAATGATGATGAACTTGAAAATCTAAGGGCAGAGGTAACCAGGACTCCTACGGAGGGAGATTTGAGAAGAGAAGTTTCGATGAGTGTAAAGCGGCTGATGGATCTCGGTTGTTACCGGGGTCTTAGGCATAGAAGGGGGTTACCGGTTAGAGGGCAAAGAACTAGGACTAACGCTAGGACAAGGAAAGGCCCGAGAAAAGGTAGCATAACTCTTAAAAAATAAAGATGGAGTAAAAGTAAATGGCACGAAACCAGGCATCCTCTAGAGGTAAGAAAAAGATTAGAAAAAATGTTACTGATGCAATCGCGCACATTCATGCGTCATTCAACAATACAATTATTACGATTACAGATAGACAAGGAAATGCCTTGTGCTGGGCTACGAGTGGCGGTGCCGGATTTAAGGGTAGCCGGAAAAGCACTCCGTTTGCGGCTCAAGTAGCGGCGGAATCAGCCGGCAAGGTGGCTGTTGAATGTGGTGTTAAGAATATTGAAGTACGAATTAAGGGGCCTGGTCCTGGTAGAGAGTCGACCGTTCGAGCACTAAACGCCCTTGGAATTAGAATCACTCAAATTTCAGATGTGACTCCTGTTCCTCACAACGGTTGTCGTCCTCCAAAAAAACGTCGTATTTAAATTTGAAAGGAGTTTATTTGTGGCACGATATTTAGGACCTAAATGCAAGTTATCTCGTAGAGAGGCTTCAGATCTTTACCTCAAAAGTGCTCGTCGGGGTCTTGAGTCTAAGTGTAAGTTAGACAGTAAACCTGGCCAACATGGTAGGATTTCTGGAGCTCGATCATCGGATTATGGTAAGCAACTTCGGGAAAAGCAGAAGGTTAAGCGAATTTATGGAACATTAGAGAGGCAATTTAGAAATTATTTTACAAAAGCCTCTTCAATGAAAGGAAACACCGGAGAAACTTTACTTCAGCTCTTAGAATCAAGATTGGATAATGTTGTATTTAGAATGGGGTTTGGTTCTACTCGAGCTGAAGCAAGGCAACTCGTGAGTCATGCAGCCGTATTATTAAACGGTAAAAAGAATAATATACCCTCTGCTAGGGTCAAGCCAAATGACACCATAAGTCTGGCTGAGAAGGCGAAAACTCAGCTCCGGGTAAAATCTTCACTTGAATTGGCAGAACAAATTGGCATACCGGATTGGGTTTCGGTAGACGCGAAAAAAATGGAAGGAATTTATAAAAGAGTCCCAGACAGGGGAGACTTGCCTCCCGACATTAATGAGAGTTTGATTGTCGAGTTGTACTCTAGGTAATTGTGAAGATAGTAAAATAATAGTTAGGAAAATTAATGTTGAACCACCTTTTAAAACCAAAAATTATTGATGTTGATTTCAATAGTGATAATTATGCAAAAGTCGTTTTAGAGCCATTTGAAAGGGGCTTTGGTCATACGCTTGGGAATGCTCTTAGGAGAGTTCTTTTATCCTCGATGGAAGGTTTTGCTGTTACTGAGGTACAGATTGGAGGAGTCCTGCACGAGTATAGTACCATTGAGGGTGTGCAGGAGGATGTTGTGGATATCCTTCTAAATTTGAAAGAGGCTGTTTTTGTTCTCGAGGGAAGAGGAGACGTAACTTTATCTGTTAAAAAAGTGGGGCCAGGAAATCTTGTCCTTAGTGACTTTGAATTACCCCATGACGTCGAAGTTTGTAATCCGGACCTTGTTTTAGCGAGGCTGTCTGATAATGCCGAGCTGGACATACAAATTAGAGTTCAAAAAGGTAGAGGTTATGTTCCAGGGTCGTTTAGACAACAATTGGAGGAAGAGGGAAAAACTATTGGGAAGGTTGTTTTAGATGCAACATTTTCGCCAGTGAAGAGGGTCAGTTATATGGTCGAAAATGCTAGGGTTGAACAGAGAACGGATTTAGATAAACTTGTTATGGAGGTTGAAACAAATGGCGTTTTGACTCCAGAGGATGCGGTTAGGCACGCAGCGAGGATACTTGTCGAACAATTATCTGTTTTTGCTGCTCTTGATCAGGCAGAGGCTGAGGATGAGCAGCCACAAGGACAGCAATTTGATCCAACTCTTCTTAGACCTGTTGATGATTTGGAATTGACTGTAAGATCAGCAAATTGTTTAAAGGCTGAGAGCATTTATTACATTGGAGATTTAATACAGAGAACAGAAAATGAATTGCTCAAGACGCCCAATCTTGGGAGAAAATCGCTTAATGAAATTAAAGAAGTGCTTGCAACGAAGGGGCTTACATTAGGCATGAAGTTAGAGAATTGGCCACCAGCCGGTTTTGATCATTGAAAGTTAGATTGTAATTTCGGAGAAGAGATGAGACATAGACATGGGTTGCGCAAACTAAATAGGACCTCTAGCCATCGGCTGGCGATGTTTAGGAATCTTGCTAATGCTCTAATTCAGCATGAAAGTATCAGGACAACATTACCCAAGGCTAAGGAGTTAAGAAAAGTACTAGAGCCTTTAATTACGATAGGTAAAAAGCCTACCCTTGCAAATAAAAGGTTGGCGTTTTCGAGGCTTCGCGACCGAAATAATGTTGTCAAGCTTTTTTCGGAACTCGGTCCCAGGTTTGAAAATAGACCGGGGGGCTATACGAGAATTTATAAAAACGGCTTTAGGTCTGGCGATAATGCGCCAATGGCTCTCATGGAATTTGTGGAGAAGAGTTCGGCTCAGGGTGTTAAAGAATCTGATAATTGATGCAAGAAAGTTTGGCTCATTTTTCAACATCCAAAATCCATTTGGCTGCCTGCGTTGAAAAATAACTAATTATGCCGGTTGAACCTGCCCGCTTGAAGCAGGTTAGAGATTCTAAAATAATATCTTTCTCGTCTAGCATGGATTGCATTACAGCCGCCTTGATCATCGCGTATTCTCCGCTCACTTGATAAGAGAATATTGGCATATCTAGGGATGCATTCAACCTATATACGATATCTAAGTATGGCAAACCAGGCTTAACCATTAACATATCAGCACCTTCAAAGATATCCTGAGTCGCTTCTCGCAAGGCTTCATCAGCATTTCTTGGGTCCATCTGATAGGTCTCTTTTGACGCTGTTTTTCCTAATTTTGATGATACGGCATCTCTGAATGGTCCATAAAATGCTGATGCATATTTAGCGGCGTAAGACATAATGAGCGTATCTGGTTTATTGAAATCCTCCAGAGTTTTCCTTATTGCTAAAATTCTTCCGTCCATCATATCTGATGGGGCAATAACATCCGCTCCCGCCTCCGCCTGAATTTGAGCCTGTTTACATAAAACACGAACCGTCTCGTCATTCATAACATTTCCTGATTCATCTATTAAACCATCCTGTCCATGATTAGTGAATGGGTCAAGAGCTACATCTGCCATAACGCCAATGTTAGGAAACCGCTTTTTTATTTCCCTAATCGTTGAACAGATCAAACCGTTCTCATTCAGAGCCTCTTCACCGTTACTAGTTTTTAGATGATCTTCAAGGCAAGGAAATATAGCAACCAATGGTATTTTCAGCTCTTCAACTTCTTCTAACTTATAAAATAGCCGATCGATTGAATATCTTTGTATCCCAGGCATTTTTCCAATATTCACTTCCTTATTCTTCCCTTCTATTAAAAAGAAAGGTTGAATTAAATCGCTAGTACACAACGTGGATTCTGAAAATAATTCTCTCGACCATTTCCAACGCCTGGAACGTCTCGGCCTGTAAAAGGGGTATGCTTGCATTTGTAATGTCCTCTTATCTAATTAGCCACTCCATAAGTTTAAATCGCAGCTCTTTTAAACCCGCTTTTTTTGAAGCTGAAAAAATTGAACAGCTCCCATTCATTTTAAACTTCGTGTCTATTTTCTCAAGGGTCTTCTTACATTCTTCCAAAGCAGTTATTTTTTCACTATTGTTGAGCTTATCTGATTTATTAAGGAGTACATGATAAGGAATTTTTTTTTCAAGAAGAATATCAAGCATCATTTCATCGGTATCTGTCAGTGGTCTTCTGCAATCAGTAATCATTAATGAAGCGACCAACATTTTTCGCGTTAATATGAAATCAAGTAGTGTGCGCTCCCAATTTTTTTTTAAGCTTTTATCAACTTTCGCATAGCCATATCCCGGCAGATCAACGATTCTCGCTGTGGCTTCCCCATTGCATCTGACCGAGAAGAAGTTTAGTAATCGTGTTTTACCTGGTTCCTTCGCCGTAAAAGCCAATTTTTTTCTGTTGAAAATACAGTTTAAAACTGAGCTCTTTCCTGCGTTAGAGCGCCCAACAATAGCAATTTCAGGCAATTCGGCGGTCGGAAACTGCGAAAAGTGCGCAGCACTTGTCTCAAATTCCACATCATTAAAAAGGTAATTATTAACATTATTTTCTGCAGAGGTTTTCATCGATAATTTCCCTTGAACTTTGCTTTAAGTTCATTGCCATAGTATCATCGTGAGAGAATTGTGCACGCTTTTGTATGAATGATGGGTCAATAGTTTGTTGATGGAGATTTTTTGTGATACGAAGATATAATTTCGGTGATTGTCGGTTAATCCTTTCTCTTGGTTCTAGCCTTATTTCAATTTTTCTTATGTTGTCTAATGCTCATGCTTCAGATGCTCAAAAGGGAGCGGTTCTTGCACAGGGACTTTGTGCTGCTTGTCATGCATCAGATGGTAATAGTGTAATACCAGCCAATCCAATATTAGCTGGGCAGCATTATAGCTACTTAAAAAATCAGCTGAACTATTTTCAGGTAAAAGAAGGGGAGGATAGAGCAAAGCGGGAGAACGCAGTAATGTTAGGTATTGCGTCTGGTTTATCGAGTGATGACATTGATAATTTATCGGCTTATTATAGCCAGCAAAAAATTAAGCCCTCTTACGCTGCAAACATTGAACTTGCAAAGGCGGGGGAAGCTGTTTACAAAGCTGGAGACTACGCTAGGGGAGTACCATCCTGCTCATCGTGCCATGGTCCACGAGGGTTGGGAATACCAGGACAATTCCCTAGAATTAGTGGGCAGCACGCCACTTACACATCCAGCACATTGAAATCCTACAAAAACGGCTCACGTGCAAACAATAAGCAAATGATGATGATTTCATCCCGACTCACGGAAGCGCAGATTAACGCGCTAGCTGAATATCTTGCTGGACTGGAGTGATTATCAGATCATTCGAAACTAAAAAACTGATATTTGGAGATAAGTTAACAAATCAGATAACCCCAAAATCCGCTTTTTTGCGGCGGAAGTTTATAACTAAATCTCTGGCTAGTCTCGGCCTAATTGGAGTTCCGTTCTCTCATAATGTTTCTGGGGCAGTAGGCAAGAACAATTCTGATTACCATGGCACGTTGGATTACACCAAAACTAAAAAATTTGAGCAACCCGAAAAGCCCACAAGTTACGAGGATGTTACGACTTACAACAATTATTATGAATTTGGCACTGGTAAAGGGGATCCCAGCAAACTAGCACCATCAATGTTACGGGTTTCACCGTGGACAGTTGAAGTAGATGGTTTAGTAAAACGAAAAAGAGTTTTCGGATTAGATGACTTATTGTCCCTTACCTCGCTTGAAGAGAGAGTTTACAAAATGCGATGTGTCGAGGGGTGGTCTATGGTAATACCTTGGATCGGTTACTCTTTAAGTAGGTTGATTAACCATGTTCAGCCATTGGGCTCTGCAAAATTTATATCTTTTACAACGCTCGCTGATGCTGGAATGATGCCAGCAGTAGGATCTCTTAGGCCAGTTCTTCCATGGCCTTATATTGAAGGATTGCGAATGGATGAGGCTATGAACCCATTAACTCTTTTGACTTTTGGTTTTTATGGAAAGAAACTTTTGGAGCAAAATGGGGCTCCTGTTAGGCTAGTAATTCCGTGGAAGTACGGTTTTAAAGGCGCCAAATCTATTGTCAGGATAAGTTTTTTGGAAAAGCAGCCCCAAACAACCTGGGTCAAAGTCAGTCCGAGGGAATATGGTTTTTACTCTAATGTCAATCCATCTGTTTCTCACCCGCGATGGTCTCAGGCTAAGGAACGTAGGATTGGTATGGGCGGGTTATTTGCTAGTAAAGTCCCTACGCTTTTATTTAATGGTTATGAAAATTTAGTGGGAAATCTCTATTCAGGAATGGATTTGAGAAAGTTTTTTTAGGCCTACTTAAGTAATTTCTCTATTAAAAATTTCGTCGTAACTCTCCCTTCTAACGATCTCTCTAACGGACCCGTCACAATTCACCATGACTTCAACTGGTTTTCGCCTACTATTATAATTTGAAGCCATAGAGCTACAATACGCCCCCGCAGAGAGAAAAGAAATTAAATCGCCTTCTAGAAGCCTCAGTTCTCTATTTTTTGCGAGCCAATCACCCGACTCACAGATCGGCCCAACTATTTCCCATATACTGCTACGAGTTTTTTTATTCAATATCACGGGAACGACCTCATGATGGGCGTTATATAGAGTGGGCCTAACAAGGTCATTCATTGCTGCATCGACAACTGCAAAGTTTTTTCCATTACTATCCATCGTGCTTTTTAGGTATAAAACTTTAGCTACCAAAATTCCAGAGTTGCCGACAATAGATCTACCTAACTCAAAAAGTAGGTGGGGTGGATTCAATCCTCTTTTGTTATACCAGTTAATAACAATATCCGATGTTAGACTTAAAAAGTTCTCCAGACTAGGGGGATGTTCCTTATCCGAATAGGAAATACCTAATCCTCCGCCCAAATTAATATGGGATAGCACGACGCCGGTTTCTTTTATGAGTCGATCTATAAAATTTAAAACTTTGTTAGTAGCTTGCTCAAACGGTTCAAGAGATAAAATTTGTGAACCAATATGACAGTCAATACCTTTTACATCTATAAAAGGTAAGGATTGCGCTGTTTTGTATGCAATCATCCCGTCATCTATTGACAGTCCAAATTTGTTTTCACGTAATCCTGTTGCTATGTAAGGATGAGTATCTGGATTAACATCTGGATTAATACGAATTGATACAGGAGCTCTGACATTTAAACTCTTAGCAACCATATTTACTCGATTTAATTCAGGGAGGCTTTCTACGTTTAAACAAAACACTTCATTTTGCAGGGCAAATCGTATTTCTTCGTCAGTTTTGCCAACTCCTGAGAATACAATTTTTTTTTGTCCGGGAGAGCTCGCCAAAACTCGTCTCATTTCTCCCTCTGAGACCACATCAAAACCAAGGTTTTCCGTCCCAGCTAGTTTAAGAATATTTAATGCCGGATTTGCTTTAACAGCATAGCAAACGGTTATCTGTTTTCCATTTATAACTTTGTTAATTTGGTTTAGGTTTTCTCTTATGTGCAGCTCTGAATAGATGAAAACGGGTGTGGAATATTCTTGAACTATTTTCTTAATCTTAAGACCATCGCATAAAAGTTCGTCATCTTTGTAATAAAAGTTTTTACAGCGCATTATGTTATTCGTTATTCTCTTTAGAACCTTCGTTTGACGATGGATATTTTTTCTCAGGCATAACCAATGGCCCTTTTTGTCCACAGGAGTAAGTTAATAGCAAGATTGAAAAAAAAAACACAAACATCTTAATTTTCTTCACTATAATAATTATTCCCGGTAACCTTTTGTCACATTTATTTTGTGTAATTTTCAATGGATGATAAACAGTTTTTTATAATAATCCGTAAAACATTCGGTGCATTAGAACATTGCATAGATCAATGGAATATTAAACACGATTTGGTTATTGACATCAATACTGAGGCTAATGTTTTTGAAATAGAGTTTGAGAATTTAAAAAAAATAATTCTAAACTCTCAGCCCCCAATGCACGAATTATGGATGGCTTCTGAGCTTGGAGCGTATCATTTTTCATACGATCTAGAGAAGAATGTTTGGAAAGACACCAGGGGAAATGGGCTTTTTGAAGACATATTTTTTCGAGATTCCGTAAGGTTAAGTGGGATCGATTTTGCTGTCGAGAGTCTTAACATCTATTGATAGTATTCCGCTCGGCGGAGTTGTGTCCTCGGTAAATAAGTCATCGTTTATTCTGACGATACCCCTAGGTTCAATTGGGAAGGTTACTGGTACATTTTTTAAAGCATGCTTCATGAAATCGATCCATATCGGTAAAGCTACTGCACTGCCGGTTTGGTTTTTGCCTAAACTTTTTGGAGAGTCAAACCCAAACCATGTTATTGCTGCTAACGTAGGTTGATAACCTGCAAACCAGGCGTCGAATGCATCATTTGTGGTACCAGTTTTGCCAGCTAGATCTGGCCTACCTAGGGAACGTGCTTTTTTACCTGTACCCGTTCTAATTACCTCAGACAGTATATTATTGATAATGAAAGCATGTCGGGCATCAATTACACGAAGATTTTCATCTCCAGTTCTTGTTGGTTCATATTTTCTCACTAGTCTTCCCTCACTATCGACGATTCTGTCAATAAAATAGGGTTCTACGTAAAACCCTCCGTTAGCGATAATGCTGTAACCTACCGCTAATTGCAGCGGAGTAACTGCTCCTGCTCCTAAGGCTAAAGTAAAGTATGGAGGGTTTTTGGCAGATTCGAAACCAAATCTTCGTATGTAACCTTGTGCAAATGATGGATCGATTCGCTTAATAAGCCTTATCGAGACCATGTTTTGCGATTTCGTAAGAGCCTCCTTAATTGAAATAGGTCCAAGATAGACATCATTAAAATTACTCGGCTCCCACAAAACTCCACCGGTTGATTCAGCATCAAAATTCACTGGTAGATCATTTACGATGGTACTTGCAGAAATTCCTTTTTCAAGCGCTGCGCCAAAAATAAAGGGTTTGATGGCGCTTCCAGGTTGTCTATACGCCTGGATCGCTCTATTGTATTTGTTCGAGTAGAAATCGTACCCACCTACCAACGCTTTTATTGCTCCGTTATTTGTTTGAATCGCAACTATTGCGCCTTCAACTTTTGGTTTGTTCGTTAACTTGTACTTATCTTTAGCGTCAGTCCTTTTAATTACCCAAACAATCGAGCCGACTCTAAGTTTACTCTTCTCAGAAGAGGTCAATCTTCGGCTTATGTAAGCACGCACTTCATCATTTATTTTAATATTGATGTTTCCTATTTCTTTAACAGTAATATGCAAGGTGTTGTTTTTAATTTTTCTTACGACTCCTGGGTAAAAGCTTCCGATCTTACTTTGTTTTTCCAAATAATTTTCGATCTCTTGATTAAGGGGTACATTTTTTTGTGGCGCTTTTATGAAACCTTCAGGACCTTCAAAAGTACTTTTATAGGTGTAGTATGTTACTGCTCTGTCAACAGCAGCCTTAGCTGCTATTTGTTCTCTTGACCTTATGGTCGTGAAAACAGTTAGACCTAATTCGTAAGTTTTTTCTTTAAATTCTGAAAACAGCTTTTGTCTTACCATTTCTGCAACATGGTTTGCGGGCACACTCAATTTGACTTGATTAACCTTTTCTTTCCCTTTGTTTAAAACCAGCTTAAGTTCATAATTTTTTTGGTATTCCGAGAGAGTAATCTTACCAAGCTTATACATTCTATTTAGAACATATCTTTGACGGATAATCGATCTTCGGTAATTCGAGTAAGGATTAAATTTGGAAGGGGCTTTTGGAAGTCCTGCTAGCATAGCTGCCTCTGCGATATTAATCTTATCTAGTCTTTTGCCAAAATAAACGAAAGCCGCTGAGCCAAATCCATAGGCTCTTTTCCCGAGGTATATTTTGTTTAGATACAACTCTAAAATTTGTTCCTTAGTTAAGTTCCTCTCAATCTCTATGGCAAGTAAGATCTCATAAATTTTTCTGGTAAATGTTTTTTCGGATGAAAGATAGAAATTTCTCGCCACCTGCATAGTTATTGTACTTCCGCCTTGTGCTTTGGTTCCCTTCAAGATATTGTTAATTACAGACCTTGCCATTCCTGCTAGATCAATTCCTCGGTGTTCAAAAAATTTATCGTCTTCTGCTGCTAATATAGCGTCGATTAACACTTTAGGAGTATTCTTATACTCAACAACTTTTCTTTTTTCCTCCCCAAACTCCCCAATCAGAATTCCATCAGCCGTCATGACTCTTAATGGTAATTTTGGAGTGTAGTCTACAAGTTCAGATACTTGAGGAAGTTTAGGGCTGGCTATAGCAACTACCAAACCCGTGATACAAATGAACCCTATTATGGTGAGACCAATTGCCGAACAAATCACAGTAATTATTTTTAGCATATGGGTGTATTCTATAGTGTGTAAATTATTCAGGCTAGTTTTTAGACTCTTCAAATGAAAAACATAATACTTGTTGGATTAATGGGAGCAGGCAAAACCACTGTTGGACGGAGACTTTCTCAAAGAATTGGTTGGGAGTTTGTTGATACTGATAGTCTGGTAGAAAAAAATTGTGGGACGTCAGTAAACGTAATTTTTGAAGTTGAAGGAGAAAAGGGATTTCGTTTGCGGGAAAAAAAAGTAATTGAAATGGTTATGAATCGAGATCAACAGATCATCGCAACAGGGGGAGGGGCGCCTACTTTAGAAAAGAACCGGAAATATTTGAGCAATGGATTTGTGATATATCTTCATGTAAAGCCCCAATCTTTGTGGGCTCGACTGCAACATGATGATTCCAGGCCTCTTTTACAAGCCTCAACTGATGTTAGAAAAAAGTTAGAAGTTCTTTTTGAAGAGCGTGATCCTATATATCGAGATCTTGCTGATTTTGTAGTCTCTGGGGAGAACTTAACTTTACGCGCCCTGACATCAAAAATTGTTAATGTTTTGAAGTTGGAAAGATACATTTAGGAAAGGAATATAATTTGAATTCTCCATTTATCCACGAGTTAGTATTAGGGTTAGCTGGAAGAAGTTATCCCATAACGATTGGTTATGATTTGTTAGGGTCCTTGGACAAAGTTTGTCCATTTGTTGCTGGTAAAAATGTAGTAGTTATCTCAAACAGCACTGTATCTGATTTATATCTTTCCTTAATTACCAGTTCTTTAGATAAAACTAATTCTAATTATGTTGTAATCAATCTTCCGGAGGGCGAACAAGAGAAGAAATTGAGTAACGTTGAGTTGATAGTGTCCAAAATGCTTGAAAAAAATTTAGATCGTTCCACTGTAATAGTCGCGTTAGGGGGTGGGGTCATTGGGGATATAGCTGGTTTTGTGGCTTCTGTTTATCAAAGGGGAATTGATTTTGTTCAGGTGCCAACTACTTTGTTGTCACAGGTTGATTCGAGCGTTGGGGGCAAAACAGGGGTGAATCATTCATTAGGTAAAAATATGATAGGGTCTTTTTATCAACCCAAGGCAGTTGTTATCGATATTAAGACTTTGGATACGTTGAACGGAAGAGAATTTTCTGCGGGTGCTGCAGAAATAATAAAATATGGATGTATAAGAGACATAAAATTTTTTGAGTGGTTGGAAGAGAACTCGATGTCGATAATGTCTAAGTCACTAGAACATTTAGCATATGCAATAAGAAAATCTTGCGAGATAAAAAGTAGTATTGTGGAACAAGATGAAAGAGAATCAGGGATTCGTGCAATATTAAACTTTGGACACACATTCGGGCATGCGATAGAAAGTGGCATTGGTTATGGAAATTGGTTGCATGGAGAGGCGGTAGCATCTGGTATGGTGTTAGCATCTCGGCTTTCACAGAAATTGGATTTGCTTAAGGAAGACGAGGTTGTCAGAGTTAAAAATCTTCTAGAGTCTATGAATTTGCCTATAGATTCACCAAAACTTGATATTTCCACATTTGTAAATTTAATGAAGAAGGACAAAAAAAACAAAAATAATCGAATAAATTATATTTTGTTGGATGGTATTGGCAATTCTTTGGTCAAAGGTTTTGTGCCTGAGGAGATTTCGGAATTTTTAGCTCATGTTTGATACAGAGGGCGCTTTAGCTCCATATGCATGTAAATCCTCAGAAACGAAAGGGCGACTCTTTAAGGGGGATAAGACATTTGGCCGGTCCGAGTTCCAACGGGACCGCGATCGTATAATTCATAGTGGAGCCTTCCGAAAATTAATGTATAAAACACAGGTCTTTATTGGTCATGAGGGTGACCTTTTTCGAACAAGACTAACACACAGTATAGAAGTTGCTCAGATCGCACGAGCTTCTTCGAGAAGATTGTCTTTGAATGAAGATCTAACAGAAGCACTTTGTCTCGCACATGATCTGGGGCATACTCCTTTCGGTCACGCAGGACAGACAGCATTAAATCGTTGTTTGAAAGGAATGAACTCAAAGTCAAACGGATTTGAACACAACATTCAAAGTCTTAGGATAATTGACAAGCTTGAAAAAAAGTACTTTGGATACGATGGCCTCAATTTATGCTTTGAGACCAGAGAAGGAGTATTGAAACGTTGCCCAAGGAAAATAGCTCCTAAATTTGGAGCAGTGGCAGACAGATTCGTTTTTGGTGGACAGCCTAGTTTAGAGACCCAAATATCAAATATCGCTGATGAAATTGCTTATAATCATCATGATCTTGATGATGGGTTGAGGTCGGGGCTAATAACAATCGAAGAAATTCTGAGCTTGAAAGCGGCTGAAGATGCAGCTAAAGAGGTACTTTCATTAAGAAGCCCTCAATTAATGGAAAAATCGAGAGTAAATTCTGAAATTATTCGAAGAATGATCAGTTCTCAAATTGAGGATTTGGTTCACCAAACAAAAAAAAATGTTCTCTCTTCCGCAGTGACTTCATTGGCCGACGTAAGGAATAGTACAAATCAAATAGTTTCGTTTTCACCAAAAACCAAAGACAATGTCCGAGAATTGAAATCTTTTTTAATGCGTAGGTTATATAAAAATCCAAAAGTCAGGGCACTTACCGACGCTGCTGAGATAGTGATTGAGGACTTATTTTCCATATTCTTCAACGAAGAAAATTCTGAAGATCTAGATCCTATGAAGCGTTTGAGATTTGTAGCTGACAAAATAGCTGGTCTTACTGATAGTTCAGCAGTTAAGCTGCACAAGCAGTTTTTTCCTGATAAAGAGTTGTGGCCAGACCCTTTATTTTGGGGGTGAATGGTGTGAGACTAAACCGAACAGTATCTATAGGTAAAGTTCATTATGTTGTGCAGAGAGGACACAATGGTTCTGATATTTTTGTTGATGACAGAGATCGAGAAACCTACCTTACAGTAGTTTTTCAAGGAGGAGTCAGGTATAAAGCTGTGATACATGCATTTCAATTGTTACAACATGAGGCACATTGGCTATTTACACCACATGAAGAAAACTCCATTGCGTTAACAGTCCAGTCAGTGGGAAGGGAATATGTCCGTTATTTCAACCAGCGTTGGGGTAGGACTGGGACGCTCTGGGACGGCCGATATAAATCTTATTGGATGGATACAAATCCTTTTCTAGAGTTAAACGCACAAAAATATTTAGACCAGTTATCAAAAACGAGTGGGTTAACCAACAATGAAATCGAATGGGGTTGGTCCACTTGTGCACATTACTGTGGCGTATTTTCGGGCGCTAATCACATAATTAATAAGGAAAAGTTTAGAAACTTTATTTCACCAATTCCATCATATTGGGAAATAGGTAACACCCCGTTTGAAAGGCAGTTCAAATATAGAGAATTTCTAACTGAACCGCAGCCGCAATTGGTAGTCAGAGAAATAATCCGATGCATGAGCAGGGGTTTGCCCTGGTTAAAAAGCGATACGAAAGCCCCCTATTAATGTAGGCAAAATTGCAAACTTTACAGTTCAAAGGGTATTTGTTCTGACCCCTTTTCAAAAATAGTTTATAGTAAAGAGCCAAAAATTGAATGATTAGTGTGATTATGAATTTTTCAAGACCAAAAACTGCTGGATTATATAACCCTCAAAACGAACACGATTCCTGTGGAGTTGGGTTCATAGCTAGCATTAAGGGCGAAAAAACACACCAAATTGTACTTGACGGTTTAAAAATTCTTGAAAACTTAGAACATCGAGGAGCGGTTGGAGCAGATCCTCTGATGGGAGACGGTGCTGGCATCATGTTACAAATCCCCGACAAGTTTTTTCGTGCGAAGCTCTCGATTGATGGGGTTACTCTTCCCGCAGAGGGAGAGTACGGTATTGGTATGGTTTTTTTGCCTAAAGAGCAAGGTGCGCGATTGGCTTGTGAAAGGGCTATTGAACGAGCAATCATAGAAGAGGGGCAAGTTTTATTAGGATGGAGAACCGTTCCAGTTAATGGCACTATTCCTATGTCGCCAAGAGTGAAAGAAAAAGAACCAGTTATAAGACAAGTTTTCATTGGAAGGGGTTCGGATATTTTCGTTCAGGATGCTTTCGAACGTAAACTCATGGTAATTCGAAAAATCGCAAGTAATGACGTCAACAAGTTAGATTTAAAACATGGAAAAGAATTTTATTTTTGTTCCTTATCAAGCAGAGTAGTTCTTTATAAGGGCCTCCTCCTGTCTAATCAGGTGGGAGCATATTTTCAAGATTTGACGGATCAAGATGTTAAGTCAGCACTGGCTTTAGTTCATCAGAGATTCTCAACGAATACTTTTCCTGAATGGAGCCTTGCTCAGCCATTTCGATTAATAGCTCACAACGGGGAGATTAACACAGTTAAGGGAAACTTTAACTGGCTAAAGGCAAGAGAAGGGTCTATGGCTTCTCCCTACTTTGGTGATGATTTAAAGAAGCTATATCCAGTCTGCGACTATGGCCAGTCTGATACCGCTGTCTTTGATAACTGTTTAGAACTTCTCGTGGCATCAGGATACTCTCTTGCGCAGGCTGTGATGATGATGATTCCGGAGCCGTGGGAACAGAATCATTCGATGCCGGAGTCTAGAAGGGCCTTTTATGAATATCATGCTCCTATGATGGAACCATGGGATGGTCCAGCCTCAATAGTATTCACTGATGGAAAGCAAATCGGAGCCACTCTCGACAGGAATGGGTTGAGGCCCTCCCGTTACTGTATTACAGATGATGGATTAGTTATTATGGCCTCCGAAACAGGGGTTCTGCCAGTCAGTGAAAATAGGGTTGTTAGAAAATGGAGGTTGCAGCCTGGAAAAATGTTCCTCATTGACCTGGAGGAAAAAAGATTAATTGATGACGATGAGATAAAAGAGAGCATCTCAAAACAGAAACCCTATAGAAATTGGATAGAAAATTTGACCTTAAAATTGGGAGACATAAAGGCTTCTGACGAGAGATTACAAAAAAGGGATGTCGGTATTTCAACATCAGAAAAGCAACAGGTATTTGGTTACACAAGGGAAGATATTAAGTATTTGTTTGCTCCAATGTGTTCCACTGGCCAGGAAGGAATAGGGTCAATGGGTAACGACACGCCCTTAGCGGTATTATCAACTCGTAGTAAGCCAATATTCAATTATTTTAAACAACTATTCGCGCAAGTGACTAACCCTCCGATAGATCCGATTAGGGAAGCGATAGTAATGTCGCTAGTAAATTTTATCGGACCAAGACCAAATCTTCTCGATATCAATCAGACAAACCCTCCTTTGAGAATTGAAGTTTCACAGCCGATATTGAATTTCAAAGATATGAACAAAATCCGTAATATCATTGTTCACTCTAACGGCAAATTTAAATCTCATACCTTAGATATTTGCTATCCAGTCTCATGGGGGAGCGCTGGTGTTGAGGCAAAGCTGTCGAGCTTGTGCGCTGATGCAGCTGATGCCGTGAGGGACGGTTACAACATTTTAATCATTAGTGACAAGGGAGTGTCGAGAGAAAATGTTGCTGTTCCCTCTTTATTGGCGCTATCGGCCATTCACCAACATTTGGTTCAGGAAGGGCTTCGTACTTCAACCGGATTAGTGGTTGAAACAGGTTTAGCAAGAGAAGTTCATCACTTCGCAGTTCTAGCAGGTTACGGAGCAGAGGCTATTCATCCTTACTTAGCTTTAGAAACCATTTTGCACAACTCAGATCTGGTTGTGTCCCAGGTTGGTGAAGATCGTGCTGTAGAAAATTATATAAAGGCGGTTGGCAAAGGTTTAATGAAGATCATGTCAAAAATGGGCATTTCGACTTACATGTCCTACTGTGGCGCACAAATTTTCGAAGCGGTTGGGCTCTCAGAAGAGATTGTTAAAACATATTTTAAGGGTACTTCAAGTGCTGTAGGAGGAGTAGGGATTTTTGAACTGGCCGAAGAGATGATTAAACTGCATCACAACACTTTTAAACATCGAGAAAGTAATGCTCATTCACACTTATCCTCAGGCGGAGAGTATGAATGGCGGATAGGCGGGGAAAACCATATGTGGACGCCAGATGCCATAGCCAATCTTCAACATGCAGTCAGGGGTAATCAGTGGGAATCTTATAAACAATATGCTCAGATTATTAATGACCAGAGCGAGAGGAACATGACGTTAAGGGGCTTATTTTCTTTTAAAGTAGATCCCTCAAAGGCTATATCAATCGATAAAGTTGAACCTGTACAGGAGATTGTAAAAAGGTTTTCTACTGGGGCTATGTCATTGGGATCTATTTCAACTGAGGCACATACAACTCTTGCTGTCGCTATGAACCGGTTAGGAGGAAAGTCAAATACTGGTGAAGGCGGTGAAGATAGAGATCGTTACATGTTCGGTGGTGAATATGACAAGAAAGTTTCTGGTGATAATGAAACGCTCTCATTTAGACTCAAAAATGCTGACATTAAATCGGACTTTCCTCTTAAAAAAAATGATAGCTTACGTTCTAAGATAAAACAGGTAGCTTCGGGTCGATTTGGGGTTACAACAGAGTATCTCTCCTCTGCCGATCAAATACAAATCAAAATGGCACAGGGTGCAAAGCCAGGGGAGGGCGGGCAATTACCTGGGGGGAAAGTATCAGAGTATATTGGGTCTTTACGATACTCTGTTCCCGGAGTAGGCTTAATTTCACCTCCTCCTCATCATGATATTTATTCAATAGAAGATTTGGCCCAGCTTATCCATGATCTTAAAAACGTTTCTCCCAAAGCAGATATTTCCGTTAAACTCGTCTCGGAAATTGGAGTTGGAACCGTTGCAGCCGGTGTTGCCAAAGCGAAGGCAGATCATGTCGTGATTGCAGGCCATGATGGAGGAACTGGTGCATCACCATTGTCTTCCATTAAGCATGCAGGTTCTCCATGGGAGATCGGATTGGCTGAGACTCAACAAACTCTCGTTCTTAATGGCTTAAGAAGTCGCATAAAGGTTCAAGTTGATGGTCAGATGAAAACTGGTCGTGATGTTGTTATTGCTGCATTACTTGGAGCTGACGAAATGGGATTTGCAACTGCTCCTCTTGTTGCTGAGGGATGTATTATGATGAGGAAATGCCATCTAAATACCTGTCCGGTTGGAATTGCAACGCAGGATCCTGAACTCAGAAAAAGGTATGCTGGCACTCCAGAGCATGTTGTAAATTACTTCTTTTTTGTCGCGGAAGAGGTAAGGCAAATCATGGCCCAGCTTGGAGCGAAGACGCTAAATGAATTGATAGGAAGAGCTGATCTATTACAAACCAATGACGCCATCCTCACATGGAAAGCTAAAGGTCTCGATTTCTCAAAGCTCTTTTACGTCCCCGAAAATATAGGTCAAGAGAGCAGAAAACACGCTACCGCTCAGGACCATGCGCTCTCCAAAGCTCTCGACAATGATCTCATTTCAGAGGTGGTATCTGCCATAGAAAACAAGACTAAAAATATTGAGATTAAAAAGCCAGTTAAGAATATAAACCGCACGGTTGGGGCGATGCTTTCTGGTCATTTGGCTCGTAAGTTTGGGAAAAGTTTATCCGATTTAGGTAAGACCCTGCATATTAAATGCGAAGGCACAGGCGGACAATCCTTCGGTGCCTTTCTCATTAATGGAGTTACCCTGGATCTCACTGGAGAAGCTAATGACTATACAGGAAAGGGCTTATCTGGGGGAACCATAATTGTTAAGCCATCTAAGGAATTTGTTGGACCTGCAAAAGATAATATCATAGTAGGGAACACAGTCTTATATGGAGCGACTTCTGGTAAGGCGTTTTTCTCTGGTGTCGCGGGTGAAAGGTTTTGTGTAAGACTTTCCGGAGCCGAGGCTGTTGTAGAAGGGGTTGGCGATCATGGCTGTGAGTATATGACTGGAGGTACGGTCGTCATTCTAGGAGAAACGGGCCGTAATTTTGCAGCTGGAATGTCTGGGGGAGTAGCTTATGTTTATAATACCGACAAAAAGTTTGCTTCTAGATGTAATCAGTCGATGGTTGATCTCGTGCCAGTTGAACTAAAAAATACTCAGGAAGGTACTTTGAGTAGAGATCTTTGGCACAAAGGTGAACTCGACGAAATAATTTTGAAAAAATTAATAAAAGAACACTATGATAATACTGGAAGTCAGTTGGCAAAAAAAATACTAAAAAATTGGAGCTCAGAAATAAATCACTTTGTAAAAGTTTTTCCAAAAGAATACCAACGGGCGCTTGTTGAACTAAGTGAGTCTAGAGACATCAAAAGAACGGCTAAACTAGCAAAACATTGAGAAGAGGAGTGTAGGTATGGCAAATCCTGTCGGGTTTCTAGAATTAGAGAGAGTAGAGCAAAAGTCCGAAAATCCAGAAGAGCGAGTTGGCCATTATAAAGAATTCGTAAAAACCCTGTCAGAGAAAGAGGCTGGTCTTCAGGCGAGCCGATGCATGGATTGTGGAACTCCTTTTTGTAATAATGGGTGCCCAGTTAACAATGTCATTCCAGACTTCAATAGCTTAGTTATTGACTCAGATTGGAAATCGGCTTTGGAAGTTTTACATAGCACTAATAATTTTCCTGAGTTCACAGGAAGAATTTGTCCAGCACCTTGTGAAGCAGCTTGTACGTTAAATTTCAACAGTGAGGCAGTGGGAATAAAATCCATCGAGCAAGCAATCATTGACCGAGGGTGGAGTGAAGGTTGGGTAAAACCCGTAATTTCAAAGTTACAGACAGGGAAGAGGGTCGCAATTGTTGGCTCAGGCCCAGCAGGCCTAGCGGCAGGTCAACAACTAGCTCGACTTGGTCATTCTGTAGTAATTTTTGAAAAGAGTAATCGAATCGGGGGTCTTTTAAGATATGGGATTCCAGACTTCAAAATGGAGAAGTACAACATCGATCGTAGAATAGATCAGATGGAACACGAAGGTGTTGTTTTTGAAAAAAGTGTGTTGGTTGGAAAAATTAGTCAAAAAGATGCAAAGAACTTCTCAGGTAAAGTTTTGAGCCCCGAAACATTAGAGAATGATTTTGATGCAGTTTTAATAGCAGGAGGCGCTGAGCAACCAAGGGACCTGCCTGTTCCAGGTAGACAATTATCTGGAGTCCACTTTGCTATGGACTTTCTTCCTCTGCAAAATATGATTTGTGCCGGTGACAAATTGGAACACCCTCTATCTGCCAAAGAGAAACACGTAGTTGTCATTGGAGGAGGGGATACTGGTTCTGATTGTGTTGGGACTTCTAACCGACAGGGAGCAAAATCCGTAACGCAATTTGAGTTAATGCCGCAGCCGCCCAAGGAAGAGAATAAAGGTCTAACTTGGCCATATTGGCCGCAAAAATTGCGGACCTCATCTAGTCATCAAGAGGGATGCGAAAGGCAGTTCGCTCTGGCTACGAAGGAATTTGTTGGTGAAAATGGAAAAGTCGTGGCAGTTAAAACCTGTAGCTTGATCTGGGAAAATGGCAAGTATTCTGAAGTTGACGGTTCTGAGAAGATTTATCCAGCAGATTTAGTATTGTTGTCAATGGGATTCGTGTCGCCAACTCAAAGCCTTATTGCAGATTTTCAAGTGGAAAAGGATAGTCGAGGAAACGTTAAGGCTAGTGACAATGGTTTGGACTCTTACAAAACAAACAGAAAAAATGTGTTTGCAGCCGGGGATGTTCGAAGAGGTCAGTCCTTAGTTGTTTGGGCGATTAGGGAGGGAAGAAAAGCCGCTGAAGCAATAAATAATTTTCTTTTAACTCCCTGATTTCGATCCTCTCTGCTATATCAGTTCAAGTAAGGGCGCAAGTACTGAGCCGTTGCATTCGTTTTCATTTTAGCAACGGATAATGGATGTCCCTCGGCAATTATTTTGCCACCTTCAGGTCCACCTTCAGGTCCCATGTCTATAATCCAGTTGCAGGAGGAAATAAAATCTATGTTGTGTTCTATTGCAATTACAGAGTGACCTCGTTCCACTAATCTCTCCAGCACATCAAGTAACAAGGATATTTCGGAGTGGTGTAGTCCCGTAGTAGGCTCATCTAAAAGATACAGAGTCTGTTTATCATTAGCCCGGGATAGTTCTCGTGCAAGCTTAATGCGTTGGGCTTCTCCCCCCGAAAATGTCAGGGAACTTTGACCGAGTTTAATGTAGCCTAGCCCAACACTTTTAAGCATGTTCAAAATATTCGTTATTTTTTTACTAAACGAGAAAAAATCCGCAGCCGTATCAACTGTCATGTCCAAGACATCAGATATATTTTTCCCTCTCCAACGAATTAGTTTTGTTTCCTGATTGAATCGAGTTCCGGCACATTCCTCACATATCGAATAAACGTCTGGTAGGAAATGCATGTCGATACGAAGAGCACCCTCTCCTTTGCATTTCTGACATCTTCCGCTCTCATTATTAAAGGAGAATCGTCCAGAGTCATAACCTTTTTCTTTTGCCAATAATGTAGAGGCAAATAAATCTCTAATTAGTGAGTATATCCCTGTATATGTAGCAGGATTGCTCTTCGGTGACTTTCCAATAGCTTTTTGATCAATCGTAATCAATTTTTCTATGCTTTTGTTCGGATATTTAATTTGCTTTTTATTAGAATCTAAAGATATTATCCGGTCATGCATAAAGTCGTTTTTTAGACAATAATTTATTAAAGTAGATTTACCGGAACCTGAGACCCCTGTAATACAAGTTAACGTATTTATTGGAAAATCGACGCAAAGATTCTTTAAATTATTCTCGTTCGCCCCTTCAATTCTTAACCAGCCTTTAATTTTATTAATTTTTTTATTCTTTTTTTTTCCATTTGGATAATTTAGAAAAGACGCTGTTTCTGAGTGACAGATTTTCGAGATATCTTTTACGTTGCCGGAGAAGAGCACTTTTCCTCCATTGCTACCGGCTCCAGGTCCTAGATCAACAATTTGATCTGCAGCTAGCATCATATCTCTATCATGTTCAACCACGATAACGCTGTTACCTAGTTGTTTTAGTTTTATTAGTGCATTTATTAGTTTTTTGTTATCTCTGGCGTGAAGCCCTTTGGATGGTTCGTCTAAAACGTAGGTTATTCCAGATAGTTTTGCCCCGATTTGTGACGCTAATCTTATACGCTGGACTTCTCCCCCAGATAAAGACCCGGAGGATCTTTTTAATGTTAAGTACTGCAACCCTAGCTCAATAAGCAGCTCAGTCCTATTTTTTATTTCATATATAATTTGGTCTTCATTATTTCCTTTTGAGCAAATACTCCCTTCCGATAAAATTTCAAATAAGTTTTTAAGAGAAAGATTTAGAATATCTTCGATAGTGGTACCTTTGTCATTAATTTCAATGGTCACGGAGCGAGCTAATTTATTCAACCTACAACCATTGCAACATGGGCAAATTAATTCACTTTTATATTCACTTAAACTGTCCCTTAAAGTCTTATCATGTGACTTGTCCCAGAGTTTGCTAAGGTGAGCTACTATCCCGGGAAAAGAACTTTTACCGTTGGATTCTCCATTCAGAATTATTTTTTTTATTGGTTCTGGCAAGCTCCCAAACTTTTCTGTAGTTGAAAAGTTATACTTCTCTGCTAACCCTTCCATGATTGCATAGTTAAATTTATTTCTCTTATCCCACCCTGGAATTGCTCCTCCCTCTATTGATACCTCGGGGAATCTGATAATTTTTTTGAGGTCAAATTCATACACAGTCCCGATGCCACCGCAGGAATTGCAGGCCCCCTGAGGTTTATTAAACGAGAAATGACTAGTATTAAGTTCCTCTGCTTTAAATTCGCATTTAGTACAAATAGGGCTTTTGGCAAATATATAGTCTTCTCCTTGTTTCTCTAAATTACCTACCTTCGCTATTTCACTCTCTACAGTCATAGCCAGTTCTAAAGATTCTTGAATTCTAGTAGAGTTGTCAGAACATACTCTTACTCGGTCTACAACCAGATCTATTCCGGAAACTTTTGACACCGGTTGTTCAAGGACTAAGTCCAAATCATGTATTTTTAGGTCAGCGTCTGTTGTATGGATTCGGACCTTTGCGTATCCTAGCGATTTCAATTCGTCAAATTTTTGTTGGATAGTTTTCTGTTCAAAATTCTCTAATTTAATTTTCGAGAAAATTCCAACCAGCTGACTAGCAAACTCACGGTGAATGAAGTCACACATTTCCGAAATAGATTTTATAAAAAGAGGTGTACCGTGAACTGGGCAGTGTGAGGTTCCCCGGGTTGCAAATAGCAACCGAAGGTAATCGAAGATGTCCGTCAATGTTCCGACGGTTGATCTTGGGTTTTGAATAAGATTTTTTTGTTCTAGCGCAATAGACGGAGATAATCCTTCTATGAGGTCTACATCAGGTCTGGGGGGCAGAGAAATAAATTTTCTGGCAGTTATTGCAAGGGATTCTACATATCTTCTTTGGCTTTCCGCATAAATTGTATCGAAAGCTAGTGAAGATTTACCGGAGCCAGATACACCCGTAATCACTACCAATGCATTACGTTTAATATCGACATCAATTTTTTTTAAATTATGGGTTCTTGCACCGCGAACACGAATAAAGGAATTTTCTTTCATAACCTTATTTTAAATTTAAATTATGCATTAATATAACCAGACATGAGAGAAACAGAAACACTTTTGCAGTCCGAACGAAAAGCCATCTTTGCTTTATGCTTTGTTTACGGTCTGAGAATGTTAGGTCTGTTTTTTATAATGCCAGTAATAGTTTATGACTTGCAGGAAAACGATCCTTTAAATGTGGGTTTAAAAGCTGGTTTCGTTATTGGTGCCTACGGAATAACCCAAGCTATTTTTCAGATTCCTTTCGGAATACTATCTGATTTTTTTGGTCGCAAGAGGGTTATCGTCGCAGGCTTGCTTTTATTTTCATTAGGAAGCTTTTTTGCCGCAGTATCAACAAATACCACAGAACTAATTATTGCAAGACTTATTCAGGGTATGGGGGCAATTTCATCGGTCGTTACTGCTTTTTTAGCTGATCTTACGCGACCAAAGATCAGGACAAAAGCAATGGCCTTTGTAGGACTTTCTATAGGTATAGCTTTTATATTAGCTCTCGTAATTTCCCCCATAACCTATTCTTTTGTGGGATTAAACGGATTGTTTTTTATTGTTGGCCTATTGGGTATATTTGCCGTGTTAGTAGTTCTTGGAATCAAAGAAACAAAAAGTTTCGCACGGACAAAAATTGTGGAAAGCTATAACCTTAGGAATTTTTCGTTTCAGCTAATTATTTTATTTTTTAGTATTTTCATTTTGATGACTATTCAGGCTGCCTTGTTTATTGTGATTCCCTTGTATTTTCTGGATTTTGGCTATCAAATTCAAGATCATTGGAAAATTTATCTGCCCGTTCTTTGTTTTGCTTTTTTAGGGATTATTTGGCCTGTAAAGAAAATTACTAGGGATGGCAATCAAAGGCTCTTTTTTATTTTTTCAATTTTTCTTCTAATTCTATCCATTTGGTCATTCGGCCAATTTTCAGAAAATAAGGGGATATTTCTTTTATCCTTGGTTTTTTATTTTTTGGGTTTTAATTTGCTTGAGGCGATATTGCCCTCATGGGTATCCATGTTATCAGCGCTTGAAAGCAGAGGATTTTCTCTAGCTATTTACAATACCTTTCAAGCAACGGGTATTTTTTTTGGTGGCACTATCGGAGGCTTGCTTTTCGAAAAATACGGGTTTGATGGTATCATTTACTTATGTTTGATATTATCGTTTTTTTGGATAATTATTTCGCTTAGATTAAAAAAAAGACGGTTAAATTAGAAAATAGAAGGCGGCGTAATGGCTTCAGTAAATAGAGTAATAGTTTTGGGTAATTTGGGTAGGGACCCTGAAATACGGTATACCTCCGATGAACGCGCTATTGCGAATCTTTCCCTTGCAACTAGTTCAAGATATAAAGATAAAAGTTCTGGTGAGTTAAAAGAACAAACAGAGTGGCATAAAATAGTGCTCTACAATAGACTGGCAGAAGTTGCTAGAGAGTATTTAAAAAAAGGGCAATCGGTTTATGTTGAAGGAAGATTACAGACCAGGAAGTGGCAGGATCAAAATGGCCAGGATCGTTATACTACCGAAATAGTTGGAGACAATATGCAAATGCTTGGGTCTAGAGCCGGGGCAAGTAGTGAAGCCTCAGGTAGCATCACGAGAGATGAGCCAGGGTCTTCTAGTAAAGCAAATACTTCAAAGTCCGGTGACGGTCCAATAGCAAAGGGTTTTGAAGATTTGGATGACGATATACCTTTTTAGAATTTTATATAAATCAATAAGGGACACTTATGCCCATTTATTCATACAAGTGTAATGCTTGCGGGCATCAATCTGATGTCCTGCAAAAGATGTCTGATCCGCCTTTAACTAAATGCCCGGCTTGTGGAAAAGATTCATATTCCAAACAGCTTACAGCTGCGGGGTTTGTATTAAAAGGAGGGGGTTGGTATGTAACTGACTTTAAAGATCAAAAAGGAAAAGGTCAGGACAAGGAACAAAACGGACAAGGTGAGAAAAAAAGTGGTGATGATAGTACTGGCAAAGGGAAAAACCATGGAGAAAATTCTGCTATCACCAAGGACAACGGGGATAAGAAATCTGTTGCAGCAGAGAAAAAAAATCCCGTGAAAGAAAATAAGGTAAAGACTACGCATGGAAGTGAAAAAAGATAGCAACTCCATGAGAAGTCACTATTGCGGTCACTTGACCGTAAAGCAATGTGACTTGAAGGTTTCTCTTTGCGGTTGGGTAGCAAAAACGAGAGATCATGGCGGGGTAATTTTTATTGATCTTAGAGATATATCAGGAAGGGCCCAGATAGTTTGCAATCCCGAAGACCATGAAGTTTTTTCCTTGGCAGAAAAGGTTAGAAACGAGTATTGTTTAAGAGTCGTTGGGCGAGTACGCAACAGACCTCAAGGTAGCGAAAATGCTAATTTGGCCAGTGGCTTTGTGGAGGTTGTCTGTTCAAAACTTGAAATTTTAAACACATCCAAAACGCCTCCGTTTCCCCTCGATGACTCATCAATTAACGAGAATACTCGGCTTGCTAATCGAGTGATTGACCTTAGAACGGAACAAATGCAAAACAATATTTTGTTACGTCATAATTTTATAAAAGAAGTAAGAGCATTTTTAAACGGTTCAGATTTCATAGACATCGAAACACCGGTGCTGACTAAGTCGACTCCTGAGGGAGCGAGAGATTTTTTAGTTGGTTCTAGAGTAAATCGAGGTGAGTTTTTTGCTCTTCCCCAATCCCCACAACTTTTTAAACAACTTTTGATGATAGCTGGATTTGATCGCTACTATCAAATAACAAAATGTTTTCGCGACGAAGATCTGAGAGCCGACAGACAACCAGAGTTTACTCAAGTAGACTGTGAGACCACGTTTCTTAATGAACTTGAAATTAGAACAGTATTCGAAGAAATGATTGCAACAGTCTTTTTAAAGGTAGCAAATGTTGAGCTAGAGAGACCTTTTAAAGTTCTTACGTATAAAGAAGCTATTGAAAATTTTGGTACTGATAAGCCAGACCTGCGAATTAATCTCTCGTTATGTGAGATTTCTGAAATCGTAAAAAATATTGAATTTAAAATTTTTGCAGATGCTGCAAGGTCTGGTGGGAAGGTAAGTGTATTGCGTGTACCTGGAGGAGAAAAACTAACTCGAAAAGAAATAGATGATCTGACCGAATATGTAAAAATATTTGGAGCAAAGGGCTTAGCGTGGATAAAAATCAATGATCTTTCACAAGGTAGAAATGGTTTACAGTCACCTATAGTTAAAAATATCGATGAAAAGGCTTTAAATCAGATTCTTGAAAAAACAAAAGTAAGGACAGGGGATATTTTATTTTTTGGGGCTGGTAGTCAAAAAGTGGTGAATGATTCTTTGGGCGCCTTAATTACAAAAATTGGACATAGTGATTTTGGTAAAGAAAACAATCTTTTTGAGTCCGGTTGGAAGCCTTTGTGGGTAATTGATTTTCCTATGTTTGAATACGATTCCGAACTAAATAGATGGACTGCAATGCACCATCCTTTTACTGCCCCCAAGAAGGAGTATGAAGGTATGCTCACATCTGATCCGGGTGCCTGTCTTTCTCAGGCTTATGATATGGTGATTAATGGCTCTGAGGTAGGAGGGGGTTCAATACGGATACACAAAATGGACATTCAGAAAGCAATATTTACAGCAATAGGAATTTCGAACGAAGAAGCCAGAGATAAGTTTGGTTTCCTGCTTGATGCATTAAGCTATGGAGCTCCTCCACATGGTGGGATAGCGTTTGGATTGGATAGACTTGTAGCTCTCCTCTGCAATGCTCCCTCCATCAGAGATGTTATTCCTTTTCCAAAAACTCAGAGAGGCCAATGCCTGCTAACTCAGGCTCCTGGTTATGCGAGTAAGCAACAGCTCGATGAGATAGGCCTCACACTCAAGAAAATAAATTAGTGGTAAAAAAAAAATTCCCATTTCAGTTTTAGTAGTGCTCCATGATGTCGATAAAAATATTTTATTGCTAGAACGATCAGATAAAAAAGGTTACTGGCAATCTGTCACGGGAAGTCTTGATAGTTACAGCGAACCACTTTTCGATGCTGCAAAGAGAGAATTGAAGGAAGAAACGGGAATTGATGCGGACAGATTTGAATTAAAAGACTGGAATATTGCAAGATATTTTAAAATTTTTCAACACTGGGCGCATCGGTATCCAGAGGATGTTAGATTTAATCGAGAGCATTTTTTTTCTATACTAATTCCGAAAGATTTACAAATAAAATTGTCTCCTAGGGAGCATTCATCGTACTGCTGGTTAAATTCGGCAGAGGCTATAGAACGATGTTTTTCCTGGACCAACAAAGAGGCAATACGAGATTTAGTTAAACACTCATCTAGTTCTAAATGAGAAATGACGACTTGATTGTATTACGCAGAGAAGGGATGTACTGCCCATTAGGCGGGTTTTATATAGACCCTATATTGCCTGTAGAAAATGCGGTCATTTCCCACGGCCATGCAGATCATGCTAGAAACGGACATAAAAAAATTCTTTGCTCTTATAGGTCAGAAAAGATTATTCGTCACCGAGTAAAATTTGAGAGCATTCAATCATTAAATTTTAGGAAAAGCATAAGGATCGGTGACATTTACTTAACAATGTTTCCGGCGAGTCATGTTCTTGGTGCTGCACAAATACTTATAGAAACGAAGGGTCATAGGTGGTTATATACTGGGGATTTCAGATTGGCTGAAGATTCTTCCTGTGATGCTTTCGAGCCGATAAAAACCGATGTATTGGTTATGGAATCTACATTCGGGCTACCCATATTTCGTTGGAGAAATGAATTAGAGGTTTACAAAGAAATTTTCGACATGTGGGAGAATTGCAAACAAACAAAAATGAACTTAGTTTTATACTGTTATTCCCTCGGAAAATCTCAAAGAATCTTGCATGGTATAAAAAAGCACTTCGGAACATCTGCATTTCCTGGGAACATAAGGGTGCATCCAAGTATCTCGGCTATCAATAATATCTATAAACATCACGGAATCGATTTTCCAGATCATTCTACTTTTTCGCCACATAAGGAAGTTGAAGATTCTACCCTCATTTTATTACCGCCGAGTGTAAAGGGCACAAAAATGATTGATAAGTGTAAGCCTGATATTGAAGCGGTAGTTTCTGGTTGGATGGCAGTTAGAGGTAACAGACGAAGAGAAACAGGCTGCAAAGGATTTGTTCTATCGGATCATGCAGATTGGACTGAACTAAATAGATTAGTTGAGCTAACCGAAGCAAAAAATGTTATCACTGTACACGGAAAATCAAATGTTTTTCGTAGGTATATTGAAGAAAATGGGGTTGGAACAAGTGATTTAACCTTTGTAAATAGTAATTAATATGATTCAATTCGTAAAACTAATACGAAGCCTTGATCAGGCATTAGGTAATCTTGAAAAAAAAAATTGCATCAAGGAATATTTCCAAAATGCACTTCTATTAGAAAACGAAAATACGACCAAGAACCTCAATAAAAGTCAAGATCAATGGCTTTCACTTTTCTGGGCAATATATTTCCTCTCAGGAGAAAAGCTTAATCGAATTTTCTCCTCAAAAATATTGAAAATGTATACCATAAGAAAAACGAATATGCCGCAATGGTTATTTGATGAATGTTACGACTCTGTAGGGGATTTAGCGGAGACAATAGCCCACCTAGTATGGGAAAAAAAAGGAATCAACGATGATTTATCTACCTCATTGCATCAAAAGATACAAAGCTTTATGCAAATAAAAAGTGCAGATGATGAAAAAAAATTAAATGTTTTAACAAAGGATTTTGAAGACAAAAGTTTTTATTATATTTTCACCGTTTGTAAAATGTTCACTGGTGGTTTTAGGATTGGTGTGTCTAGATTGCAGGTTACGCAGGTAATTTCGGAGATTTGTGGGGTTGACAAGGAGCTAATTGCCTCCAGGTTAATAGTATTTTTTAAGCAGAATTATGCGAATATTGAAGCTGTTAAGTACCTGTTCTCAGAACTGCTACCGGTCGAACAGAGGTCTGTCAAACTGGCCAAGAGCGCTGCTATTCCTTTTCCGTTCTATCTCTCACAGAACCTTTCGGATCAAATGAGAGATGAGTTTTTTCGTTCATATAGACCAGAGGACTGGACCATTGAATGGAAATGGGATGGTATACGAATGCAATTACTAGTAAAAATAAATACAGAGACACAAAAAAAAGATATACAACTTTGGACAAGAGGAGAAGAGTTTGTCTCAGAAAATTTTCCCGGGCTAATTGAAGCGACAGATAAATGTATAAAGGAAGATGTTGTATTAGATGGGGAATTACTTGTTTGGGATTTTAATGAGAATAAACCTAAAAAATTTTCGTCAATTCAAAAACTTTTGGGCAAAAAAAAACCTAAATTAGAGTCAAAAAATGATAACAGTTTCGATAAGGTGATCTTCATGGCATATGATATTTTAAGTCTGAAAAGTCAAGACTTAAGATCTATTACTCTGAAAAATAGAAAAACAATTTTAAAGGAATTGTTTAAAAAGCATTTAACGGAGCAAGAATTTATGCTTTCGCCGATTTTCGTCAATCTGTCTCCTATAGAAATCGATAAAATGCGAAAAAGTGCTAGGCAGAATAATGCAGAAGGAGTGATGTTAAAAAGGATGAATGGCCAATATGGTGTTGGAAGAAAAAAAGGTAAAACTGGATATGATAGCTTTAAATGGAAAATGAATCCTCTTAGTGTAGATGCAGTTATAATTTATGCACAAAAGGGTCATGGGATTCGAAGCGGTATTTTTTCCGATTACACCTTTGCAATATTTAATGACGAAAAGGATACCGAAGAATTAGTGCCTTTTGCTAAGGCATATTCAGGGCTGTCTAATGCAGATATGAAATTGATTGATAGCAAGATCAAGAAGATTACGGAAGAAAGTTATGGTCCTGTAAAAAAGGTTCGACCAGAAATCATAGTGGAGTTACTTTTTGATTCTATATCAGAATCTAAAAGGCATAAATCTGGAATTGCGGTAAGATTTCCTAGGATGAAAAGAATCCGTTTTGATAAGAACCTAAATGATATAGACAGGTTATCGTCTTTAAAAAAATTAATCTAGGTTACAAAATGAAAGTTTACGGAATAGATTTCAGCTCAGCTCCATCTAAGAAAAAGCCTATAGCGGTAGCGGAATGTTGGCTCCGTGGTCCTGTCTCGGAGTCGTGCTCGCATAATGAACTTTCTTTATCTAATTTTCATTCAATAGAGTCTTTGGACCTATTCGAGGAGTTCTTGTCCAAAAGGGGTCCTTGGGTTGGCGGTTTCGATTTGCCATTTAGTATGCCTCGTGATCTTATTGAGTATTTTAATTGGCCTTCTCGTTGGGACATTTTCACAAAATTTTATTGCTCTCTAGACAAAAAAGTTATCAAGAAATTTTTTATTAAGTGGTGTAGTACAAAAAAGTATGGAGACAAATTTGCATATAGGAGCACTGATAAAGCATCCAAATCAAGTCCAGCTATGAGATGGGTAAATCCTCCAGTTGCATGGATGATGCATGCAGGGATTGAACGAATAAGAAAAGCGGGGCTAATCTTTCCAGCACATCAAAAAAATTTTAATCCAATGCAGGAACAAAAAGATATAAATAGATTTATGATGGGCGACTGTGATTATCACAATCGACTCGCATTCGAAGTTTACCCAGCGTTGACTGCAAGGGTTGTAAGTACAAAATCTTACAAAACCGATAACAAAATTAAAGACTCATTAGTACGAGTTATGATGCGAGAAAATATTGTCAAACATCTAAGATATGGTAAGGCTGGATTGTCAATAAAGCTAAAAAGTAGTCTGGCATTACAAAACCGGATGATCATAGATTACAAGGGTGATTATCTTGATGCGGCAATATGTGCGCTCCAGGCTGCAGAAGTTCTTAAAATGAGAAATTTTGGATTCCCAAAAAATTTAGATACCCTGGAGGGGTGGATCGGATTGAGTTGATATCTATGGAGTCAAAAAATTTTTTGAATGTAATTCAGGATTTTCTGCCATTTTTCCTCAAATTCAAAGGAAGAATGATTTTGGCATTGTTTGCGTTAATTGGCGCAAAGGCAACTTTAGTTTCAGTGCCTATAATCTTTAAATATTTAGTTGATCACGTCTCTGATAGTGAAAGCGCCACCATATTGCTTGAAGGGTTCTTTTACTCTGAAGATAAATTAATTTATTATCCAATTTTTCTAATTGTCATTTATGGAGTTCTGAGATTTTTGTCTACTGGCTTTGCTGAGCTTAGAGAGTTTGTTTTTGTAAAAGTGACCTATAATGCTGTCAGCGAAATAGCGCTGAAAGTATTCCAGAACTTACATCAGTTGTCTTTAAGTTTTCATTTATCTAAAAAAACTGGCTCTTTAACGAGAGAGTTAGAAAGAGGAATAAGGGGTATTAGTACCATCGTAAATTTTACTTTATATAGCGTTTTACCGACATTTTTTGAAGTGATATTTGTTGCAAGTTGGCTTGCCATAAATTATGAGCCGTTTTTTGCAATTATCATTCTTTCAACAATTTTCCTTTACGCAATTTTCACAATTTATGTTACGAACTGGAGAATAATGCTTAGGAGAAATATGAATGAGTCTGATGCAGAGGCTAATGCAACTGTGGTGGATTCCTTGATGAACTATGAGACTGTGAAATATTTCAATAATGAAGAATTTGAAGAAGATCGATATAAAAATAAATTGCTAATCTGGCAAAAAGCAGCAGAAAAAAGTCAAGGTTCTCTTTCAGTTTTAAATTTAGGACAGGCCATAATTATTAGTTTTTCAGCCGTTTTGATTTTGTTACTAGCATATTCTCAATTTACAAAAGGATTTATGACAATAGGGGACCTAGTTCTCATAAACGCTTTTTTGATTCAGCTTTTTTTGCCGTTAAATTTTTTAGGGGTGCTGTACCGAGAGTTAAAGCAATCTCTCGTTGATATAGAAAAAATGTTTGGTCTTATTAATGAAGAGCCAGATATAAAAGATAGAGCTAACGTCAAAACAATTCCCGATTCAGCTACGCTTAATTTTGAGAATGTTTCATTTTCTTATGGTAGTCGCTTAATTTTGAAAGATCTTAATTTTACTCTTCAGCCAGGAAGAACAACCGCTATCGTAGGTTACTCGGGTGGTGGGAAAAGTACTATTTCTAAGTTGCTCTATAGATTTTATGATGTTACTTCTGGACGAATCACATACGGAGGGATTGATATCCGGGATTTGAGTCAAAGTGAATTAAGGTCGAACATAGCAGTTGTTCCGCAGGATCCGGTTCTATTTAATGAATCCCTCGAATACAATTTGAGATACGGTTATATCAACGTACAGCAAGATGACTTAAGAAAGGTAATCCAACTAGCTAACTTAGATAATTTTATTTCGTCTTTGCCTTTAGGAATCCAGACGATTGTGGGAGAGAGAGGTTTGAAACTATCCGGTGGGGAAAAACAGAGAGTCGCGATTGCTAGAGCATTGTTGAAACAGCCTAAAATTATGATATTTGATGAAGCCACATCTGCCTTGGATTCCAAAACTGAAAAGGCTATACAAAGTGCCATCCTTGCTATCTCTGCTGAAAAGACCTGTTTAATTATTGCTCATCGTCTTTCAACTATCATTTCTGCGCATGAGATTCTGGTCCTTGACAAAGGAGTAATCATTCAAAAAGGCACACATGAGGATTTACTTAAAACTGGAGGAAAATACACTGAACTTTGGAGCATTCAAAGTGAAGAGAAACCCTAAGTATTGGTATAATGCATATTTAAAACTTAGTACAAATCATGAATATCAAAAAAGACCCCAGAGATTTTTTACTGAATTGTTTTAACATAGCTATCGAATCGGCTAATCCCATAAAATCTCTGCGAAACTTTTTGCCTCCACCGCCCAAGGGTCGTGTACTAGTTGTTGGGGCAGGCAAGGCAGCAGCTAGTATGGCAAAAGCTGTTGAGATCGAATGGGCCTCAGGGGTTAACTTATCTGGGGTCGTCATAACACGTTATGCGCACGGACTTCCGTTGAAAAACATTAAATGTATAGAGGCAGGCCATCCTGTTCCGGATAATGCTGGAGAGGATGCCGCGAGAGAGATTTATGAGAGAGTCGGTGCTTTGGGTGAAGACGATTTGCTGTTGTGTTTGATTTCGGGTGGTGGGTCAAGCTTGCTGAGCCTTCCTGCTGATGGTTTGGAAAATGATGATATAAAGCTAGTAACAAAAGAGCTACTTAAATGTGGGGCTCCCATAACAGATATAAACATAGTAAGAAAGCACATCTCAAAAATTCAGGGAGGCAAACTAGCCTTGCAAAGCAAGGCTCCTGTCTGTGCATTAATAATTTCAGATGTAGTCGGCGATAACCCAAGTGATATTGCATCGGGACCATGTTCTGCTGATCCAAGTACGTTTCAGGATGCAATAGATGTCTTGAATCGATGGCAGGTAAATGTACCTCCTAAGATAGAAGAGTATCTTGAGAAAGGGAAATGTCGAGAAATTGAAGATAATCCAAAGCCTGGTGATACTAGGCTTCGACATGTTAGTGAGGCTGTAATCGCTACTGCTATGACAAGCTTGAATGCCGTAAAGAAATATGCCGAAGCTCAGGGAGTTAGTTGTATTTCTATGGGTGATGCTATAACTGGCGAAGCAAGAGATGTTGGAGAAGTTATTGGTGGTTGGGCGTTCTCAGTTGCTTCATCTGATAGTGCGGATATGAAAAAACCGTTGCTAATATTATCGGGAGGCGAATGCACTGTGACTGTTTCGGGAGACGGTAGAGGGGGTAGATGTGCTGAGTTCCTTTTAAGCGTTGCTTTGAAAATTACATCTTTGACAGATAGTAACATTAATATTTATGGGGTAGCTGGCGATACAGATGGTATTGATGGGGTGAGCACCCATGCTGGCGTATATTTCACTCCCACGTCTATTCAAGACGTTATTAGTATGGGGGTTAATCCAAGAAAATGTTTAGAGAATAATGATGCGCTCGGAGTTTTCGAACCATTAAAAAACGTAATTACTACTGGTCCGACATTAACTAATGTGAATGATTTTCGAGGAATATTAATAATATAAATTAATGAAGTCAATAACGATTATTAAACCGGACGATTGGCATCTACATTTACGGGACGGTGATTTACTAGAGGCTGTTATTTTTTCGTCCTCTCATCATTTCCAAAGGGCTTTAGTGATGCCTAACTTATCCCCGCCTATCACCACAGTAAAGATGGCAGAGGAATACAAAAATCGGATTTGTGTTGCTAACAGGTCAGTACTGGAGAGAATTAGGCCAGAGAATATTAATGCCTTTGCGAGTTTTAACCCTTATATGACACTCTATCTTAACTCAGAGATGTCATCTCAAGAATTAAAACGGGTCTCCGAGTCTCCTGACGTTTTAGCGGTAAAATTTTATCCTGCAGGGGCTACTACCAATTCAACTTTTGGTGTTTCCGAATTTGAGTCTTATTACAGAGTATTTGAGCAGATGGAAAAACTAGATATAGTATTATGTGTTCATGGAGAAAGTATTAACCCAGAAATAGATGTTTTTGATAGGGAAGCGAGATTTATCGAAGAGAGTTTTGATCCTATGACAAGAAGATTCCCTAACTTACGTGTTGTTTTCGAACATATCTCGACAGCGGATGCTGTTAATTTTGTAAATGATCAAAACGAAAATGTTGTTGCAAGTGTCACCCCGCAGCATTTAGCTTATAACCGAAATAACCTTTTAGCCGGAAAATTACGTCCTCATAAATATTGTGCTCCGTTGTTAAAAAAGGAGGCAGATCGGAGTTCCTTGGTTCATGCTGTAACTGCAGACAGTAATGAAAAATTTTTTCTCGGTACCGATTCCGCTCCACATTTAATCGGTGAAAAGGAGTCTAGCTGTGGTTGCGCTGGTTGTTTTTCTGCTCCATATGCATTAGCAAAATACGCAGAAGTATTTTTTGCAGAAGGCAAGCTTGAAAATCTTGAGAACTTTGCAAGTTTAAATGGCGCTAAATTTTATGGTCTCCCTATCAATGAAGAAAAATTAAAACTGGTACAAAGGAACAACATTCCAAAAGATTTTTTCATGACCGAGAAGGGAGAAAAGATTGTTTCGTTTGTTCATGGAGAAACTCTTGACTGGCAAATAGTTAACTAATTTGTCGTTTACTTGTTCTGCGTTTTCTCTTGATTTTAATCCATACCCACCAGGACCATAAGATAACAACATAAGTAACGAATCCTCCTACTAGAGCGAAAATAGCTAACCCAACTACCAGGGGTTTGCTTACGTTTAGGAAGTTGTTGAAAAGGCTTGTATTATTTTCTGTCTTGAGAGCGCTAGTCTGATCGGTGGGAGTAATCCCCTGGGAAACTTTTTCAAGCGAGTCTTTATTTGGAGTCTTTCCGAGTAAAACTACACCAACTTTATAGGCAATAACATATATTGGAGCAAATGTAACTGGGTTTGTAACGAGTGTACTTCCAATTGCGGTAGGTACGTTTGCTCTGAAAATGGTTGCAGCAATAGCTGACGCAGGAATTTGAGCTAACGGCATAAGAAATCCAAAAAAAATACCGATTGCAACACCCAGTGCTACTCCTCTCCTACTAAAACGCCACAATTGAGGGTTTTTCAAAGCAGGCCCAATCCATTTTACAAACTTATTTTGTAGGATAGTTTCCTTTTTTGGTAGAAACCTTTTAATTTTTACCTCCTGAATTAATATTTTTCTGATATTTCAGTCGCCTTTTGAGTATTATATAGACGCGGAGCAAGTTGGGCGATCGCTGCATTTTTATGTAGAGGAAGGTCCGGACTCCTAGAACAAGGGTGACGGTTAACGGCCGTACGCAATAGGTCATCATAGATGTCTGAAGGCGATGAATAGGGCCACAGAGACGAGGAAGTATTTGTTCGCAAATACAGATGTGAAACGGGCAACCTCCACCTGGAGCAACACCAAGTAGGCATGTGCACTGTTAATTACTGAAAGGTCTGTTCGACTGAGCATGCGGGTAGGTGGCTGGAGCTTATCAGTAATGATAAGCCAAGATGGATGATCGCACAGAATCTGAAAATGATTTGGACAGAATCCGGCCTATAGACTTGCTTCGCACCTTATTATTCAAGCGCATCAATTCTAGCTAAAGCATTTGGATGGCTGTCGTAAAATAAAGAAAACCACTTATTAGTGATGACGGGGGCAGAATTTTCTTTGTAGAGTTTTATCAAGGCAGAAATTAATTGACTTGCCTCTGCATTCTCGGCAGCGTAACTGTCGGCTTCAAATTCATGCTTTCTTGACAAAATAGCGGTAAGAGGACGCAAAGGAAATAGTGCGTTAGGTAAGATGTAAAAAAACACAATAAAGAATGAGGCTGATAAAATCCCTGAGTTCTCTACGAGGTTTGTTGTTTCGATTGATATTCCGAAACTTAGAAAGAACGACTGTTCATCGATGAATAAACCCAAAAAGAAGAAAAAACCAAAAGACATTAATGCGCTTATTATTAAACGAGAAGGTATATGTCCACACTTATAATGACCAACCTCATGGGCTAATACTGCTTCTATCTCTTTTTCGTTTAATTTTTCTATAAGTGTGTCAAACAGGACTATTCTTTTAGCTCCTCCAATTCCTGCAAAATAAGCGTTCCCATGTGAGCTTCGTTTACTTCCATCCATAGTAAACAGGCCTTTTGATTTAAAGTTACATCGAGTAAGCAACTTCTCTAATCTATCCTTTAGTAGTCCATTTTCTATTGGTGAGAATTTGTTGAAAATTGGAGCGATGATTAATGGGAAAATTATCATAAAGGACACAGATAAAAGGACAACTAATACCCAAAGAAGGATCCACCACAAAACCCCTATTTCCATTCGGTTCGTTATTAGAAAAAGGACAAGATTTATAATAGGAAAAATCAGAATGCCAGACAAAGCTGCATTTTTTGCAAGGTCTGTAAGCCACAACCGAAAAGTCATTTTGTTGAACCCATGGCGTTCCTCAATTATAAACTGCTTATATAGGCTAAATGGCACGTCAACTAAAAATACAATGCTGTAAAAAAACAAAACAAGTAGCGAACCTGCCAAGACAGCGTTGATTTCCAGGCTACGACTTAACAGAAAAGCATATTGCGTTAAGTCATCCAAAAATCCTCCAAATGTCAAAAACCCTAAAAATAAAATTTCCACAATGTTTCTCTTAATTCGATGGTCAAGCTTGTCTCTGGCGTACTCTATCGATTTTCTATGGTCATCTATTGAAATACTTTTTCTAAATCTTTCTGGGATAAAATTCAAGTTATGAATCAGATACTTAATTTGTATTTTATCTAAAATTACTTGAAATAAAAAAGATAAGGCAATGAGAAATATAATGATATTGTAAATATTTAGGTCAGCCACTTTTATAATTAACCCCTACTTTTAAAGTTACGAAATGAATTAGGAAATTTCTATATCGTAAGACCCGTACTATATTGAAAAATTCTGAGTCTTACTTGCTAATTATCTTTAATTTTACATAATTACTTGACCATTTTTTGCCTTTCTTCTAAAGTGGGAATAAGTGCATTTTTGTGCATTTTTGTGGAAAAATAGCTTTAATTTCATATATTTTTTATTTTGACTTAACCAATTACTTCACCGTTAAAAAATGTTCTACGGAATCTCTTCCCTCAGCTTAGATTCTAAAGGCCGAATTACCGTTCCGGTAAAATACAGGCCTCTTCTCGTCCCTAATGGACTGACTTATTTGGCGATTGTAGAAAGTAATTTTGGGTGTCTAGTGATGATGCCTCATAATATTTGGACGGAAAGGACAAGAACTCTTTTAAAGTCCGGCACGGAAATAGAAAAAAGATTTTGGATGGGTTTGGCTGATACACCCGAGTTGGATAAATTTGGGAGAGTCCTGATTGCTCCTATGCTTAGATCAGGAGCTAACATCAACAAAGAGATCGTTATGCTGGGGGTAGGAGAGAATCTAGAGATATGGGATGCAAAGAGATTAAGCCGGCACAAGGAAATTGTCAGGGCTAAAAATGAATGAAACTTCTTCAAATTCGCGAGGTAATAATTTACACCAACCAGTTTTTCTGGAGGAAGCGGTTGATGGGTTGAACATTTTTTCTGGGGGGACTTATGTCGATGCAACTTTCGGACGAGGTGGTCATAGCATGGAAATATTATCTCGTTTAGGATTTGATGGGAAGTTAATTGCAATAGATAAAGATCCTGACGCTATTGAGTATGCCAAGGCTTTGAACGATAAACGACTATCCCTTTACCATGGAAGCTTTTCAGATTTAAGTTTTTTGTTAAAAAGTTTAAAAATCAAAAAAGTGAATGGTGTTTTGTTGGACCTTGGTGTTTCCAGCCCTCAGGTTGACTCTGCTGAGAGAGGCTTTTCATTTCAAACGACGGGCCCGTTGGATATGAGAATGAATACCTCTACAGGTCAAACAGTTCACGAATGGTTGAAAGGAGCCACCTCTCTACAAATTGAAAAAGTTTTAAAAGATTTTGGAGACGAGAAACTATCTTCTTTTATAGCTGCTGAGTTAGTTCTACGAAGAGATAATAAGGACTGTAATACGAGTAAACAATTCCCCGAAACAACTTCAGACTTAGCTGATCTGGTGTTTGATGTAATAGATGGGAAAAGAAAACGACATTATTATAAAACCCACCCTGCCACGAAAACCTTTCAAGCACTTAGGATTTTCATTAATAATGAATTAGAAGATTTAAAAGACCTTTTAGAACAAATTCCAATGATTGTGAGCCATAACGGCCGCCTTTCTGTAATCAGTTTTCACTCTTTGGAGCATAGGCTGGTAAAGTTTTCGATGCGATCCCGAAAAGCACAGTGCAATAATTATAGTGCTCACCCAAAACGATTAGGTTTTTTTTCCGATCAGGATACGGTTAAGTTTCCAACGTGCGCAATTAAAGAAATAAAAAAAATAAAACCGTCTAGAGAAAATATTCAAAGAAACCCCCGCTCGAGGAGTGCTCTATTGCGAGTGGGAGAAATAATTTGTGCTAAACAGGAGTGAAGGATGGATTTAGGAATAAAAGATGTTGTTTTGATCTTTTTAATTGCTGCATCATCAATCTCGTTAATAGATTCACGGCATGCATACAGAGTTCTCTATGAAGAATCTCAAAGGCAAATTCAATATCAACAAAAGCTTCATGGAGAAATTACTGATTACAAAAAATTGTTAAGTAAGCTGAGGGACAAAGCAAGAATTGAATCGATTGCAGAAAATGATTTAAACATGGTTCCAGTCAGCCTAAAAAACACTATCACATTGAAAGTGGAAATAAGTAAATGAGATTAAAGTCAATACAACCCTCGAATAAAATTGGTTACTCCGCGCTAGACATTCGACGAGCGACTGCATGGCGTTCAAAAATAACTTTGGTAGTATTTTTATTTGCTTTTTTTATTGTGATTTGTAGGGCATTTTATTTACAGTTTTTAAATGTAGAGCAGTGGCAAAGAAAGGCAGAGAAAAGATATACGAAGTATGTTGAAATGCCAGCTATCAGAGGGAAAATTTTTGACAGGAATGGAGAGATTCTTGCATCAAGTGTACTGAACTATAAAGTAGGTATCGTTCCTGCCAAATTTACTCATGAAGGTGATGCACTAACATCATTCTGTTCTTTGTTGGGATATAACCCAGCTGATCTTTTGGGAAAAATACGAAAAGCCCCTCGGTATTTTCGGCTAGAAAATTCTGTTGATAAGGACACAGTTGACGAAATAAAGCGCTTAAAGTTGAATGGAGTCGAGTTCGAAAAATTTTACCAGAGAGATTATCCGTTTAAAGAGGCGTTTTCGACTCTGGTCGGGCTGACCTCCGTTGATGATGACCGGGGTATTGAAGGAATTGAAAAATCTTTTGACCATTATTTGCGGGGTAGTTCGGGGCAGAAGAAGTTATTAATAGAAAGTGGTAATGTAGCGTTTGACGAGACGGTTGTAAGGGCACCGGAGCATGGTCAAGATGTTCAGCTAACAGTAGATGCTGGTATTCAGTCGATCGTTTATAGAGAGGCGTTAGCGGCGAAAAGGAGTTACGGAGCCAAATCTGTATCAATAGTTTTGCTGGATGCTAGAACTGGAGACATTCTGTCTATTGTAAATGTTCCCGCCGCTGACCCGAGTAACAGAAAGACTTTAAATTTAGATGAGGTGAGAAATAGAGCTATTACTGATCAATACGAACCTGGATCTACACTAAAGCCTTTTGCTATAGCTACTGCTTTACAAGAAGGTATCGTGACCGCAGGTTCCGTAATTCAGACGGCTCCAGGTTTTATTGAGGTCAATGGAAAAAAACTACAAGATGAGCGTTCTTTTGGGAAATTAACGATAAGAGAAGTATTAGCAAAGTCAAGCAATGTGGGGACAGTAAAAGTGGCTCTAAAAATCCCTTCAAATTCAATGTATCATTACCTGAATTTACTTGGATTTGGGAAATCCCCCGATTTGCCGCTGTTGGGTATGCGAAATGGGACTTTACCAAAATGGAAATCATGGGAAGATATAAATCAAGCAACCATTTCATATGGCTATGGTGTTGATGTAACTTTAATTCAGCTTGCGAGAGCTTACACAGTTTTTACACAAAACGGTTATATTCTTCCAATTAAAATTTCTGTTCTTGATCGAGTGGGCCAAAAAACCCCAATATTTTCAAAATACGTAGTAGCGGAAATGGAGAAAATGCTTGTTGAGGCTTCTGGAATGAATGGAACTGGAAAGGCAGCAAGAGTAGACGGTTATTCAGTTGCTGGAAAAACTGGCACCACAAGAAAAATTGAGAATGGGAAATACTCTACAAATAAATATATCGCCTCTTATGTAGGTTTTGCTCCTAGTAACAACCCACGTTTCATTGCTGCGATAAGAGTGGACGAACCTACCAAATTGAAAACTGGAGGCAAAGTTGCAGCACCCATTTTTTCAAAAATAGCAGCATCGGCATTAAGAGATTTTCAAATGTCTCCTGATCCCAATGATCAGGTTTTTCCAAAAACTGGACAGGTAATCGGAAAAAGATGACGGCCCCTGTTCATAACTACTCTGAGAGAATTCCGGTTGATTGGAATCCTGAATTCAAAGATGATGCGATAATTTTCGGTCAAAAAATATCTCAAGTATTCCCCAATTCAAGATTAACGGATACTACAACCTTTCTCAAAAAAGGGGATGTTTTTGTTTTGTTACCGGGAGAAAATTTTGGAGTAGATTTTTTGATAAATAAAATTAGGGATAAGTGTCCATATGCAATCGTTGCCGACAAAAAAATCCGCAAATTATCTGGGAAGCTTCCGTCCTATTGTAAGGCCTATTTCTGGGATAATTTGAAAGATTATATTGGCTTTATTGCCGCAGGTTTTTATAACAACCCTTCCGATAAATTAGATGTGACCGCAGTAACTGGAACTGACGGAAAAACAACACTTGTAAATTTGGCAGCAGGCATTTTCGCGAATTCTTTGGAAGATTGCGCAGCTATTGGAACTTTGGGTGTTGTAATCTATAGGAAAAATCAGAGGAAGCAGGTGTTGCAGGATTATAGCTTAGCCAGCTTAACAACACCTAGTCCGGTGATGCTACAGAGTATCTTTGATAAGTTAAGGAATGAGAAAGTAGGAAAGGTCTTTCTAGAAGCGTCCTCTATCGGAATCATTACCCGGAGACTTCAAGGTACAAATATAAAAACTGCTGTATTTACCAATCTTGGTAGTGACCATTTAGACTTACATGGGAATTTAGGAAATCTTGCTTATTCTAAATCTCAACTTTTTTCTCATCCAGCATTAACTAATATAGTGTTCACTGAGAAAAATCGTTCGCAGCATTCCGAAATTCACTTAGTGTACGAAGCAATAGAAAGGTCTGACGCAAAAAAAACACCAGTCGGAATTAAGTGTTTCCCCGATAAACCCACAAATATAAATTCAGAGATTTTGATTGTCGAAAAAAATGTGTCTCGCCTGGGGACCCTAGTTTCTTTGATTAAAAATGACGAGGAATCTGAACCATTTCTTATAAAAATCTTCGGCAAACACAATTTAGAAAATCTTAGCCTTGTAGCCGGTTTACTGGCGGATGATTTAAAGGCGAGTAATGCTGAAAATATACTGGGAGACTGCAAGCTACCAGAGGGTCGTTTTGAATTGTTAGACGGAGAAAATTTACCTTTAGTGTGTATTGACTATGCGCACACTCCGGAATCATTAAAGGTTACGCTGCAAACTCTTGATCGTTTGAAAGAGAAAAAGTCTAGCAATTTAATATGTGTCTTTGGCTGTGGCGGTAATCGAGACATAAACAAGAGACCCATTATGGGGAAAATAGCAGCCTCCTGTGCAGATCGTGGATACATCACTTCAGATAATCCGAGGGAAGAGCCCATTGATAAAATATCTCGCGAGATCTTGTCAGGGATTTGCGTAAAAAGGAAAAGCGATTGGTTCCTCATACCTGATAGGAGAAAAGCAATTGAGGCTGCAATAACAAAAGCAGACAAAGATGACATTGTGCTAATTGCAGGAAAGGGGCATGAAAAGACCCAGCTGATTAACGGAGTCTTGTTTGAATTTTGTGATAAGAGTGTTGTAGAAGATCTGATTCGGAAGGGTATAAATTCATGTCAACGTCTTTAAAGCAAGCCCTTTATAGAATAGATCTAGAGACTTCTTTTGAAGAAATAAATCGGGAGTTTTCAACGAAATGTTTGGTAACAAATCAATCACAATATTCGTATCCCAGAATCTCCAATATTACGACGGACAGTAGGTCAGCAGATGAAAACAGCTTGTTTTTTGCCCTCAAAGGAGACAAATATGATGGTCATGATTTTGTTAACCAGGCAAAATTTAAAAATGCCATAGGTGCTGTTGTTAATTTAAATAAAGTTGATACGGAATTAAGTTCGTTGGTTGATGAAAACTTTTGCCTCGTATGTGTAGATGACACCAGTTCTTTTCTACTTGATTTTGCGTATTGGCATAGAAGTAAATTCAACCCTTTTGTAACTAGCATTGTTGGCTCTAACGGTAAGACGACCTCTAAGGAAATGATAGCTCATATCTTAGAGTCTGTTTTCCATAGTAGTGAGTTAGTCATTACACGTGCAAATCAAAATAATCAAATTGGTATACCGTTAAATCTTTTAAGAATTAACGAAAAAACCAAACACGTTGTTTTGGAGATAGGTATGAATACTATAGGTGAGATTGATCTACTTGCAAGGAAAGTTAAACCAAATCTTGTGCTCATAACAAATGCTCAAAGGGATCATCAAGAATTTCTAAATTCTGTATCTATAACTGCTAACGAAAATGGGATGGCTATTAATGCCCTTCAGTCGCGTGGGATTACGGTAATTCCCACAGAGTCTGATTACGAGGGAATTTGGTTAGACAAAGTACAAAGCGTAGGATCTGATGTTATTCGTTTTGGTATTCACGATGAGAGTACTAATTTGTTTGCAAAAAAAAATAAATATGTCATGGGAAAAATTATTCAGAATTACCCTTTAATTATGGAAGTACGAGAGAAGACCTGGCCATCCTCATTAATGATTAATCTGCAGGGAATTGGAAAGCATTTTGCTTTGAATGCGCTCAGTTCATTAGCTGTAACAGATAGTCTGAAAATACCACACAAAAAAATAGTAGATTCATTGGAAGATTTTATGCCGATTGATGGGCGCGGAGTAATCTATCCTTTTAGGCGTGGAGTTTTCTTTGTCGACGATACTTATAATGCAAATCCTGATTCAATGCTAGCCGCTATTGAAGCGTTAAGCAAATTGCAAGTTATAAAGTGTATGGTACTTGCTGACATGGGAGAGTTAGGAGAAAAGTCTGATCAGTCCCATGCAGAGGTACTCACAAAAGCATCTCAAAGAATTGAAAAAATTTTTCTTATTGGTAAGGAGTTCGGCAAGGTATCAGAAAAGCTAGGGGTTGGGTTTCATTGTGCGAAGGACAGTTTATTAATTAGCGAAATTAATAATTGGATTGATAAACAGATTGAATCTCATCCTAATAGAGAGGTGGCAGTGTGGTTTAAGGGATCTCGGTTCAATAGCTTAGAAAAAGTCGTGAAGAGTTTGCTCAAGAAGGGTCTGAATTAATGTTGCTTATGTTTACAAGTTGGTTGAGTGAATACATTTCTTTTTTTTCTGTATTCAATTACATAACGTTGCGAGCGGTATTGGCAACTCTAACATCATTATTTGTAGGATTGATTTTAGGGCCTATTATGATTAGATATTTATCAGCAATAAAGTTTGGTCAATCTGTTCGAGATGATGGACCACAGTCACACTTACAAAAAACAGGGACTCCCACTATGGGAGGAACTCTTATCCTTACAGGAATAACCTTCACCACACTTTTATGGGCAGATTTATCAAACCGTTATGTTTGGGTGGCCCTACTTGTAACGTTAACTTTAGGCTTTGTCGGTTTCTATGATGATTTGAAAAAAATCAGAGAAGAATCATCGGCAGGAATTTCAGCACGTTTAAAATTTTTGTTACAAAGTTTAATTGGCTTTTTTGCTTCTTTATATTTAGTATTCTCAATACCAACGGAAAATAATTCCCAAGCGCTGATTCTTTTTCAAAGTTGGTTAATGGATCCGCTAATGAACTTCCCAAAGGAAATAAGTCTGACAATACCCTTTTTTAAAGATTTTTACCTTCCACTTGGGGTATTTGGTTTTGTTGTTCTATCTTATTTTGTAATTGTGGGAACTAGCAATGCTGTAAATTTAACTGATGGACTAGACGGACTGGCAATTTTACCAAGCGTACTTGTAGCTAGTGGTTTAGGAGTTTTTGCTTACGTAGCTGGAAATATTCTCTTTTCTAAATACCTATTTCTACCATATATTCCCGGTGCCGGAGAACTAACAATATTCTGTGCTGCAATAGTTGGTTCTGGCTTAGCCTTTCTCTGGTTCAACGCATATCCTGCTCAGGTATTTATGGGGGATATTGGCGCCCTGGCTCTTGGTGGAGCATTAGGGGTAGTCGCTGTTATCGTGAGGCAAGAGGTAGTTCTGCTTATTATGGGAGGTGTATTTGTGATAGAAACCCTGTCTGTAATGCTACAAGTTACATACTATAAATACACAAAAAAAAGATTTGGCAAAGGGAAACGAATTTTAAAAATGGCTCCACTCCATCACCATTTCGAAGAAACCGGTTGGAAGGAAACTCAGGTAGTAGTCCGTTTTTGGATTATAACTATGATTCTCGTCCTAATTGGTTTGGCGACATTGAAAATAAGATAAGAAATTTATGGTACTTGACTCAATACTCTCAGAGCAAAATTGTCCAAAAATTCTTGTGGTTGGTTCTGGTGTATCTGGTAGAGCATGTGCGAAATGGTTAAGTACTTTCGACTGTGACATAGATTTGGTAGATTCAAGGAAAATAGAATTAAAAAAAAATCTTCCTACCAATGTAACCTTTATTCCGAATTGTATTTTCTCAAAAATAAATTTGAAAAAATATCAAGGAGTCGTTGTTAGCCCTGGTCTCAGTCCTCACGAAAAATCAGAGAATAACTTCTTTATAATCAATAAACTTGCTAGTGCTCATGGAATTCCTATCTGGACAGAAGTGGACTTATTCTTTTCCGCTCTTGAGATATCGGCAAGTAAAACAACCGTGAAAAGTAAGATTATTGCGGTGACTGGGACAAATGGTAAGACAACGGTTGTATCTATGATTAAAGATCTATTAAAAAATCTTGGGTATGATGTTGAGCTAGCAGGAAATGTTGGCACTTCCCTTTTAGAGGCGTTTATGGAGAGGAAGCAGTACGGCAAGCTTCCAGCTTTCTGGGTTTTGGAGCTTTCCAGCTTCCAGCTTCTCCTGTCCAGTGATTTCAAATCCGATGTCTCGGTAATTTTAAACTTTTCAAGTGATCACTTAGATTGGCATTCTTCAGAGGAGGAATACCTAAATTCGAAATTAAAAATTTTTGGTTTTCCGCATTTGAGCGGGAGACCAATTATCAACGCCGACGATACCGATCTTAGTATGCAAGTTGAGCAACACATTTCTTCGTTGAATTCAGAAAAAAAAATGCTAAAACCTATCTATTTTGGTCTTACTAAAAATAAAAAAGAATTAGATGTTCTGATCGCGGAGCACAATAATGAAGAATGGTTTTGTGCATACGGTGAAAATAGCAAAATTTTACCTATCATAAAAGTTAGCGATACTACCTGCTTAGGCAAACAAAACCAGATTAACTTACTGGCTTGTTTCTCAATTTGTAGCATCATCATTGACAATATTTTAGAAATGAAAGGCATTTCAAATTTTTTTAAGATACCAGGTCATCGCATAGAGGAAGTTTTTTTTAAGAATAAGCTTCGTTTCTTGAATGACAGCAAAGCAACAAATATAGCTGCAACAATATTTGCATTACAAAACCTTTCGGACCCCTTATTTCTTATACTCGGTGGAGATTTAAAAAACCAAAGATTAGCCCCGTTGATAAATGTTTTGAAAAATCGAAATATTGTCGCTTATATTTATGGTAAGGATAAAAATCTATTTAAGAAATGTTTTGAGGAATATGACATAACCCACTTTACTATCGAAAATGTGCGAGAGGCAGTAATTCTAATTAAAAAACATTTGTCTATGAAAAATAAATTAGCACATGAGGAAATAAACGTCCTGCTATCGCCTGCTTGCTCCAGTAAAGATCTATATAAAGATTATGCGGAACGTGGGAATGAGTATTATAAAGCGGTTCTCAGCTGCTTTGCGGAGTGTGGACATGTTCGATAATATCAACATAGATCGATCCCTGAGTTTCACAATTTTATCCCTGTTGATACTGGGTCTGGTGATGGTCTACTCTGCGAGACTTCCCTTGCCTAGTGATAGCGATCTGTCTTTTGAGCTCTACAATCTTGGGATGCATCCAGTTCATGTTTTGCTGGGCGTATCAGTTATGTTCATATTTTTGCAAATACCAATAAGCATTATAGAAAAGGGCTCTGGATTTTTTCTGATATTCGGCATTTTCCTTTTGTTGATTGTTTTTTTTAAGAAAGTTTTTGGAGGTTCTGATGTCATGGTCGACGGAGCAGTAAGATCACTGAATATCAGCAGATTTACATTTCAACCAGCTGAGTTGATGAAGCTGCTCATAGTAATATTCTCATCCGGGTACGCCGTTCGTCACAAGGACCGCATTACTGAGGATATAGTTCGCGGAATGGGTCCAATTGGCTTAGTGTTATTACTGATTGTAACGTTATTAATGTATCAACCTGATCTTGGCTCAGTAATTATTATTTGTAGTTCCGTAATCGTCGTTCTTTTTTTGGGAGGTATGACAATACGAGCTATTGCAGGAGTGACCTGCTTTTTAATATCAGGTGTCCTTTTAATTATCCTGTTTACTCAATTTAGGTTAAACCGATTGCTTGCATACCTGGACCCATGTTCCCTTGAGCACAGTCAAAATGCCGGTTGGCAACTATGCCAAGCATTAGTTGCCTTCGGAAATGGGGGTATGTTTGGAACTGGGATTGGTTTAGGTTCGGCAAAACTTGGTCACCTTCCTCTTCCGCACACAGACTTTATTTTTTCTGTTATCGGGGAAGAATTGGGCTTTGTTGGAGTCTTTATCGTTGTGATTATATTTGCTTTTCTAATAATCAAATCGATCAAGATTGGTCGCGAGTCAATGGCGCAGGATAGGTTATTTGCTGGCTTGCTTGCGCAAGGAATAGGCGCATCATTGTGTATACAGGCTCTGATTCATGTCGGTGTAAATACTGGTCTATTGCCAACCAAGGGACTAACTTTACCGTTTATAAGCTATGGAGGGAGTTCCATGCTAATTGTTTGCTTAAGTATGGGTATCTTGTTGCGGATAGATATAGAAAATAAATCTTCTCCGCGTAAAAAAAATCGAATAAACGGAAGAGTGTGGTGAAGTTGGAAAAAAATAAAGTTTTGGTTTGTGCAGGGGGAACTGGTGGCCATATTTTTCCAGGTCTGGCAATTGCTGAAAAATTGTTAGATCAAGAAATTAAAATTTTGTGGATGGGGACAAAAAGAGGGCTTGAGAAACAAGCATTACATAATAAATCAATTTGTTTATTTTTTTCTGAGTTCAAAGGAGTCAGAGGGTTAGGTTTATGGCGCTTGATTACTTTCCCATTTAGACTTTTCGTAGAAGTTCTAAAAGCTTTTTTGTTCCTTTTAAAACATCGTCCGTCCTATGCTATATGCTGTGGAGGATATTTGACAGTGCCCTTTGGACTAGCTGCGAAGATTCTTTCTATTCCATTCTGTATTGTTGAACAGAATGCTGTCATGGGTTCTGCAAATAGGGTTTTACAGCCATTTGCTGAAACAATTTTTTTGAATTTTAATGCGACCACTTATTCCAGCTATAGAGCCATATCCGTTGGAAATCCTCTTCGGAAAGAATTCGAGAGATTAGCAACAATGCGACCCGCATTTTCAAAAAATGGAGAAAAATTAAATATTCTTGTTCTCGGGGGTAGTTTAGGGGCTCTTTTTCTGAACACACGATTGCCACAGTGTTTTTCGCTTCTGCAAAATGAAAATAAAAAGTTTTTTTCTATAGTACATCAGGCTGGCAATGATAATCATAATGAAGTGTTCGAGTTATATAGAAGCCTAAAAGTGAGGGCTGTTGTCAAACCATTTTTAGAAAGTATAGTGGACCAATATCAATGGGCTGACTTAGTTATTTCAAGATCTGGGGCGGGAATCATTAGTGAAATAATGGCAGTTGGTGTGGCTTCAGTTTTGGTTCCACTACCCACTGCTATTGACGATCATCAGAAACGAAATGCGAGCATTCTAGAAAAGTCGTCTGCAGCAAAAATTATCGAACAGAACACTTTTTTTCAAACTACGCTAGTCTCTTTTTTATGTTCGATAAGTCGCGAGAAGTTATTTGACATGGCTTGTAAAGCTAAAGAGTTAGCTCGTTTCAACTCAGCTAAAATTATTTCCGATGAAGTGACAAAGGTACTAAATGCAAAATAAAATAAAAAAAATTCATTTTATCGGTGTTGGCGGTTCAGGGATGTCAGGTATTGCTGAAGTGCTTCTCAATCAAGGATTTAGTATTCAAGGAACGGATATTGAAGAGTCAATTGCAACAAAAAGACTAATTAATCAAGGAGCAAAAATTTTTACCGATCATCATGCTGATAATGTTATTGGAGCAGATGTGTGTGTTGTTTCCAGCGCAATAAAAATTGATAATCCAGAAATCATCAATGCGAAAAAGTTAAAAATTCCTATTGTTCCCCGCGCTTCTATGTTGGGAGAATTGATGCGATTTAAACAAGGTGTTGCTGTAGCGGGATCTCACGGAAAGACAACAACCACTAGTATGATTTCAAGTGTTTTGGCTAGTGCTGGACTCGATCCAACATATGTGTTGGGAGGCAGATTGATGGGTGCCGAAACTGGCGCTCGATTAGGTAAAGGTGAATATCTTGTAGTCGAAGCCGATGAGTCTGACGGATCATTTTTAGACTTGACACCAGTCCTAGGAGTGATCACCAACATTGATAATGACCATCTTGCTTTTTACGATAACAATATTGTAAAACTTAGATCAGCATTTATCTCTTTTGTGCACAAATTACCATTTTATGGAACTGTTTTCTCTTCATCGGGTGATGATACAGTCCGAGCGTTAGCACCTGAATTCGGTAGAAAAACTATTCTTGTTGGGGAAAAAGAAGAATCAGACATCCAGGTAATAAATATTAAGAGTGATGTTCTTAGAACAAAATTTTCCGTCAGGCAGAATAACTATAATGATCTTGA
>JAOINB010000007.1 GCA_028139135.1 Betaproteobacteria bacterium
TAAAAATAAACTTGTTATGAAATTAGCAGTGAAAGGAGAACAAAACCTTTTGAATGGTGCGCAACTGCCCATGAAGATTAGAAAGTCTAGTCTCCGATATGCCATTAGATTTTCAATGGAAATTGCATTAATTATCGAATGCGGAAAAAATATTGTTCAACAAATTAGAAAAGATCCGTCTAAAGTATGGAACCGACCTCCTAAATTAGAAACATTAAAACTTCCTATTTTTTTATATAATGCTATTTTGAATATTTGAGAAAACAATGTCTCCCACTGAGTTTTGTAGAAATAAAGTCAAAAGGAGCCAGTCAAATTTTACAGTCTTTTTTGCTCTTTTGAATAAAGAAAAAAGAGAGGCTATGGAGGCACTTTACGCATATTGCCGAGAAATAGACGATATTGCAGATTCGGGACTAGAAACAGATCTTGCGAGAAAAAAATTAGATTGGTGGGAAGAAGAAATTTCTAATGTATTGGATACTCCAACACACCCAATAACTTTCGCACTGCAAAAACCGATTGACAATTGTTCACTCCCCATTACTGATTTGCTTAAAATAATTAGCGGTGTCCGACAAGATTTGAATCACAAACCATTCCCCAGTTTTATTGAATTAGAAAACTATAGCGATCACGTTGCAGGTGCGGTTGGACGCCTATCTGCTCGAATTTTCGGAGACGTTCGAAACACAGAAGTTTTAGCTTATGCTACCGAGCTGGGTATAGCATGCCAGTTTACTAATATATTGCGAGACATTGCTGAGGACAGGGAAAATTGCAGAGTGTATATCCCACTTGAGTTATTACAAAAGTATCATTTAAACTTTTTAACCGGTAACGTAGTTGATACAGAAACAGTTAGATTAATGTGCCAGGAATTTTATGTTACGGCAGTCAAAAAATATAAAAAGGCATTTTCATCACTACCGGAGGAGAATTATAAAGAACAACGACCTGGAATAATCATGGGTATGATTTATTTAAACCTATTAAAAAAAATAAAACAAAGTAAATTTAATGTTTTTGAAAAAAAGATCTCGTTAAATGCCATTGAAAAACTACATGCGGCCTGGAAGGGTTCTTGGGGAAAAATATCAGATATGAGCATATGAAAATAGCTATTATCGGAGCAGGAATATCTGGCCTTTCCATTGCTAAAAGACTGTCGGAAAAAAATAAGGACTTCGTTATCGATGTTTATGAGGCAGCCGCTAAGTCAGGTGGGCGAATCTCATCCTTTGATTGGCGACTTCAAAATAAAAGTATTTTTTCCTGCGATAACGGTCAGCACTTTACAATAGGGGCATACACAGACTTTATCGACTTGCTCAATAAGTGTGATGCGTTAAAATATTGGTCAAGGCATTCCTTCGAGTGGAACTTGCAACGACTGCAGGGAGACGAATTACAAGAGCTTCTTCGGTTTAAGATAAAGTATTTAGCACTTTTTAAAAAAAAACTCGTACCGTACATAAAATTCATTAAGTCTCCAACCAAGCTTTTCTTCCTGAAGTTTTATTTTTCACTTTTTCTTTTAAAGAAGAAACATTTTAATGGACACTCACTGAATCATCTTTATAAAAACGTTTTTTTTAGTAACACAACCATCAATCTTTTCTGGAAAGCATTTGTTGAAAACTCTATGAACACAGAATTTGAAAATTCAGATCTAAGTATCCTTTCATTTTTGGTAAATGAATGCATTAAAGATATACCGAATAGTCTTGAAATATTAATACCTGAAGCTGATTATTACTCATGTGCGATAAAACCAATAGAAAGAAATCTTCAACAAAATGGCATAAACTTTCATTTCAATTCGTTAGTGGAAAGAATCCACCCAGACAAAAAAATCAAGTGTAGAGGAATGCTTTCACATTCTTATGACTCTATTTTTCTAGCTGTGCCAGGACATATCGCTGCAAAAATATGGAAGAAGAGCGGATATCCAACAACAAAAGAATCCTTCTTATGGGAAAACCAAAAATATCGTCATATTTTGAATATGTGGATTGTTCTTCCATCAGTACAGGTTGGAAATAATTCTAATAAAAAAGAAAAAAGTTTTTTATGGAATCCCGTCGAATTTAAGGGTTCATTTTATGTCGTCGTAATTCAAAAGAAAACAAACCAATTGAACATGATGTCAATTATCAGAAGCGCGTGTAACAGTATGACCTTAGGTAAGGAAGAAGAAAATTTATATGAATTTGCGCAAAAATTTTTAAATAAACAATATTCAGTTGATCTTAAGCATCTGGACCATAAACTTATTAGGGCGAAACGAGCCACGATTGCTTGTACACATGACCAGCGGAATCGCTCAGCCATCTGGTCAGGTACGAGAACGGGCATTAAGGATATTTACAAATGTTCTGACGAAGCAAGTTTTAATTATCCATCTACAATAGAAGGGGCAGTTAAGTCTGGCTATTTTGCTGCAGAAAATATAAAAAGATTTGATTAGTAGTTAAGATGACTTCACATTATTTTACGCGTTACCCTACTGGTAATTCCAGTAAATAGCTCATAGCAAAGCCTCCCACTAAACTGGGCGACTTCTGTAATTGGCATTTGTTTTCCCCAAAATTCAACTACGCTTCCTAAGGTTGCCTCGGGACAATCACTTAAATCAATATGAATTAAATCCATCGAAACTACGCCCACTATTTGGCATCTCTTCCCCTCAACAATACAACATGTACCTTTCTTTATGCTACGTGGGTATCCGTCCGCATAACCGATTGCTGCAATTCCCACTACCATATCGTTTAAAGCCACAAAAGTTTTTCCATATCCTACAGCCTCGCCAGCTTTCACGATTTGCTTTGCAATAATCTCTGTTTGTAGGGCTTGGCATGGTTGAAGCGAGTTTAAGACAGCCTTCATATCATAATTAGGATTTAGTGAAGATGCGGCGCCATAGAGAAGTATTCCTGGTCTTACCCAGTCTGAACAGAATTTAGAATTGTAAATAATTGCATCTGAATTACTGTAACTAATACTCTCGCCATCTCTAAAACCGAGAAGGGTAATAGTTTTTTTAAACTCTTTCTCTTGCTCAGAACAAAATTTAGTGGATTCGCCAACAGCGAAATGTGTCATCCAACCTAACGCCCCTGTCTGTGTGCACGAAACCCTCAAGTGGTTTAGAATTTTGTTGGTGTCACTACAGAACAATGTACCACTCTTCTTGAACCCCAAACGATTCATTCCTGAATTAATCTTGACCCAAATCTTTCTAAACTTTTTTTTCGAGCTTAAGCACCACTCAATCTGCTGTGAGTTATGTACAACAATCTCCAAATCTAAGTTGGAAATATTATGTAACTCTTGTCTGGAAAAAATACCTTCAAGCAATAAAATTGGTTTTTCCCATCCTAATTCCCGAGCTTCCATAGCCTCCCTCACTTCAAGGACTGCTAGTCCATCTGCTCCTTTAAGACCTTCTACAATACTCTCTATGCCATGGCCATAAGCACCCGCCTTTACACAAGCCCAAATTTTCGCGTCTTTCGTTTTTGCTTTTAGAACATTAAGGTTGTGTTTAAAAGAATTTGTGTAAATAATTAGCTTTGCCGGACGACTCATCACTAAATTGTAATAAGTTTCATGAATTAATGTTAAATAATATGAAAAAAGGTTTTTACACGATAATATTAGCCCAATTTTTTTCCTCTCTAGCGGATAATGCCCTGCTCATAGTCGCTATATCAATTCTTGTCGATATGCTAGCACCCGGTTGGATGACGCCCTTGCTAAAACTATTTTTTACGATTTCCTATGTTGTTTTGGCTCCATTTGTAGGTCCCTTCGCAGACTCTATCGAAAAAGGTAAAGTCATGTTTCTTACGAATGGTATAAAAATACTAGGGTGCATTCTATTTTTTTTTCATATTCACCCCCTTGTTGCGTACACCGTCGTTGGATTCGGCGCTGCCTCTTATGCACCGGCTAAATATGGCATTCTTACCGAACTACTTCCCCCAGAGAAATTAGTCTTTGCAAATAGTTGGCTTGAATCTACTACAGTAATTTCAATTTTGTTTGGTACGTTGCTTGGAGGATTCCTCATATCAAACATCTTCTCAACTTTTTTTCTGCCTCTTCCTATCGCAACGATATTGAACATCACTAATACCTCTGAAGCTGCATTAATCATTATCGTAATTATATATATGCTGGCTACTGCGTTTAACTTGTTTATCCCAAAAACTAATGCTAGGTATACAATCCTGTCAAAGAATCCAAAGCTACTCTTACAACGATTTTTAGCAAGTAATAGGATATTGTGGAATGACAAAGTTGGTCAAATTTCTCTAGCTGTAACTACCTTGTTTTGGGGAGCAGGAGCAACATTGCAATTTATTGTTCTTTTATGGGCACAAGTGCATTTGAATATGACATTGGATAAAGCTGCGATGTTACAGGGAATTGTGGCGGTCGGAGTCATCCTAGGTTCTGTAATTGCTGGTAAATTGATTAGCTTAAAGAACTCCATCAGAGTACTCCCTGTTGGCATATTGATGGGCCTTGTGGTACCTATGATGACCCTTGCCTCTTCATTAGTCCCAGCTAGTATACTGCTAGTAATTATTGGGGTCCTGGCTGGTTCATTCGTTGTTCCGATGAATGCTCTGCTACAGCATCGGGGTTATGTTACGCTCTCTGCCGGACAGTCCATAGCAGTTCAAAATTTCAATGAAAATCTTAATGTTCTTTTTATGTTAGGCATCTACTCCTTGTTGCTTTATGCAAATTTAGAGGTAAATATAATCGTCGCACTTTTTGGTACGTTTGTTGCAATTACAATGTTCGCTGTAACGATAAAGTGCACTCAAAATCAAAAAAGAGTAAACTTCGACACCATGATTGGTGATAAACGAGCTGCCACGCTACAAAAATAAGTAAAAAAACTAATCATAGTTTCGTTTGAGAAACTTAGATAAATCATTCCAAATATTTTTCTTCAGGATAGAATCCTGCAAAATTTTTCTAGGGTGTGGTAATCGGATTATGTTTCCTGCGGTCGGAACAGACCCATCGAAATCAACGATAGTATCCCCTTTTTTTACCCATTTAGGTAATGATTTAACAATAATCGTTTGCCTCTCACCGTAATTAAAATTTATTGAAAAACAAATGCTGTTCACCAAGTACAACTCCTCTTCAGTTAGTTCTCCAACTATAACAATAAGTCGTTTTTTGAAACTAGCTCTTCTCTTCCAGAATGTATCAATACCCAGAATACGAAAACCATATAAATTTAGCTCTTTCATCAAGTAAGTATTGCCCTCTTCATTACAAGGGCATCTTCCCTGGATTCTTTTCCTGGGTAATAATTCTTTCGTCTTCCTATAATTGAAAAACCAAATTTTGAATATAATGATATTGCTGTGTCATTGCTAGGTCGAACCTCTAAGTAGATAGCTGTAATGCTTTTAGTTCTCAATGATAATAAAAGTTGAGATAACATCCAATTGCCCAGACCTCTTCGTTGCCTCTCACTAGCTATCGTAAAATTCAATAGATGACATTCGTCTAGCACTTGTTGCCAGAAAAAATAACCGACCAGTGCGGTATTGTTGATTAATGCTTTAGCAATGTAGTTTTCATTCAATGCATCGACAAAATTTCCCTCTGACCATCCAAAATCATATGCCTTCTCTTCAATTTGTTTTAAAAGAGCCACGTCTCTTATTGATAAATCTCTTAGATTAAGTGGAGGGTCAAATTTTCTCTCAATACTTGTTTGCGCCACTTTGTTTTTAACGTATAAAGGATAAATTTCCTGCGGATTACGCCAACTTTTTGCCATAACGAGTTGATAAAGTATTGCTAAAACTGAAAGAGATATTCTATCGATATTCAGGTCTAACTCTCTAAGAAGTTCCGCAAAAGAAAAGTCTGATAAATTAGGACAGAACAAAACATTTTCCTGACTTCTCCAACTTGAAATTTCAGCACTTGTTTTAACATTCGGCATATCTTTAAAATCAATCTTCCACGGGAAAATTTGTCCGGCTCCATTTTCTTTAGTCTCCCCCTGATATTTACATTCGATCAAACAACAAAAATACTCTCCTAAACGAGCATTCAAAGCAACATTCAAAACCAGTTTGGCCAATTTGATTGATTTTGCCCGTCCGTCCGAAGCTAACCAAGCGAAAGCAAATAATTCGAACAAACTTACTGACGCAACGTGTCTGTTTAACCCGAATGCTATTCCATGAATTAGGCTATTTACGACACGCAGACCAGTAAAAGAGCCAGGCCCATTGATTAAGACACACTTATTAATTCTTTGTATACTCCCAACACTTGATTCCGCAGCTTTTTCCACGAGAGGAAGAATACTGTCTTTATCTCCTTCTCGTGACTCAACCTGCTCAGTAATAATCTGTAGACGATTATTTTTTTGAAAAACAATTGCCAAGGAAGCACTTTTCCCCACGGACTCTATACTAAGCCATGGAAGCGTATCAAAAACGTTTTTTTTGTCATTCGTTCCCACCATTACTCACATAAAAGGGACACCAAAGCCATTGCAGCTATTCCCTCTTTCCTCCCGATACTCCCTAGCCTTTCCGCAGTTGTAGCCTTAATATTGACAAAAGAACAGTTTGTTTCCATTGTCAAAATTTCCTTCATTTTTTCCTTGTAGGGTGTAATTTTTGGCGCTTCGCAAATAACAGTAGCATCAATCTGGTGGACAACTAAGCCTTTTATTGTCAGAGCCGAGATTATTTTTTTTAAAATTTTTCGACTATCTACTCCTTTATATTTCGGTTCGCTATCCGGGAACCATTCGCCGATATCTCCAAGTCCAGCGGCTCCTAAAATAGCGTCACAAATAGCGTGTATTAAAACATCCGCATCGGAATGTCCTAACAAACTGGTATGGTACGGTATTTTAACACCCCCTAAAATCACAAATTTACCTTCATTCGCAAATTTATGAACATCAAAGCCTTGTCCAATACGCATGGAATGTCCTGTAGTAATTCCTTCTTCTTTTAATTGCCAATTTTCTGCAATTTCTAAATCATCAGGTGTTGTGATCTTAATATTTTTTCTTTCCCCTAGGATTAACCGCGGCGTTTTTCCTAAGCTCTCAATTGCAGAGGCTTCATCCGTAAATAGAAACGTTTTTCTTTGAAAGACATCTAAGAGCAATTGAAGCTTAAACATTTGTGGAGTCTGTGCAAGCCAATAATTCTTCCTGTTTTCGGTTTTCTTAATGTAAACACTTGTAGAATCATTTTGCCCCTTTTCAACTAAACCTAGCTTTAAAGTATCTGAAACAGGGATAGCCAAAATCGCTCCGTCTGGCTCTTCGCTCCCCATATCCCACAAACGTTCTAGAGCTTCTTTAGAAACGAAGGGCCTGACAGCATCGTGCACAACAATCCAATCATCAATGGAGGCAATATTTTTTAAAAAATTTACCCCCGCATATACTGATTCACCTCTAGTACTCCCACCACAACGCAATGCAATAATAGGAACACCATTATTCAGACCCCTGGAACTTTTTGCAAATTTTAAAAATTCACAGTATTTATCGTGCCTGGAAATAATCAGAATTATGCACGCTAAAGATGCTCTATCAGGAAATTTAAGCAGAGAATCAACACTTCTCTCTATCACGGTCATCCCATTTAATTGGATGTACTGTTTAGGAATATTACTTTTAAATCTTTTCCCTGACCCGCCAGCAGGTATAATACACCAGGTTGCATTTTTTAGCCCACCGTTATTTTCTGCGAACAATGTTTTTTTTAAAAACTTTTCTGCAGATTTATAGTCATCGAATATATGCATAGTTTTGATAAAGTTTAACTGAATGTTTACCAACCCTAATTTGCGCGACCAGAACGAAAAATTACCGTTTAATCAACCAAAACAAAAACACCAACCATCGAATTCCTCTTTTCCAGACTCTTTTATTCTAGCAAAACTAATAGCTGAGGAGAAAAAGAACACTGTCAGTGGGGCGAGCGCATTAATTATAACCGAGAATCAGGAAAATGCTGAAAGGATATCTAACGAAATAAATTTTTTTAACAAGAACTTAAACATTAAACTTTTTCCCGATTGGGAAATTCTACCGTATGAACCCTTTTCTCCTCACGAAGATCTTGTATCTAACCGCCTACTTACACTATACGAAGCGATCAGCGGTAACTTGGACGGAATAATTTTAAGTGCACAAACAGCATTAATGCGATTACCTCCTAAAGACTTTGTTGCGGGACATACTTTTTTCTTAAAAAAGAATCAAAAAATTAATATCGAGGGGTTAATGGATCAGCTAAATATTGCTGGGTATGCTAAAAATACGCATGTTGTATCCCCGAGAGAATACTCCACAAGGGGTAACATAATAGACTTATTCCCGATGGGATCTTTGACTCCTTATCGTTTGGAACTTATTGACGATGAGATTGAAACTATAAAAATTTTTGACCCTGATACACAGAGAACGTTATATCCCTCAGAGGAAATTCGTATCCTTCCTAGCCGGGAATTTCCAATAGGAAAAAGCTCCGCTAACCGTTTTCGTATTAATTGGAGGAAAAATTTTGAAGGAGACCCTCTAAAATGCACTTTGTACAGAGATGTAGGTAAAGAAATTTTTGGTTCAGGAATTGAATATTACTTACCTTTTTTACACGAAAAACTGGATACCATTTTTTCGTATCTTAAGAATGATGGAAAAATATATGAGATAGGTGATATCGCTAAGGAGACTGAAAAACAAGTAGCAGAGATAAATCAGAGGTACGATTATCTCAAACATGACATGGAGAGACCAATTTGTCCTCCAGAATCAATATCGATTCAACAGCACCAGTTTAGCGCTGCGAAACAAAATTTTAGAAATATTGATATTTATGCGATAAGTAAATCACTGAAAATTTCTCAATTGCCTAACCTAGGAACAAACGGCAGAGTCAATGATAAATTAGATAAATTTAAAGTTGCTCTTGAGGGTAAAAAACTTGGACCCAATATCCTAATAGTAACAAATAATGCGGGCAGGGCTGAGACTATCCATTCCTTGATGAATAAAATTAGTATTCCTAGCCATGTTGTAAGTACTTTTAAAGAATTTGAAACTAATTTAAAAAAAAATAATTCTTTAGAACAATGTATTGCAATTGTTAAAGGTTTGTTAGCCCATGGTTTTAAAATACCCGAATTTTCGATTATTACTGAGTTTGACTTGTTTCAAGGGCTTCACCATGTGTCAGATAAAAATGAGAAAAAAAACGAACGTAATGTAGAAAATTTCATTAAAAATCTCTCTGAATTACAAATAGGTTCGCCGGTTGTACATATTGACCACGGTATTGGAAGGTACAGAGGATTGAAGGACGTAGACATAGGTGAGGAAGCAAATGAATTCCTACACCTTGAATACGCAAACTCTGCTAGTTTGTACGTTCCCGTCTCTCAATTAGCGTGCGTTAATAGATACTGCGGTAGCGATCCAGAAAATGCACCCTTGCATGTATTAGGATCAGAACGTTGGAATAAAGAAAAAACAAAGGCCATCAAGCAAGTCAGAGATACAGCGGCAAAATTATTAGATCTTTATGCCAAACGGGCTGCTAAAAAAGGATACTCATTTCAATTTAACCAGAGTGAATTTGAAGAATTTAGTAATGGTTTTGAATATATCGAAACGACTGACCAAAAATCAGCCATTCAAGCAGTTGTCCAAGATATGATTAGCGAAAAGCCCATGGATAGACTGATCTGCGGTGATGTAGGCTTTGGGAAGACAGAAGTCGCCCTTAGGGCAAGCTTTCTCGCTGTCTCTTCAGGAAAACAGGTGGCTGTCCTTACACCAACTACTTTGCTGGCGGAACAACATTATCAAACGTTTAAAGATCGTTTCGTATCCTTTCCCGTTGAAATATGTGAACTATCAAGATTTAGAAAAAAATCTGAAAATACCAAGAGTGTTCTCGATATCGAAAATGGACGGGTAGATATAATTATTGGAACGCACAAATTAATCGCCGGTAATATTAAATTCAAAGATCTTGGACTCATTATCATTGATGAAGAACATCGTTTTGGAGTGCGACAAAAAGAGAAATTTAGGGAAATTCGATCTGAGATTGACACAATCGCAATGACTGCAACCCCAATCCCAAGAACCCTTTCCATGAGTATGGAAGGAATACGAGATTTCTCAATCATTGCAAGCGCGCCGCAAAAAAGGTTAGCGATAAAAACATTTGTCAGACATGAGGATAATTTTTTTGTCAAAGAAGCGCTAGTTAGAGAACTCAGAAGGGGTGGGCAGGCTTATGTAATACATAATGAAGTTAAGACCATCAATCACAGGTTAGAAAAATTACAAAAGCTTATTCCTGAGGCAAGAATAGGGATAGCTCATGGTCAGATGGCTGAAAAAGAGTTAGAAATGGTCATGCGTAATTTTAATCAAAAGAAGTTTAATATCTTGTTATCCTCTACTATCATTGAAACAGGGATTGATATTCCGTCTGCTAACACCATAATTATATATAGAGCCGATAAGTTTGGATTAGCCCAGTTGCACCAATTGAGAGGAAGAGTTGGCAGATCGCACCATCAAGCGTACGCATATCTTCTTACTCCCGGACAAGAAAGTTTGAATAAAAATGCAAAAAAGAGGCTTGAGGCAATTCAGTCAATGGGAGAACTGGGTTCGGGGTTTTTTCTTGCTATGCATGATTTAGAAATTAGAGGAGCCGGAGAGGTTTTGGGGGAAAATCAATCAGGTAATATAACTGAAATTGGTTTTTCTCTGTACGCGGAAATGTTGGAAAACGCAGTGAGATATCTCAAAGAGGGCAAGAAGGAAAATTTCGATTTGCTTGATACACCGACTGTAGAAATTAAACTGCACGTGCCTAGTATCTTGCCCAAAAACTACTGCCCGGATGTTAATGAGCGATTAATTTTATATAAGAAATTAGCAGATTCGCATACAGAACTAGATTTGCAAAAAGTGGAAGAGGAGTTGATAGATCGATTTGGCCTATTGCCAAAAGAAGCGAAGAATTTATTACTATCCCACCAAATAAGAATTAAGGCGAAGGAAATTGATTTAATCAAGCTAGATGCTACTGAAAAATCTATTACTATTACTCTCAATGAAAACCCTGCAATTAACATCGAAGGTCTTCTACAGAAGATACAGCAAAACGATTCAATAAAACTTGTTGGAGAAAATAAAATTAAAATTGACGTGACTAGCAACAACATTGCTGATTACAAAAGGAATATAGAGGACGTATTTTTTACAATATCAAATAAAAAAATTTCTTTGGGGCTTTAAGTGTTTTTGATTACTATCTTCGGAAACTTTCCTGCTTGATTCTTCCTGAGCGCTGATATATGCCTGGCTACTGCAAAAGAAACTTCACCATAGGCTTTTGTAATCCCTAGGTTGCGCTTTGATATGACGGACGGAACGCCGTTGTCAGAGTCTTCCCGAATACACGCATTCAGTGGTAAAGAACCTAAGAAGTTTGTGTCATATTTTTTTGCCGTCTGCAACCCTCCACCAGAGCCAAAAATCTCCTCAATATTGCCACATTTAGGACAAGCATACGATGCCATATTTTCAATTATGCCTAATATTGGGACCGAAACTTTTTCAAACATTTTAATACCTTTCCTGGCATCCAGAAGAGCAATTTCCTGAGGGGTGGTGACAATGACAGCCCCTGTGAGAGGTACTTTCTGGGCCAATGTAAGATGTATGTCGCCAGTTCCTGGTGGCAAATCTATAAACAAATAGTCAAGATTATTCCATGCTGTTTGACGCAATAACTGTTCTAAGGCCTGCGTTACCATTGGCCCACGCCAAACCGTAGCTTCATCCTTAGGTATTAAATAACCAATACTGTTTGTCTGTAGTCCGTGCCCAATCATTGGAACGATCGTTTTCCCATCAGGAGACTCAGGCTTCCCATCAACTCCCAAAAGCGCGGGAATGCTCGGGCCGTAGATATCGCCATCTAATATTCCTACCTTAGCCCCCTCGAGATGCAATGACAGGGCTAGATTGACCGTGGTGGTAGATTTGCCTACACCTCCTTTCCCTGATGCTATCGCAATAATATTCTTTACCCCGGGAATCAACTGCGTACCTTTCTCTATGGAATGCGCAACTATATCTGTTTCAAGTACAACATTTACATTTTTTAGATTAAATAAACTTTTCAGATGGGAAGCAATTTCATCTCTAATTTTTTGTTCCCTACTCTTTACAGGATAACCAAACCGTACTTTTAAACTAAGCTCGTCACCAACCTGCTTAATATCCGTAACTATATCTTTAAAAACATGATCTTTAATCAGTTCACTCAAAAAAACATGCTCACAAAAAGCAGCTTCTATTTTTTCCACATTAACGTCCAACTTCTATTCCCCGCTCTCTTGCAGTCCATCAAAGATTAATACGCTCACCTTATCACCTGCTTCATAGGTCTGTTCATCATGCTCCAATATCACTAGGCAATCAGCCTCGCTCATAGATCTAAGTATACCCGAGCCTTGATTCTCCTGAACTTTAACAAAAATATCTCCATTCATGCTAACTAAGCTTCCTCTTCTGAATTCAGTGCGACCTTTCTTTTTCTTAATGGAAGTGATTAATGGAAATTTTAATTTCTTATTTAAGTATCTTGTATTCCCTACCATTTGTCGGATTGCTGGCAACACGAAAATAAAGAATGTCACCATGACGGCTACGGGATTACCCGGAAGACCAAAAACCATAGTTTGCATACTATCTGCTTCGTTAGGTTTTTTTATTTTGCCAACTGCCATTGGTCTTCCTGGTCTCATGGCGATTTTCCAGAATTCAACGCTTCCAAGAGACTTCATTACCTGCTTAGTAAAGTCAGATTCCCCTACGCTTACGCCTCCGCTTGTAACAATAAGATCAACCTTTGAAGCAGCATTTTGAAAGAATTCCTCCAAAATTCTGGGATTATCTGCTGCAACACCAAAGTCGATAACATCAACGGGCAACCGGTTCAACATTGCTGACATCGTATATCGATTGCTATCGTAAATACAACCTTCCTCCAATTCTTGACCCGGACTTCTAATCTCATTACCGGTAGAAAAAAATCCAACACGTAATTTTTTATAAACTTCTATCTCAGGAACCCCTAGGGAAGCAACAAGGCCAACATCTGCTGCACTTAAAAGCTTACCTCGTTGCAAAACGGGATTGCCAAACTTTAAATCCTCACCTTTCATTCTTCTGTTGTCACCCTCTTTTACAAAATTAGATGTAAAACAAGCCATACCATTAGATATGGAGACAAATTCCTGAGGAATAACCGTATCACACATGTTAGGCATTTTGGCTCCGGTCATTATTTTTACACACTCTCCAAGAATAATTTCATCAGACATAACTTCACCTGCACTAACATTTCCACGGATTTTAAGCTTTACTGTTTCATTTTCTTGTCTTAAGGACTTATATGCAAATGCATAACCGTCCATCGCAGCATTATCTTGTGCGGGAACATCAAGTGTCGAAATTAGGTCATTGAATAAAACTCTACCTGGAGCATCTGTGAGAGGAACGAACTCCGAACCAAGACTTTTACAATATTCTCGTGTTAATTCCAAAATAATATCTAAGGCACCACTAACTGACATTGAATCTGGATCATATCCCGATAAGCATGAAATTATATGGTCGATTGACTTATTAACTTCAGTCACAGTAATTAATTTTCCTTCGTTAAAAGATATTCATCATACGTACCACTAAAATCCTGAATTTTATTCTGCTTACTATCAATAACCCATATCCTTTTCGCAATCGAATTGACGAACTCTCTGTCATGCGACACTACCAAAACCGTCCCATCAAATTTTTCTAACGCTAGCTGGAGGGATTCAATGGATTCCATATCGAGGTGATTAGTTGGCTCATCCAAAAGCAAAATATTTGCCTTCAAAAGCATCAATTTCCCAAAATACATTCGGTGTTTTTCTCCACCCGATATCACGGATGCTGGTTTACTTACACTACTTCCTGAAAACAGCAGTTTGCCTAAGGTCGAGCGAATAGTCTGATCATCATCCTCATCACCAGCATGTTGGAGTAGCCAATCATTTAAAGATTTATTTGTTTCAAATGCAGGGTAAACATCCTGCTTCATATAACCTAACTCCGCATTTTCTGCCAATTTACAAACGCCCGAGTCGGGGTTAAAACCACCGTTGTCAGAACCAACAATCAAATTTAAAAGTGTAGATTTACCCGATCCATTCGGACCAATAATTGCAATTTTCTCTCCAGACTCAACAATGGCTGAAAAAGATTCTATAACGTTCCCCTTCTCAATCTCAAATCCTTTACTTAAACTTTGTAAATGTAACGCCTGTCGATATAATTTCTTTTTTTGGGTAAATCTAATATAAGGGTTTTGGCGAGAAGAAGGGCGTACAGACACTGCATCCGACTGAAGCTTATCAATCAACTTTCTTCTTGAAGTCGCTTGCTTTGCTTTTGACTTGTTGGCCGCAAACCTTCTGATAAATTCTTGCAACTCCGAAATCTTTTCTTTACTTCTAGTAGTCTCAGCCATCAACCTAGCTCTTGCTTCTGATGACGCAAGCATGTAATCATCATAATTGCCGGGATATACCTTTATTTCCCCGTAATCAAGATCCGCCATATGTGTACAAACCGAATTCAGGAAATGTCGGTCGTGAGAAATTATAATCATCGTACATGTTTTATCGTCTAATACCCCCTCTAACCATCGAATTGTGTCAATATCCAGGTTGTTGGTTGGCTCATCCAAAAGCAAAATATCTGGATCCGAAAATAAAGCTTGCGCTAATAAAACTCTAACTTTCCAACCAGGAGGAACATTTTTCATAGCTCCTTTGTGGAGAGCTGAATCTATGCCTGCTCCAATGAGTAATTCCCCAGCCCTTGCTTCAGAAGAGTAACCGCCAAACTCGGCATACTTACTTTCTAGCTCTGCAGCTTTGATATAGTCCTCATCAGTAGCATCTGTATTAGCATAGATGGCATCCCTTTCTGTCATTGCAGACCACATTTCTTCATGACCCATCATAACTACATCCAGTACATTTACCTCCTCGTATGCAAACTGGTCTTGTCCAAGTTTACCTAATCTAGTGTTGGTATCGATAACAATCTCACCAGAAGATGCTTCCTGTTCCCCGCTTAAAATTTTCATAAACGTTGATTTCCCACAACCATTGGCACCAATTAGACCGTATCTATTCCCGGTAGAAAATTTGATAGAAACATTTTCAAATAATGGTTTTTCTCCAAACTGAACAGACAAATTTACTGTTGAAATCATTGACTCTTAATCCATTTGTAAACATTTTCAAAAACAAGCGCCCAGGGAGCAAACTCACCAACACCACACCAACTTTTAGGTTTCCATGAAAACAAGTTCCCCCGGAAATTTCTTTCAGGATGAGGCATCATCATCAATATCCTACCATCGGCAGAGGAGAAACCCGTTAGTCCTGATGTAGAACCGTTTGGATTATAAGGATAAGATTCCGTTGGCTTCCCTTGCAAATCAACAAACCTCAACACTGAATTAACACTGTCATTCACATTCGTAAAGGAGTTAACTCTACCATACCCATGTGCAACGGTTATGGGAAGAATGAGATTTTCGAAATCTTTAAAGTAAACTGAATTACTCGGGAGAATTTCAACTAGTGACTGGCGAGCTTCAAAACGTCCTGAAATATTACCTGAAAAAGTAGGCCAATCCTCTTTTTTTCCTGGCAATATCGGAGCTAATTCACTTAGAAATTGACAACCATTACAAACACCAAAGACAAACTTTTCTGGATTACAAAAAAAAGAAAAGAATGCCTCCCTCAAAAATTTATTTGCTAGAACGACCTGTGCCCATCCTCTACCCGCTCCGAGTACATCTCCGTAAGAAAAGCCTCCGCTAATAGCGAGTCCATCAAAACTAGATAGATCAAAAGTTTTAGAAATCAGATCTTGCATATGCACATCAACACAATTAAATCCCACTTGATAAAATGCTGCCGCCATCTCCCGATGACCATTCACTCCTTGCTCTCTCAAGATCGCGATTTTCGGAACTTTATTTAGCCTTTTACGATTCGCAACAGTTTTCTCTCTAACTGCATCAAGTTCCTGGAATCGCTCAACAAAACCGGTGAGTCTTTCTTTGAATCGTTCTTTAATAATCTGATCGGGCGATGTTACATCAGCAATACTATCAAGCTCATCTTGGGCACATTTTTCGTTATCTCTGATTTTCGCTATTGCAAAAGAGGTTTGAGACCAAATTCTTTGAAGGTACTCTCTCTTTTTTCTAAAGATACACTTTGCATCTCTGTAAAATACAACTTCGTCAGTTTTATTTAGGCTACCAACTTCAAAAATATGTTCACCTAACCCAACTGATCGAAATATATCAAATAAAGCGGAGCGCTGTTGCTTTGTTGTCTGCAACACTACACCAAGTTCTTCATTGAACAAAGTTGCGATTGTTAGACTATCTCTGCGCTCAGAAACTTGTTCAGTTCTGATTTTAAAGTCTCCCCAATCCTTAGCTACACTATCAATCGTTAAAAGATCTAGATTAATCGTTATCCCTACTCTACCTGCAAATGCCATTTCACACACAGTAGCTAGTAACCCTCCATCAGAGCGGTCGTGATAAGCATGGACCAGTTTTGTACTGTGCTCTTTCTCATAGAGCCTGACCTTATTGCAAGCGTTAGAAAAAGCTTTTATTACTTCAACGCTATCGAAATCCGGACACTTTCCCGATGAGATTGAAAAAACTGACTGAAAGATAGAGCCCCTCATCCTCTTTTTGCCTTTGGCAAAATCAAGAAAAACCAAACAAGAATCTTCTATGTCACGATCTAAGCAGGGGGTCCATGTTCCCTCTGTATCGTTAAGTTTAGAAACTCCGGATAGATTTAATGATATTGGAGACCTTACTTTCTCGGATATATTATTTTCAACTTTTATCGCACTCATAGAAAGTGAATCTTTACCGACTGGTATACTAATACCACACTCAATACAAATATTATTTATTGCCGATACAGCTGAATACAAATCGTAATTACTGAACTCGTCATCGACTGCCCCCATCCAGTTAGCACTTAATTTGATATCAGATAAATTATTGACAGGTGCAGCTAGGATATTTGTAATTAATTCTCCTAAGCACATTCTAACTGAAGCATTAACATCAAAAACAGCTATTGGAGGCCTTTCACCTAAGGCTAATGCAACTCCTTGCTTGCTCCAGAAAGAGGTAAGCATAACAGCACAATCAGCCACAGGAGTTTGCCACGGCCCTACCATTTGATCACGACTAGTACAGCCCCCTACAGTACGATCACCTATAGTTATCATAAAACTCTTGGAGGAGACAGTTGGGTGCTTCAAAACTTTAACAATACTCTGCTCTAAGTTAATACTTGAATATTCCTCCTCACGAACCAAAAATTCACGTTTACTACAGTTTCTTACTAAGCTATTTCCCACATTCAAAAGAAAATCTAGAGATACGTCAATTGGAAAAATATTTGTGCTCAAATATTTTCTTGATTCAATAATTAGTTCAGGTTTCTCCATAAACTGGCCAATAACTGCATAGGGTGCTTTTTCTCTCATGCACAATTCATTGAATTCAGCTAGACTTTTTTCCTCGATAGCCAAAACATAACGTTCCTGCGATTCGTTTGTCCAAATTTCTACAGGGTTCATAGAATTATCTGAGACTGGTATTGAGTCAAGGTCCACCCGGACACCCAAACCCGACTCATAGGCTAATTCTGGAATGGCGTTTGACAAACCCCCTGCACCCACGTCATGAATCGATTTAATTAAATTTTCCTTTTCGCCTGACATGGCACAGAAATTTATAACTTCTTGCGCCCTTCTCTGCATCTCTGGGTTTCCTCTTTGGACCGATTCAAAATCTAAATTATAGTTATTAAGCCCCGAGGAAACCGATGAGGCAGCGCCTCCACCAATACCAATTTTAAATCCTGGACCTCCGAGGACAATTAGTAAATCTCCATGGCTAACTTTGCATTTTTCTACATTATTCGAAGAAATTAAGCCAACCCCCCCGGCTAACATAATTGGTTTTCTGAAACCCCAGGTTTCTCCATGATGGTTTTCTTCAAATACTCTAAAGTAGCCAGCCACCGTTGGTCTGCCAAATTCATTGTTAAACTCTGAACTTCCTAAAGGACCATTTAACATGATTCCCAAACCTGTGGCACGACCAAACTTAGTAAGATCGTCTGTGAATTTTAGATCTGAGACAGCAAAACCTACAAAACCCGCAAGCGGCAGACCTCCTCTTCCTGTTGCAGACTCATCACGTATCTCCCCACCGGCCCCTGTCGCAGCACCTGGAAATGGAGAAATACCCGTTGGATGGTTATGAGTCTCAGCTTTAAATGTTAAATCTAGACTCATATCTAGTACCGTATAATTCCAATTTTTTGATTTTGAAGCCGCAAATATTTTTTGATGAAATCCTGTTATGACCGCTGCGTTGTCATTGTATGCTTTTTCAACGCCATCCGGGTTGTTTTTAAAGGTCTCCTTTATCAACTCAAAAGGGGTTTTTTTTAGCTTTCCATTAACGACAAAATTGGAGTTAAATATTTTATGTCTACAATGTTCTGAATTTACTTGAGCAAACATCATTAACTCAAGATCACTTATTTTCCTTCCCCTACCTTTATAATAATTCGCTATATAGTTCACCTCTCCATCTATGAGAGCAAGGCCATTATTTTCGCTATGCTTCGTGATTGCCTGAACGTTGCTATCAATTACACATGTTTCACGATAAGCTCTTTCAATAAAAATATCTGTTGGCAGTCTATTAGAAACGACATCTTCAATGAGAGGGTCAAAAGCTTTGTTTTGAATCAAAAGCTCTTTTAAAACCTGAACATCCTGTGATGATAAATTTTCATTTCGTTTATTTAAGTCAAAAAGAAATACTTGACACCGTTCAACCCTATCAATTAAACCTCGAAACGTATTGTCTAAAATATTTTGTGCCTTACTTGCCCAAGGTGACATTGTTCCTAATCTAGGAAAGACAAACAAAAAGGGGCTGTTAACTGCTTTTTCAGAAAATAAAATCCTAGAAATTTCATTGGACTCAATATCAAATAGTTTAAAGAATGTTTTTTTACCTTTAGAACAAAAATTTTTATGATCTAAAAAAGTGTGAAATGCGATAACCTCAAAACCACCGACAAATTTATGAGATATGTTCTTTCTATCCTGCCCGTCTATCGCAACTACAGTCTGGAAAACAAGATTTCGTCCTTTTAAAAAAAAGGTATTCATTTAGAAACACATCCTTCCCGCCCTTAACTTGAGGGTGCTATCGCACCGACTTGCAAGATCTTTGTCGTGCGTTACAATAACCAGAGTTGTTTTGTTGGTTTCATTTAATCTGAATAACAAGTCTTCAATAACAGTACCATTGGCACTGTCCAAACTCCCGGTTGGTTCGTCCGCAAATATAAACTGAGGTTCAGTTGAAAAAGCTCTAGCGAGAGCTACACGCTGCTTTTCCCCACCCGAAAGTGTCTTAGGCATATGATTAATTCTATCCGTCAACCCCACGATCTCTAGCTGTTTTTCCGCGGTTTTTTTTACCCCACGCCCGAATGTAATTTCTAAGGGTAACATCACATTTTCCAAAACAGTTAAATGGTCGATCAGGTGGAAATCCTGAAATACAAAGCCTAATCTACCATTTCGTATGCTAGCTCTCTTCTCCTCATCTAATTTAGAGATATTTTCACCGTTCCAAAACACATCTCCGTCAGTTGGAATATCTAAGCCCGCGATGATGTTCAACAAAGTCGATTTACCACAACCAGAAGGCCCTACAACTGCCATGGACTTGCCACGTTCCACCTTGAACGATATATCGTGTAATATCTCTATTTCCAGTTGTCCGCTTTTTACTACTTTTGAAATTGAATCAACCGAAAGAGCTATGTCTTCTATAATTAGTTTTCTTCCCACAATTTATGCTAAAACCTTTAAAAACAAAAATTATCAAACTGTCTATTAGTGTCATTTCCCTGCTCATTTGTTCAACGATATTTGCTGAACATAGAATTTTAGTATTTGGCGATAGCCTTTCCAATGCTTACGGAATTGATAAAAAGGCAAGTTGGGTCGCATTACTTAAAAGCAGGATTAAATCACAAAATATTAATGCAAGTATCATTAATAAGAGTATATCAGGAGAAACTACTGCCGGTGGCTTGAGAAGAATTGAAAGAATACTCAAGTCTGATAAGCCAACTATAGTAATTTTAGAATTAGGAGCGAACGACGGATTACGTGGCTTGCCCCTAGAGAAAATGTCATCAAATATTGAACAAATGATCAACCTATCTAAAACCTACAACGCAAAATGTCTACTAGTCGGAATGCATATTCCACCGAATTATGGTCTAGAGTACACAAAACGATTTCATAAAGTGTTCACCTTCTTATCATCAAAAACAAATTCAGAATTAGTACCTTTCATGCTTGAGGGTTTTGAACTAAATGAAGACTACTTTCTGTCAGATCTTATCCACCCTAATGAAAGTGCTCAGCCGATCATACTGGAAACCATTTGGAAAAAACTAAAGATAATGCTTACGTCCTAATGTTAAAAAATGCTTCTTACTGAATGACAGAACGAAAGGCTTTTCTTGACACGTGGAAGTTTTTTGCGATCGCCGCTCTTCCTGGTTTTCTATCCAATTTTTGGGTAATTCTTCGTTCACCTAGTTTTCTTAATACACAAGATTTTATTGAATGGGCAGTACTGACATCATCAGTCGTATTGTTGTGTTGTTTAAGTCAGTTAGGCATCAAACCGGGTTACATGCAAGAGGTCACTGACAGAGGAGTCAATAACAGGTACTCTGCGTTAAGTTCCTCTGTATGTGTTCTTTCACTAACAGGGCTATTAGCAGCGATTTCTCTTATTTGCCTTTTTAAATCACTGAATTATTTTCAACTTTGGACAAATACTAGCGTACTTTTTAGTTTGCCAATATTCTGCCTCTCAACGAACCTTTACGTTATTTTTCAAACAGACATGCGAATACGACAAAAAGCGCAGGAATTAGCCAAATTGTCCATCATTCAAACAATACTTTCGCTAATAATCTTTGAAGCTATGTTGGCAACCGGATTTGACTTTTTGCTTTCGGTCTTTTTATCTAGCGGAATTAGCAATGGAATTATTTGCATCTTGCTTTATTTCAGTATAAGGATGCCTAAAACGTGGAACGCTGACTCAATTTTCCTAAAAAAAGCGTTAAAAATTGGTAGCTTTTTCTTATTTTCTCTTTTGTGCCGATATGCATCTGATTCTATCGTTTTTAGTAGCTTCAAATGGATCCCGCCTGAAACAATAGGGGGATATTTGGGTGTTAGCATAAAATTGTGTGAACCCATATCTATTTTGTACGTATCTGCAATACAAATGGCATGGGGAAGCCATGTTTATGGTTGGATAAAAAACTCAATCCACGACCTTTCTAACTTATCAACATGGGTATCCAGAATATTACTTTATGGGTTTTTACTAGGAAATGCAGTTGCTATTTTGATGTGGTTTTTTTTGTTTCGAGATCTCTCCTTTTTTCAACTGCTACCATTTGTTGTAATGATTTTATCTCGTGTAATAGCCTTTGGGGTTTTGACTACAGTTGGTTACGGTCAGACAATCAAGCGGAGTTATATCAACGGATTTAAAATCAATTTCATTGAACTGGTTATAACAATTGTCTTAGTTCCCCTCTCTCTAGCCTATATACACTGGTCAGTTTGTCTGCTAATCTGCGGGTTTCTTCCATGGACTAGCGTATGCCGAGTTTATTTGCATTCAAAAACGATAATCAATCGCGAAAATTTTAAAGTAAGTCAAATCCAACGACGAACACTTTTTAAATAATTAATGTATTCGTCTCCAAATTCTTTTTTTAAAATTTTTTCTTCATAAATTATTTGCTTATTAGTAATGTAAACTATAAAAGATGGAATTAATAATATAGAAACATAAGCGCCTAAGTAAATTCCAAAAGCTACTTGAATGGAAGAGAGTCCAAGATACATTGGGTTACGAGTAAAGGAATATATTCCAGATGTTATCAATTTGGAGGTCTCATGTGCTTTGAAAGGATTAATAGTAGTTTGATAGTCTCTGAAAAGACGTATTGATACAAAAATTATGATTATTCCCTCTAATCCAATCAAAATTCCGAGTATTGTTTGCCCGGTAAATTCAAATGATGGTATTAAAAGAGTAGAGAGGTAGAACAAAAATATGTTACCGATAGCAATAAATGGGGGTGGTATCTTATTCATATTTTCATAATTCTACTGTCAAATGCTGTAATTGGTATAGCTAACAAGTGAGATTTTTTCCTAACTCTCCTCTTTGACACAACTATCCAAAACATTTAATTTGGAAGACTGAAAGGTAACACAGTAATTCAATCCAGCCATTGGATTGAAACAATTAATATTCACCATTGAAGATTTATATAATATTTGAGTAGACCGTCAAAAAAACTTTAGAGAAAGCATTCATATAATCATGATTTCCATGACAAAACAAAACAGCAATATTCCGGTCAAGACCATTCAGAATTTCTTTTAACTAAGAGTGTTCACCCACGAGGCTTTCTTAAACCAGATCCACTGCTGTAAGCAAACAATCAGCTCTGTAATTCTCGGCATATAGTATCTCAACCCCCCCCTTCGAGGGCTAGACTACTATCAAAGTTATTTTTAATTAGGCAATCAGGCAAACATTCGCGCGTATTTGATATCTTCCCGATACATATTTCATCGATAGAAATAGCATACGGGTACATTTTTCACAGACTACTATACGAAGAAAAAAACTCCAACTCCTATCACTACCAGCAAAAGTGCAAACTTCATTATTTATTTGATGGGTATAAAATTAACCCGTCCTCCATCTGTAGTAGCCTTCATCATCTCCGGAACGACCAAAAATTTCCCATCAGAAGTTACATCAATATCCGCAGGATTTGTAAAACCCTTCTTAAAAATCTTAGGATTTTGGCCAGGAGCTGTCAGATCAATACTCCAAATTTTTCCACCCCTCCAATCAGAGATGTATAACTTCGTTCCAGAAAAGGCTAATCCGTCACCTCCTCCAAATCCTTCTGCCATTGTTTCCACAGAGAAATTACGAAGACGAATGCGCGATAACACTCCCGTGGTAAAATCCGCCACCATCAAGTATCCTCTTTGAAAAGCTAACAGACCATTAGGCGCCTGAATGTTTGGATCATTCGCACTATCCACAAGAAGGGATATTTTGCCAGTGGACGATATTCGATAAACTGCTCCTCCCCGTCGCTCTCCATTTACAACTTCCCCACTATCAGATACGTAAATGATGGTGTTACGGTCGATCGTTAAATCATTTAAAAACGAAATTTTTCTGGGAAAATCATTAGGGCCAATCCATGACGTGACCTCCCCATCAAACGACACTTTCTTTATTTGGTCTACATCTGTTACATAAATGGTTTTCCCTTCCACCAACAAACCCTTGGGGTCGTTCAAACCAGATGCAATGACCTTCTTTTGCCCGTTTGTGAATACCTCTAATATTCTACCATCTCCTTTTTTTCCGACTCCACCAATTTCACTTACAAAAATCCTACCGTCGCGAGTGGTAAAGGCGGACTCGGGATGCACTATCCCATCAATCGATATGACTTTTGCTGAAACAGAACAAAATAGGAGGCTCGTGATTGTACCAATAAATAATAAGCCGCTTTTCATAATTATCCTTGCTAAAGAATATCTAAACTTCAAAAAATGAAAACTTAAAGAAACCTGTTGCATAACAATAACCCCAATTAAATAGCCACCATAACGTAACACTCGAATAACAACCTCCTTCAGAGACTGATTTTGTCTAACAACGTTCAAACCCGCCAGAAACAAATTTTTAACCCAAAACATGACTCTTGATAGATTATAGTTTTTCCCAACATTTACCTGTGTCATGTCTATCATAAATACCTGTAAAAAATCGCATGCAAATTAATATTTACTTCCATAAGCTAATGCAAATTCTTAAATTTATTAAAAAAGGCTAATTTCCTAAGATAATTTTCAGGAAAAGACTTTTCACCTGTGCCTGAGCCGAAATCTGCCGCTAAATTAAATACGTCTGCCCGATAAATAGATGTAATATCTCTTATTTCAAAGTGTGGCTTAAATATTAGTTCATAATCCACCTTATTGGTCCAATTCTCACATTCCTGTTTATCACGCTGATGTATCTCAAAAATCTTATCAATTTTTTCATCATCACCCAGAATATAATCTTTCCAATTTCTTTTATCATTACTATATTGATAGTGAGACCCTTTGACCTCCCGCATTTCCCAGCGGTTAAAATATGAATCAAGAACCTTAAAACCACAACAATGAAAAATCCATAAATCTTTTGGCTTTGCTAACAGCTTTTTTAATTTTTCTTTTGAATGTTTACTCGATACAAGCGCTGAGACATCCCCTTTTCGAAACCTCGCATAACGAAGATACAACTTGTGTTTTACATCTGCATAATAAAAGGACACTCCTTCCTCGGATTGTCTTACTCCATCATGGTACAGCAAGAAATAATTATTCATAATCAATACCCGATTTACGAACCTTTCGCTGGACAACAAAGTTAGATCTGGCGGAGGGTGTGAGATTCGAACTCACGGAGAGGTTGCCCCCTCGCTGGTTTTCAAGACCAGTGCAATCGACCACTCTGCCAACCCTCCAACATACTTAATTATACATTAGCAATTTTGACGAATCACCTGTGATATCAATAACTACCTCCTGTCACCAGATAATTCGTGAAATTCCTTAATACCTTTAGCTCCAAAAACTTTGTACAACTGAACTAAAAACAATCCTTGTTTTCGAATCGAATCTCTGGAGTCTTGAATCACAGGACAATGAAATATTATAAAAAATGCCACTATTGCACTTAATAAAAACATACTAAGAGCGAACATGTTTAATTCTTTTCTTAAATTTTTTTTCATCTGTAAACTAATTATTTTTCAGTTACTTTTGTTTCGGATTTTTTTTCTTCCGCTTTTTTTTCCTGTTTGCTCTCAGGGCTTATTTTCTCTTCTTTACTCTGGCTAGCCTCTGAGATTTTCAATCCTGACTTTTGTGTTTTTTCTACTTCTTTATCTTTCTCAGACTTAGGCTTATTTAGGTCAAATTTTTCCACTAAATATTCATCCAATCGTTTCGTAGCTGCTCGCACCTCTTCTTCTCTCTTAATATTATGTTCTCTTAAATCCGAGATGGGCTCTTTGTTATCTGCCTTAGCCATTATCTACTTCCCAATTCATTTTAATTGTTTTATCCCTTATACGTAAAAGCCAAAATGCTAATGCAATGGTCTTTGCATCAATTATTTCTAAATTTTGCACTTTTGCAAGAAAGTCTTCAATAGTAATATAGACTAGATTTATACATTCTCCCGGTTCGGTATTCTGTCCGGTCTTCAAAATTAAATCTTTTGCGCAAAACAGAAATATCTTTTCATTCGAATAAGCTGGAACAGGGAGCAATTCTCCCAATTTGCACCAACTCTTTGCAATATAACCTGTTTCTTCGAGTAGCTCTCTTTTAGCAGTCACTAGCGGGCTTTCCCCTCTATCTATCTTTCCTGCGGGGAATTCAAAAATTTCTTGCCTAATTGGAAATCTCCATTGCCTCTCAATCAAAAGTTTTTCTTCGTTCAAAAAGGGCAATATCGCAACGGCACCTGGATGCTTGAAATACTCTCTAACACTTTTTTGATTATCAGCAGTAATAACATCATCTTGATACAAATTTAGAAAGATCCCCTCAAAAATTTTAGTGCTGCCAATACTTTTTTCCTCCAACGAAATGTTGGTGAGTTTCCCATTTTTTTCGTATTTATGCATCCCCCTACCCTAATTTGAAAAAACGGAAAATTGTACTAATCTAGTAATAGGCTCAAATACTAGGTTGGGGAAAAGCCCCAGAATTAATATGCTAGAACAATTGATAATCAGGCATGCTGAAGACAGAAAACTGACTTGAACTCCTTTTACAGATTCATTAATGTACAAGCCGTCAAATAATATTATTTTGACAATGCGTAAATAATAAAATGCCCCAACTACCGAAAATAGAACAGCAAATACAGCCAACCATACTAAATCTGCAGCCACCATTGATTCAAGAATTACAAACTTTGTATAAAATCCAATCGTGGGCGGAATTCCTGCCATCGACAACATGAACAACACCATACACCAAGCCACTACAGGGTTGGCTTTCATCATAAATCTTAAATCAGAAATCAAATCAGTGGATATTCTCTCCTCTTTTGCGAGCAGCAAAACACACCCTATCGAACCTAAAAAAGATAATAAATAAATAAAAATATAAGCAAAAAGTCCCAAAACTACTGAAACCCCTAATACCGGATTTTCACTTAAATCATAGTTCATAGAAGCTATTGCTCCAACTAAAAATCCAACGTGACCAATAGTTGAGTACCCCATTAATCGCTTGAAACTTTTTTGCAATATTGCGACTAAATTCCCCAGTCCAATTGATAATAATGCCAGAATCACAAACATTCCCTGCCAATCTTCTAACAAGGGATAGAAACCTTCAAATAATATGCGGTATGTAATCAAAATCGCAGCAACCTTGGGAGTCGAGCCAACCAGTAAAGTTGATGGCAACGCGGCACCCTGATAAATATCAGGAACCCACATATGAAATGGCACTGCTCCTAGTTTGAACGCAAGTCCGCAAACAACGAAAACAAGCCCAAAAACTACTATGATGGGGTTTGCTCCCTCAGACAAAATCTGATCGGCGATTTCGTTCAATTGAAAAGTACCAGTTGCCCCATAAATCATCGAAATTCCATAGAGAAGAAAACCGGATGCCAAAGCAGCCAGAACAAAAAATTTAATAGCCGCCTCAATAGAAGCGCCACTCTCTCGATTAAGAGCAACCAAAGATATCAGTGACAGCGAAACTAATTCAATTCCAAGGTAGATTGTAAGAAGATGACTAGCAGACATCATAATAAACTGCCCTAAAAGACCAAAGCTAGATAAGAGAAAAAACTCTGATTGAGGAATCTTTGTCAAATTCAAAAATTGTTCACAATAAAGAAGTGCTAGCGCAAAAACTATACAAACGAACCCTTTCGAAAACAAAGAGATTGGGTCAGTTACATACATGCCGTTAAATCCGTATTCAACAGTGGGGTTTGAGAAAGAATTAACAACCAGATAAAACCCTAAGATAAACAAAGACATTAGGAATGCTCTAGATAAGAATAGCTCTTTCTTTTTCCCAACAAGCAATGAGACCAAAAGGTAGAGGATTATTAAGCCAAATAATATAATCTCCGTGCTTGCAAGTAATATGTTTAGGCTATTGAATGTGTGCATATCGCTTAATTCGCAAAAAATTAGTATGCCTTACCACGTTCAACATGGTCGACAAGGTTAGTTATACTTGCTTCGGTTAGGCTGGTAATTAGATCTGGTTTTACCCCCAACAAAAGGATAAATAAAGAAAAAATCAAGAGTAAAATAAGCTCTCTATTATTAACATCGACAAGATTCTTTACGTTACTGTTTGAAACTTCCCCATAAAAAACTTTTTTAACAAGTAATAGTGAATAACCAGCTCCGAGTATTAAAGTCAATGCAGCAAACAGACCGATTACAATATCTTCCTTAACTGCGGCTAGTATTACAAAAAATTCCCCTACAAATCCACTTGTTGCAGGTAATCCACAATTCGCTAGTGCAAAAAAAACAAAGAATGCGGAAAAAATGGGCATTTTATTACAAACACCCCCGTAATCGGCAATTTTTCTGCTGTGCATGCGATCATATAAAACTCCGATGGAAAAAAACATAGCCCCGGAAATAAATCCGTGAGAAATCATCTGAAAAATTGCCCCTTGTATTCCAAGAGAAGAAAAGAGAAATGTTCCCAGCGTAACAAAACCCATATGAGCTATCGATGAATACGCTATAAGCTTTTTCATATCTTCTTGAACCAGGGCAACAAGGGCGATATAACTTATAGCTACGAGCGACAACACTATGATTACTTGAGACAAAAATACAGAGGCATCTGGCAGTATCGGCAGCGTAAGCCGTAAGAATCCGTAACCTCCGAGCTTCAACATTATCGCAGCTAAAATAATTGAGCCACCAGTTGGCGCTTCAACATGAGCATCAGGTAACCACGTATGCACAGGCCACATGGGAATTTTAACAGCGAATGCTAAAAAGAGGGCAGCAAATAGATAAAGCTGTGCTGGCAAATCAAGTGCAAATTTATGCCAGTCTAGAATCGAAAAAGAACTTGTCAATATGTAAAGATAAATTAACGCTACAAGTGCAAGCAGCGACCCCAGCAAAGTGTATAAAAAGAACTTAACTGCAGCATAAATCCTGTTTTTTCCTCCCCAAATACCAATGATGAAATACATTGGAATTAGGGTTGCCTCGAAAAATACGTAAAACAATACACCATCCAGAGCACAAAACACTCCGATCAGCAAACCAGACATAATCAAGAAATTTCCATGATAAAGGGACACATTTTCCTTAATCACATCCCACGATGAGATTATTACAATTAAGGTTATTAACGATGTGAGTGGTAGGAAAAATATTGATATGCCATCAACGCCTAAAAAATAATTAATCCCAAAATCTTTTATCCATATTGCCTTCTCCACAAACTGCATTTCAGAATATGCTGGCTCAAAAAAAGCCAATGGTATTGAGCTAAAAACAAGGGAAAGTAAAGAGATACTTAATGAAAGGAACTTTAGAGTATTAACTTGAATTTTTTCAAATAAAAAGCCACACAGTAAAACCATTAAGCCACCTATGATAGGAAACCATAAGGCAAAAGAAAGAATTGGAGAGTTGACCATTGCCTGTGCCTAATTCATTCCTGCAGAGGGGATAAACCACCACAAGAATATTGCGATTCCGGAGATCATCCCGATGGCGTAATGGAAAACAAAACCAGTTTGAGAAATCTTTATGTTACTCGCAAACTTTTTTGCAAGACTCACCGTCCCATGCACCATAAACTTATCTATCAATATTTTTTCCGAGACAGCATACAACTTGTCACCAAGCTTAGTCACATTTTTGACCAATATTTGTAAATAAAATATATCAAAAAAATATTTTTCCCGAAATAATCGAAAAAAATAATTATCACTATCATTGCAATCATTTGAGAATGACGGATAAAACTTATAAACACCAATTGCTAAAAGTATACCAATACCCACCAATACAATAGGCATGGAATAAAATCCATGGATGGCAAAGTCAAAAGCTGATGAGAAATTACTAAAAATACTCAATAAGATATCATTTCCTTCCATAACAAAAATTTCCTGTTGCAGAAAATTATTTATAACAAATGGTTTAACAAGCAATCCCCCGAGAAATATTGAGGGAATGGCAAGCATCAAAAGAGGGAACCATACAACTGCTGGTGACTCCTTAGGTATGATCCCGCTTGTATCGAAGCGAGGTCTACCGTGAAAGACAAGAAGCATAAGCCTCGTGCTATAAAAAGCTGTAACAATTACTCCAATATTTAAAAACCAGTAAATCAATTCAGACAAATCACCAACTCTTTCATTTACCGCTAACAAAATAAGATCTTTTGAATAGAACCCAGACAGGAAGGGAATACCCATAAGTGATAAAGAGCCAATAAGCATCAATAAATAAGTTATTGGCATATAACTACGCAATCCCCCCATTTTTCTTATATCTTGCTCGTGATGCATTCCAATAATCACCGAACCAGCACCAAGAAAAAGAAGCGCCTTGAAAAAGGCATGTGTTACAAGATGAAAGATCGCAAGACTGTAAGCCGAACAACCAAGAGCAACGGTCATGTAACCCAACTGTGACAATGTAGAATAAGCTACGATTCTTTTTATGTCATTTTGGAACATACCTAAAATTCCAGTAAAAAAAGCTGTGAGCCCACCAACAATAAAAATAACCGACAGTGCGCTTTGAGAAAGCTCGAATACTGGTGATAATCTAACAACCATAAATATTCCAGCCGTGACCATTGTTGCTGCATGAATTAAAGCCGAAATTGGAGTAGGTCCCTCCATTGAATCAGGTAGCCATACATGCAGAGGGATCTGTGCCGATTTGCCCATTGCTCCGATGAAAAGGCAACAACACATCAAAAATAACAAATCCAATTGTAAACCAAAAAAGTTGATAGTCGTATCCGACAAACTTCTTACGTTAGAAAAAACCTCGGAAAAATCAAGTGACCCTGCGTATGCCACAACCAATCCTATACCGAGAAGAAAACCAAAGTCACCAACCCTATTAACTAAAAAAGCCTTGAGATTTGCATGTGTTGCCGAGCTTTTCTTAAACCAAAATCCTATTAGCAAATACGAGACAACACCAACAGCCTCCCACCCAAAAAACAGTTGTAGGAAATTATTGCTCATTACCAACATATGCATCGCAAAGGTAAATAACGATATATAGCAAAAGAATCGTTTATAGCCACTATCCCCAGCCATATAACCAATCGTGTAAATATGCACCATTAAAGAGACAAAATTTACCACCACTAGCATAACAGCTGTTAATTTATCTACCAAAAATCCAATCTCAAAATTCAATGAACCAATAATCGCCCAGTTGTAAACCGTGTAATTATAAACAGCCCCGCTTAATGAATCGGAAAGGACGATTCCTGAAAAAACAAAAGATAAAAACACAGCAAAAATTGTTAACCGGTGAGAAGTTTTTTCTGAAATCACATTCCCAAATAAACCAACAACTATAGACGCTGACATGGGTAACAGAGGTATAATTAGATGCTCTATAACCAAAATCTTTTAACCTTTCAATTTGTTTAACTTGTCCACTCTGATGGTATCAAGCTTTCTGAATAAAATTACCAGAATGGCTAAACCAATTGCCGCCTCGGCTGCAGCAACGGTCAAGACAAAAAACACAAAAATCTGTCCTTGTAAGTCGCCCAAAAAACTAGAAAAAGCAATAAAGTTGATATTCACAGCTAATAACATTAACTCAATTGCCATTAAAAGAATAATCGTATTCTGACGATTAATAAAAATTCCTAATACAGATATTGCAAACAAAATGGAGCCAAGTAATAAATAATGGATTAGGCTCATGAGGTTTTCTGGAAAAAAAAGGATACCATTATGACTTTTCCTTAACGTCAACTTTAACTAAACTCAACCGTTCCGTTGGGTCAACTACAACTTGTTCAGACGGGTTTTGACCTTTAACGTCTGGCTTTCTACCTTTTAACGTAATCGCAATTGCAGCAATCATGGCAACCAACAAAATAACAGCTGCCGTCTGAAAAGCAAGAAAGTACTCTGTGTACAATCGCATACCAATTTGATATGTGTTACTGGATGAAGATATATTTTTTTCACTGTTAGAGTAATCGCTAAAGCCGTAGGAAATAATCGCAAACATTTCAAAAAGCAATATACCTCCAACTGGCAAGGCAACCGACATGTGTGCTAAAAAATTTTTTTTAAGCTCTTCTAAATCTAATCTAGCCATCATAATCACAAACAGAAATAACACCATTACGGCTCCAACATAGACCAAAACTAAAGTAAGTGCCAAAAATTCTGCACCTAATAATATCCAAATCGCGGAGGCAGAAAAGAAAGATAAGATTAAAAATAGAGCTGCGTGGACGGGATTTTTTACTGTAACAACGGCAACGGCTGCCGCTAACAAAATGGTCGCGAAAGTATAAAATAAAAAAGTAGTAGGCTCCATACTACCTGAATTTTGCATCCTTCTTGCGATCATTTGCAATTTGCGCTTCATACTTGTCACCAACAGCAAGAAGCATCTCTTTAGTGAAATATAAATCTCCTCTCTTCTCTCCATGGTACTCGTGTATGTTCGTTTCTACGATTGAATCAACCGGACAGCTTTCCTCACAAAACCCACAGTAAATGCATTTAGTCATATCTATTTCATAACGAGTTGTCCTACGAGTCTTATCTTCTCTTTCCTCTGTCTCTATTGTTATCGCTAAAGCTGGACATACAGCCTCACATAGCTTGCAACCTATGCACCTTTCCTCACCATTAGGATATCTTCTCAGTGCATGAAGGCCTCTAAACCTTGGTGAAAGCGGAGTTTTTTCCTCAGGGTATTGTATAGTGATCTTCCGCTTGAATAAATTACTCAACGTAACCCTGAGACCAGCAAGCAACTCTAATAACAAAAAAGATTTAAAAAACCCAAATATTCTTCGCATAATTAAACTCAACCCCAAATTGAAACCGGACTCTTCATCCAAAAGGCAACAACGACAAGCCAAAATAATGTCACAGGTATAAAAATCTTCCAACCTAATCGCATGATTTGATCATATCGATACCTTGGAAATGAAGCCCTAAACCAAATAAAAAACGTAAACAACACAAAAGTTTTTAAACCCAACCAAATCCAACCAGGGATGAATTGAAGTGAATCGATGGGGGCATCCCATCCACCAAAAAAAAGAACTGCGGCTAGAACTGAAATCAAAATCATGTTTGCATACTCTGCCAAAAAAAAGACCGCAAACGCCATTCCTGAGTACTCGACCATATGACCTGCTACAATTTCAGACTCACCCTCAACAACATCAAAAGGATGACGGTTAGTCTCCGCAACCCCAGAAATAAAGTAAACGATTAATATCGGAAAAAGAGGCAACCAATTCCAGGAAAGCAAGTTCAAACCCATGCTTGCAAAAAAACCTTCTTGCTGCCCGGAGACTATTTCTGTTAAATTAAGGCTCCCAGATATCATCAGCACCACTACTAAAGCGAAGCCAATCGCAAGCTCGTATGAAACCATTTGCGCGGAAGCTCTCATTGCGGCTAAAAAAGCGTATTTCGAGTTCGATGCCCAGCCAGCTAGAATAACACCATAAACTTCAAGTGAGGTTGCCGCTATTAAAAATAATAGACCGGCATTTATGTTTGACAAAACTATATCCGGACTGAAAGGAATTACCGCCCATGCAGCTAACGAAGGTGCTATCGTCAGAACAGGGGCTAAAAGATATAGAGTTTTGTCAGCCTTTGCAGGGAGAATTATTTCTTTCGAAATAAGCTTCAATGAGTCTGCTATGGGCTGCAACACGCCAATAGGCCCAACTCTATTTGGACCCAACCTCGCATGCATCCATCCGATGAGCTTTCGCTCATAAAGGGTCGCGTATGCCACGGCGCCCAAAATCGGTAACACAACGAGACTGATTTTTACTGTAGTCCAAACAATATTCCACCCAACGGCACCGAATATTTCCTGCCCAAGCGATTCGATTTGTAAAATATAAAATTCCAAACTTAACCCTGTAATTTCTGGAAACTGGAAATCGCGTTACCAACATTTGAAGCCTTTAGACTGCCAACTGCTACCGCTATAACCCCTTGAGAAACTTTTTCATCACTAATAGCCTGAAGCACTACTTCATTTTGTTTTTGCTCCTCACTAAAAATTAATTTTATATTCTCACCGTCCGTTAAATGAGCTTTCCCAAAATCGTATGGATTGAAGATAGCTACAGGCTTTTTTGCCTGACTAGTTTTTTGGAGCGAGCACGCCCTTCTCACTACAGCGTCAGTTGAGTAGATCGGAAAAAAGTGAAAAAGCTGGACACTTCTATCGTATCGACTAAGCGTCGATTTAAAATCTATGTTGCCCTCATTAATTTTCAGAGAGTCTATTTTCACAACCTCATCATTACTGATCTCCGGCAAAACCTTTTGTCTGAGCTCCTCCAACGAATCAAAATCTAATTCTTTCAACCCAAGGACTGATGACAATACTCGTAATACCCTCCAAAGTTCTTTACTGTTGCCTGGCGGTTCAACAACTTGCGTAGTCAACTGCACCCTACCTTCCATGTTAATGAATGAACCCCCGGATTCAAAACACGAAGACACAGGAAAAATTACATCGGCATACTTATCAGCCGCTGATTTAAAACTTGCAAATGCTATTAGTCTGCTCCTTTTTAGAGATTCTAAAACGGCATAATCTGTGATAAAGTCTGCCTCGACATCAAGGCCTGATAGAAAATAGCAAACCTCTTCCTTGTTCTCCCTCAGATCTTTAACAAAACCTCCTACTTTTTTTGGCAAACATTTAGAAAGATATCCACCAATGAAATTTCCACCATAAGGCAAAAACCCAAGTTTGCAGTCCAATTGTTTAGTGATATCGGAGCAAAGTTTGATCAAAAGAGAGGCTTGCCTGTGACCTAGTATTGAGGGACCGAGGAGAAACAAATTACTGGAGCAACTGTCCTTTTTTTTAAAATCTTGGACCAATCCCTCGAATGACCAACCTTCTTTTTTATCTATTGAAGTGCTATCACCAGAGACAAATTTTAGCAGTGACTCAAAAAAACTGAGGTAATCATCTGGCGAAACACAGAAGCTACCTTGCTCACTAGCTAAAAGATCTTGTATGTAAGTTCCCATTTGCCAGACTTTCATCCCGTTCTCATTAACCCCTAACCTTATTTTCTGTGCTAGCAGAGGGCAGTCATCTCTAGTACGACTTCCGATGACAAATATATTTTTTAGCAAGGATACATCCTGCAACGAAACTCCGAGAGAAGGCACTCCCTGAATAACTTCATCAAAACCCTCGTCATTTAACCAATGCCTGAAGTCGACATTACTATCTCCAAGCCCATTCAGCATACTTCCAAACAACGCCATTTCTTCCATCGAAGAATTACTCGAAATTAGACCATTAAATTTTTTGCTCCTAGATATTAACTCTTTAGCTTTGTTTACTGCATCTTCCCAACTTGCCACTCGCAATTTCCCATCTGAACCTCTGATCATCGGCTCAGTTAATCTGTCATTAGAGCCCAATGCTTCGTATGAAAACCTATCTCTATCAGAAATCCAACAATCGTTTACTTTTTCATTAGCAAATGGGACGACCCTTTTGACAATGTTCTTTATGCACTGAACGTTTAGGTTTGCTCCTATACCATCATGATTACTCACTGACCTAATCTTCTCAAGTTCCCAGCTTCTTGCAGAATAACGAAATGGCTTGCTTGTTAGCGCACCAACCGGACAAATGTCAATCATGTTGCCTGAGAGTTCGCTCTCCACAGCACCATTTAGATAAGATGTGATTTCGGAGTGTTCCCCTCTCCCTGGCATGCCCAACTCCTTTACTCCAGCAATCTCCTCTCCGAATCGAACACATCTAGTACAGTGTATGCAACGAGACATCTCCTCGGCGGATATTAATTCTCCCAAAGGTTTATGAAAAACGACCCTTTTCTCCTCCTTGAAACTCGAATTCGACCTTCCATAACCAACGGACAGATCTTGTAATTGGCATTCGCCCCCTTGATCACAAATCGGACAATCTAGTGGGTGATTAATGAGCAAAAACTCCATTACCCCCTCTTGAGCCTCTTTCGCAATCTTTGAATCCGTATAGACTTGCATACCCTGAGTAACTGGAGTAGCACAGGCTGGAAGTGGTTTTCTAGATTTCTCAACCTCAACTAAGCACATCCGACAATTAGCCGCGATTGACAGCTTTTTGTGATAACAGAAATGTGGCACGAAAATACCACTTTTTTCTGCGGCTTCCATGATTGTGGAACCCTCTTTAACGGTTACATCCGAATTATTGATCTTTAAATTAATCATTGTGGGTCGTCAACCATACATTTTTTGTGAGTGATATGGTACGTAAATTCGTCCTTAAAGTTCTCCACAAATGCCCTGACGGGCATAGCCGCTGCATCCCCCAAAGCACATATAGTTTTACCCTGAATTCGATCTGCAAGATTCAACAACTGATCAAGATCCTCTTCAGTCCCAAGACCATTTTCAATTCTACTTACAATTCTCCAAAGCCATCCCGTGCCTTCCCGACAGGGAGTACACTGACCGCAAGACTCTTCATAATAAAAATAAGACAAACGTAACAAGCATCTCACCATACACCGCGATTCGCTCATTACAATTACGCCTCCTGAACCAAGCATCGACCCTGCTTTGGCGATTGAGTCAAAGCTCATATCAGTTTCCATCATAATATCCCCCGGTATCACTGGCATCGAGGAGCCCCCAGGTATAACAGCCTTCAGCTTCCTACCACCACAAACTCCGCCAGCCAGCTCCAAAAGTGTTTTAAATGGGGTACCTAAGGGTATTTCATAATTTCCAGGCAATTCAACATCACCAGATACGGAAAAAATCTTAGTGCCGCCATTTTGAGGAACGCCTACCTTTGCAAACGCGTCTCCTCCATTTCGGATTATCCATGGAACTGCGGCAAACGTCTCAGCATTATTAATGGTAGTTGGTTTTCCGTAAAGACCATAACTTGCTGGAAATGGAGGTTTGAATCTAGGCTGTCCTTTTTTTCCTTCTAATGATTCCAATAAAGCAGTTTCTTCCCCACAAATATATGCTCCAAAACCATGAGATGCGTGAAGTTCAAAACTGAAATCTGTCCCTAATATATTTTTCCCCAAATACCCTTTTAATCGAGCCTCCTCCAGCGCCTCTTCAAACCGTTCGTAAACTGCCCAAATCTCTCCATGGATATAATTGTACCCAGCCGTTATCCCCATAGCGTAAGCAGCAATTAACATTCCTTCAATAACGATATGTGGATTATATCGCAATATGTCTCTGTCTTTAAAAGTGCCGGGTTCACTTTCATCTGAGTTACAAATGAGGTATTTTTGGACGGGCAGTTTAGAAGGCATAAAACCCCACTTCAATCCGGTTGGGAACCCTGCACCTCCTCTCCCTCTTAAGGCAGAATCTTTAATCTCGGCAATAATCGCCTCGGGTTTTATTTTTTTTGAGCCTGAAAGGCCTAGGATCTGCTTTAAACCGAGATACCCCCCCCTTTTTTCATATTCATCAAGCCTCCAATTTTCGCCGGTCAAGCCAGCAAATATCTGCGGTTTGATATGCCTGTCGTGGATACAAGATTCGACTGCAAAAACTTCAGGGGCGCCCATTTTCAACCAACCTTTCTTCTTTTAACTCAGAAATTAATTTTTCACACTTTGCCTTGTCCATCCAACTATGCATTTGGTCGTTATTTAATAACAATACGGGAGCGTCAGCACAAGCCCCAAAGCATTCGCCCTCTATTAGGGTAAAAAGCCCGTCCCTGGTTGTTTCTCCAACTTCAACACCCAAAAGGTCTTTTAAGAAGTCAACGGTATAACGAGAATTCCGAAGCGCGCATGGCAAATTTGTACATACAGATATTTTATACCTTCCAGTTCCCTCTTTATTGAACATGTTGTAAAAAGTAAGAATTTCGTGAACGGAAATCTCTTCCATTTCAAGATAAGTAGCGATTTCCTTTTCTAACTCCTTGTTGACAAAACCGTGTTCTCTTTGTGCGATAGCGAGGGCAGCAATCACTGCAGATTTCTTATGTGCCGCCGGATATTTTGAAATTTCTTTATCAATTAATTTATAAGCTTCCTCGCTCAAACCCTTGACAAGATTGGACTTTTTTTTCATCGGTCTATTTCTCCAAACACTATATCCTGGGTTCCAATAATAGTGACTACGTCCGCAATCATATGTCCCCGACTCATCTCATCAAGGCCTTGTAAATGCGCAAAACCTGGCGCCCGAATTTTCATTCTGTACGGCTTGTTAGCACCATCTGAAACCAAATAAATACCAAACTCCCCCTTAGGATGCTCAACAGCGCTGTAACATTCTCCAGCAGGGACATGAAACCCTTCAGTAAACAACTTAAAATGATGAATTAGTTCCTCCATATTCGCTTTCATGTCAATTCTAGGCGGCGGGGCAACTTTGTGACTGTCAACCATCACAGGGCCAGGATTCCTTTTCAGCCAACTAACACACTGTTTGATTAATTTGTTACTCTCTCTAAACTCCGCCATACGAACTAAATAACGGTCATAACAGTCACCCTCTTTACCAACTGGAACGTTGAATTCTAATCTATCATAAACCTCATAAGGTTGGGCGTCTCTTAAATCCCAGGCCACGCCTGATCCACGCAGCATAGGGCCAGTAAATCCTAAGGCTTTCGCGCGCTCGGGAGTTACCACTCCAATCCCAACGAGCCTTTGCTTCCAAATTCGATTGTCGGTCAACAAAGTTTCATATTCATCGACACAAGCATCGAATCGATTCGTGAAGTCTTCTATGAAATCTAACAATGACCCATCCCGGTTTTGATTCAGCTTGGCTAATGACGATTTACTCCTAATTCTAGTTTCCGAGTATTTTGGCATTTCGTCTGGTAAATCTCTGTATACTCCACCTGGTCTGTAATATGCGGCGTGAAGTCTAGCACCAGAAACAGCTTCATAACAATCCATCAGGTCTTCACGCTCCCTAAATGCGTAAAGAAAAACAGCCATCGCACCAACGTCAAGTCCATGAGCTCCCAACCAGAGTAAATGATTTAGTATGCGGGTAATCTCATCGAACATAACTCTAATGTATTGAGCTCGAATTGGTACATCTATTCCCATTAATTTTTCCACTGCAAGAACATATGCGTGCTCGTTACACATCATAGAAACATAGTCAAGCCGGTCCATATATGGCAAAGTCTGTAAAAAGGTTCTGGTCTCGGCAAGCTTTTCGGTACCCCGATGCAGCAAACCAATATGCGGGTCAGCTTTTTTAACTACTTCGCCATCCAGTTCTAATATCAGTCGCAAAACACCATGCGCGGCTGGGTGTTGAGGACCAAAGTTTAAGCTATAGTTTTTAATATCTGCCATATCACTCTCCAGCCCCGTAACCATCTTCTCGGATCACTCTTGGAACAACCTCCCTAGACTCTATCGTCACTGGCTGATAAACAACTCTTTTTTCCTGAGGATCGTACATTACCTCGGAGTGTCCTGATATCGGAAAGTCCTTCCTAAATGGATGCCCGACAAATCCATAATCTGTGAGTATTCTTCGTAAATCAGGATTCCCAGAAAATTGAATGCCGAATAAATCAAATGCTTCTCTCTCAAACCACTGAGCAGAAGGCCAGACATCAATAACAGACAAAGTTTTCGGGGTGCCAGTACCAGAACAAAAAAGTTTCACTCTGAGTCTGTGGTTTTTAGTTGTGGACAACAGGTGATATACGACACAAAACCTAGCCTCAAACTTTTCCGTGATTTCGCGCAAACCCGAACAATCTAGTCCACACAAGTCAATTAAGGTATCAAATGAAAACTCCTCATAGTCTCGTAATAACAAAAATGATTCTCGTGCTGACTGCTCGCTGATAGTAATAGTTAGTTCATCAAAATTGGTAGCAACGTCGAGAATCCTTCCACTCAACATGCAATCTAAATGAGTACGCAGTACCGTATTTTTTTCACTCGAGCCTTTTTCCTCACTCCTCATCAACCTACCCTCGATAAATTTCTTTAGAACCGCGTATTTTTGTTTGAAGCTGCATTATTCCGTAGATAAGAGCCTCTGCTGTAGGAGGACAACCCGGCACGTAAACATCAACCGGGACTATTCTGTCGCAACCTCGAACCACAGAGTAAGAATAATGATAATACCCGCCCCCATTTGCACATGAACCCATAGAAATCACCCACTTTGGATCGGGCATTTGATCATAGACTTTCCTCAAGGCTGGAGCCATTTTGTTGCAAAGTGTTCCTGCGACAATCATTAGATCAGACTGGCGAGGACTTGGCCGAAAAACTACACCGAATCGGTCCAAATCATACCTCGAGGCTCCTGCATGCATCATCTCAACTGCACAGCAAGCCAAACCAAAAGTCATGGGCCAAAGGGACCCTGCTCGAGTCCAATTAAGAACTTGTTCCAAATTCGTGGTAATAAAACCATCCCTCTGAAAATTTTGCTCGCCAGCATCGTTTTCCATAACAGCACTCATTTCATTCACTCCCAATCTAAGGCGCCTTTAGCCCATTCGTAAACAAATCCGACAACTAAAATTCCCAAAAATATCATCATTGAAATGAGCCCAAAAAAATCTAAATCCTTCAAAGCAACCGCCCAAGGAAAAAGAAATGCAATCTCTAAATCAAACAAAATAAATAAAATCGCAACAAGATAGTATCTAATGTCAAACTGCATTCTCGCATCCTCAAATGGTTCAAAACCACATTCATACGTGGACAGCTTTTCCGCATCCGGAAGGCTAGGCGAGAGAACTTTGCCAATCAACATCGGTACCACTCCGACCAAAACACCAATTATTAAAAACAATAAGATTGGTAAATATTCAAGTAGGTTCAAAACAACCTCACAATAAATGAGAATTAATAAAAACTGCCAAACAACTACATTTTAGCCTGTTTTCATGCATTCCGCCTTAATATTGATGCAATGCACAAGTTTGTTCGACAAATAGCGGATTGAACGCATAAGTCGATCAAGTATCACATTGAGTAGCTAATTCTCACACTTGAGCAACAGTAGAAAAAAAACGCAGTTGTTCCACTAATTATCTGCAATAAAGTTTGTAAAAAATAGTTAAAAGCTATTAACGATAACATTTGATATTTCCGGGAAAAGCTTATGATAAGTTCCTCTTATAGATAAAAACGCATTAGATTCAGCAATTTAGACTATAATTTTAAAAAATAATTTATGTGTTTTTCTTGCGCAGTTAAAGTTTTAAGGAAGTCTGGCAATCCTTTTTCCTTTCGAAAATACATTTTATTTTTCTCTAAAGGATTCTTGCAACGTTTTTGTAATCGGAGAAAATATATACTCTAACGGCGACCTTTTCCCAGTGATGATATCAACTTGCGCTGTCATGCCGGGGATGACTTTTAAAGACCTATTTTTAACTGCTAAAAAGTCCTGGTCTAAGTCGATTTTCACTACGTAGAAGTTTTCTCCGTTTTCATCTGTTATTGTATCCGCCCCTACGACACTGACAAAACCGGTCAATGCACCAAAAACTGAGAAGTCATAAGCCGTGATTTTTATCTGTGCCCTTTGGTCCTTTGTAACGAAACCGATATCCGATGGTAATACATTTGCCTCTACAACTATCGTTTGGTCTGCGGGCACCACCTCAACTACTGTCTCCCCCGGTTTTACCACGCTGCCTCTGGTCGAAATTAATACCCTATTTACAATGCCATCAATAGGTGCTCTTATTTGTGTTCTATCTGCCTTATCTGCTGCAACTCTGATACCCTCATAAGCAGCTAGATATTCGGATTTCACTTCAGATAGTTCAGCCAATACCTTCGCTTGTCGATCCAACATCAAAGAATTGAGTTCAAGTTCAGCTTTATTTAACTCCTGTTGAGCAATTTCCCTGCTAGCGACAGACTCAGAAAACGCCCTCTCTGATTTAATTTTAGACAGCCTACTCTCCAACCCCTTTTCGTAAAGTTTGGTTACAACATCAAACTCTTCAGACGCTGCGTTAAATGCCGCTTCTGCAGCATCGTATCGTGCAGAAGCCATTTGAATATTATTCTGACTCTTCAAAACTTCCTCATCGAACAGTGCCTTTCTCTTCAAGAAAAGTGCATATTCATTATCAAAAATTTGTAAATATTTTTCTTTAATGTCCCCACTAATAGAGAATTGCTTTTTGTTTAAATACTCCGCCTCCAATCTTTCCTTTTTTATCAGGAGTAATGCTATGTTCGCCTTTTGTATATTGAAATCGCTATCTGCTGAAAGTGGGCTGAGTGATACTAACAATTGGTTTTTGCGAACTGCCTCTCCTCTTTTTACGTGAATTTTATCCAAAAGCCCGCCTTCATAGTGTTCTATTTCTTGTAACCTTGAAAAAGGATAAACTTTACCCTCCGCAGTTATGACCTGATCAAACGTTGCAAAATAAGCCCAAACAACAAAGCCCACAAATAACAGTAGAATCAAGTACATCAAACCCGAGCCGCCCTGCTCGTTTTTGCCGCTCTTTTCGTACGAAAACACATGCTGAAGAATAATAAAAAATTTACCTAAAAAGCCAAAAAACCCAGTTATATTAGAAATCAGTCTCCTTCGTATCGCAAAGGGTAGTTTTTTAAATATATATATTATTGGATAAAAAATTATCTTAAATAGAACTAAAATACTGCCAAATAATCTTTTCATTTTCCCACCTCAGTCAGGAGGTTATAGGATCAGTTATTGCGGGTCCGGTCGATGAAGATTTACTCTTTAAAGACTCAGTGTTTCCTGGTTTAGTCGCTTTAAGGAACCCTTCAACCGAACCACTACCAACTATTTTGCCCTGATCAATAACAATCACTTTATCAACAAGAGTAAGCAGTGAAGTACGGTGAGTTATGAGTAGTAACGTTGCATCAGGATTATATTGCTTAAAGTTTTCAATGAATTTTTTTTCAGTTTTCGCATCCATTGAACTGGTTGGCTCATCAAAAATAAATATCGGCGGCTTTTTCACCAGTGCGCGTGCGACTGTGAGAGCCTGCTTTTGCCCGCCAGAAAGACCCTCTCCTCTCTCATCCAACACCTGTTTAAACCCTTTTGTGTGCTTGTTGATAAATTCAGTGGCAGTGGCAATATTCGCTGCCTCAATTATCGTTTCACTTTTTATATCTGTAGCGCCTAAAGAAATATTTTGCTCGATTGTACCAGCGATCAACCATGGCTCCTGAGATACATAACCAATATTTTCTCTGATTTCAGAAGGGTCCAACTGTCTGATATCAATACCATCAATTGAAATACTTCCTGTTTGAGGTAAAAAAAGCTTGGTTATCAGTTTACCAATAGTTGTTTTTCCAGAACCAACCCTTCCGACCAACCCGACCCGCTCACCCTTTGCAACTTTAAAAGAGATATTTTCAATTGCATTCGCATCTTGATTAGGGTAACTATAATTCACATTGTCAAATTTAATTTCGCCTTCATATCTATCTCTTCGCATAAACTCATTACCTTTGGCATGTTCTGTCGGTTGCTTCATTAACGAATCTAAAGACTTATAACCTGAAACTATCTGATTTAATCTTGATAGCAATTGAGCCAATTGCACAAATGGCAAAAGCGCTTTGCCGGAAAGAATGGTACAGGCGATTATCGCTCCATACCCATATTCCCCGGTTGTTACCGTGATTGCTCCAACAGTAACAACCGAAATTTGAACTGCTTGCTGTATTTCAGTTGTTAAATTCGTAGAAAAAAAAGTATGTTTTTTTGTCTCATCCGCACTTTTTGCTTGTTGCGTGACCACGCTTTTAAAACGTTTACGAAGTAACCCACCTGCACCTAAAAGTTTTACAGTCTCCAATCCTGACAATGTTTCTACCAAGACAGAATGTTTATCATGCGCTTCTTCCTGAGCGCTTTCTGATAATCTCTTCAACCTAGGTTGCATTAGTAGCGTGATACTTATGAGAAGAATAATACCGACTATCACTGGTATCACCATATGACCACCGACATACCATATGAAAAACAAAAATATGCACGCAAAAGGCATGTCAATAATAGAGACAAGCGTAGCGGAGGTGAAAAACTCCCTAATTTGCTCATACTCCTTTAAAATACTCGCCAACGTACCGACTGAACCTTTTTTAGTATCATGTCTCATGTCAATAATTTGACCAAATAGTCGGTCCGCTATGACGATGTCCGATTCTAGTCCAGCAACTCCTAGTAACCTAGACCTCACTGTCTTAATGACATAATCTGCAGAAAGTAAAATCACCATTCCTATCACTAGCACATATAATGAAGCCATTGCATTTGCCGGTATGATTCTGTTGTATACAATTAAGGCAAACAAGGAGGTGCCCACAGCAAAAACGTTTGTTAGTAGAGAGGCTAACCCCGCTTGCAACAAAAATTTTCTGTTTTTCCATAGCGGCGCATAAAACCAATGGCTTTCGATACCAGGTATTACTGCGACCTCTTCTTTTTCACGCTCAAAAAAACGATAAACAATCTGATCGTCATAGATCTTCAGCATGGGAATAATTTCAAGATAACTTCCGGATAAATCCCCCCCTATTTGATTGAAATGAACTTGTTGACGCAATTCATCAAACGAAAAAATAAAGCTTCTGCCCGCAACAAAAGCAATACCCACACCTCTGAAACGTTCAAAATCAATGTCCTGCAGCCTCTCAATTTTTTCGTTATCAATGGCACAATCATTCAGACAATCGATTAACCAGTTGATATCTTTTTTCTCTTCATTCGTTCCAGACAAAGCACGAGCTTCTGCGGGAGTAATGGAGGCATCAAACCGCAAAGTGATCTGATAAATTAACTCATCAAAATCAATTTTCATTTAAGCGCCCAAATCAAACATTTGTAACAAAAGTCCGAAATTGGCAAGCATTTGGTAGAAAGAAAGATTCTTATCAACCATGGCATCAACTAAATTTTTTGCAGCAGAAATATATTCCTCTTGCGAACGAAACAAATCGTTTATCGATGTTTTATTCAGTTCGAAGAGTTCCTTATTAACCTGATTAGACAATTTCGCACCAACTACTAACTCGGCTCTTGATAAAACCAAAGCCGACTGTGCATCAAAACTATTGATGCTTTCTCGTAATTGAGTCTCAAGCTCTCTTTTTTGTCTCTCTTTTTCAAACTCCAAAGCACTGACCCGATAACTAGCCTGATTAATTTTTGATGCTCTTTCAAATCCGGTAAAAATATCAATTTGATATGTCAGAAGCAGACTCGATTGCTCCTGCGGTGACAAAAGGTTTGTATCAGTATTTTGATATGCTGCCTGTAAATTAAATCGACCAAATGAACTGTTTTTTTCTGCTTCGAACTGTAACATGGCTGCATTCAATTGGTTATCAAGCTCCCTGATAATGAAAATTTTTTGAACTGTTTCATCTGTAATCAATAACTTTTCAGGATTTATAACTGGTAATTGAGTTAACTCTAAGTTGAGATCTACGTTCTCAAAAAATTCTAGTAGTTTTGCACGTGAATCCTTAAGCACTTTAACCTGAACAGGTATCTTATCCAATGCCTCTGACAACTTTGTCTCTGCACGAATCACATCAGCATTACTCGCACCACCAAGTTCCTCTCGTTGCTTAGTTGATTCTAGAAAGCCTTTCCTTGCATCCACAAAACCTTGTGACAAAACTAACTGGGTTTCTGCCCGGTATACCTCATGGATGGTGGTAATAATTGCCAATAACAGATCTGTCCTTTGCCCTTCCACTTTTGACTGACTTGCTAATGACTCCTTTTCTGCGGCGTTTAACTGTTTCCCTGTTACACCAAAATCATAAACTAATTGAGTAACGTTTAGATTTATACTTTGCGAATTTCCGTCATTATTTAATCCTCCGCTTTTGACGCCACCTCCCACCGAAGAGGTAACACGAGGTAGAAAACGGGAAAAAACCTCGTTCTTTCGTTCCTCTGCTAGTTTTAGGCTTTCCAATGTTTGCAGAAACAAAGGAGTGGAATCAAAGGGCACGGAAACAATCTCCCGGAGTCTGTTAAATTCTAGAAGACGGTCTTGATTTTTTGCCTGGCCAACAATATTTTCAACCGTAGTATTAAGATCTTCACTCGGTTTTTTGATCAAGCCAGATTCAATTTCCTGTGCGCCTAAGGCACCAGCAAATAATAGACAAAGAGATAGCTTATATTTTATGTATTGCATCATTCATTACATCCATATCAGAAGAATCAAACGTTCCGTATTCCGACATTAAAATCGCAGCAGTATACAACTTTTCTTGGTCATCATCTTCGATAAGCAATAAAGCCCAGTCCTCATCGGCATGTAAAGAATGGTTTGCATCTTCGGAAAAACCAGAAAGGACTATGGAATCTTCATTTCCTTCTCCAGTAATACTGAAATCCTCTACAGTTCCGGCAAACGCCACATCATTGGTATCGACTGCCTGTGTAGTAAGTAAATTCATAAGTCTGTCATTCATATCTTGTTTTGATTCATCTCCTGCTACTAACGATCCAGAACTAATTCCCCCATGGAGCACAAAAACATCATCACCCATTCCACCACTAACAGCATCTTGAGCACCGTCATCTGTATAGTCAATATAAATAATATCCCTATAGTCCCCTCCCGACAGGTCATCAAAGCCTTCTACCCCATGAATAAGGTTTCCAGTTTCATTCTCCAGATCTGATTTTGCAAAAATAAAGTCTCTACCCTGAGTACCAAAAATTACATTTGCATCATAACCAATACCAGTACTGTCAAGGGATTCGTCCGAAGACAGAACCGAACCGAACTCTGGGTCTATATAGGTAATATCGTCACTTTCACCAAATTCTGAAAAATCTGATTTCGCATTATCAAAATTAGAAAAACCAACCAATGTTTCTCTATATCCAACATCGTTCTTAATCTGTGAGGGATCCGGGATAACGGTAACCTCTTCTACTAATCTAAAACTTCCCGTATCGACTGCATCACTACCGGCTACTTTGTCCTCAACCTGAACTGTTACCTTTGCCTCTAACGCCTCAGTCGGAACATACATTACCGAGTGCCCGGCTGGATTAATATCACCACCATTAACAGTATTTATGATTTCACCCAGGTTCACAGTATAATCCGTTACTAAATTTCCTTCATCAAACTCTGTATTGTAAATAACAATATTTCCTTGTTGAATTGATAGCTCAGCGTGCGTTATTTCAGAGTTTTGCCCTTGCGAAGAAAGTTCAAAATAGATAGTTGAATTATCTCCAACAAATTTCACATTTTCTGATTGAATGGTGTCTGAAGTTTCCGTATTACGAATTTGAAAGATAGGCGCATCAACAACGGGAGTAAAGAAAAAATTTGAAGTGTAAATTTGCTCACTAAAGTCAACTGTGTCTCCAACCCTAAATTCAATAAATTCTGCTCCATTGATATCTTTATTCGGACTTAAAATAAGGTCGCTTTCTGTCCCATTTATCATAAATCTTACAACTTCCTCATTGTAATCAAGAGAAACGATATCATCATTCGATAACGGATCGAGAACTCCTTGCTCAACGTTACTGTGAACATAACCTAGACTTACATCATCACTTAATGAACTGACTTGAATCTTACTGAATTCATCGTTATCAGCATCTAGATAAAATTCCATTCCGAAATCCTCCGGAGTCAAAACTAAATACTCGTCTTCCACTCCCAACCTGATCAAGTCAGGAGCTGGAGGTATCCCATCCGTAGGCAGGCCTCCCAAGTCAACTAACTCCGGCAAACTATTTGCCTGAACATCAATAGATATGTTTTGTATGATTGCATTTTCCCCATCAGTATCCCGGGTATCGGCAACTTTTACCACATAATTTGATTCTAGTATTTCACCAGATTCCAATCTGTTATACACTTCCGTTAGATCGGAAACAGCCCACTCAAATTCGTAATCACCCCCATTGAGGTTAGGACCTGGTATTTCAACTAACATCATCTCCGCACCAGTATTCGTAGTTTCGAGCCAAGAACCGTCCGATGCGTACTCCCAAACTAAATCATTGTTCTCAGTATTTCTAATCTTAAAATCTATCGGAACATAAATTGAATCATTCAGCGTGGTCTGGGAACCATCCCGCGCAAAACTTTGAGGTATTTGTAACACAATTGAAATCTGATCATTTACATCTCTCTCTGAAATTAACAATTCACCACTAGCGAGATTATTTTTTCCCTCTCGGAGTACCACATCAATATCGTCTATTGATTCAACAATAATTTCAGGTCGATCATCGGTGCCGATTATTTCCACATCAAGTTCAATGCTACCAACATCATCCCGCGCAAAATTAACGAAGTTTTCACTCAACGCAATGGTAAAACTCTCTGTTAGAGTATTATCCTGGGAAAGATATTCGATACTCTCTGCTAATACGCTATAAGTCCAATCCACTCTTTGGACAGAGGAATCCTCAGTGCCGTTTATCTGAACATCAAGATTCCCAAGTACATGATTGAAATTACTTTCTATTTCGTAAAGATATGTGCTGTAGATATCATTTTCCAAAAACACTGAACCCTCAGTAATGACCAGAGCATCTGTCCCTCGCGGATCAACCTCATCTAACTCCCTAACCTGGCCACTAAATTGAGAATCATTTTCTAAAATATTAAGTTCCTGATCCACACGGATTCCTCTTGCCTCTAATTCTTGAATTTGCAAGATAGTTAAATTGTCATCCCTAGTTAGGACATTTGATAAGTCAACACCTTGAATGAGAGAT
>JAOINB010000008.1 GCA_028139135.1 Betaproteobacteria bacterium
TGATTAAATCCTTTTAGAGGTTTCGATCATTACTTTCGACATAACCCCCATAGCACGTTTTTCGAATTTCGATAACTCCTCTCTTACTTCGTTGCCACCTGAATCGCGTTCAGCCCAGTTAGCATGTTCTCCCTCATCTTCGTACATTTTTTTTAGTATCGCTTGAGCCTGATGGTCTTCAGAAGGAAATACATTTAGGTGTTTTTCGAGATGAGCCTGGACTTGACGCTCCGTTTCAGCTAGAAAAGATCTGGATTTCTTCTGCCCTTGTAGTTGGACAAAGACGCCTAAACTAAAACTACCCAAATACCTTTATCAGAGTGAGTGAGATTTACTGTAGCAATATTTGTAAATGGCGGTAATTTCCATACTTTTCGTTCGGCTATTAGTTTTTCAGCAAAGTTTTCATAATTTGCAATAGACAGATCTTTCAAAAAATCATTGTCAGGATTAAGAACCTCAGTTATAAAAACTGGTTCTTGGTACTTTGCGGACAGTTGAGGATGACGTCCTGCCCGACCAGATACTTGAAGGAGAGATTGAAAAAGCCTTTCAGATGCTCTAAAATCCGGATGCTTTAAATAAGACTCAATTTCTAAAGCAATGACCAATGTCACTTTTGTGAAATCGTGCCCTTTAGTTAGTATCTGAGTACCTATTATTATATCTACATCCCCATTCTCAATTTTTTCTAAGCAATCGTCAAATTCCTTCTTTTTTTTGATAAGTTGTTTGTCGATTCTGATAATGCGGGCGGCGGGAATAAGACGAGCAATTTTATACTCTAGCTGCTCTGTTCCAATACCTAAGAGCCTTAATCGACTAGACCCGCAAATTTTGCAGAACTTGGCAGGAGGTTCGTTATAACCGCAAAAATGGCATAGGAGAGAACCGTCTTTTTCTTTATGAAAAACTAGATTGACACTGCAATTTTTACACTTTGCGGACCAATTACATTCCTGGCAACTTTGGACGGGAGCCCAACCCTTTTTATTCAAATACAAAAGAGCTTGTTGACCTGCGTTTATATGGCGTTTCAAAATCTTCAAAGTATCTTCCGATATTCCATTTTCATAAGAATAAGGACTTTTTTGGTAAATAATAAGCTTTGGCATTAACTGTCCAGAGGCTCGATTTTTTAAATTTAAATATGTATATTTTTTCCGTTTAGTTTGCACCCATGACTCTAAGCTTGGAGTGGCAGACCCTAAAATTATTTTTATGCCTAAATTGGTTGCTCGATAAACTGCAAGGTCTCTTGCTGAGTATCTGAAACCTTCGCTTTGTTTGAATGATGTATCATGTTCTTCGTCCACTATTATCAACTGGAGATTTGTTAGAGGGAGAAAAATCGCCATCCTAGTACCTAATATAATATTTGTTTTCCCGGTAGAAACGTTCAACCAGGTTTTAGCTCTCGATAGGGGCGTCTGCGTACTGGTATAAATCTCTATGTCATGCGAAGGAAAATAATTTTCCAATAAAATCGTAAGGTTGGATGTTAGCCCTATTTCTGGGACTAAATACAATATCTGAGATGTCGCAGATTCTTCTAATGTTTTTTTAATTGCCGAAAAGTACAATCTTGTTTTGCCTGAGCCTGTGACTCCGTGGAGAAGAATGGGTTTCGTCGAAGAAACGATAGACCTGTAGCATATGGACTGCTCTTCATTTAACTTCCAATCAACTTTGGTCTGTATTTTTTTTTTACTTTTCTTACCAGCAAGTTTAGTTGGCTTCAAAAAATAATCTTTTTTTCTAATATAATTACTTTCTATATTTGTTACTGATTTTAATAATTTAGGAAAGGAGTTGAAGGTAACCTTTCCTAAGGGGCGATGGTAGTATTTTGCAGCAAAAGATAGAAATTCGAGAAATTTCTCATCTACGGGAGGTAATGTATCGATGATAAATTCGATTGGTTTAACCTGTTTAACAGGTGAAGATTTTTTTAGACCGACAACGAGACCTAGATTTTTTTTGTTTTTTACTTTTACAATGACCCAGTGACCGATAATTGCTATTTTTGCTGGATTGTTTGTATTTGCAGGGTTGTAAAAATAGTCTAATGTTTCTATGTTTGGTAGATCAATAGCAACCTGCACGATCATAAAATCAGTTAGTATTCTCTTATAGTGTCCACAAGAATCGCAACGTTCTCAGGAGATGTATGTTGAGAAATACCATGACCTAAATTGAAGATATATCCATTTTTTCGTTCTTCTTCAGTAAGACTATCGAGTAACTTTTTAACCTCTCTTCTAACAAAACTCCCATCGCCTAGTAAAACTGCAGGGTCAAGATTCCCCTGAACCGCACAATTTTTTCCAGCTACTTTTTTCGCGGATTTTAAATCAACTGTCCAATCAATACCAATTCCTGAGCAATTAAGTTGAACTATTGATTCAAGCCATACACCCCCTCCTTTAACAAAAACAATTTTTGGGATGGTAGGAAAATTTTGATTTAGTCGCGTAATTATCTTTTCAAGATAGTTAAGGGAATATATTGGGAAATTAAGATATGAGAGTAGACCTCCCCATGAATCGAATAACATTATGGCATCTGCGCCTTGTTTTATTTGCATAGTGAGATAACAAATAATGTTTTCTGTCAGCTTTTCTAAAAGCAGTATTAAAAGATCTGGGTGCGTATACAACCATTTTCTTACCTGGATAAAATCATCTTTCGAACCACCACCCCCTAAAATATAACAGGCTAGTGTCCAGGGACTTCCTGCAAAACCTATAAGAGGAGTCTTTTTATTTAGGTTTGCTCTAATTAGTTTGACAGCTGACCCTACGTAATCTAGTTTTGTATCAATCTCTGTTTGAATTACACGGAGTAAATGATTCTTGTCACCAATAGGATTATTGAATTTCGGTCCATACCCTTCTACAAAGTCAAGTTCCATACCCATAGCATCTGGTATCGTTAAGATATCAGAGAATAAAATAGCGGCATCAAATCCGAAACGTTCTATAGGTTGTAAGGTTACCTCACAGGCTAATTCAGGGTTTTTGCACAAAGACATGAAGGAGCCCGCCTTAGACCTAGTTTTATTGTACTCTGGCAAATATCGTCCAGCTTGCCGCATAAGCCAAACTGGCACTTTATCAACAGTCTGTCCTTGCAGGGCTTCTAGAAAAAGACTGTTTGAGGTTATGTTTAACTCCTAGCCTTGTATTTCTGCAACGTTCTCAATTCGGCCATGGCGTATGAAAGCTCAGCTTGCGCGGTAGCAAGCGCTATTTTATCTTCCGGAGCCCTTGTAATTACCTCCTCTGCATTCCTTTTTGCTTCCTCTGCTCTAGCCTGGTCGATTTCCTCACCTCTAACGACAGTGTCGGCTAACACTGTAACTACAGTAGGTTGTATTTCTAAAAAGCCACCAGCTACAAAGAATAAGGTTTCCTCGGGTTCATTTGTTGCTTGAAATTTCAGGGTTCCTGGTTTAATCTTCGTAAGCAGAGGAGTATGATTAGGATAAATTCCAAGCTCACCATCAACACCCGGAACTACAACGAAACTAGCTTCTCCAGAAAATAAGTTCCGTTCTGCGGAGACAATTTCTAATCGGAAGCTTTTTGAATTAGAAGCTTGTTCCATCACTGAACTTTTTTACCTTTCTCTATTGCCTCATCAATTGTTCCGACCATGTAGAATGCCTGTTCAGGTAAATGGTCAAGTTCACCGGAATTTATCATACTGAAACCTTTGATGGTATCTTTCAAGCTAACATACTTTCCAGGAGAACCCGTAAATACTTCAGCTACATGGAACGGCTGAGACAAAAATCGTTGCATTTTTCTGGCGCGCGCTACCACCAATTTATCCTCAGGTGCTAATTCGTCCATTCCAAGAATAGCAATGATATCTCTTAATTCCTTGTAACGCTGGAGTGTACCTTGAACAGACCGTGCAACCTCGTAATGATCTCCTCCGACTACATTTGGGTCAAGTTGCCTGGAAGTGGAATCAAGAGGGTCAACAGCTGGATATATACCTAGAGCTGCAATATCACGGGATAGAACTACAGTAGAGTCGAGGTGTGCAAATGTGGTTGCAGGAGATGGGTCAGTCAAGTCATCAGCAGGAACGTAAACTGCCTGAATAGAAGTAATGGAACCTGTTTTTGTCGATGTAATTCGTTCCTGGAGTTTACCCATTTCTTCAGCTAATGTGGGCTGATATCCAACAGCAGATGGCATCCTCCCCAGCAATGCAGAAACTTCAGTTCCGGCTAATGTATAACGGTAGATATTGTCAACGAAAAATAATACATCTCGCCCTTCATCCCTGAAAGATTCTGCTATCGTCAATCCTGTTAGGGCTACTCTTAGTCTATTACCTGGTGGTTCATTCATCTGTCCGTAGACCATAGAGACCTTTGAGGATGGAAAATTTTTGGGATTAACTACACCAGCTTCGATCATCTCATGATAGAAATCATTTCCTTCACGAGTTCTTTCACCAACCCCGGCAAAAACTGAAAGACCCGAATGAGCTTTAGCAATGTTATTGATAAGTTCCATCATGTTCACCGTCTTGCCAACACCTGCCCCTCCAAACAAACCAACCTTTCCGCCTTTGGCAAAGGGGCAAATTAAATCGATAACCTTTATTCCAGTTTCTAATAATTCTTGGGAAGGCGATAGCTCCTCATATGTGGGGGCAGCTTTATGAATTTCAGCTTTTTGTTCTGAATTAACAGGCCCAACTTCATCAATTGGATTTCCTAAAACATCCATAATCCGCCCGAGTGTTGCTTGTCCGACGGGGACGGTAATCGGTGCGCCCGTATTTTTTATTACCATTCCTCTTTTCAGCCCATCAGATGAACCTAATGCTATTGTGCGAACAATACCATCACCCAACTGTTGTTGAACCTCGAGTGTTAAGTCAGAGTTATCCATTTTCAGGGCGTCGTAAACTTTTGGAATTCCTTCTCTAGGAAATTCGACATCAACAACCGCTCCGATACATTGTACAATTTTTCCTTCTACCATACTGACCTCTATAAATGATGTTATTAAACGGCAGCTGCACCCGCCACAATTTCTGAAAGCTCTTTTGTAATAGCCGCTTGCCTAGTTTTGTTGTAAACCAATTTAAGCTCTTCAATTACATTTCCAGCATTATCTGTAGCTGCCTTCATAGCTACCATCCTGGCTGATTGTTCTGATGCTATATTTTCTACGAGAGCCTGGTGCGTTATCGTCTCAACATAGCGAAGTACGAGGCCATCAATTAATTCGTAAGATTCCGGCTCGTATACATAATCCCAAGTATAGTTATTTATGGGATTGATATCCTTCGAATTCAATGGCAAGAGAACCTCACTAATAGGGTCCTGTTTCATGGTATTTACAAATTTGTTTGAAAAGATAAAAACCTGTTCTAACTGACCTTTTTCGTAAAGATCCAAAATCGCCTTGATCGCTGCATTGACATTCTCAGGAGAAGGGCAATCACCAACTTGGACAAAGCTAGACAGTACCTCGACGTCTATTCTACTCAAAAAACTAAGAGCTTTGTTTCCGATTGCAACTGCTTTAACTTTTTTACCCTTTGACTCAGCTTCCTGGACTTTCGCTAAAACGTGTCGGAAAACGTTTGTATTGAGACCACCGCACAACCCTTTGTCGGTAGATATCACTATGATTCCAACGTTCGGAGCATCAGGGAAATCATTCATAAATGGGTGGCGGTACTCTGGATTTGATTGCGAAAAGTGGCCAATTAAATCTACGATTTTTTCACTGTATGGGCGAGAGGATCTCATTCGGTCCTGAGCCTTACGCATTTTAGATGCAGCGACCATTTCCATCGCTTTTGTTATCTTTTTTGTGTTTTCAACGCTTTTGATTTTCGTTCGAATTTCTTTACCAACAGCCATACTAGACTTATTTTCCTATCAAATTTTTAAATTCCTTAATGCCATCCTCTAACGCAGATTCAGTTGCGTCATCAAGCTTTTGATTTTTTTGAATTGTTGCAAGTAAATTTGCTAACTTGTCATTATTTAAAAAATGATCATGCAAATCTTTTTCTACTTTCAAAATATTTACAACGTCTATATCATCAAAATAACCCTTATTTACTGCAAAAAGTGACAATCCCATTCTTGCTATTGGAAGAGGAGAATATTGCTTTTGCTTCAATAATTCAGTCACCCTAGCACCTCTATCTAATTGTTTCCTCGTTGCTTCATCAAGATCAGAGGCAAATTGAGCAAAAGCTGCCAATTCTCTGTATTGTGCTAAATCCGTCCTAATTCCACCAGAAAGGCTCTTTATTAATTTAGTTTGGGCTGCGCCTCCAACTCTCGATACGGATATTCCCGCGTTGATAGCAGGACGAACCCCCGAGTTAAACAAACTAGTTTCGAGAAAAATTTGACCATCAGTTATTGATATTACGTTTGTCGGGACGAAGGCGGATACATCACCTGCTTGTGTTTCAATTATAGGGAGAGCCGTCAGTGATCCCGTTTTCCCTTTAATAGTGCCACTAGTAAACTTTTCTACATAATCCTCATTCACGCGCGCTGCCCGTTCTAGTAATCTTGAATGCAAGTAAAATACGTCTCCCGGGAAAGCTTCCCTACCAGGTGGCCTTCTTAGCAAGAGAGAAACCTGGCGATAAGCTACAGCCTGCTTTGATAAATCATCATATATGATTAATGCATCTTGACCCCTATCTCTGAAAAATTCGCCCATGGCGCATCCTGAGTAAGGAGATAAATATTGCATTGCAGCTGATTCAGAGGCTGCTGCCGCTACTATAATTGTGAACTCCATTGCTCCATTTTCTTCTAGGGCTCTTACAACATTTTTTATTGACGAGGCTTTTTGTCCAATGGCGACATATATACAAATTACATCCTCACCCTTTTGATTAATTATCGTATCAATTGCTAAGGCTGTTTTTCCAGTTTGTCTATCACCAATTATTAGCTCCCTCTGACCCCTACCAATTGGCACCATAGAATCAATAGCCTTAAGTCCAGTTTGCAACGGCTGGGAAACTGATTTTCGCGCGATAACGCCTGGAGCAATCCTTTCAATTGGCCCGGTCTCTTTTGCTTTGACATCTCCCTTACCATCGATAGGTTGGCCGAGCGCATTTACTACTCTACCTATTAACTCAGCTCCAACTGGGACCTCTAATATCTTCCCAGTGCACTTAACGACGTCTCCTTCCGCTATCTGCTCATAGTCACCTAATATAACAGCACCTACCGCGTCTCTTTCCAGGTTTAAAGCTAACCCAAAGGTGTTGTTAGGAAACTCCAACATTTCTCCCTGCATAACATCCGAAAGACCATGTATCTTGCATATTCCATCGGTGACTGTTACAACGGTGCCTTGATTTGTAGCCTGGGCTGCTAAGTTTGCGCCGCTAATCTTCTCTTTGATAATATCGCTAATTTCTGACGGATTGAGTTGCATTTACACTCCTAACAAATAAAACTTTAATTAACCAAAATAGAATTTTTTAAAACTTCAAGATTTCTTTTGATTGAACCATCGACTACGTAATCTCCGATAGTAATCTTTATGCCACCGATTAGAGTTTTGTCCACCATACAAGATAAAAAAATCTTCTTATTAAATTTGATTTCCAATCGTTCTTTTAATGAAGCTTTCTGATTTTCAAGCAATTCAAAAGCGGAAAGAATATTCGCTTCTAGTATTTTATTATGCTCATTTTCTAAACTATGGAATTGCTGAAAAATCTCCTCAAAAAAAATAATCCGGGAATTGTCAACTAAAAGCTCAAAAAAATTTTTTAAACGCTGGTTGAAATTTTCCGGCAATATAGATACCACGAATTCTTTGACTTTGTCTTTAGACACGGCCGGGTTCGAAATGTACAAATTTAGATCTTTATCGCGAAGAGCTGTTGCAAGAAAATTTAATTCATCGTTGAAATTTTCACCTTCGTCAAGCGATAATTTAAATAGAGCCTCAGCATATGGTCTGGCGATTGTGGTTCCGTCACTCATGACTACAACTCAATTTCCAATCTCTTTAAAATGTCGTTATGCTTAGCCTGGTCTACTTCTTTTTTTAGAATTTCTTCTGCACCATGAATGGCTAATAGAGAAACATCTTTCCGAAGTTCATTCCGTAATTTTAGAATCTCGGTTTCAGCCTCTTTCTTTGCCGCCTCAAGTATTGACGCTGCTTCTTTACTGGCTTGCATCCTAGCCTGCTCGATTATCGCAGCCGCTTTTTTCTCAGATTCTTGAAGTCTACTCGTAATCTCTTGGTGAGCTTTCTTCAAATCATCCTGAATTTTTTTTTCCGCATTCTTGTATTCATTTTTTGTTTTGTCTGCATACTCGAGACCACTCGCAATTTTATTTGTCCGCTCATCTATGGCTCGTATTATTGGCGGCCAGACAAACCTCATCGTAAACCAACCTAAAATAAAAAATACTACTAACTGCGCAAATAAAGTTGCATTTAGGTTCATATCTTTAACCTTTGGTTAACTGACAAAGGGGTTAGCTGTGGTGTACCAGAGAGCTATCCCTGTACCAATAATAAAGGCTGCATCAATTAGACCAACCAGTAAAAACATCTTTGTTTGAAGAGTGTTCATTAGCTCGGGCTGTCTAGCAGAAGCTTCTAGAAACCTACTTCCCATAATTCCGATCCCAATACAGGCACCAGCTGCACCCAACCCGATGATCAAACCCGCTGCTAAAGCAACAAAACCTACGACAGACTCCATAACAACTCCTATTACAAGTTAGAAAATTTCAGTGAGACTCATGCGCTTGCCCGATATAAACTAATGTTAGCATCATAAAAATAAACGCTTGAAGCGTAATAATCAAGATATGAAAAATTGCCCAAACTGTACCGGCAAACACATGGCCAACAAAACCTAAAATGGTAGCACTACCTCCGAGCAACGCTATGAGGACGAAGATTAATTCTCCAGCGTACATATTGCCAAACAACCTCATCCCTATAGAAAAAGTCTTAGCAACGAATTCTATTATATTCAATCCGAGGTTGAAAACCCATAATGCTGGATGCGAGCCAAAAGGCGCGCAAAGTAATTCTTTGCAAAAGCCTAAAAGACCCTTTATTTTTACACTGTAGAACATCATTAAAGCAAATACACCCAAAGCAAGACCCATTGTCCCGTTTAAATCAGCAGTAGGCACGATGCGATGATAATGAATTAAATCACCCAAACCTAGGGCACCAAATACGAAATGCGGTAAATCAACTGGCAACAAATCTAATGCGTTCATGAAGAAAACCCAAACAAACACTGTAAGAGCGAGCGGTGCAACAAAGGTCCTATCTCCATGAACTATATTTTTCGATTGATCTTCCACCATTTCAACTAACATCTCTATAGCACACTGAAACCGACCCGGAACCCCTGAGGTGGCTCTTCGGGCTGCTAACCAAAAAAGGAAAATTGTTAGAAGCCCCATGGCAAGACTCCAAAATAATGTGTCAAAGTTCATAATAGAGGGAGCAAATAACCCAACAGGCATATCACCGGCGTTGCTTAAATGAAGCAAGTGATGATTTACATATTCGGAAGAAGTTTGATTCCCAGACGCCATGTTTTTTTGTTTAGAAGATAACCTCTTATTATGTTCTATAAGTATTCAATTGACAAGCTAAATTGGGACTAATTTCAAGACTTTTTATAATTCGGAACGAAGATAAAAAAAATTGTTTTAACTGCTAAAATCAAACCTAAAATGAAGTACAGCCAGCTCATTTCAACAAACCGTAAGTGAATAAGATATGTGAGCGCCAAAATTAAGGCAACTTTAATGGCAGCCGCAAGTAAAATAAAAAACAAGAAGGTAACTGCGCCTAGAGACGCCTTAGAAAGTATTAAAAAATTTGTATTATAAAATAGTAATCCCGCTGAGTAACAAATTTGCCCAAGCAAAAGACTAAAAAATTGTGCAGATGAGGCAAAAATACCTACCATCAGACATATCAACAAATTCAGTGTTAATAGAATTTTTGTGTAAGCGTTAGCTATTTTTCCCCCTAATAATGTGAAATCCCAAATCTTTTTAAAAAGCTTTCTAGTTCGTCGGTGGAGTTAAACCTTATTCGAATTTCCCCCTTGTTTTGATCCCTACTCAGAATCTTCGTTTCGAGATTTAAGAAATTAGATAGTTTATTTTCTAGAAATGCAGCAGATTGATTTTGAATATCTGCTTCGACTGGATTATTTGTGGGGGGATTCTTCTCCTTCAAAATTTCTTTAACCATTTTCTCTACCCAGCGTACAGAGTGTCCTTTTTCCTTAATGTGCGAAGACAATTTTAGTTGTTGGTGTACTGGTAATCCAAGCATTGCCCTAACATGACCCTGTTCCAGCTCACCTTTTTTTAATAAACTTTGGATTACATTAGGGGCTGTGAGAAGCCGTAATAAATTTGAAACCGCCGCCCTTGACTTGCCCAATAATTTAGCCGCATCGCTATGGGTCAAACGATGTTCTCTTATAAGCCTGGCAAGTCCTTCAGCTTCTTCGTAAGAGTTTAAATTTTCCCTTTGGAGATTTTCAATTAATGCCATAGCCATAGCTGTCTGATTATCTACGTTTTTAATAACAACTGGGACGGTTTTCAGGCCAGCCATCTTAGAGGCTCTCCATCTTCGTTCTCCAGCAATTATTTCATATTTAACCTCAGTATTAATGTTGACCTCTCTCACCACTATAGGTTGTATGAGCCCTTGCACCTCTATAGAATCCGCCAATTCCCTTAAAGCGTCATCATCCATGGACTTCCTTGGCTGATAGGGTCCTACGGAAATATCGCTCAAATTTAAAGAACTCTTTACAGGAGAGGTTGTAACAGCGGGGCTGTCGCCCAGTAATTCAGTTAAGCCTCTGCCCAATCCTCTTTTTTTCATAATATTTGCCTCATAATTTAATCAGGTCGAGAATCGGTTCAATAACTCCTTGCCAAACTCCTGATATGCCAGGTTACCTCTAGAGCTTTTATCGTAATGAGTAATAGGGAGTCCATGGCTAGGAGCTTCCGCGAGCCGCACATTTTTTGGAATTATAGTACTGAACACCTTGCTACCAAAGTGCTCCAAAAGCTGTGCGCTAACATCCTGAGAAAGAGTTACTCTGGGATCAAACATTACCCTCAAAAGCCCTATTGAGGAAAGATTAGAGTTCAGGTTGGAATGAACTAATTTTACAGAGTTGACAAGATCAGATAACCCTTCCAACGCAAAATACTCGCATTGCATAGGAATTAGAATCCCACTAGATGCACATAAGCCATTAAGAGTCAAAAGAGACAATGAAGGGGGACAGTCGATAATTATATAATCATACTGGTACGCAAGCTTACTGATTTGATCTGACAAACGATACTCCCTATCATTGGCATCCACTAAATCAAGTTCAGCTCCTATTAAATCTCTATTTGAAGGAAGGAGATCATAGCCAAATCTTGTTTTCTTTAAAACCGAATTAATCTCTTCAGTACCAATCAGCAACTCATAAATTGAATTTTCTAGTTTTTGTTTATTAATGCCACTTCCCATGGTTGCATTGGCCTGAGGATCTAAATCAACCAATAACACTTTTCTTCCGGACCCAGAAAGGACGGCAGAAGTGTTTACAGCAGTAGTGGTTTTGCCCACCCCTCCTTTTTGATTCGCGACTGAAAGTATGTTTGTCATGTAAAACAAGCTACAAAATTAATTCTCAAATGCTTTTTTTAAGAGAAGCACTTTTTTATTAAGAAAATTCCTCTCATAGTTTCTATCTAAAATTTTCACTCTACTGCTTATATCCGACAATCTTATTATGCCTTTTTTTTCAAGAAACTGGTCAGATAACCCTTGAGATAGTTTGCGCGTTGTCATCAGAACCCAATAAGTATGCGTTTTGGCAAATCGATGCGTGATATTTAAAAAGTTTTCAATATCCATAAAGGCCTTGCAAGTAATAATATTTAACCCAGTAAATGGAAAACTTTCTTCAATCCTCTGGTTATGAACTTTTACTCGGCTAGACAGCTCCAGGGTTCCTATCAAACTATTCAAAAAGGCAAATTTTTTCTTACTTTTCTCAACCAATTTCAAACTAATATTTTTCTTACAAATAGCCCAAACTATCCCAGGCGAGCCGTTACCAGAACCAACGTCGATTATTAAGGGCTCGTTAAGCCTGGAAAACTTGCATACGAAATCTATATGAAACAATACCAATGCGCTATCTAATACTAAACGGCTAACTAATTCTTCAGGTGCATGTGAACCAGAGAGATTATGCACTCTACCCCATTTGACCAACTCCCTAATGTAATTACATAATTGCTCTAATGTCTCTGAATTTTCTTCAATTCCTAGCCTTTTGAGTTGTTCCTCAATGTAGTTGCGAAGTGACAATATATTATGCCGCTTTCGATCTTTCTAATTTTCTCAAATGTAAAACTACCAAAGATACTGCAGAAGGGGTCATCCCGGGTATTCTTGTCGCGTGGGACACAGTCGTTGGTTTGATTTGATTAAACTTCTCAAGTGCTTCGTTAGATAAACCAGGGACTAATCGATAGTCAAAATCCCTCGGAATCGGTAAGTCTGCTAGATCGTTGAGCTTCAAAGATTCTCGCTGCTGTTTTGTTATGTAACCTGAATATTTTTCCTGGATTTCCACTTGCTGACTGACTCCATCGTCAAAGCCTTTCAACTCATCTAAGTAATTGAACTCATTTAGAAATTTTAGTAACGGTTTTATTTTTATATTCGGTCGTTTTAATAAAGCTAATGCGGAAGTAACTTTGGTTATCCCACTATCAAAGGTGCGGTTAAAAGATACGGACAATGCTTGATCTGGTTTTAATAAAATACCGTCAAGTTTTTTTCGCAGTACCTCCACTTTTAATGACTTATTTTTAATATCTTTAAATTGACTTTTTTTTATCAAACCTAAACCAAAAGCTAATTCGAATAAACGTAGATCTGCATTATCCTCTCGCAAAGATAATCTATTTTCAGCTCTACTAGTGAACATTCTGTAAGGCTCAGTTACACCTTGAGTAACCAAATCGTCAATCAATACACCTATATAAGTTAGGGAGCGATCAGCTGTAAAAAGTTCTTCAGACTTTGCTAATTTAGCCGCGTTTAAACCTGCCACTACACCCTGTGCTGCCGCTTCTTCATATCCTGTTGTTCCATTTATTTGTCCCGCAAAGAATAGGCCTCTAATTAATTTTGTTTCTAATGTTGGGAACAAGCATCTCGGGTCATAGTAATCATATTCTATAGCGTAACCAGCACGAATAATATGGGCTTGTTCCAATCCTTTGATTGAATGAACCATATCAACTTGACAATTAAACGGTAAACTAGTTGAAATACCGTTAGGATAAAACTCGTATGTATTCAAACCCTCTGGCTCCAAAAATATTTGGTGAGAGTTTCTTTCTTCAAATCTGACGACTTTGTCTTCTATGGAGGGGCAATAACGGGGTCCAGATGATTTTATCGAGCCATTGTACATCGGTGACAAATGAATAGAATTCTTAATTATCCTGTGCGTTTCCAGGTTAGTGTGTGAGATCCAACAAGACAATTGTTTATTGGGTTTTCTGCTTCCTCTTTTCCCCCAAATTGAAAATTTACGATCAGAGGGGCTTTCGCCTGGTTGCTCAATTAAGGCTGAAAAATCAATAGTTCTTCCGTCAAGCCGAGGCGGTGTACCTGTTTTCAATCGAGAACGCTCAAAACCATAAGAGTCAAGTTTTTGCGCTAATTTTGTGGAAGGTGACTCACCTGCCCTTCCTCCTTCGACTGATTGTGAACCCACGAAAATTCTTCCATTTAAAAAAGTTCCCACAGTAATAACTACAGAGTTACTCTTGAAACTAACCCCGCCGTTTGAAATTACCCCCCTTACAGCCCCTTCCTCAATTATCAGATCGGCTACACTGTCGCTATATAAATCTAAATACTTTTGGTTTTCTATACTTTTTCTGATAGATTTTTTATATAAAGATCTGTCACACTGGACCCTAGTGGCAGAAACTGCCGGACCTTTTGAAGCATTAAGAAGCTTAAAATGGATTCCCGCAAAATCTGCAGCTCTACCCATTGCTCCACCCAAAGCATCTATTTCTTTTACCAAATGGCCCTTACCTACCCCTCCAATGGAAGGGTTACAAGACATTTGGCCTATTGTATCAATATTTTGGGTAATCAAAAGGGTTAGCTGGTTTAATCTAGCAGATGCGAGAGCAGCTTCAGTGCCAGCGTGTCCACCTCCAACAACAATTACATCATAACTTTTATACTCAACCATTCTTTAGAAAAGTTTCACGTGAAACATTATTTTATTGAAACGAATTTAGTCTCTAAAAATTCTTCTAGACCATATCTGCCGCCCTCTCTCCCTATTCCTGACTCTTTAAACCCGCCAAATGGCGCAACGGAGTTTGAGAACGTTCCTGCGTTAACACATACGATACCAAAATCAAGTGAGTTAGTGTAATTTTTTATCGCCTGTCTGGACTCTGTAAATAAATACGATGCGAGACCATAGTTTGTCGCGTTGGATTGTTTAATAGCCTCCGAATCAGTTTCGAATTTATAAATTACGGCTAAAGGTCCAAATATCTCCTCATTAAAGGCTTTTACGTCGGTTTTAGCTGAGACAACCACTGTTGGCTCAAAAATCAAGCTTTCATTGCCTCTTTCTTTATGATGTAGAAACTTAGCTCCACTGTGCCTTAAATCTGAGATAAATTTTTCGTAACGAGTCGCCGCTTCGTGGTTTATAAGTGGTCCAATCTGAACACCAGCCTCAAATCCACAACCAGTTTTAATGGCCTTGACTTTGCTGAGAAAAATAGATACAAAATTGTCGAAAATCGCAGTGTTAACAAATATCCTATTAGCGCATACACAGGTTTGGCCCGCATTCCGAAATTTACTTAGGATGAGTTCATCACTAGCTAACTCTACGTCAGCGTCTTCCCTTACTATGAAAGGTGCGTTGCCTCCCAATTCAAGAGAAAATTTTTGCAAAGTCCCAGCTCCTTGCAATACTAACTGCTTTCCTACTGCTGTTGAGCCTGTAAAAGATATCTTGCTAATTTTTTGATTTCCACATAATAGTTGTCCTATCTCAGGGACCTTGCTTCTTGGAACAACAACTGCGTCCAATATTTCACGAATAAATCCAATCTCGCGAGCCAAAGAAATCATTGCTAAGGTGGTTAATGGAGTATCTTCGGCAGGTTTTGTTATGACACTGCACCCGGCAGCTAAAGCCGCGCTAGCTTTTCGCGCAAACATAGCTAATGGGAAATTCCATGGAGTAATAGTTGCGACAAGACCAATCGGTTGACGTTTCACGAAAAATTCTCTATCAGAATACGGACTTTCAAGTAAATCGCCTTTGATACGTTTTCCTTCTTCTGAGTACCATTTTACAAAGGCAGCCCCATATTCGACTTCGGAAATAGCTTCTGCCAGTGGTTTACCCTGCTCTAGCACCATCAGATCCGCGAGATCGTTTTTCTTCTCTAAAATTTTTGAATGCCACTTTTCTAAAAGGTGACCATTGTTGATTATCCACAAATCTCTTTCTTTTCTCCGATAATGGTCCATGCGATTAATTTTTTCCAATGCTGAAGAGACGGAGTCAGAGGGTAAGGTCGTGATTAAACTATTGTCATAAGGATTAAAAACATCTAGATTGTCACATTCAGAATTAACGCTTTCATATTCATAAAAATCAAACTTGCTCAAAATGGATTTTGTATTAAATTTTTGCATTGTTAGTTACAAATTTAGTAATGTTAAATAGAGTGTAAGTAGACCACAAAACTCGAGTAATATTTCAATTTTTAAAAAATATATCTTATTATGTATAAACCAATAGGCATTACCATGGGGGACCCGGCTGGGATAGGTCCGGAATTAGTTTCAAAACTCTTGCTTACAGATCAAAAGAACGTCTTAATTTACGCAAATTTTGAATGCCTAAAAAAATTTGCTCCTACCGTTAATCTCAACGACTCGAGACTAGTTAATGTAATTGGAGATTTCGATACACCTAATTTAGTATCCGGTAAACCCAGCGCTGAGGGCGGCCATATTTCTTTGACAATTTTAAGAAGAGCCGTAGATGATTGTATTGATGCGAAGCTTTCTGCAATTATTACAGGCCCTATATCGAAGTTTTCATGGCACTTAGCAGGGCAAAACTGGCCAGGACATACTGAACTATTAGCCAATCTCGCAAACCCAAAAAATCCTCCAAAAGTCCGCATGTTGCTGTACAGCCAAAACTTAATGATAGTTTTGAATTCGGTGCATATTTCGCTAAAAGACGCTATTTTGAATCTAAATGAGTCTAATTTAATTGAAACTGTTCAAATAACTGACCGTTGGTATTCAAAAAACTTTGGCAAAAAAGCACAAATCATCTTAGCCGCATTGAACCCACATGCTGGTGAAAGTGGGATTTTAGGATATGAAGAAATAGAGATACTTAAACCGGTTGTTTTGAAAGCGACAGAATGTGGAATAAGAATATCTGGGCCATATCCAGCTGATACAGTATTCTTTAAAAACAAAAATAATGACTCTATTGAGCCGGATAAAATTATAGTTGCTCTTTATCACGACCAAGGACTAATTCCTTTTAAATTAAACGGGCTAGACGCAGGTATAAACACAACAATTGGGCTGCCATTTTTAAGAACAAGCGTTGACCATGGAACGGCTTTCGATATTGCGGGAAAAAATCTCGCGTCACTTGAACCAATGTTAGTTGCCCTGTCAATGACAAAAAAGATTTTATCCAATAGGAGATGATTTATGAACATAAAAGTTTTTACTTGCGGCGGGACTTTTGAAAAGGTTTACAACCCGATATCAGGGGAGTTGGGCTTCAAAGATTCCTGCGTACCAAAGATAATAAAACGTTCACGAATAACAGCAAAAGTGGATTTTGAAGAATTGTTTTTTAAAGACAGTTTAGATATGGACAATGAAGATAGATTGATGGTCGCACACAGAATTAAAACAGAACCAACCAAGAATATAGTTGTAATTCACGGTACGGATACTATGATACAAACAGCTCAAACAATTAAAAAACACGCATCCCAAGACAAGGTGATTGTTATAACAGGTGCCATGCTACCTTTCTCAATAAAAGAGTCGGATGCTATGTTTAATTTTGGAGGCGCTTTTATCGCTACCCAAACCCTGGATCCAGGTATTTGGATTTCAATGAACGGGCACATTTTCAGGTCAGATGACGTTGAAAAAAACAAAAGAAAAGGAATTTTCGAGAAGACTTAATCAGGCATTATTTACCGATACAAAATCGTGAAAAAATCTCTTCTAACACTACTTCATTTGATATCTTACCTGTTATTTCCAGTAGAAGAGTTTGTGCGAGCCTGAGATCTTCCGCAGCTAGATCCAAAGAAAAAGATTTAGCGTTTTCAACACAAGTTTGCAACCGTAGTTCACACTCTATCAAATTATGGATACTTCTTTTTCTAAGAAAAATTATTTCTGTATCATTTTCTTTGCTATCCTTTAGCTGGAAATGCTCAAGTAATACTTTGCGCAAATTTAAAATACCTTCCCCTGTTTTAGCAGAAACAGCGACTTTGTTTTCTATGAAATGTGCATTATTTTTCAAAATTTTGTTATCACAACTCAAATCCAATTTTGTAAAAACGAACAATACCTTATCTTCTGGAATTTTTACTGAATTAACCAGTCCTTTTGCTTCGAGTAAATTGTGTTCATTGAAATTGTTAATGTCAACACAGAACAAAACCAGGTCCGAATTTTTTGCTTGTGAGAGGGCTCTATTTATCCCCTCTGCCTCAATCTCGTTAGTAGTCTCTCTTATTCCAGCTGTGTCAAAAAAGTCAACTTGTAGGTTTCCCATGTTGATAGCTGATAAAATTATGTCTCTCGTGGTTCCAGCATCTTTGTGAACGATTGAAACATTTCTGTCAGATAATCTATTCAACAATGTAGACTTGCCAGCATTTGCGTTACCTATGATGGTTATTGATAACTTATGCGACAAAGATTTTCCTTTTTGCGCAGATGCAATAGTACGCTTTAGCCAAATTTGTTTCTTTTCAATAGCTTTAACAAAATTTTTCATATCGAAGGACCCTGTTTCATCAGCTGAAAAATCCAAATGGGCTTCTAACTCGGCTCTTAATTTAATTATAAAATTTGCGAGAGAAATGATATCTTTCCCAAATCCTTCATTAATAATTCGGTTAATTGCATTGACCTTTTCCTCAGATTCAGCATTGACTAAATCGGATATAGCTTCAGCCTCATGTAAACAAATCTTTCCATTTATATATGCCCTTTTTGAAAACTCCCCTGGTTCAGCATACCGCACGATCTTACCTGGAAATGATTGTGAGATACAGGTATCCATTAAAATTTTTATCACACCTAAACCTCCATGAATTTGGAATTCACACGAATCCTCACCAGTGAAAGATTTAGGCGCCTGAAAAAAAACAACAAGACCTTTATCAAAAACCCTATTGTTAGAACTTTTGAAGTTTGCAAGTGTAGAAACTCTATCCTTGGGTACAAATCCAACTATGTGCTTCAATATACGCTTAGTTGATGGACCAGAAACCCTAAATATTGCTAATGCGCTCGCAATTGGCGCTGAAGACAACGCAACAATCGTGTCATTATCCAGCGCGGACATTTAATTTGCGCATTATCGACCACTGCTGCGCAATAGATACTAAGTTGTTCACCAGCCAATACAAAACGAGACCGGATGGGAAAAAAAAGAAGAAAATTGAGAAAACGATTGGCATAGCCATCATGATCTTCGCTTGTAAGGGATCAGGTGGCGCTGGATTGAGACGCATTTGAATGAACATTGTCACAGCCATAACTATGGGTAAAATAAAGTAAGGGTCTGGTTTCGATAAGTCAGTTATCCAAAAAATCCACGGTGCATTCCTAATCTCAGCACTAGCAAGTAAAACCCAGTACAAAGCAATAAATACTGGAATTTGTATGAGAATCGGTAAACAACCTCCTAAAGGATTAATCTTCTCCTTTTTGTATAAATCCATCATAGCGTTATTAAGCTGCATCTTGTTTTCTTTAAACTGCTCCCTTATTTTCATAATTTTTGGAGTTACTGCTTTCATCTTAGCCATCGACTTATAACTTGCCGCTGTTAGAGGGAAGAAAAGAAGTTTGATGATTATTGTTAGGCTTACGATAGCCCAACCCCAATTGCCAACAAACTTGTGTAGTTTGTCGAGCAACCAGAAAATAGGTTTTGCGATTATAGTTAACATTCCATAATCAACCACTAAATCAAGTCCCCGCTCTAGTTTTTTCAAATCTTCCTGGTATTGCGGTCCTACGTAGAGTAGATTTGAGAATGTCTGCGTCTGACCTGGCTGAAGTGCGTTTGATAATTGTATAGCTCCAACAGAGTATTTGTTATTTTTAAGCTTCCTTGTGTAAAATTCGCGTTCCAGTTTATTTTTGAATAACCACGCCCCGACATAGTAATGCTGAATTATTCCAAACCAACCATTGTCAGATATTTGCACATGTTCTTGTTTTGATTCTTCAATGTCTGAAAAGGAAACCTTTTCAAATTTTCCATTTTCTGTGTATATGACCGGTCCAGTATAAGTGTTGTAGAAACTACTTCCTCCCAGAGGCGGTTCAGAGTCTCTGGAAAGCTGCAAATACAAACCTGTCTTTACTTCTTCGGTTGCCATATTGACCAAGTCGTGAGTAACCTCTATGACGTAACTATCTGGTATTATCCGAAATGTTTTTGTTAACGCAACTCCATTTCTATTTGCAATCAAGCTAACGCTGTCAGAACTTTTCATTTTGATTTCAAATGTCGTTAAATGATCAGGGAATTTTTCTTTCTTACTTCCTAGAGAAATAAGCCCCGATTCAGCCAGATACACCGATCGATTGTTTTTTTCAAATAAGATTACTTTCCCGTCCGGGTATTCCTCTGACACCTGATCTTTTAATTCAGCAAACTCTAAAGTCCCACCAAAAGTATTTAAGAAGATCTTCAATTTTGAATTTTCTAATACCAATATTTCTGTAGTTTCTTTACCTTTTTCTTCTCCCTCATCTTTTTCAAATGGAGCTATCTTTTTTGCCTCTAACTTATTTACTGAAGGCAGATCAGAAGAATAATCGTTTTCTTTAAGACTTGGGGAGTCGGTTTGGTTAGGGTTAGTAGTACTACTTTCTGACAAAACTAATGGTTTTGTGTTGAAACTTATCCATTCATCCCACAATAATAATAAAGTGAAGGAAAATATAATCAGCAGGATAGTGGTTCTAAACTTCACGATTTCTCTTTCTAGGCACCGGGTCTACTCTTTGCTTTGCTAAAACATTACACCTAATTAATCTGGATATTATTAACGCAAGACCTCGGATGGGCCCATGAACCTTTACGGCTTCCTCTGCATAATCAGAACATGTAGGTAAAAATCTGCACCTAGGACCATAAAGGGAGGATATGCTAAGTTTGTAGCATTTTATAGTTATGCGAAAAAGATTGATTAGAAAGTTTTTCAGTATCACAAACATTTATGCATTATTAATCATTAACCAAATGCTTCAATTCAAGATATAAACTTTTTTTCGCACATCTAAAAGTATACCTGGGTAGTGTCCTAATAGATAACAATATGTGGGTGTATTTGAAATTTCTTCTAGCAAGCTCTCGTCCCCACCTCTTAATTAGGTTTCTAGTTGTACTTTTTTTCACTATCTTTTTTGGTAAAATAAAGCCGATATTTATAGGCGTATTTTCATGCCTATCGACGACGTCACCTTTTTCACTTTGAAAATCTCGGGCATTAAAAAATAAAGTAAAATTTTTACTTTTTTTTTTGAGCGTTTTAATTTTGCAAAAACGTCCTCAGAAACAATAGCCTTAACCTCTCTCAATTTTCGTTCCTAAGCTTAAACGGACAACCTTTTCCGCCCTTTAGCCCTTCGAGCCCTAATAACTGCACGGCCACCTTTCGTTCTCATTCTGACCAGGAATCCATGGGTTCGCTTTCTTTTGGTAACCGAAGGTTGATAGGTTCTTTTCATGGTACCCTGTACTATCCTATTCCAAATTTCTTTAAGATTAAATTATATACTAATTATAATAATCAAATTATCAAATGGATCAGATCGAACAAAAAAATTTTTGGGGTAAGTGTCTTCTCGGTATTAAAAAAAATTATACAATCCAGCAACTTAAAACCTGGATTGACCCAATATCTATAAAAGACTTACAAATCTCAAAAACTTCTATTAAGATCACTCTGTTAGCTCCTAATAAGTATAAACAACAATGGGCCTTAAACCACCTATCACCGATCCTTAAAAACTGGATTTCAACGACTTATTCAAAAACTGTTTTATTGACTATTGAGATTAAATCTCATCCGATAGCGCCAACCTCTAAGGAAAACACAAGACAATTCCCGATCAAAGATGTGGATAAGGCATCTGACAATAAAAATCACAACACCGAACCAAAGACTAGGATTCAAAACCCTCACCTTAACCCTGATTGGACATTTGATAATTTTGTTCTTGGTAAAGCAAATCAGCTAGCAAGAGCAGCTGCGCAGCAAATCTGCGATAACCCTGGACACGGTTATAACCCGTTCTTTTTGTACGGTGGTGTCGGTTTAGGCAAAACCCACCTCATACATGCTGTGGGTAACACGATTTTAGACAAAAAACCGACTGCTGGTGTGAAATACATTCACGCTGAATCCTACGTTAGCGATGTCGTAAGAGCTTACCAGACTAAGTCGTTTGAAGAATTTAAAAAACGTTACCATAGCCTCGATATTCTGCTAATCGATGATATTCAGTTTTTCGCCGGAAAGTCTCGTACTCAGGAAGAATTCTTCTACGCTTTCGAAGCACTTATTGCTGCAAAGAAACAAATAATTATAACTTGCGATACTTACCCCACTGAAATAGGCGGTATAGATAATCGCCTAATTTCACGTTTCGGATCAGGATTGACAGTTGCCATAGAACCACCTGAGCTAGAAATGCGAGTTGCTATATTGTTAAAGAAAGCAGAGAAAGAACATCTTCCTTTGCCAGAAGATGCAGCTTTCTTCATCGCAAAACATTTAAGATCAAATGTACGAGAACTTGAGGGTGCTCTACAAAAAATAGAGGCTTATTGTTCTTTTCATACAAAAACCCCGACACTAGAAGTTGTTCGCGATGCATTGAAAGACCTTCTCTCTTTGCAAAAAACAGCGATTACCATAGAAATGATACAGAAAACAGTTGCTGAATTTTTTAAATTAAAACTCGCTGATATGTACAGTAAACGTAGGCCAGCTTCTATAGCTATCCCAAGACAAATTGCTATGTACTTGAGTAAAGAATTAACTCAAAAAAGTCTCCCCGAAATTGGATATGCGTTTGGCGGTAGAGATCATACTACCGTTTTACACGCAGTTAAGAAAATCCAAAATTCCAGACAATCAAATGCAACATTGAATCATAATTTGCATATTCTTGAACAACAATTGAGAAATTGAACAAAGAAGGGATAAAATGGGTATAACCGCAAACAAATTCCTAATTATTAATTTTATTAACAATCAAAAGGCATTGGCCTTAATAACTAACTCTTTTTTTTTTAATAGAAACAGTCATTTATGATAACAACACCAAAAAACTTTTCTTATTATTACTACTAATATATATATGGACATTATTAAATTCAGTAAAAGTGAACTATCCATAGCACTTCAACCTATTCTTAGCGTAGTAGAGCGGAGGAATGCTCTACCAATTTTATTAAATGTACTTATAACATTTCGTAAAAATATTGTTTCATTTACAACTTCTGATATAGAAGTCCAAATAACTTCGACGCTCATAAAAGACAATCTCGAACTAGAAGATCTTGAGTTAACTGTTTCCGCGAGAAAACTTTTTGAAATCAGTAAATCCTTATCTGATCATAAAACTATCGTTTTATCCTTAATCAAAGATAAATTAGTAATACAACAAGAGCAGTCTAAATTCTCTTTACAAACATTGCCTGCGAAAGACTTCCCTTTACTTGATATTGGTAATAAAACTAATTTAAGTTTTTCTCTACAAAGTGACGAGATGAAAACATTGTTAGATTCAGTATCCTTTTCAATGGCAATTCAGGATGTAAGGTACTATCTAAATGGCTTATTTTTGCAAGTAAACGGTAAAGAACTAATCGCTGTAACAACAGACGGGCATAGACTATGTTTCAATAAAATAACAATTCCGTCTCTGGATAACTCTACCGAATCCATGTCTTGTATCGTACCCAGAAAAGCGGTGATTGAGTTACAAAAAGTTCTTAGTACCACTAAAGATATTAAAGATAAAAATGTCGAAATTAGTATTCACTCAAATTACATCCAGCTCTGCTTGCCTGGAAAGAGGCTCATTTCTAAGCTTATAGAAGGCAATTATCCGGATTATCAAAAAGTAATTCCGAATGATAGTAAATATAAAGTTATGTTTAATAAGAAAGATTTTCTTGAAAAACTAACCAGGGTTTCAATACTAACATCGGATAAATATAGAGGAATACGAATTACCCTTGACGGGGAAACAGCAGTTTTACAATCAACAAATTCTGATCAAGAAGAGGCTATAGAAAAGATTATTACTGAGGAAGGGAGCGGAGAATTAGATATAGGGTTCAATGTAACGTATTTAGTTGAAGTATTAAATAATATAAATGCGGATAAAGTAGGATTTTCCTTTAACGATTCGCAGTCTAGTGCGGTAATTACAAATCTTGAAGATAAAGAATTTAAATACATAGTTATGCCGATGAGACTTTAAATGGAATCTTATACTTCATCATCAATCAAGATACTCAAGGGATTAGATGCCGTAAAGAAGCGTCCGGGGATGTACATCGGGGACACACAAGACGGTTCAGGTTTACATCATATGATTTTCGAGGTTTTAGATAATTCTATTGATGAATCCCTGGCTGGCCATTGTACAGAGATTTCTGTACATTTAAAATCCGATAACTCTGTAATTATCTCTGACAACGGAAGGGGAATCCCTGTAGACATACATCTAGAGGATGAAGAAAACCGTTCTGCAGCCGAAATCGTAATGACTGAATTGCACGCCGGGGGGAAATTCGATCAAGATTCATATAAGGTTTCTGGCGGTTTACATGGAGTTGGAGTGTCAGTAGTAAATGCTCTTTCTAAATGGTTAAAATTGCAAATTAAGCGAGGAGGGAAAAAATATATTCTCGAATTTAAAGAAGGTCTGTGTGTCAAACCTTTAACCGAGATTGATCGGTGTGATGATACAGGAACGGAAATCCATTTTAAACCATCTGAGGAAATTTTCAATTCCATAGAATTTAAGTACAGCGTATTAGTCAAACGAATAAGAGAATTAAGCTTCCTGAATAATGGTGTGAATATTACCTTGTCAGACGAGAATTCCGAAAAACAAGAAAATTTTGCAAATTCAGGAGGCCTTGTCGGATATGTGGCATTTCTTAATCAAAGCAAACAACCGATTCATTCAAAAATCTTTCAAATTCACAAAGAAGCAAATAACATCAACGTAGAAATAGCATTGCAATGGAACAATAGCTATTATGAGAATGTAATCTGTTTTACAAACAATATTCCTCAACGAGATGGTGGTACTCATTTAACAGGTTTAAGATCAGGCATGACACGTTGCATAAATAAATACCTTGAAATGAATGATTTGGGAAAAAAAACGAAGATAAACATTACAGGCGATGATCTTAGAGAAGGCCTGACTTGTATACTTTCTGTAAAGTTCGCCGAACCAAAATTTTCATCGCAAACAAAAGATAAACTTGTGTCAAGCGAAGTACGCCAACCTGTCGAGGACGTAATAAGCAAATTCTTTGAGGATTATCTAAGTGAAAATCCTAAAGAAGCAAAACAAATAATTTCTAAAATTATCGATGCAGCAAGGGCAAGAGAAGCAGCACGAAAAGCAAAAGAAATAACCCGTCGCAAAGGTGTTTTAGATTCTATCGGTCTTTCAGCAAAACTCGCTGACTGTCAAGAAAGGGACCCAGAAAAATCGGAGATATTCCTAGTTGAGGGCGATTCCGCCGGTGGATCAGCTAAACAAGCTAGGGATAGAAAATATCAAGCAATACTGCCATTGAAAGGAAAGATATTAAATGTTGAGAAAGCGCGCCTTGATAAGCTTTTATCTTCTCAAGAAATAACAACCCTAATTCAAACATTAGGCATAGGTGTATCAAAAAGCGATTACTATGATCCTGACAAACTTAAATATCACAGAGTGATAATTATGACCGATGCCGATGTGGATGGATCACATATAAGGACATTATTGTTAACGTTTTTTTTCCGACAAATGCCCGATATAGTAAAACGAGGGCACATCTATATCGCTCAACCTCCTTTATACAAAGTGAAATTTAAAAAAGAAGAGACATACATTAAAGATGACACACATTTAGAAAATCACCTATTAACTATTGCGAAACATAATGCAATATTAACCTTGAAACAAGATGGTGACGCAGATAAAGAGATTTCTCTTGAGGGTAAATACTTAGAGCTTGCAAAGAAAATCTTACTTGCAGAAAAAAAAATAGCATCACTAGAACTGAAAACTAATAGAAACATTATTGAATCCATTATAGACGGAGTGGAATTTAAACTCGGGACCAATGAGGAAAAAGCTGAAACACTCCGAAGCTTTAATGTATGGGTAAAAAACAATCAAAAGGAACATGTCTATTTGAAAATAGAACCAAATATGAATAACGCCGAATCTGATCCGGTTGTTTTAGTTAATAGAGATCAAACCCTACCAATAAGTGATGACAATTTTTTCAAAAGTGAGGATTACAGTTTTTTCACAGACTTGTCAAAGGATCTAAGAGAGTTTCAATCAATGAATTTATCTTTCAGGTTCTCGAACGACGATGAGGAGAAAAAACAAAGTTCATTTAGAAGTTGCATTGTTAATATTTTGAAACATGTCGAAGAAAAAATTACGTTGCAACGGTACAAAGGTCTTGGAGAAATGAATCCCGATCAGCTATGGGAAACTACTATGGATCCTGCTACCCGTATTTTGTCGAAAGTAAAAATAAACGATGAGTCAGAAAATGATACAGAAGAAATTTTCGTTAAATTAATGGGTGAAGAAGTCGAGCCTCGAAGGAAGTTCATTGAGGAAAATGCATTAAATGTTCTTAACTTAGATATTTAATTCTTTTTTGTCTTGGAAACGAATTCAAATCCGATAGATTTGTCATCTTTTAAAATTAAAAAAGCTTTAAATTTCCTCCTTGTTCTTGAAGAGACGAAGGAATCTAATAAATCGGTTCTTCCATCAGCCAATAATTTAGTCATTTGCTCAATGGAAATAGTTTGCTGTAGTATGGTTAATCCACTACGGAAACTGCAAGATTTATTTTTTCCTACAGCGTTTGCACACATATAGCTTGTTTTATGAATAACAACATCTCCAGAACATTTAGGACAAATTCCGATAATATCTTTTTTATCGTAATTTAATTCTTCAAGAGAATCGTCATCAGCAGATTCAAAGTCGAAAATTAATTTATGATCATCTGTCATAACTATGGTACCAGCAAATAAGAACCCCCTTTTGCTTCTAAAACCCTCAAGAGGTCCTAATTTCTTCTCTTTGATAAAAGTTTCAGCCTCAGTGATAGATAATAATCTGGCTCCTGGTGTTTTTGAAATTGAAAAATCACAGTCGATACAAGCATAGCGTTTATAAGTTTCGTTCACCTTGCCATTACACTTAGGACAAGGAACACCCAAAACAGCATAATCGCCGGGTATGGTCTTACTATCAAAACTTTTAGTTTTCTCAACAATATTTGAAACCATGGCTCTGATCTCTTTAATAAAGCTTTCTTTGTCACTCTTGCCGTTTTCAATTTCTCTAAGTTTGTATTCCCATTCTCCGGTCAGGTCTGCTCTGGATAATTCTCTGATGTTGAGACCATCTAATAACTGCATGAGTCGGCTGGATGAGTGAGAGATCAACAAATCGCGGCCATCCCTTATAAGGTAATTATCTTTAATTAGTTCTTCAATAATTCCTGCTCGGGTAGCCGGTGTCCCAATACCTTTTTCTACCATTGCCTCTCTTTGAACCTCATCTTCCACCAATTTGCCTGCTGTTTCCATAGCTGACAATAGGGTAGCTTCCGTGTAATGTGCAGGTGGCTTAGTCTCTAGCTCATCTAATTTTACGCTTTCACAAGTCACGTTACCGTTCTCATCTAACGCTATTAAAGATTCTTTTAGAATAGATTTAGAATCCATATATAATTTTTGCCAACCAGATTCGACAAGCACTTTCCCCTCAGTTTTAAATGCGTAGTTTTTCACAGTAGTAATTCTTTTGGTATTCAAATATTTTGCTGGAGGAAAAAACATACCGAGAAACCTTTTTACGATAAGATCGAATAACTTTAGCTCCGGCTCAGAAAGTTTCTTATGAGCCATGCCCGTAGGTATGATTGCGAAGTGATCACTAACTTTTTTGTCATTAAAAACTTTGTGTTTATTACTAACAAAATTTAATTTAAGAGCCTCTGAACAAAATTTTTGATAAATAGGTATAGACTGTAAAGATGAAATAGTTTCCTCCACGGTGGCAACATAATCTTCTGGTAAAAATTTAGAGTCGGTTCTAGGGTAAGTAATTAATTTATGCCGATCGTAAAGAGCCTGTGCTAAACCAACAGTGTTTTTTGCTGAGAAGCCAAATCGATTATTAGCTTCCCTTTGCAGGCTGGTCAAATCAAATAATAACGGTGGGGATTGGGAAAGCGTCTTGGTTTCATCAAAAGCTTTTCCCTGTTGTCCGGAAATGTCTTTAATAATTCCTAAAGCTATATCTCGGTCCCAAATCCTACTTTCTTTAAGTTTCTGATTTTCTTTGCTTTTTTTAAAATTACTATCGAAATATTTCCCTCTGTACTCTCCTTTGTTGGTTGTAAAATTAACATTTATTTCAAAAAAAGGGTCGCTCACAAATCTATTTATTTCTTCTTCTCGTCGAACAACCATTGCCAGTGTTGGAGTTTTTACTCTGCCTACCGGCGTTTTATAGAACCCACCATCTAAACTATTAAATGCTGTAAATGCTCTTGTGCTATTGATTCCCACCAGCCAATCAGCTTCACTTCTACATTTGGCTGCGTTAGATAATGGAATAAGGTCACGGTCGGATTTTAGATTATTAAATCCTGTTCTAATAGCCTCTGGAGTCATGGATTGTAGCCACAATCTTTTTATCTTGTGTTTACTCTTCGTGTATTCCACTATATGCCGGAAAATCAATTCCCCTTCGCGCGCTGCGTCACAAGCATTAATTAAAAGATCAATATCCTTACGTTTTATTTGTCTTACTATGGTTTTCAGCCTACTCTCTGTCTTCTCAAAAGGTTCCAGTGTAAATTTGGGAGGCAGGTGTGGAAGATTAACGAGACTCCATTTACCTCTTTTTATGTCATGCTTTTCTGGCACCACCATTTTCAATAAATGACCAACAGCAGATGTAATTATCATATCTTCACGCTCATAAACATCTTTTAGTTTTTTAAATCCACCAAGAGCTTTAGCAATATCAGATGCTACCGAAGGTTTTTCTGCAATAACGAGTGATTTATTCATAATGAAACAGGTTGAAATAAAGTGAAATTTTTTGCATCATATTACTCAACGCATACTTTTTGCAAGTTTTTTCTAAAATTAATATGTCATTACTTAAAATTCTGGAATTTCCTGACCCAAAATTACGTCAACGAGCTAGTGAGGTCACTGTTTTTGACAACACATTAAAAACCACTTGTGAAGATATGCTTGAGACGATGTACAACGCCAAAGGAATTGGGTTAGCCGCAATTCAAGTGAACATTCTTAAAAGGATAATTGTAATAGACTTGTCTGAGAATAAAAATAATCCCTTAATCTTCATCAATCCTGAAATTATCAAATTTAGTGACGACACAAAACAACATGGTGAAGGCTGTCTTTCGGTGCCAGGTATTTATGAAAATGTTACGAGGCCAAATTCCTTTATTGGTAAATTTTCTGACGTAGATGGAGACGACCACCAATTAGAAGCAGATGGACTGCTTTCAGTTTGTTTGCAACATGAAATAGACCATTTGAATGGCCGCGTTTTTGTTGACCACCTCTCAAGATTAAAGCAGGAAAAAATTATAAGAAAGTTGCAGAAAGAAAAAAGACGATCTTTAGCAGAAGCATAAATTATGAATATTGGCTTTGCTGGTTCAGATAATTTTTCTTTGAAGATTTTGTCAGGCCTCACGGAAATTATTGCAGATGGCAATATAAGCATATCTCTGGTGCTTACAATCCCAGCTAAAAATCAAGGGCGAGGAAGATTATTGATCGAAACTCCTATTTCCTTGTTTAGTAAAAAGAATAATTTTTTTATTGAATATATCGAGTTTGCTAAACCCGTGAATAATTCTTTAAAAGATAGAATTTCGAATTTGGATTATTTGATTGTTGCTTCTTTTGGATACATTTTAAATGAAACCATTCTGTCATTACCTAAGTATGGTTGCATTAATGTTCACCCTTCGCTTTTACCAAAATGGCGTGGCGCTGCACCCATTCAGAGAGCAATTGAAGCGGGAGACATTGTGACCGGAGTTTCAATCATGAAAATGGTCTGGAACTTAGATGCTGGGCCGGTATGGCGTATTGTTGAACAAGAAATCGACAAGAATGATACATATGTTGATTTGGAGGCAAAGCTTGCCATAGTTAGTTTGCAAATGTTGCAAAAGTTTTTAAAAACACCATATGACAAAATCACATACAACCCTCAAAATGAAAAAGAGGCAACTTATGCAAAAAAAATAACAGCAAGCGAGTTGGAAATTGATTGGACTCGGACCGCCTTGGAAATCGTCCGGAAAATTAACGCATTCTATCCGAAACCTTGCACGTATACATATTTGAATAGCCAAAGATTGAAATTTGGCAAGGCAGAGGTTTTGGACCATCAAAAGTTTATGAGGAAAGCTCCAGGAACTTTACTTGTATCGAAAGATAAAAAAAAAGCGTTTCTAGCAGTTCATTGTGGAAGTGGACTATTGAAAATTAATTTAATACAAAAGGAAAGTGGCAAATGGATTGATGCAAAATCATTTATCAATGGGTTTAAATATTCGGGAGAACCAGTACTTGGAGGAAAAATATAATGGGTTACTTCAAAACGTTTTTTTTAATGACCTCAATTATATGTTTATTTGTTTTTACAGGATATTCGTTGGGAGGTGAAACTGGATTGGTGATAGCATTAATATTGGGAATCCTAAGCAACATATTTGCATATTGGTATTCGGATAAAGTTATTCTTTCAATGTACAAAGCTAAGTTGGTGAATCAAAATGATTCCCCAGAATTAATCAAAATAGTTTCGGAACTTACCACAAACGCAGGCATGCCTGTACCTGCTATTTATATAATCGAAGAAGATTCTCCGAACGCTTTTGCCACTGGCAGAAATCCTTCTAATGCGGCTATCGCTGTTACAAAAGGGCTTATTGAAAAGTTAACCCAAAATGAACTAAAAGGAGTTGTGGCTCATGAATTAGCTCATATATTAAACAGAGATATTTTAATTGCTACCGTTAGTGCGGTTTTTGCCGCGGCTATTTCATCTATAGCTTCTTTTGCACTGATTTTCGGAGGAAGAGGAGTTGATCGACCACTTAATCCTATCTTAGTAATTCTACTTGCGTTCGTTACTCCGATTGCAGCCACAATAATTCAAATGGCTATTTCAAGATCAAGAGAGTATGAAGCCGACAGGATTGGTGCGATCATAACAAAAGACCCTGCTTCGCTCGCCTCCGCACTCAAGAAAATAGATGATATATCCAGAACTAAAAATTTTAATACTGTTCAACAACATCCAGAGACGGCTCAGATGATGATTATTTCTCCTTTAATCAAAAGAGGATTCAAAGAATTATTTTCTACTCATCCTTCAACTTCAGAGAGAGTAATCAGGTTGAACGAAATGGCAAACATTAGTAACACAATCGGTTATACAAAATGAAGTACGGGCCTTTGTGGCAAGATATTTTTATATCCTCGAGAAATTTTCTGGAAATAGGACGCCGTTCTGTACTTACTTCCAGACAGAAGTATTTACGGTTTGTCGGCATAAGAAGATTAGCCTTAGCAAAATTTGTAGTACATAAATATGCGAAGACAAACCCGAATAATGAGATATTATACGTCGTGGCAATATCCATAGCCCTTTATGAGGAGCGAAGATATCCAGAATACACGTTGGTGAATCAAGCTGTAGAATGTCTGAAACATTCTTACAATAAAAAAATAGTTGCCTTTGGAAATTTTATTTTGAGAAAGATTTTTGCGGATCCTGATCTATTTCAATATAAATTGAACTGGGAACAAATTAAATTTAACGCCCCATTGTGGTGGATAGATTACCTAAAAAGGCAGGTGGATGATATTCACCTTCAAAATGTTTTGATCGATTCATTATCGCAGCATCCGCCCTTGAATGTACGCTTAAACAAGCCGCAATATATTAATCACTTATTGTCTGATTTAAGACAAATTAATCGAAAAATTGTAAAAGTATCCTCTTATGGCTTATCTGTGGTTCCTCCTTGCGACCTTACAAAAACACCCTCTTTTAAAAAGGGTTTGATAAGTATTCAAGATTTGAGTTCGCAAAGAATAATTGATCTTATTCAACCTAAACCTGATGATAACCTCCTAGATATTTGTGCTGCGCCCGGCGGCAAAAGTCTTGCAATAGCCACTAATAGAAAGTGTCACTTGTTCTCCAATGACAAGTCAAAAATAAGATTAAAAATGTTAGAAGAAGAAATTGTAAGGGTTAAAGAACACTTAGTTACTATCCCTGAAATAACAAACTTTAATCCCTTGGTTCCAAAACAACTTACTGCGCTATTAAATTTAGCAAAAGCTGGTTTTGATTATATAATTTTAGACGCTCCATGTTCCGGCTCGGGAATACAGCGTCGTCACCCTGAAATACCATGGACAAAGACCAGTAGGCAATTAGAGACATTGGTGACGGTCCAGTCAAAACTCTTAGATGCATGTTGGCAAATTTTAAAAAATGGAGGAATTTTAATTTACTGTACTTGTTCTATTTTCTACAATGAAGGAGAAGGTCAGATAGTGAAGTTTTTGAATCGCCGAAAGAATATAAATAGAAAAAGTGCTCCGGGTTTGATTTATCCAACAATTGGTAAAGACTGTTTCCTAAAATACAATGTAGAAAATGAATTAGATAATGCAGAATTAAATTATATCGGAAATGATGGTTTTTTTTATGCGATGCTTGAGAAGCAAGGGAGCTCTTAATTCGGTTATACTGCTACTGCCTGTTTTCTTGTTTGGTTTTTATTCTTGTTCCCCAACGTCTGATGGGAAAATTTCCAGGATTACAGCAGACAATGTCAGACTGGTTCCAGACTCAGCTAACTTAGCACTTACTGGAGACGTTTCTGTCGAGTTAGAAAAAACTTTAATAGAGGCTCTTAAAAAAGGTGTCCCATTGCAGTTCAACTCAAATTTTAGAATATTCAAATCCTCTTTTTTTAGCACTAAAAGCCTTTTTGAGAAGGAGCGCAGGGCTATATTGGAGTATCATGGTATAACGAGAAGATTTTCAGTCAATTTAGATGGACAACCTAGCTCAGTTTATTACGAAAGTCTAACGGAGGCTTTAGCGGCATGTTTAAGTATAAAAGATTGGGTCTTTTTTTCGAGAGAACTCCTTCCAGATAAAATGGACGGCATTTCGATACAAGTTAAGTTGATGCTTAATCACCAGGCTCTCCCTCGCCCAATTTCTATATTAGCGTCTTCAAATCAATCCTGGCAGTTATCCTCAGGATGGGTTGACGTATTTATAGAGGAACGTCTTTGAGCTTTTTTCTCCGGATAACATTATTCCTCGTAGGGGCTATTTCTTTGGGGCTACTGCTTCTGCTCTCTCTGGCTTCAAGCAATGCTCCCAACATTGACATAAATTATACATGGTTATTAAACGCCAATATTCTGCTGTCGATGTTAATGATTATTCTTACGGGTCTTTTAGTAAGAAGAGCATGGTTAAGGTATAAAAAAGGGGCTTTTGGTTCGAAGCTAATTATTCGGTTAGCATTTACTTTCGCAATTATTGCAATAGTTCCAGTCACGCTAGTATTTTTCGTGTCAAATCAGTTCCTAGCAAAAACTATCAACACCTGGTTTTCACAAAGTGTCAACACTGCCTTAGACTCGGGCTATGGACTTGGTAGGGCTACGTTGGATGCTATAAAAACAGATGTAGTTTCCCAAACCAAACAAGTCGCAACTCAGATTGAAACTGGTTCCAGATTGGATCTTTTACAAATTTTGGAGATATTTGCCTCAAAAAATCAATCTGCTGAAATCTCTGTTTTTTCCTCTGAAGGCGCCATACTAGCCGTTGAAGGGTCAACAAAAGAATTAGTTCCAGATGTCCCGTCAAGTGCTTTAATTAATCGTTTAAAGGCATCTGGAGCTCAGGTACAGATAGAGTCGCCAGTAAAAAAACAGGATGTTTTACAAGTCAGGGCTTTGGTTTTATCGGAATATTTGATTGATTGGGAGGACGAATTAATTATTCAGTGGATTGAGCCAATTCCGGAGGTTTTAGTTAAAGATATCGAAGCGTTAAATAAAGGTTTCAACGATTATGAACAACTTTTATTAGGTAAAGAGGGAATTAGTAAAATGTATGGCGTTACCTTAGTTTTCACTTTGTTACTAGCAGTTTCAGGAGCTCTCATTGCTTCTGTTCTCTTAAGTGGTTGGCTTATTGGACCATTGCGTTCACTAGAAAAAGCGACTAGGGTGGTGGGTTTGGGTGATTTTCGACCCCTAAAAACTGACAAGTTAAACCATGAGTTAAATGATCTTCTTTTGTCATTCAACGATATGATGACAAAATTGAGTGCTGCTCAAGCTGCAGCACTGGATAGTGAACGTCAACTAAAAACTTCGAGCCGTTTTTTCGAGCAAATTCTTGCCGGCTTAACAACCGGGGTTATGGTTTTTGATAAAGACTGGCATCTTGAGCAATTTAATAGTAGTGCTCAGAAAATACTGGGATGCTCACTAGTAAATTATTTGGAATGCTCAATTGACAAAATCCCAATTATTTCAGAGAAAAAAATCAATTTTGGAGACTCTTTCAAACAAAATAATGAGCATCAACAAAGGGTTGATGCTTTCAGGGAAGATGGCACTAAATTGAGCCTTATAATCACTGCATTTTTACTTCCAAATGTAGAATTTGACAACGATAACAGAATAATTTTAGTTTTCGATGACGTTTCCGTGCTTTTAGAGGCTCAAAAATCACAGGCATGGGCAGACATGGCTCGGGGTTTAGCTCACGAAATTAAAAATCCGTTGACTCCTATAATTCTCTCCGCTGAACGTTTGAATAAACGGTTGTCGGGAAAATTAACCAACGACGAGGAGGTAATTTTAGAAAAATCAACTAAAATGATAGTTGACCAGGCAGTTTCACTGAAGACTATGGTTAATGAATTTCAGCAATATGCACGGCTTCCAAAAGCTAGACCTGTGAGTATGGATCTTGACAAAGTACTCAGGGAATTTCTACAAATGTATTCTGGCGATAAACGCATAAAATATGAAAAAGAAAATTCAGACACATTATTTTTCAAATTTGACAAAGATCAAATGCTTCAAGTCCTTCATAATCTATTGCAAAATGCCCAGGATGCGATTAATAATCAAGCAGCAGGTATAATCAAAATTAAGTCTTCTACAAGCACTCTTAAAAAAAAGGAGCAAATTATACTTTCCATTGAGGATAACGGACCTGGTATAAAGGAAGAGATCTTGTCTAAGGTTTTCGACCCCTATACCACTACAAAAGCAAAAGGGACAGGATTGGGCTTGCCAATAGTAAAAAAGATAATTCAGGAAAATAATGCAGTAATTACACTTAATAATAAAAACCAGAGTAATGGAGTGGTTGTTCAGTTGCTTTTTGATAGAATAGTGTAGAAAGTATAAATTTATGGCAGAGATATTAATTGTTGATGACGAAATTGGCGTCAGAGAGCTTTTGACCGAGGTTCTTCAGGACGAAGGCCATACAGTGATATTAGCGGCAAATGGGGCGGAAGCCAGAGAGCAAAAAAAGAGACCTTCAATTGAAGTAATTTTATTAGACATTTGGATGCCTGACACTGATGGAATTACTCTACTCAAAGAATGGGTGTCTGCAGGTTTTCAAGTTCCTGTAATTGTAATGTCTGGTCACGCGACAATAGATACAGCAGTCGAGGCCACCAAGATGGGGGCATACGATTATCTTGAGAAACCGATTACTTTGTCTAAATTGACCAACACCATAAAGAATGCAACCGAAAGGGTACCTATCAGCTCTTTAATTAGCAGTCGAAATGAGCAAAATGCTTCGGGTGTTTATCAAAAGAATCTCGTTGTAACCGACAAACGATTTATTGCAAAACACGGCGGTCTGCAAAAACATCATATGCAGAAATTAGTCGTTACGGAAGATGAGCAAATAACAAAGGAATCCACTGCATTAGCTGAGGCGAAGAAAGAGCTATCCATGATTAATCTGGACTCACCTTTGAGAGAAGCAAGAGACTCTTTTGAAAGAATTTACCTCAGTTACCAATTAGCAAAATTACAAGGTAGCATGACAAGGCTTGCTGAAAGATCCGGTTTGGAAAGAACTCATCTTTATAGAAAAATTCGACAGTTAGGGATGGAGCTCCAAAGGGGGGTCCTTAAAAAGAACAATCAATAATGAAAATTTTAATTCTGGGTGCCGGAAGGGTAGGCTCGAGTCTAGCGGAAATGCTGGTTAGTGATGACAAAAGTGACGTGACTGTGGTTGATACGCATACTGAAGCACTAGATAATTTGCAGGAACGATTTGATTTGCGAACTGTTGCTGGAACTGCTACCTCCATTGACGTTCTTATGGATGCCGGAATCGAGGATGCTGATATGATGGTCGCTGTGACGGCTGAAGATGAGGTTAATTTAGTTGCTTGTAAGATAGCTTTCAAAGTCTTTAATGTCCCTCAACGAATTGCTAGGACTAGATCCACGCAATGGTTAAACAACAGCGAGCTATTATCAGAGGATGGGTTTGCAGTTGACAAAATAATTAGCCCAGAAACTTCTGTAACTGAGACTATTAAGCGGCTAATTCAAATACCTGAGGCGCTGCAAGTTACTGAATTTGCAAATGGAACGGTTACCATGCTGACTGTGATAGCTCATCGTGGGGGTCTTTTGGTAAGCCATCCGATTAGTGACTTAAGGGATCATCTTCCAACAGTAGATTGCAGGATTGTCTCTGTTTATCGTAATGGAATAGCGTTGTTACCAGATGCTACCACTAGCATAGAGGTAGGGGATGAAGTGTTTGTTTTAGTCGCTACGGAAAATGTGTCTCAAGTTTTACGAGAATTACGTCAAATTGATCGTCCTGTACGTAAGGTTATGATCGCCGGAGGTGGAAATGTTGGAGTGCGAGTGGCCCACTCAATTTCTGATTCAATGACGCTAAAAATAATCGACCACAATAAGGTTAGATGCGAAAAGATCTCAAATGTCTTAGGAAGTAAAGCCTTAGTTATTCATGGAGACGCAACAGATGAGGCACTTTTGACCGAAGAGAACGTGGCAGATATTGATATGTTTGTAGCATTAACGAATGATGACGAAAATAACATTATGTCTGCTCTTTTGGCTAAGCGGCTGGGCGCTAAAAGGGTTATGTCTTTAATTAATAGGAAAGCGTATGCAGAATTAGTTGAAGGAGGAAACATTGATATTACTATAACCCCCTCGCATGCAACTGTCGGGGAATTATTAAAATATATCAGAAGAGGTGATATAGAGGCTGTTCATAGTTTAAAGCGTGGAGCGGCTGAGGCATTAGAAATAATCGTCCACGGAGATAAGTCCACCTCGAAAGTTATTGGCCGAATGGTTGAACAAATAAAAATGCCAAAAGGGTCATTTTTAGGAGCTATAGTTCGTGAAGTCAACGGAGAGACCATAGCGTTAATGGCGCATCATGATTTGATTATTCATAACAATGACCATTTAATCGTCTTTGTTTCGAATCGTAAAATAATTTCTGACATAGAAAAAATGTTCACAGTGTCGGCTAGATTTTTCTGATTATTGGGCAACAGTGGTAATCTTTTCTCGACGCCTTAATGAAGTTTTCTCGATAGTTGGTTTAATTATCTCCTTCTTCTCCTTATTTCTTTTTTTCCCAGCGCTGATTGGTTATCTCTACTCAGAACCGATTTGGACCGATTTTATTTTATTAGGGATACTTTTTTTTGCTTTTGGCATGATAATTTTTACTTTATTCAAAAAAACAAAATCTTCCCTTCAAAGTTCTTCTGAATTACAACCTAAGGATGGTTTAGTATTGGTATTGCTGGTTTGGATTTTACTTTCAACGATTTCATCAACCCCGTTTTTAATGTTTGATGAAAACATGTCATTTGTTCGAGCTTTTTTTGAAGCTGTTTCAGGACTAACAACAACCGGCGCGACAATTTTTTCTGGGTTAGAACTCATGCCCAAAGCAATACTAATTTGGAGAGCCATACTGCAGTGGTTGGGAGGTATGGGAATTTTAGTCTTGACTATTGCCATATTACCCATGTTCGGCGTTGGAGGTATGCAGATCTTTAGAGCTGAGGCATCCGGTCCTATGAAAGATAAAAAATTTACACCAAGGATCGCGGAGACTGCAAAAGCTTTGTGGACAATCTACGTTTTTTTAACGTTATTTTGCTGTATCGGTTATTGGGTAGCAGGAATGGAGTTATTTGATGCTTTAGCTCATGCATTCACTACGGTAAGTATAGGCGGTTTGTCAACTTATGATGAAAGTATTGGTGTTTTCAACAGCTTCAAAATTGAAGCTGTAGCGGTCTTTTTTATGTTGATTGCCGCAATGAATTTTACTTTGCATTTCGCAGTATTAAGATCCTATTCCTTGAAAGCTTATTTGCAAAGTATAGAGACTAGATATTTCTTTTCTATCATCTTTATTTCTGTAACATTCATATTTTTCGTGCTGTTAATAAATTTTTCGGATGAGAGTGGTCTGTTTACGATTGTTCGTTTCGCAATTTTCAATGTTGTTTCTATCGCCACGACAACTGGCTATGCTACTACTGATTACAATTTATGGCCTACGATAACTTTTTCGCTTATGTTGTTGCTTTCGTGTTTTACAACGTGCTCTGGTTCTACTGGGGGTGGTGTTAAACTCATTAGAGCTATTATTATGCTGAAGCAAGCCAGAAGAGAAATTTTAAGAACGGTTCATCCTCACGCAGTTATTCCCATTAAGGTTGGGAATCAAACTGTTGCAAATCGGGTTATCCTTGCAGTTCTAGCTTTTATGTTTTTTTATCTACTTACATTAGTAACAGCATTTCTTCTTCTTACTTCTACCGGGTTGTCGGCCGGAGCATCCATATCAGCTGCTTTAGCATGCTTAAACAATCTCGGACCAGCTTTATTTGAACTTGGCCCATCTGCTAATTACGGAATTTTGAGCGACTCACAACTCTCCATATTATCAGTAGTTATGCTGTTAGGAAGATTAGAATTGTTGACAATTTTCGTATTCTTTTCTGTAGCATTTTGGAAAAGTTAATTTGATTTACTAAATTGATAAATTGCGGTAGTGCACCTTAGAGAAGGCAGGAATAATATTTTTTTAATTGAGCTAGTCTTATACTCTTTTAAATAAAATGCTTTCATTCTTTTAAAGTTTAATTTATGAAGAAGATCCTCAAAATCTTTTATGGTTGCAAAGTGAAGGTTTGGAGTGTTGTACCATTGAAATGGCAGCCTGTCATTAACTGGCATTCTGCCCAGCAATAGATCTAGTACATGGGTCCAGTAGCCAAAATTTGGTATGCTTAAAATTACTGTATCGCCCAACTCACTTATTTGTTTTAACACAATTTCAGTTTTTAGTGTAGCCTGAAGTGCTTGAGAAAGAACAACCACATCAAACTTATTATTATCTAAAATAGACAGTCCTTCCTCGATATCTGCTTGAATAACGTTTACCTTTTTTCCCAAGCACTGTAAAACTTTTTCGGACGATATTTCTACTCCATAACACTTGCATTCCTTTTCTATTTCAAGCCACTTAATAAGAGATCCATCTCCACACCCCAAATCTAGTACTCTAGATTGACGTGGTATTCTCTCGGCAATTACTTTTAGATCATCTCTCAGCATCATGGTAATCCCAACATATTACTGAAGAATACACGAATCAGCTCATGGTATTCAGGATCTTCCAACAGGAAGGAATCGTGTCCGTATTCAGATTTTATTTCAGAATACGAAACTTGAACATTATTCTTCAGTAGAGCTGACACTAATTCCTTCGAATGACTAGGGGAAAATCTCCAGTCAGACGTGAATGAGACTAATAGAAACTTTGCTTTAACCACTTCTAAGGCTTTAACTAAATCACCGTCCGCTTCAGCAGCTGGGTCAAAATAATCTAGAACCCTCGTAATAAGCAAATAAGAGTTAGCGTCGAATTTGTGGGAAAATTTTTCTCCTTGATATCTAAGGTAAGATTCAATTTGAAAATCTATATCATATGAAAAAGAATAATCCTTTTTTTCCTGCAGATTTCTTCCGAATTTTTCTGTCATTCCATCTTGAGACAAATAAGTTATGTGAGCAAGCATACGCGCAATTGAAAGACCTATATTAGGAAAAGTATTCTCTGAGTAGTAATCACCTCCATGAAACGATTTGTCAGTGATTATTGCTCTTCTGGCGATTTCGTTAAATGCAATATTCTGTGCAGTAAGTCGTGCAGTCGAGGCTATGATAATCGCATTTTCCAATCGATCGGGAAAAGAGATACTCCACTGTAAAACCTGCATTCCTCCGAGGCTTCCACCAATTATTGCGACAAACTTTTTTATTCCAAGAAGGTCAGCAAATACAGCTTGTGAGTTCACCCAATCCTCTACAGTCAACAAGGGAAAGTTACTACCGTAAGGTTTGCCTGTTTTCGGATTAATTGAAGCCGGCCCGGTTGATCCAAAACAAGAGCCAATATTGTTAACTCCAATAACGAAGAACGAATCTGTATTAATAGGCTTTCCAGATCCAATCATATTATCCCACCAACCTAATTCCTTGGAACTTTTGCTAATCCCTGCAATATGATGCGATGCATTTAAGGCATGACAAACCAGAACGGCATTATCTGATTCCTTCGATAGAACTCCATGCGTTTCATATATCAAGTTATAAGATTCTAGAATTTCTCCACTTTTCAATTTAAGAGGCTCGTTAATTTTACAAATTTTGTTTTCTGTGTAAATCATTCGTGTATTTATAATTCTATTTTTGAAATCGCCTCTTTCATTTTCAAAATGTCACTGACGTTAGCTGACACTTCTCTCAAACCCATTTTCAAAAATTTGCTTGTTTGTCTTATGTCGTTTGCTAATTCCCCACAAATCGACACAGGACATTGTTCTTTGATACAAGCTTTAATAACATTTTCAATTAAAAACTGTACAGCGGGATGACCCGGATTATAAAGGTGGGATACTCTATTATTTGTTCTATCTATTGCAAGTGTATACTGAATTAAGTCATTAGTTCCCAAAGAAGCAAAATCTATGTGTGGGATCAGAGATTCTATTGCTATTGCAGCTGATGGAACTTCTATCATAGCTCCGATAGGGGGTGTTATTAAATCAAAACAATACTTTTTTGAAACATTTCTTAACGATTGATAAATAAGCTGCTTAGCTTTGATAACTTCCTCTTTTTCCGTAATAAGTGGAAGCATAATTTTTATATTGCCAAATTTAGATGCTCTTAAGATTGCATTTATTTGTACTTTAAAAAAATCTGGATTTTCCAGGCTAAATCTTATTCCCCTCTGCCCAAGAGCAGGATTAAAGTCTTTAGTGAATTTACTGGATAAACTAGAGAGCAACTTATCGGCTCCTAAGTCTAAAGTTCTTATCACAACAGGTAGAGGGTTAAGAACTTCAGCTACACGTTTGTATGCCTCAAATTGTTCATCTTCACTAAGAATCTTATTTTTTTCTAAAAAAAGAAATTCGGTTCTGAATAATCCTATACCTGACACTCCTATTTCATTAGCTTTTATTGCCTCTACTGTGTTTTCGATGTTCGCCATTAGACTGATATCAACTCCATTTTTAGTTTGACAGGGAAGATTTACAAAAACTTTTAGTTCTCGTTTTTTTTGGACTCCTTTCTTAATTCTTTCCTCGTATTCTGCAAGAATATAATTATCAAACCCCGCCAACAAAACGCCAGACTCGCTATCTAGGATCACCCTCTCACCATGTTCAACAAGTTGATTATGTTCTTGTAATCCTAGGATCGCTGGAATTTCAAGACTTTTAAAAAGTGTTGCTAGATGAGAAGTTGGGCTTCCCGATTCAATAGCGAAGCCTTTAATTCCATTTTGCATAAATTTAGGAATTTCGTTGATAGATATTTCATCAGACAAACAAATCCAACCTGTGCCATCTTTTCCGGCTAATTTAGACCGCGGGCTTTTTGGTTTCTCAATTTGATCTAATAGAGTGAGCTTTTTTACAAGTTGACCAACAATTTGCTCAACATCAATCTTTCTCTCTTGAAAATAAGGGTTAGATATTTTCGAAAACTGTTCTACAATGTAATCCAGCTGTCTTACTAGGGCACATTCTGCGTTGATCAATGACTCTGCAATTCTTTTTTCAGTTTCAACGACAAGTAGTGGATCATTAACGATAAGCCTATGACTGTCTAATAGGTTACCAAAGTCACCAGTTTTAGCATTTTTGAGAGAGGCTGATATTTCCTCAAATTCTTCATCGAGCATTTTTATAGCGCGTCTTAACCTATCAATCTCAGAAGTAATTTCGACTTCCGAAATTTCAGCATACCTAAATTCTAAACCGGAAAAATACATATTCACCCACGCTTTACCAATGATTATATCTGTCCCAACCCCGTGACCCATCAAGGTAAACATGATTAAGACTCTTCTCCAAATTTGCTATCGAAAAGCTTTTCGATCTCCTCTATTGCTTCCTTTTCATCCTTCCCTGAGGCCTCTATGTATACAGATGTTCCGAAAGCAGCAGCTAACAGTGTGATTCCGAGCACACTTTTGGCATTAATTTTATTCCCTTTTCCGTTAGATATTGAAATATCACATTGAAAAGTCGTAGCTAAGTTTGAAAGTTTAGAGGCTGCTCTCAAGTGCAATCCTAACTTGTTTGTCAGCTTCAATTTCTTGTGTTCCATTTTAATATATATTTAAAGATTGAATGCCTTTGTCTTTCGCCTCTAAAACTTTTTCAAGGAGCGAGTCGAGAGATAAATTTTTGTGATTAATGGCGCACACTAAAATTGGTAGGTTGACACCTGTAACACCTCTATAAAAAATTTTCTTTTCCCTGAGCCAACTCAAAAGACCATTACACGGTGTTGCTCCTTTTAAATCAGAAAAGACAAAAATTTCTTGCGGCTTTCCACACTTGCACCAAGCTTTTTCTATGAGATTTTGTATTTGTGGAAGATTGTCATTGTGAGTTATTTCAATGTTTACAATCTCTTCTATTGATTTTCCAATAGAGAACTCAACGCACTTCTGTAAAGACGATCCTAGAGGTTTATGACAGACTAAAAAAAAATATTTCATTATTATAGCTTCATGAGTTGCTCATAAAAAAAGGGTCCGAGATGTGAGCTCCTGTATTCAGCAATTTGCCGCATCCCAGTAGGACTTGTAATATTTATTTCCGTAATTTTTTTATCTATCATATCCAATCCTGCAAAAAAAATATCTTTTTTGATGCCCTCAGCAACTGTCTTTGCAATTTCAAGTTCTTCCTTACTTAACTTAACAACTGAAGCTGTTCCACCCCCTGCAAGATTTGCAATAATAGATTGTTTTTTGGGTTTTCTACAAAGGGCAAACCTTTCAACAATGCCATTAATAATAATTATTCGTTTATCTCCCCCCTTTATATTTGCAAGGAATTCCTGGCTTACAATTGTATCTTTTCCTTCGTTGGTGATAGAGTCAATTATTACATTTATATTATTATCCCCTATTTTTGTTAGAAATATTCCTCGTCCTCCCATAAGATTTAATGGCTTAAGCACTACTTGTTTTTTTGAATTTAAAAATTCGATAATTTCTTTTTTGTTCGATGATATGAGTGTTGCGGGGGTATGCTTAGGGAACTTTAATGCATATAATTTTTCATTAAATTTTCTTAAGGACTCCGGTGAGTTAATGACTTTAATTCCTCTTTCTGTCACAAAATCCAAAACATTCATACCAAGCAAATATTGTTGGTTAAAAGGTGGGTCTGTTCGTACAATGATGGCTGAAAAAGATAAAAGACTAACTTTGACAAGTTTTTTTTTGCTGAACCACGTGTAGTTACTGGATGGGATTATATTATTCGCGTTGGCATAATAAAGTAATTTACCTGATGTATTTATTCCCAAATCTTCCAAAGTGCAGAACCACACTTCATATTTTTCAACCCACGCTTGCTGGATCAAAAAAACAGTTGTATCCACTTTAGGAAGTAGTTTTTCTATTTCATTTGCAATAAATAAAATTTTCTTTTTTTTCATCTTTGCATCTCTTTGGCGGCAGCCAATGTTGCCAAACGAGCTATAACTCCATAAAAATATAAGCGATTTGTAATCGAATCAGGGTCACTGGATGAGGCAGGGAGTTGACAGCTATCTTCAAATGCAATCGGAAAAAACTTCATTCCAGGCGTATTCAAATTTTCATCCAAGCCTTTTTCAGAATGTATTCTGTAAAAACCACCAATAACATATTTATCCACCAAATATACTACTGGCTCTGCTACACTCTCGGCGTTATAATCGACTACGGTTTCAAATGAGTAAATACCTTCTTGTATTAATACATCTTTTACAGTTATCCCTTCTTTGTTTTTCGACATTTTTTTGCGTTGTTTGTTATTTAACCGGTATATCTCGCTAGATTCCCTAATTGTCATTACACTCATTCCATATGTTCCTGAATTAGCTTTCATTACCACAAATGGTTTCTTTTTGATTCCGTATTCTACATATTTCTTCTTTATCTCATTTAGCACTTCCTCAACATTTTTAACCAAACATTCCTCTCCTTTTTTTTCTTTAAAACTTACATCGGAGCATCTTCTATTAATGGGATTAATGAACCAATCATCAAAATCAAAAATCTTTGAAAACTCTTGAGCTGTCTCTTTGTATAGTTTAAAGTGATTTGATTTTTTCCTTATTGCCCAGCTCGCATCGAGAGAGGGAACTAATGTTTGACTATCAGTCAAGTCCCGATATGCATCTGGAATTCCTGATGAGAAGTCATTATTAAATAATACTAAGTCTGGCTTTGTACCGTCTACATACAGTCCGGTCTTTTCAAAATACACTTTCTTGATTGGAACGGAAGTAGGCAGACCTTCAAGATTTTTGAAAACAAATTCTTTCAAATTACAAAGAGAATCTTCGTGAGACCCTATTATGGCTTTAAGGCCAACATTACTTAATAGGGCATGTAAATGCCCAATGTGCTGGTGATAGTATAGGTTTCTTGTATGATTCTCAGGGATTATCAACACTGTTTCAGCATGAGGACAATGTCTTTCAACCGCGCTCATAAACGCTTGCACTGTGGAACGCCTGTCATCTTCTCCAATGTTGTTAAAACCTGCTGGAAATAGATTTGTATCAATGGGAGCAATTTTGAAGCAAGCGTTTCTCAGATCAACCGAGGAGTAGAATGGGGGTTTGTATTTTGCAAACATATCTCGAAACCAATGTTCAACAACAGATCTGTTAGAGATGATCTCCGTTTCAAAATCACGAAGTTTGCCACACAAGTTAGCTTTTAATTGAGGACCCATCTCATTATATTAATATAAAAAAACCCCCCCTGACCAAATAGCCAGGGAGGGCATGGGCGGCGAGTTGGTAAACGCTCGCCTGGAGAAATAAATTAGCTAGTGTATGCTTTTTCGCTATGCGAGGTTACATCAAGACCTTCTCTTTCTTCGTCTTCACTAACCCTGATACCGACAAGTAAATCAGCTACCTTGAGTGCGATAAATGCTACTACAGCAGATACAATAACAGTGATGATTACTGCCTCTAGTTGAATTGCTACCTGAGAAGCAATTGCAAAATCTTCGCCTCCAGTACCTCCTAACGATGGAGCGGTGAATACACCGGTTAATATAGCACCTAGTATTCCTCCGACCCCATGAATTCCGAAAACGTCAAGAGATTCATCGGCCCCGAGAAGACTCTTTAGCCCTGTGCAAGCCCATAGGCACACAAAGCCGGCTATAGCACCTATGATAATTGCCCCCATAATTCCAACAGAACCGCAAGCTGGAGTGATTGCGACCAAGCCTGAAATCATACCTGAAGCTGCGCCTAGCATAGAAGGTTTCCCCTTAACAAAAGACTCACCCAACGTCCATGCTAAGATTGCAGCACAGGTTGCAAATAAAGTGTTAGCAAAAGGTAAAGTGGCACCAGAGGTGGCCTCCAGGTTAGAGCCGGCGTTGAATCCAAACCAACCTATCCAAAGAATCGCAGCACCAATCAAAGTCATCGGCAATGAATGAGGCGGCATAGGCTCCTTTCCATAACCAATTCTCTTTCCAAGAACATATGCGGCTACCAAACCTGCAATTCCTGAGTTTATATGAACAACGGTACCGCCGGCAAAATCGAGCGCCCCTTTGTCCAACAGATATCCCCCTGGACCCCATACCATGTGGCAAATTGGCGCGTAGGAAAATGTAAACCAAATCACAGCAAAGATTAAAACACCTGCAAATTTCGCTCTTTCTGCCATTGACCCAACGATCAAAGCACATGTAAGGCCCGCAAATGTAGATTGAAAGGCAATGAAAATCGTCTCTGGAAGAACAATCCCGTCGGTAAATGTGCCGGCTGTGCTGTCAGCAGTTGTTCCAGCCAAAAACAGCTGAGAAAGTCCGCCAACGATCGGATTACCTTCAGTTAAAGCGAGAGAATATCCATAAATTGCCCATAGAACCACGATCAAAGTGAAAACAGTAGTTACCTGCATCAACATGGACAGCATGTTTTTAGTACGAACTAAGCCGCCATAAAATAAAGCAAGACCTGGAACGGCCATAAATGTTACAAGTAATGTGGCTGTCATCATCCATGCAATATCGCCCTTGAACATAGCTGGTTCAACTGGAACATCCTGTGCAAAAGCTGCACTCGAACACAGAACAGACAACGCAAGTACCTTGCTTAAACTTAGTTTGCGTAAAGTTTCAATAAAAAATTTCATAGTTAAAAACCTTTAAAAAATGTTACGTTTATAAAGCTTCTTTACCAGTCTCGCCGGTACGAATTCGAATGACCTCTGTGAGATCGGCGATAAAAATTTTCCCATCGCCTATTTTTCCGGTTTTCCCGGCATTTTCAATGGCTTCAATAGCTCTCTCAGTAATGTCATCATCAACAGCAACTTCCAGTTTCACCTTCGGTAAGAAGTCGACTACATACTCAGCACCCCTGTAAAGTTCCGTGTGCCCTTTTTGCCTGCCAAACCCTTTAACCTCTGTTACAGTGAGACCTTGAACACCTATCTCCGATAAAGCTTCTCGAACCTCATCTAGTTTGAAGGGTTTTATAACGGCCGTGATTAATTTCATAATATTTTCCTTTTACCTAGATTTCTAGAGAACTCGATTTGAAGTTCTCTAGAAATTATTAATGTTCCCTAATTGACTACATCGATTTAGAAAAAGATATCACTGCGCCAGAAGAAAATGCTGGGCCGACTGCTCCGTCACCGCTATTGTCGATAAAGTCTATACCGACTGAATATCCATTGCCGACGTCCATGGCTAAGCTCACGCTGTAGTCTTCATAATCTGCTCCCGTTACACCTTCAATTGATGAGGAGCCTGCATGGGCTGAGAGTGTCATAGTATCGGATAATGGAAACTCAGCATTTATTTGCATGTACGTTGTGCCGCTATCATCACCCACACCAAACCACTCGGTCGTAAAATAGTGATATCCTGCGCTGACTGCCCCGTAGGATCCGATTACGTAGATTTCGTTAGAATTTATGTTTGGCGTTTGGCCAGTGTTATCCGGGTAATAATAATACAAATCACCGATATCAATACTTAACTCACCTACGTCGAAGGCATATCCTGCGTAAA
>JAOINB010000009.1 GCA_028139135.1 Betaproteobacteria bacterium
CTGATGCATTAAACTATGCTGGAGTAATTAGTGGAACAGGCTCATTGACAAACGATGGGGGGACTTTTCGATTAACAAACGATAACACCTACACGGGTGCTACCATTTTAAACAGTGGTGAATTAGCTATCGGTACAAGCGGAGGGAGCACTGGTTCTATTGCATCTCAATCGGTTTTATTTAATGGCGGTGACTTTTATATTCGAAGAAATGGAGACCTTACCTATTCGGGAATTATGAGTGGGAGCGGGTCCGGCCAGTTTCGGGATTATGGTAATTCTGGAACCCTTACTCTCAGTGGAAACAGTACACGTACATCAGGTACTCATTTTCGTGGTAGTCGAACTATAAAACTCACTCACGGAAATGCGCTCGGAAATAGTGCATTTGTCTTTCTCTTGGATGGCAACTCTTTAGTTTTATCGGGAGGCATTACTACTTCTTTTGGCAACGTCAATATGCTTGGAACTGGAGCAACTGGGATAAACGGGGCTTTGTTTAGTGAGGCAGGAGATAACGTTCTTGGTGGGGGTGTTTCAGTGCGAGCTGCAAATGTTACAGTCGGGGTAGATTCAGGAAGCACGCTTACCATTAACGGAGGAATTTCGGAAACAGTGGTAGGGGGTTTAACGAAATTGGATGCCGGCACACTTACTCTGGCAGGAAGTTCCACAATTACTGGAGATACCACTGTTTCTGCAGGAACCTTACAAATTGGTTCAGGCGGTACTTCGGGTAGTGTTACGGGCAATATTGTCAATAATGCGAATGTCACTTTTAACCGTTCTGATGCACATACGTATTCTGGAGTAATAAGTGGAACAGGTACCGTTACGAAATTAGCTTCGAACACGCTTACTTTTGATGGAGATAATACGTACACGGGAGATACCACTGTTTCTGCAGGAACCTTACAAATTGGTGCAGGTGGCACCTCGGGAAGTATTGCTGGAAATATTATCAGCAATTCCAATGTAACGTTTTCACGATCGGATACTCACATCTACGCAGGTGTGATTAGTGGAACAGGTTCTCTAACAAACGATGGGGGGTTTTTTCGATTAACAAACGATAATACCTACACGGGTTCTACCATCTTAACGAGTGGTCAAATACAAATTGGCGCACCTGGAGGAAGCACTGGTTCTATTGCATCTCAATCGATTTTATTTAATGGTGGTAACTTTTCGATTCGAAGAGATGGAGATATTACTTATTCGGGAATTATGAGTGGGAGCGGGTCATTTCAGGCATATGGTTCTGGAACGCTTACTCTTACTGGAAACAGCACACGGTCAGGAAATAATTTTTTTGGTGGTACTCGAATTATAAAGCCTACCCATGGAAATGCGCTCGGAACTGGAAATGTCACGATCAAAGATGGAGGCTCGTTAGTTTTATCAGGAGGCATTACTACTTCTTCTGGTCAGCTAAGTTTAGAAGGAGCTGGAGCAACTGGAACAAACGGGGCTTTGTTTAGTGAGGCAGGAGACAATGTCTATGGGGGCTCCGTTCGATTGGTTACAACCGCAAATGTTGAGATCGGGGTAGATTCAGGAAGCACGCTTACCATTAACGGAGGGATTTCTGAATCAGGAGGTGCCAGGAGTTTAACGAAATCGGATGATGGCACACTTACTCTGGCAGGAAGTTCCACATTTAGTGGAGGAACCACTGTATCTCAGGGAACATTAAAACTTACAAACGGCAGTGCTTTGGGTACAGGTGCAAACACAGTAGATACGGGAGCCTCATTAGTTCTTTCTGGAGGAATCACAGCATCTGCTGGCCAGTTAACGATCAGTGGTGACGGAGTAGGGGCAATAGATGGCGCGCTATTTAGTGAGGCAGGAAACAATACCTATAATGGTGCTATCGTCTTAGCAGCTGATGCAGATTTCGGGGCAGACAGTGGCTCCACGATAACCTTTGGAAATACCATTAATGATAACGGCGGAGGCTTTCGATTTATTGGAGCAGGTTCCGGGGATTTTGTATTTAATGGAATTGTCGGAGGCACAAACCTCTTTCAATTAGATATTCAAAGAGGAAACAATGTAACCTTTAATAACTCGGTTACAACGACAGATTTACTACAAGTCGGAGCAGGCGCTCCCGTTACTGGGTCAATTGCAGTGAATGCAGATCTTACAGCAGGCCCTGCAGGAATAACCTTTAATGCAACTGGAGGTAGTTCCCAGGCATCAGGAACGTCTTTAATTTCTCCTGCTGGTCTTCTTGCTTTACAAGGCGGAAATCATAGCCTCACATCTTCAACTAATAACGTATCTGCACTTGCCTCAATTGCAGGCGATGTTGATTTTGTAAATTCAGGTGCTCTTCAGGTTGGTGTTCCCGCTACAGTTGGAATGCAAAACACAGGAACAATCAATGTCAGCACAGTTAATGGAAACATCGATATTGTGAATAATATTAGCTCTACAGATACGGGCAGCAGCGCAATTACATTTAATGCAGGCTCTGGCAGTGCAGCTGGCACATCTGGCGGCGGAGATATCATTGTCTCAAACTCATCTAGGATTATTTCTGGCACTGGAGGAAGGGCAACACTGTATACCGGAAGTGTTGCAGGAAGCACTGTACTTGCTAGTGCTATTGGTTCAGGATCTGGAAGGTTTCGTTATGGAAGTGATGAAGCAACAACGAATTACACAACTGCTCTAGGTTCTGGAAATTACTTGATTTATCGAGAGCAAACCACTGTTTCTTATACAGTAAATAATGTATCAAAAACCTATGATGGCGTGACTTTCACAACTGGGTCTGCTTCGGGGGCAAGTACAGGTTTGGTAAATGGAGATCTTTCGTTTTTGTCCTCTACTCCATTTTTTACAGGCTCTGCAATTGGTGCAACATATCCTGGCAGCTATGTAATTTCGGTGCCTTCCACAACCTTTTCCGACTTAGGTTACAGCGCTGGTGGCATTACAAATGGCACACTCACTATCGGTCAAAAAGTTCTTTCGGTATCTCCTCAATTTTTTACAAAAACCTATGACACGAATACCTCCATCCCTGCAGCTTCATGGAGCGCAAATATCACTGGTTTGTTAACTGGTGATGATGTCACAATTACAGGTGCTCCTGTATTTTCTAATGCGAATGCAGGGCCCAACACGATTCTTCAAGGAACGGTTGGTATCACGGGCACAGACTCTTCTGGATATAGTCTCGTTTGGTCTAATGGATCAGGACAAATCAATCAGGCTGCACTCACAGTTACTGCTGTTAATGATGCAAAACTCATCGGGCAAACGGATACAACAGGGTATGCAGGAGTGATGTATTCCGGTTTCTTGGGTGCAGATGGACCCTCTGTTTTCAGCGCTCCAATTACTGTTACACGAACAAATAGTTCGATAAATGCGCCCGGTTCCTACACGGGTGTTTTAAGGCCTTCAACAGCACTTACCACTGCAACTAACTACACGATCACGGGTGTAAATGGAGACTATGATATTTTGCCTGCAGGCGAGCTTCTCGTTCGTTATGCAAATCAGACCGTAACTTATGGAGCAACTGCAACACCGTCTTTATTGAGCGCACAATACCGAGATGGTTCTTCCAACCTATTAATCAATCTTGCACCACCTGTAGTTTCTGGTAATCAGTACACCTTCACAGATCCGTTTGGAGGAGTTGCGCAGTTTGAAGTAGGTGCAACTGGCGCTACAACATCTTCTTCCGGAAATGTCTCGGTTGGAGCATATAACCTGGCAGCAACAACGGTTACACAAACTAGTCCAAACTTTAGTAATAATTTAACCGTTGTGGGGGGTTTAACAGTAACACCTTCACCAATTACAACATCATCTATAACGTTTTCCGACAAAGTATATGACGGAACCACTCTTGCAACGGCAACTTCTGGGGCTAGCTTTGCTGGTGTACTAACAGGTGATCAAGTACAGATCGCAGGCAGTTTTACGTTTGCAGATAAAAATGTAGGCGCGAACAAATCTGTTACAGCTTCAGGAATGACAATTTCTGGTGCAGATAGCGCAAATTATTATCTTTCTGCTATCACTGGAGCAGGAACTGCATCCATTACTCCAGTTCAAATTGATGTTTCAGGTTTACTTGCAGAAGATAAAATCTTCGATGGAACAACTGCAGCTTCCATTAGAGATACTTCTCTTATAACCAATTCTTTTTTTCCAGCAGATAACGTAAGTATTAGTTCCATTGACGCAGTATTTTCTAATCCTGCTGTTGGCGATAAGAAAACAGTTACCGTATCCAGTATCAATTTAGGTGGTTCAGATGCAGGAAATTATGTGTTCAACACACCGGTACAACTAGTAGCAGATATCGATGCGCTTTTCATTAGACTGCAAGGTTTGACCGATATCAATAAAACGTACGATTCAACAAATCAACTTCCGAGTGGCGAAGTAGGATATAGATTACTTAGTGTTTTGCCTGAAGGAGTAAGCCTGGTTGGCACACCAGAATATGATTCACGAGAAGGAGGGTTGCGACAAATTACACAAGGAAGTCTTCAGGTAATAGGAATTAGTAGTGAGGGGTATTCGTTAAGTTGGGAAAATGGAGATGGAATTATCTACGGAGTACCTTTGCAGGTAACAATACATGATGCGTCCAAAACATTTGGCGCAGAAGACCCCGCAAATTATCGAGGATTTAGTATTTCTGGTTTTGTTGGGACAGATACTATGGATGACTTAATAGGTATCCCTTCAGTTGTGCGTACAAATAAGGAAGTAGAGGTACCCGGAGTATATGCAGATGTACTAACCTTAGGGGGTGTTCGATCAAGCAATTATATATTCCAATACGACTTAGGAGACTTTGCCATTGGACCCGATATTCAGGATTTAGAGATCGCAGGAAGAACATTTTCAGAAACGCAAGCTATTTCAAGTACTCTGTCAAATTTAAGCCCACAAAATATTGATTTAATTGCAGATTCTTCAGTTTCTTATACAGATATATCTTCAGCTTCAGGAGTATCTTTTGAAAATATTCGTGATCAAAGTGGACTTTCTTTTGAAACACAACGATTCCCAAATATTGAAGATTCAGGCAGCACTACGGAGAAAGCAGATTCCAAAACGATTCCAGGATTTTTTGCTTCCATTCCTGATCAATTGTTGAAGGTTTTTGTAGTAGACGGTGGAATTAAGTTACCTGAGTATTCGGGACTTTAATCATTTTTACTTTGCAAGCGTTAGTCGCCTTAACAGAAAGCTATTTGAATTAATTTGCTTAGATAGGTTTATTCTTGTCGGTGGTTCAATTACATTTTTACAACTACCTAATTCCCCCACAATATTTTGGAATTTAATCAGTCAATATTCAAACTGGAAAAATTTCTGTAATTGTTTTTTTATTTTTCCTAAAATAAATGTTTTCTAAGAAGCCACTAATAAAAACCTTACAATTTTTCATTTTTTACCAAAAAAATGTGGATATCTTTCAAACATTGCTTTGGTTCTACTTGCATAGGGTGACAAAACTCCTAAAAAACCTCAGATGCAATAAGCATACGCATGATATCTTTTAGTTGTGTTGCATATAGTTTACATTCATTAGCTTCTTCGCAAGTTTTACGTGATCATCGCAAACTTATCTTTCTTCGCTGTAAAAATGAGGCAAATAATCCGGCAATCATGCTCATTGTAAAATTAGTATTTTTATAGTGGATGTTTGCGCGTAACAAAAAACGTAAAACTAAATAGCTAACTCCATGATTTTTTTGTAAAAAAATATTAGAAATAATGCATATTAAGAGTTATCTCAAGAGTTCACTATTCTGTCACTACCCTTATTGGTTTTAGTTTTGTTAGCTTACTGTGTATTTAAAGTAGTTGATTGACAAGATTGAATCTTCATTTTGAATACGAAGTTCTTTGCGTAGGCTGAACCATAGTACCATGGCCATTTTCAAGGAACTTATATCTTTATTTATGTTAAAAATCGCAATAAGCAAGAATGTTTTTTTTAAAAAAAAAAACTTGGGTTAATATTTTTGTGTCTGTATGTCAAGACTATAAACAGAAATTTAATTAGAAAAATTTCATATTAGATATATCAAAAAGAATTAAAATTAGGATATGAACTTGAAAAAGGACAGGTCTCCCAAAGAAGATTTTGAAAAGGCGTTAATCGTCCTTGAGAGCGTCAAAAATATTATGATGAAAGAGTACCGGGAAAGACGAGCTGCGGTCGAGAGAATTTTGCGTGAAAAGATGCAAAAATGAATCGGGGTTCGGGTGACCAACTTTCTTAAGGTAACCGCTTATTATTTTTCCATTTTCCATTCCCCTTGCCCAAAACTTTCTCAATGAATTGTCCAGAAACCATGGAGTTAAGCTGGTTTTATACTTTATGTGGAAAAATTTGTGAATAAGTCGCAGGAATTATGTGTTGTAACTTTTGTTGCAAAGCACCAGCTTTTTGAGGTAGTTGTAGATTAGTTCAATTAAATATAAATTTTAAAAACAGAACGCACTTTTTTACCGTTTTTTTGATTAGATGCAATTTTTAATAATTAGACAGGATGGTTTTTTTTCGCTGCGAGTTCTTAGCTCTCGGACAATAAGGTTAATGTCTTAAGGATATGTATAGTTATGGTCAAATTTAGCAGATCAGGAGTTGAGAAGTTTTTATCTTGTAAAAGATGTTTCGTTTTGTACTATAAACACAAGATTTACCCACCTTCTCTGCCATTTACACTAAATAGTGCGGTAGATAACCTTTGTAAAAATGAATTTGATTATTACAGGCAACGGGAGGAACCACACCCACTTTTTTTAGAACATGGTATCGATGCTGTTCCTTTTAAACATCCAAAACTTGATGAGTGGCGGGAAAACTTCAAAGGAATTCGTTATCGGGATGAAGTACATGGTTTTAATTTCGGAGGGGCTGTAGATGATGTATGGGTGAAGCCTAATGGAGAATTGATAGTCTCAGATGTGAAAGCAACTTCAAAAAAAGTGTTTAACTGGGAAGACACATGGAGTAGAAACGAATGGCCCAAAGCCTATAAACGGCAGCTTGAAATGTATCAGTGGCTTTTTCGAAAAAATGGATTCAATGTAGCTAATGAAGCATACCTTGTGTATTTTAATGGCCTAAAAAATGAACCAATGTTCGAACAAACGCTTAAGTTTGAATTGCATTTGGTTAAATTAGAATGTGATGATAGTTGGGTTGAGGAATCAGTGGTCGCTGCGGCAAATTTATTAAAATCGGATGAATACCCTGAAGCTTCCTCACAGTGTGAAAATTGTAATTACCTGAGAGCTCGATGGAAGGTTTCTCCAAAAACAAACTAACAAAAACGCTTTTGTGTAAACGATCAGATTAAACGAATTGATAACATATTAGTAGAATTTGATGTTTTCGCCAGAAGGAAGTTAAAATTTAGGGTATGAAAGTGAAAACATATGAGTGAAAGTTTATTTGATAAATATGGAGGAGTAGAGACCTTAACGCCATTGGTGAGGGAGTTTTACAAAAGAGTCATGGCGACCCCAAATCTAGCCCGTTATTTTATTGATACGGATATGGAAGTGCTAATTCGATACCAAGTCCAATTCATTGCTGTTGTTATGGGAAAACCTGCAGCTTTTTATGAAGGTCTGGACATGGAAGCGGCACATGCAAACTCTAATATATCTGATCGTTCATTTGAGGACGTTATTGATGTTTTGGAGGAGACGTTGAGGGATTTTGAAGTTGAAGAATTGGATATTATCGAAATCATTGACAAGGCAAAGTCTTTAAAAAAGGAGATAGTTTCCTAAAATTAAAATATTTTTTTAAAAAAAATTCGATTGTTCAGGACTTATCCCCACGTTTACGCACAGTTATAAACAATATAGTGGGGATAATCTGTAAAGTAAAAAATTCATAAAAAATTTATGTAGATTAACCGATGGAAAAGTGTAACGTATCAATAAGAATTAATACGAGAGGCTGACAGTTGGTTGAAAAAAATCTAAATGGCAACGAGCATCCGAATGTGCTTAGGTCTGTTAAGGCGATTATGGAAGCTGAGCGGATTGAAAGACGAAAAACTGTTTCGCGAATGATTAAGAAACAAGACTGTAGCAAACCCTCTGATGTAAATTACAGAAAGTCATAAATTCCAAGCTACCGTGTAAACCCCGCTGAGGTTAGGCGCAAGAGCAGCGCGGAGGTGTCAAGTTTGCCATGACCTTTGTTACTAAGGTCATCATAAAATTCTTTCACATGCTTTGTGATTTCTAAGTCTGAGTTTTGTTTTATCCCTTGCTCTAAAACGATTGTTAGATCTTTGATCATATGGTCAACCGCAAATCCAAAATCATATTTTCCTTCCAGCATTGTGGTGCCTCTGTTTTCCATTTGCCAACTCTGTGCAGCGCCTTTTGAAATGACAGACAAAACCGTATTCATGTCTAGGCCCGAGTCTAAACCAAATTTGAGCCCTTCAGCTAGACCTTGAATCAAACCTGAGATACATATTTGATTCACCATCTTAGCAAGTTGACCGGATCCCACATCACCCATTCGTTCGGCCGTCTTCGAGTATGGACCGACCATATCCTTGAAAGATTCCGTTTGTTCTTTTGGGCCTCCGAACATAATTGACAAGACCCCGTTTTTCGCTCCAGATGTTCCACCAGATACTGGCGCATCAAAAAAAGAAATACTTCTTTCAACGGCAAAACGATTAACCTCCCGCGCAACATCAAAAGAAGTTGTTGAGTGATCGATAAAAATAGAATTCTTTTGCATGGTCTGAAAACATCCGGTTGGACTAAAGGTGATTTCTCGCAAGTCATCATCATCCCCAACGCAACTAATTATGATTTCACAAGCTTTTCCCATTAGGTCTAATGAATTTACTTCGCTAACAGAATAGCTTTCGAATGCCTTTATCCAATTATTTGTTTTTTCTTTGCTTCTATTAAATACATGTACTATGTGACCAACCCTTGCTAGGTGTCCAGCCATAGCAGAACCCATCTTACCTAATCCAATGAAACCAACCTTTCGCGGTTTAGCGGTGATACCATTCTTATGAATTATGTAGTCTTCGGTTGTTTGTTTGGCCATGGGGTCCCTTTTGGATAAATTATAAATGCAAGATTCTTTTCCTTTAACTCAAAATACGCGGGCTTTGTGAGAATACAGGGCATTCGAAATGAAAAACTACGTTTTGAGTCCACTGATGCATTATCCAAATCTATCGCTTCTATCTCAAAATATTTATTTGGCGGCAAATCAATAAAAACTATTTTATTGTGAGCGGGAATTTCAGATTTTTGCCCGTCATATGATAGGAAAAGTATTTGTTTTTTCGTACTAAAGCTTTTAACGGCATATCCCTGTCTACACAACGTAGCGAATAGTCCCGAAATAGCAAACAATAGTGAACGCCTTTTATTCATGCTAAATTTTATTCAAGTTCTTGCAGATTGATAAATTGTAATTGCTCGGCTAACCCAATCAGTGCGGTTGACCTTCCTCCGGAACGACAGTATGCAATTATCGGCTTTGGTAGATCGCATAAATGCTTTGCCATTTCAGATGCATCTTGCTCTGTTTGAAAGTTGCTCTCAACAGGATGAAATGCAAATTCTATTGCCAATTTTTTGCTAGCTTGCCTTATTGACTCGGCATCTGGTTGTCCAGACTCGCTTTCCCCATCTGGTCTATTACAAATAATACTTCTTACACCCATGCTCGAAAGCTCCAACACGTCTTCTGGGGATAATTGATCAGACACTCCTATGGTATCGCTTAACCAATAAAGTTGCATAGATCGTCTTTCATACGGAATAATAGTCATGAGTATACATAAATAGCGAATATTTTGCATGTTGATTAATGGCTTAAATAACAAGAACTTTTTGTAAGAGGTGTGTTTGGAAAAACTTTCAGTTTTCATAAAAAATGAAGTTACGATTTCATCAAACTCGATGGATTTAAAAGTGGTCCTCAATGCGTTGGCTAGATGCATTGCCGACATTGCGAAGGTAACCTACCAAGGCGCTATAGGTGGGCATTTAGGAAATATGGACTCGCAAAATATACAAGGAGAAGTTCAAAAAAAACTTGATGTAAGGTCTAATGAAATTTTTATCGAGTCTTTATCAAAAATTGATTCAATCATTGCCTTGGTCTCAGAAGAAAATGAATTTCCAATACTAGTAAACGAAAATCGTGAGGAAGGATATGTTATTTTTTTTGACCCATTGGATGGTTCTTCAAACATAGATGTGAATGGAATAGTCGGATCAATTTTTTCAGTATATAAAATAAAGAGACGCTCAGAGAATGAATTAGATTTGTTAAGATCGGGCTTCGAACAGATTACTGCTGGTTACAGTACATACGGCCCCTCTACTATGCTTGTAATGACAGTTGGCAATGGAGTTAATGCGTTTACATTAGATGAAAATTCAAATGAGTTTTTACTCACTCACCCGAACATTCGAATCACTCGGGAATCGTTTGAGTATGCTATCAATTCGAGCAATCATAGATTTTGGGAACCACCCTTACAAAAGTACATCAAGGAGTGTAACGAAGGCTCGGAAGGACAAAGGGGAAAGAACTTTAATATGCGATGGTGCGGAAGCATGGTGGCCGATATTCATAGAATTTTAATGCGAGGTGGAATTTTTATGTACCCAAAGGATAATAAATTACCTCAGAGGGCTGGCAGGTTACGATTAATGTATGAGGCAAATCCTATGGCATTGATTATCGAAAGAGCAGGCGGAAAAGCCTCGACAGGAAGAGAAAGAATATTAGAAATTCTCCCCGAGAATTATCATCAAAGGACTCCAGTTATAATGGGTTCCGCAGCTGAGGTTGAGAGAATAATCGGATACTACGAAAAATTTGACTCTGGAGAATTAGATTTTGACTCGCCTCTGTTTAGAGAGCGTTCACTTTTCGTGGACCGTAAGTAATGTCAAAGAAGCATCCGATAGTTGCAATTACCGGCTCATCTGGCGCTGGCACATCAACTGTATTACACAGTTTTAGGCACATATTTAGAAGGGAAAAAATTAGGGTCCAAATAATACACGGTGATTCTTTTCATAGATTTACTAGGGATGAGATGAATCAAGCCATGCGGGCAGCTGAAAAAAGAGGTAACAAAAACTTTAGTCATTTCGGACCTGCAGCTAACCTTTTGGACGAACTTGAAAATCTTTTCCAAAGCTATGCGAATACAGGTAGTGGCAAGTTTAGGCGCTATTTACATAACTCCGATGAGGCTGCCTTTTATAAACAATTAGAGGGTACATTTACACCGTGGGAGGAGATAACGGGTGATACGGACCTTTTGTTTTATGAAGGTTTGCATGGTGGTTATGCTCACAATGGCATCGATATTGCGAAACATGTTGACTTGCTTGTGGGTGTAGTGCCAATTATCAACCTCGAGTGGATTCAAAAGCTTCATAGAGATAAAACTTCACGAGGCTACTCCCAGGATGCCATTGTTGATACCATTTTGAGGAGAATGCCAGACTACGTAAACCACATAATCCCTCAATTTTCGAGGACTCACGTAAATTTTCAACGAGTGCCTTTGGTTGACACATCAAACCCTTTTGTAGCAAGAGATATTCCCTCCGCTGATGAGTCTATAGTTATTATCCGTTTTTCTGATCCAAAGGGTATAGATTTCCCTTATCTCCTTTCGATGTTATCCGGCTCATCAATGACGCGACCTAATGTGCTTGCTGTTCCCGGTGGTAAGATGGGTCTCGCTATGCAGCTCATTTTTACACCGATGGTTTTGAGAATGATGGATAGCAAGAAGAGCTAAATTTGCAGTATCATTTGATATATCTTTAACAAAACTTCCTGGGAAATCTTATGGCACTAATTGCATTACGACAGTTGCTTGACCATGCTGCAGAAAACGATTACGGGGTGCCGGCATTCAACGTTAATAATTTGGAGCAAATTCAGGCTATTATGCAGGCCGCAAGTGATTGCTCTAGTCCAGTAATATTGCAAGCAAGTGCTGGCGCAAGAAAATACGCCGGAGAGCCGTTTTTGAGAAAACTTATTGAAGCAGCAATTGAACAATTTCCTGATATTCCGGTTTGTATGCACCAGGATCACGGAGTGTCTCCAAATGTTTGTATGAAGTCAATACGCAGTGGTTTCAGCAGTGTCATGATGGATGGATCTTTACAAGAAGATGGGAAGACGCCTGCATCCTATGAGTACAATGTGGAAATGACCAAAAAAGTCGTCGAGTTAGCACATCCGGTAGGAGTCTCGGTTGAGGGTGAACTTGGTTGCCTGGGTTCGCTCGAAACTGGAGAGGCTGGTGAGGAGGATGGAGTCGGAGCAGAAGGTGTTTTGAATGAAAAGCAGTTGCTCACCGATCCGGAGGAGGCTGCGAATTTTGTCAAAGCCACTAATGTGGATGCTCTTGCAATTGCTATTGGAACTAGTCATGGAGCGTATAAGTTTTCTAGACCGCCTACGGGTGATATTCTTGCAATTGATAGGGTGTGTCAAATTAATAAACGAATTCCAAATACGCATTTAGTTATGCACGGCTCATCTAGCGTTCCGCAAGAATTATTAAAACTTATTAGGGAATTCGGCGGCAATATTAAAGAAACATATGGAGTGCCCGTTGAGGAAATTGTGGAAGGAATAAAAAACGGGGTTAGAAAAATAAATATTGATACGGATATAAGGCTTGCGATGACTGGTGCAATACGGAAGTTCTTGTTTGAAAAATCTGCTGAATTTGATCCTAGAGGATATTTGAAGGTTGCCAGGAAAGCTGCTTACGATATATGTAAAGCCAGATTGGAAGCTTTTGGCACAGCTGGCCACGCACCGAAAATCAAAGTAATTTCATTGGACTTAATGTCAGAAAAGTACCTAAAAGGCGAATTAAAATCTGTTGTGAACTAAAATATTTTAGGTTAGTCCCAGCAACATTGGGTCACGTGAGATCTTTGTGAAAAAAAATAGAAGACAATTTTTGATCGACGGCACTACAGTTTTTACCCTTTTAGGGCTAGGTTTTTTTCCTGCATGTGGTTCGGCTATTGGTAAAGGTAAAGCTTGGCAGCAAAGTTGGTTTGAGAGTGGAAAGAATTTAGAGGAAACTTTCGCAGCATTGGGGGTAAGAAAACCAATAGTCGACCAAAAAATCGTCTTGAAAGCGCCAGATACGGCAGAAAACGGCGCTTATGTCGGAATAAATATTGAAAGCTCCATTCCTAACATAGACGCTGTTGCATTTCTTGTCGACAAAAACCCAATTGTTCTGTCGGGTTATTTCGAAATAAAGAGATTAGAAAAGCTGAAGTTGGGAACTAAAATTAAGATGGCGGAAACCTCCGACCTAATTGCCTTAGTTAAAGCAGGTGACAATTATTTTATGAATACCAGACATGTCAAGGTAGTCTTAGGTGGGTGTGGGAGTTGAGATATGACTAAACCAACAAAAATTCGAGCTAAGGCTGTCAATGGCATTGTAGACTTTCGCATGCTTATGCGTCACGAAATGGAATCGGGTTTTAGAAAAGATGACAAAACCGGAAAAACTGTTCCAGCGTGGTTTATTAAAGAGTTTCGTGTCTTCTTAAATAATGAGGCGATTCTTGTTGGGTATATTGGCCCGCTAGTATCTAAAAATCCGTATTTTAGATTTAACTTTGCGGGAAAAGCTGGTGATACTGTTAAAGTCTCATGGATTGACAATCGTGGTGTAAAAAGGGTTCATGAAGATTTAGTAAAGGCTGTATAGTGCTATATGGTACACAACTATACTTGCAACAAAATTTCTTGACTGGTAGACGGCTAAACGCATTCTAAATGTGATGGCTGATTGAAAGTTTTTTGATTTAAGGGGTTACTTATATGGCTGTATCATTTAATCGTGTCATATATCGCTTTTATATTAAGAAGTATATTTTTAGCGTGGTTTTTCTCTTTGCTTTAAGTTCTGCCAGCTTAGCTGGTCCTTTTAATGAGGGAAATACAAAAAACGGAAATGTTTTACATAGTGAAAATTGCCACAGCTGTCACGATTCCATGTTCCCTAATGGGAAAGGTGACGATATCTACGATGAAGATTTGAGGAAAATTAAATCTTCAAAAGCCTTATATTCGATGGTTGAGTTTTGCGCGACTAACAATGGCTTAGGCTGGTTCGAAGAGGAAAACACTGACGTTTCCAAATATCTTAATCAAAAATTCTATAAATTTGAGCATTGATTTTTCAAACATGGAAATATCTGCTTGTCCCGTTTGTTTTCGGATTTCGGCAATCATCAGGACCTCAGTCAAATTATGCTAACGTAAGAATTATCTGGGCTTAGTGAACTAAAATGAGCAAAAAACCAACCATACTTTCAATTGCAGGTTTCGATGGTAGTTGCGGTGCCGGGGTTGTTGCGGATGTTAATACAGCAAGAGTTCTCGGAGCTCATGGTGTAGCTGTGCTAACCTGTGTTACTGCTCAAAATACAACTGGGATTAAAGAGGTATTTCCGTTACCAGAAAAACTTATTAGAGACCAAATTGAGTCTCTATTCGAAGACTTCGATATTTCTGCGGTGAAGATCGGAGTATTGTATTCTAAATCTGCGGCATTAGCAGTTGTTGGGACTTTAGAAAAATTCAAACCCAAATTTGTAGTGCTTGATCCAGTTATTTCATCATCTAGCGGTACTCGATTGGCATGTAAAGAAACTATAAACTTTTTGTGTAAAAAAGTATTTCCCATGTGCTCATTAGTGACACCAAATTTTTTAGAACTGTGTATGCTGTTGAGGCTTTTGGGTAAGGATAAATTTGCAAATGACCTAGAAAACAGTAAATCAAGAAAACACTTTGAAGATCTGTATATGGCTGTTTCAGCATTTTTTCTTGATCTAGATTTTCCACCTTTTTTTGTCAAAGGTGGGCACCTGCCTTTATCAATCATAAGTAAATTGACCAATGAGAAACTAGTGCATTTTGACGCATTGTTGTTTGATGGGTCTGTTGATATATTGGAGCAGAATCGAATAAAAACCAACAACTCTCATGGGACTGGGTGCACCTTGTCTACAGCTATAAGTGTTGAACTTTGTAGAAATAAAACCCTACGAGATGCAGTTAAAACAGCGCAGGAATTTGTGTTTCGGAGTATTCTTTTAGCTAGAGAGGTTAAATTTGGTAACGGCAGCGGCCCTATTGATCAGTTTGTACCGGATTATCTTTTTAAGTATCACCTAAAGGGGAAGTTATGAAAGAGCAGGAAAACTATTTTACAGAGAGAGACAGTCAAACCATCGAGCAAATGTTTTCATCAAGTGAACGAGTTTATGAGAGTGGTAGCCGGGACGACATTAACGTTCCTTTTAGGAAAGTAATACAGGAGAATACAAAAGGAGAAGAGGGAGAGCATGAGAATCCGCCAATTTTTGTTTATGACACAAGTGGCCCTTTTGGAGACGAAAAGTTAGGGACACATTTTAGAAATAGAGTAGATGTTCATAAAGGTATTGAAGCAACTAGAGGAAATTGGATCAAGGAACGGGAAGATACAAGGGTCCTCAAAGAACCTTCTAGTGAATTTGGCAGAAAAAAAGTTGAAGAGGGAGATGCCAATCTAGTCTTCTCAAACAAACCTATACAAAGAAAAGCAGTTGACGGAAAAAATGTGACGCAATTACATTACGCAAGATTGGGAATAGTAACGCCTGAAATGGAATATGTAGCAATTAGAGAAAATTTAAAACGAAACGAATTATTTGAAACCAACCAAAAAGTTTATTCTTTACTGAAGAGAAAATATGAAAGGTTGGCTAAATTTCATAATGGAGAGGATTATGGGGCCCAAATTCCTCTTGAGGTTACTCCGGAATTTGTTCGTAGTGAAGTAGCTAGAGGTAGAGCAATTATTCCATCGAATATCAATCATCCTGAGTCAGAACCAATGATAATTGGTAGAAACTTTTTAGTTAAAGTGAATGCAAATATTGGCAACAGTGCTGTGAGTAGCAGCATAAATGAGGAAGTTGATAAGATGATTTGGGCGGTAAGCTGCGGAGCGGACACAATAATGGATCTTTCTACAGGAAAGAGGATACATGAAACCCGAGAGTGGATTGTCAGGAACAGTCCAGTCCCTGTCGGAACAGTTCCCATTTATCAGGCATTAGAAAAAGTTAACGGGAAGGCAGAAAAACTGAGCTGGGATTTGTTTAAAGATACATTGATTGAACAAGCTGAACAAGGCGTAGATTATTTTACGATTCATGCTGGAGTGAGATTGTCTTTCATTCCGAAAACGGCTGAAAGAATGACAGGCATTGTGAGTAGAGGTGGAAGCATAATGGCTATGTGGTGTTTAGCCCATCATAAAGAAAATTTCCTTTATGAGCACTTTGAGGACATTTGTGAGATTATGAAATCCTACGACGTTTCTTTTAGTTTAGGAGATGGTTTGCGACCAGGTAGCATCTGGGATGCAAATGATGATGCTCAATTTTCGGAGCTTAAGACTCTCGGAGAGCTTACGAAAGTAGCCTGGGATCATGACGTGCAAGTGATGGTTGAGGGCCCAGGGCACGTTCCCATGCAGATGATTAAAGAGAACATGGATTTGCAGATTGATCACTGTAACGAAGCACCCTTCTACACATTAGGCCCTCTTACAACAGATGTAGCCCCTGGTTATGATCACATAACATCAGCCATTGGTGCCGCTCAAATTGGTTGGTATGGCACGGCAATGCTATGTTACGTGACTCCGAAAGAGCATCTCGGTTTACCAAACAGGGAGGACGTAAAAACTGGAATTGTGACCTATAAAATTGCTGCGCATGCCGCAGACCTTGCTAAAGGGCACCCATATGCTCAGTTGAGAGATAATGCATTGTCGAAAGCAAGATTTGATTTTCGTTGGAGGGACCAGTTTGCATTAAGTCTTGATCCATCAACTGCGCAGGCTTTCCATGACGAAACTTTACCAAAAGACAGTATGAAAAAGGCTCACTTTTGTTCAATGTGCGGCCCAAATTTTTGTAGCATGAAGATCACGCAAGAAGTAAGAGAGTTTGCTAAGACGAAAGACGTAAATCTAGATAAAGCCTTAGAGGTAGGGATGAGAGAGAAAGCCATAGAGTTCAAGCAGTCAGGTTTGAAAATCTATTGAGATTGGCATGAAGAGAATTGGGATTGTGGGTGGAGGCCTTCTGGGTAGGTTGGCAGCATTTGTCCTAACCGAATCAGGGCATGCAGTTGAAGTTTATGAAAAGACACCTGAAAATCCGGGTTTTTCAATTTTAAGGGCAGCCGCTTTCACTTCTGCAGGATTACTTAGTCCAATTTCTGAAAAAGATTCTGGCGGAAATATTATTTTCGAACTTGGAACAAAGTCCTTAAAGTTATGGAGTTGTCTTGACAGAAAAATAAAGAAAATTATTGATGAGGGTCTAGGCCTTCTCTTAAAAGGGAATCTTTTTGTTTCTTCCCCAGCAGAGGTAAATAATGCTGTTCGTTTTTTTAACAAAATAGGATTCAAAGGATTGCCGTTATCTAGCGGTGAAAAACATACAATGGAGCCGAACCTAGCGGAGAGACTTACTTGTTGGATTGTTCCAAATGAAGGTCAGATATACCCTTTACGGGCTTTAAATGCATTGGTTATTGCAACCAATAAGCTTTCAAATAAATCCGTTTGGCACTTTAATACACCGGTAGAGGATTTTGGTCCGGGATGGATAAAAACGGAAAAAACGTTTAGTAATTATGACTTCGTCTTTGATGTGCGAGGTGTTGGAGCAATCGACGTCGGAATTAGGGGGGTTAGAGGAGAGGTGGTGTTACTAGACCCACCGTCAAATTTTTGCCTTAGTCACCCAGTTCGTTTTTTACATCCAAGATTCAAGATCTATATCGTTCCGCATGAAAATCGGCGAATATTAGTCGGCTCTACTGAAATAGAATCGGAGGATGTATCACCAATATCGCTGCAGAGCGCTGTAGATTTGTTAACTGTTGCTCAGTATGTCTTTCCAGAGTTAAGTGAAGCCAGAATATTGTCAACGGACGTAAATTTAAGACCTGCCTCTTTTAATAACCAACCTTTTTTTCAGATCAAGGAAAATTTAGTGCACGTTAATGGTTTGTTTAGACATGGTTGGCTTATCGCGCCTGCTTTGTTATTAGAGGTATTTTCGACCTTAAACATTCCACTGTCTGATCCTGCTTTTACCCAATGAAGAAAATAAATGTAAAATTTGGGGATAAAATGGTTGTTGTAGATGAGGAAATAACGCTCGAGGATTTCTTAAACAATCAGAAGGTAGATACCAGAAATTTAGCTACTTCAGTAAACGCAGACTTGATCTTAAAAGATAAAAGAAAAGACAAAGTACTGAAAGAAAATGATCAGATTAATATTTTTGGACCAATTACGGGCGGATAAAAGTTTAAAGGATTAATTCGTGGTGGATTATTTTGAAATAGGTGAATTAAAGTTGCCTAGTCGATTGTTTCTCGGTTCATCCGGGTATAGTTCGCCAGATGAATTAAAAAAAGCATTAAAACAATCAGGCGCTTCGGTAGTAACTATGGGGGTAAAACGAATAGTGGGTAATTCGTTAAATCATGGTCGTTTATGGTTCGACGAAATATTGAGCTCTGGTATCCCCATATTACCGAACACAGCTGGATGCAAAACCGCAAGGGAAGCTATTAAAGTGGCCGAGATAGCTTGTGAATTGTTTGAAACAAATCGAATTAAATTGGAAGTTGTCGGAGATGATTACAGTCTCCAACCGAATCCATTTGAATTGTTAGCTGCTACTAAAATTCTTATTAAAAAAGGAATAAATGTCTTCCCGTTCTGCACCGAAGATATTGTAGTGGCGGAGGCATTAGTTGGGGAAGGATGTAAAGTGCTGATGCCATGGGGATCTCCAATTGGATCAGGTCAGGGTCTATTAAATATTGAGTCATTGAAACGGCTTCGGGAAAAATTTCCAAAAATAACTTTGGTTGTTGATGCAGGTATAGGGAAACCATCTCATGCTTGTCAAGCAATGGAAATCGGATATGACGCGGTTTTATTAAATTCTGCCGTTTCGCAATCGAGCAACCCTGTAAAAATGGCAATAGCATTTTCTGACGCGATAAACGCTGGACGGAAAGGATATGAAGCTGGTTTAATTCAGCCGCAATCTATGGCAACACCCACAACTGATATAAGCACCAATATATTTGACTAAACTTTACTTTGCAAGAATGAAAATTATTGCGCAAACAAAACGAGGGAAATTCTACATCAAGGAAAAAGAAAGTGGTAAAGAAAGATCTAGTCTTGTTGCAAACTGGCAGTTTTTCCGCGGAATAATTAAACCTGAGGAAGAACTGAATTATGATGACCTAAAAAAAGGTTTTTTGTGGTCTCAACAAAAAGGATTCATTGAAGAAGACTCATCTATAATAAGTACTATGATAGCTAGAGGCCAAAAATATGGTCTAAGTCCGGAAGAATCAGTTTTAAGAGCTGAATATTTTCCAACTTCGTCATTACTTAAGCGAGCTAGCCGAGAGGTTCGAAAAGAGACTTCAAAACATCATCATTGTGATAGATTTTTCCAACCTTTAAATTGCTCTGGAAGGACAATTTATCCGATTGTAGACAACCTCGAACATCTAAAAAAGCTTTTCGATACTGGAGCTTCGTTAATTCAATTTAGAGTAAAAAACAAATCGCAAAGTGATATTTTTGCGCTAGTTAAGAAAGCTGTAGAACTTGCAAAAAATTACTCCTTTTCAAAACTAATAATTAATGATCATTGGGAAGCTGCTGTAGAAAGTGGTGCGTTTGGAGTACATTTGGGGCAAGAGGATATTAAATATGCTGATCTATCAACACTCCGACAAAATGGATTGAGACTGGGCATATCTACTCATAGTTTTTGGGAGGTGAGCTGTGCACTGCATTTCTCTCCGAGTTATATTGCCTGCGGACCAATTTTTCAGACTCGTGTAAAGAAAATGCCATGGTCGCCACAGGGCATAAGAAACCTGAGTTATTGGGTTAGAATATTACCTAAACCTCTTGTGGCTATTGGAGGGATTAATCTAACAAATCTAGAGTCCGTAAAACAAACAGGGGTGGAAATTATTTCCTTGATAAATGGAATTAGTGCCGCTGTCTCCCCTCAGGAAGCTTTTCTTACATATAAAGAACACTGGGAAAAATAGTGGCTAATATTAAAATAGTAATGGTAGAACCTGAAATTCCAGGCAATACTGGAAATATCATTAGATTATGTGCGAACACCGGCACTGAACTACATTTGATTGGTCCTTTGGGTTTTTTTTTAGACAACCGAGAAATGATAAGGGCAGGACTGGACTACAAGGAATTTTGCTCATTACGAAAACACGTTGACTGGAAAGATTTTTGGAATAAAGAAAGTCCTAACATAAGCCAATGCTATGCCTTTACAACCAAGACCAAAAGATCAGCTTTCGAGATAAAAAAACTTGGAGAGGAGGCATGGTTATTTTTTGGCGCTGAGAGTAAGGGATTGTCAGATCCTCAAAAAAAAATGTTTTACGAAAACAACTTGTTGAGGATTCCAATGGTAAGGGAAAGCAGAAGTTTAAATTTAAGTAATTCTGTAGCGATCGTATTATACAAATTTTTGCAAGTTAACCAATTTGTTAACGGTGATAATAGATTGAGTTAACATTTAAACGTTTTGGTGCAGTTTTTGCTGATAGATAGATGTGGGTGTGCCATAGTGTAAGATATTGGATTAACCTCAGATTCCTACTCAATTAGGCAATTTTTTTCCGATAAAATCAGTGTTCCTGATTATTGGGCAAGAAACTGCCGGTTGTATACTTTAAGTTTGAGGTCATCTCCGTTTTACTCTAAGACGTGATAGATTTATTATGTAAATTCAAGGGCCTGAACATTTTGTCGATATAAATATTATGAGAAAGTGGATACGTTTAACTATTGAAATTCTTCTAGGCGCTACTGTGGTTGGGTCTGGAACTTTTATTTATCTTCAGATGACAGAGATTAGCCAACTTGAGGTACAAGTGGCTAAACTCAATAAGAGTTCTGCAAAATCCCCTCCTTCCGATTCCAGTCTTAGCCCTATACGTTTGGAGCAACTAATCGCGAAGGAAAAGGAGTTAGAAGCGGTTAAATCTGCTTTATCTAACGGGTTAGCTCTTTCAGATGTTGAGAAAGCAGCGAAAAACGCAAAGAATGAAAGCCCTGAGCGTTACTTAGCTATTGGAGCATTGAGGTTATTGGTTAAAGGCAAGGAGGATCCTGAAACTGCTAAAGCATTTGAAAAAGCATTAGAAATGAATCAGTGGACAGAGAGGTTAAAGTCAGTGTGTGCCGCGCAGGCAGGAATGGTTGCTTCTGGATTACAAGTAGATGTTCTTAGAGATTGCGATCGAATACAGCAAATTGAAAATAGTATAAAATCAGGAAATAACAGCGGGGTTGAAAGTGGCGGAGCAAATGGAAACGGGACAGATGAGAATGCCACGGAAGATTCTGAAGGGTTGGGACCAACTGGGGTTTAAGGGTGTACCTGTTTAAGCATCAAATTTATCGATTAATTTTTAATTTTGCGTTCTATCTTGTTATGACGGGATATTTTGCTCTAGCTCTTCAATATCCAGATGTTTTTTTAGCTCCTGATTTTGCAGGGTTCATGGGCATGGTTGTTCTTGGTTTTGCTTTAATATACCTTCGATCAAAAGTATTGAGCTTATTTCCCCAGCCAAGAAAAGAAAGAAAGGCTTTAAAAGTTAATGCTGATGAATTAAGAAAAAAAATGATTGCGGATCGCGCTAAAAGAATCAAAGCACCTGCAATTGTAGTTGGACCACCACCGGGTATTGGTGGCCCGCAACCCGACGGAAAGGTTATGGAGTTCGATGAGACTGGAAGGGCTCTACCTTCTGCGAGCAGTGGACCTATAAAGAGACCAGATGGAGCTATTGTTCACCCTGATGGTCGAATCGAATACCCGGATGGGAGCATACGCTATCCCGACGGTAAGTTAATCAAGGCTGATGGGACTATTATTTATCCGGATGGTCGCATAGACGCGCCTAAAAAAATGGTGGAAGAAGTTAAGCGAGAACCTGAAGAACCACTGTCTGATGGTGAAGTAGCTCTAGTGGAGGGTCAGTCACTGGCTGAGATGAAAGCTAAGCTTAAACCGAAAAAACCGAAAATTGATGTTAGTATGCTGGACAACTCAAGTTCGTATGATGATAAAGTAGTACTCATGCGACTGCTGGTATCAGAAGATTCTAGCAAAGTGGCTCAAGTGTTTAAAAAAATGATCAAAACTTGATGTAATAACGAAAAACCACTAAATGTACAGTAATCTCACGGCTATTATTTTAGCAGGTGGCCAAGGAAGCAGGATGGGAGGGTTGGATAAAGGATTAATTCCCTTTAATGATAACCCACTCATTAGCTATTCAATCAATGCGGTGAGTCCACATGTCAGCGAGATTATGATCAGTGCTAACCGGAGTATCTCTCAATATCAGCAGCTTGGTTACAAAGTAATTAAGGATGAGATGATCGGGGGATTAGGCCCTCTAGCAGGTATATACACGGGTTTGTTAAATTGTAAAACTGAATATTTAATTAGTATTCCTTGCGATACGCCCTTTTTGCCTGATAATTTGATCACTAACCTTATAAATTCTGTACGCGAGAAAAATTTTAATGGAGCCATTCCATACACTAATTTGAACAGTGAAAAGAAGTTATATCATCCAACAGTGATGTTATTACGTACAAAATTAAAAGAAAGTTTGGCCAACTATTTAAACAATGGTGGAAGAAAAATTAAAATTTGGACTGATGCGGAAGATTTTTGTGAAGTTTTATTTGATAACAAGAAAAATTTTGCAAATTTAAATTCATTAGATGATTTAAGAAATGAGACAAACTAACTTATACATATTTTTCGAGATTCGTACCCCAATCCATATAAACAGCCTCGGGACGAGTCAATCAAGAGTTTGTAGTGAGGTTGGTCATTGAAAGATCAAGAAATTACCTATGAGGTTGAGGTAATCGATGAGAAAAACCGGAAAAAGCAATTATATATTCCGGCTGAAAGACCAATTACTTTGTACCTTAACAATAAAGAGTTACTGACTGTGATGACTTTAGGTATGAATACAAAGTCTTTGATAATTGGTTATCTCAGGAATCAACAATTAGTAAGCTCATTAGATGATATAGAGTCTATTCAAATAGATTGGGATGTCAGTGCTGCTGCCATTAAACTAAAAAGCTCAACTTCTAATCTTGATAGGTTAACGGAAAAAGTAACAATAACCAGCGGGTGTGGCCAAGGTACTATGTTTGGTAATTTGACGGCAGATATAGAAAAGTTCAAGTTAGATTCCGGTTTGAAAATCAAACAGTCAGTGCTGTTGACGATTATCGATGAGGTAAGACGTTTCAACTCAATTTATAAGCAGGCTGGATCCGTTCATGGATGTTCTCTGTTTAAGGGTTCAAAAATGCTGTTCTACTGTGAAGATGTTGGCCGACATAACGCCGTTGATGCGATAGCTGGTAAAATGTGGGAGAACCAACTGGATGGAAAAGATCTAGTGTTCTACACGACCGGTAGATTAACATCAGAAATGGTTATAAAAGGAGCACAAATGCATATTCCCATTTTGTTATCTCGTTCAGGAGTTACTCAAATGGGTGTAGAAATGGCTAGAAACGTTGATATGACATTATTAGGAAGATGTTCTGGAAAACATTTCTACATTTACCATGGATCCCAAAGGCTTATTTTTGATTGTATTGGTTAAAATGTAAAACTCGGTTCGGTTGAATCGAATGTTACAACATGATCAACCTCGAGCCTGATCCCAATCGGTTTGTGAAGTGGGTGGTCATGATGGCTAGGAACAAATGACAAAACTTCTTCCTCAGTTGGAAGCTTTAGGGTGTAAAGAAAGTCTGCGCCTCGAAATATTTTCTTAACGACCGTGGCGGACATGTCGCTTTCATCATCATGGATTATATCATCTGGTCTAATTAAAACTTTAACTTGTTTTTCAGAAAGTTTCCGAGTAGACATGAAATTATTTTTCAATGTCAACTTACCCAAAGCCGTAGTCACAGTATCTCCATCCTGAAATCCATTGATAAGTGCTCCTTGTCCAATAAATTTTGCAATATCAATATTTTTTGGTTCATGATAAATACGATAGGGTGAATCCCATTGCTGAAGTTGTCCATCTTTCAAGATTCCAACTTTATCGCCAAGGCTAAATGCCTCCAACTGATCATGTGTAACAAACAAGGCTGTTGTGCTTGTCGCCTTTAGCATTTCTCTGACATCTTTAACTAGTGCCTGTCTTAGAGCAGGATCTAGATTTGAAAACGGCTCATCAAACAAAATAAGCTTTGGAGAAGGCGCTAATGCGCGTGCTAAAGCGACACGTTGTTTTTGACCACCAGATAAATTCTGGATACTACTTTCTGCAAAATGTGTCATGCCAGTCAGTGATAGCATTTTTTCTACACGATCTACATTTTCGTCAGTAACGTGGCGTAATTTACCTTTTGTTAAGGCAAATATTATGTTTTCTTTTACATTTAGATGCGGGAATAGAGCAAAATCTTGAAATACCATTCCCACATTTCGTTGCTCTGAGGGTATGTAACTAAATTTATTTTGCGAATCAAATACATCTCGCCCATCTATGTTAATCCTACCTAGAATAGGATCTAAAAATCCCGCAATAGCTCGCAAAATTGTTGTCTTGCCACCACCAGATGGTCCAAGTACGATCCCAATTTCTCCCTCCTTTAAGGTCAGCTCAAAGTTATCTAAAACAAGGTTAACGGTAGAATTCTTTTTGTTAAGGTAACCAAAGGAAATTTTTTCAAGTTTAAGCGTGTTTCTCATGTATAAACTATAATCAAGCTATATTTTTTTATGAAAGTCAGGGAACAGAATTGAATGCTACCAGACGCAAACATTCTTTTGCAACTACTAGCTTTGTACTATTAGGACTTTTAATATCAGCTCCTACCATCGGAATATTTGTAATCACATTGTCTTCTGGGGAAGATATTTTACTAAGTCTTCAAGGAGACGTTGCAGTTTCACAGCTATTGACATATTTTAAGAACACTGTAATCCTCTGTATTAGCACAGCACTGTTGTCGGTATCCTATAGTATTCCCGTTGCCTGGTGTTTAGCTTTTTATAGTTTCAGAGGCAAGCGATTAATAGAGATCCTTGTTATCTTGCCAATGGCAATGCCAGCCTATATATTAGCGTACGCTTATACCGATGCTCTTGATTATTCCGGTTGGGTCGCCACCTTAATAAGTGAATATTTAGTACATCTAGGTCTTTTCAATGATATTGGAGATACAAAATATATTTGGCCGGAAATAAGATCCATTTACTTTGCTTCTTTTTTATTAGCAATGTCATTTTCTCCATATTTAGTGCTGATCACCAGAAGAGCATTTCAAGGGAACTATCTGTCACTCATAGATGCGGCCAAAACCATGGGTGCGACCTCTAAAACTATTTTTTTTAGTATCATACTTCCGCTTACTAGACCTGCTATATTGGCAGCTTCATTGTTGGTGGCTATGGAGTGCTTATCGGACTTCGGTACAGTTTACTATTTTTCTATTCAGACATTGTCGACTGGTCTTTATAAAGCTTGGCTGGGCTACGGTGATATGACAATGACCTCGTTACTTGCAATATTTATATTTCTGATTGCTATTTCTCTTGCCTTAGGAGATCGATTTTTAAAGCCTGAATACTATCGGATAACCCTGAATAGAAGCAAATCTGATGAAGTCCAGGTTGTGGGTGTAAAAAGTTTTTTATTAGTTATTTTCTTGTCCATGAGTGGCCTGTTTGGGTTTCTCGTACCATTCATTTTTCTTTTGAAGAGATCAGTAGAGGAATTTACTTTTACTTCTTTTGTATTGTCTGACTTCTATTCGCTAATCGAATCGTTAACCACAACGATATTTTTGGCCTCAACCGCAACAATGATAATTTTGACTACAAGTCTTGTTACTGTTTATGTAATAAGAAGCAGCAGTAACAAGATCGTAGACAGTTTGGCACAGATTTTTACCTCGAATTATGCTGTTGCGGGGTTGGTATCGGCATTAGCACTATTAACTCTTGCAGGTTACTTAACTAAAATATTGCCGGGATATCTTTTGATGGGAGAAAAATTTGCATTTTGTTTATCAATGACTCTACTTCTTATAGCTTATTTAAGTCGGTATTTTGCAGTAGGGCACAGTTCTTTAGATACGAGTTTTAAGTCTATAACGAAAAATATCGATTATTCCTCTAGTACTCTTGGATTAAATCCAATGAATACTTTTTTCAGGCTCCATTTGCGCTTGTTGAAACCTTCAATCATAATTGCGGGGACACTAATCTTTCTTGATATTGTTAAAGAATTGCCGGCTACATTAGTGCTCCGTCCTTTAGATATCCAAACATTAGCTATAAGTGCTTATTCTTTTGCCGCGGATGAAGAGCTGGGACTTGCAGCTATACCCTCACTCGCGATGGTAGCTATCGTTGTTCCTATAGTGTTTTTTTTACGAAAACAATTGTACTCAAATGGATAATAAAGCAGTTACGAATATTTTTTCAGTAAGCCATCCTGACATGAAATTGTTTGATTTGATGAGCTTTTTCGTAGCTGATAGGACCCGTCACTGCTCATTCTCCAATTAATTGCATTCTCTGTAAAGTGTATCTGCAACCCTTCATCAAATACTCTTTTTTTTAGGCTCTCGTTAAATATTGGAAATGCTATTTCTACTCTTCTAAAAAAATTTCTATCCATCCAGTCAGCACTGGACAGAAATAAGTCGTTTTTTCCATTATTTCTGAAAAAGAAAATCCTGCTGTGTTCTAAAAAGCGACCCACAGTAGACCTAACAGTGATATTATCCGAGAGGCCCGCAACACCAGGTCTAAGCATACACACTCCTCTAACTAAAAGTTCAATAGATACGCCACAGTTACTAGCTTCATAAAGAGCATCAATTACTTGTGTTTCGACTAACGAATTCATTCTTGCAACAATTTTGCCTTTTCCACCGCCTTTAGTTATCATCATTTCATTTTTTATAGCACGAATTACATTTTTGTGAAGCCTAAATGGGGACTGCCAGATATGGCGTAGTGACTTTACTTTTCCCAAACCAGTTAACCTCTGAAAAATTTCATGAATTTCAGTGGAAATGGATTTGTTGCTTGTTAATAGACTAAAGTCAGTATAAAGTTTGGCAGTCTTAGGGTGATAGTTTCCCGTTCCTAGATGGCAGTATCTGATTAACTTTTTGCCTTCCTGTCTAACGATAAGACACATTTTTGCGTGAGTCTTGTTTCCTACAACACCAAAGACCACATGTGCGCCTATTTCTTCCAATTTTGAAGCCCAATTAATATTTGTTTCTTCATCAAAACGTGCCATTAATTCAAGAATCACTGTCACTTCCTTGCCTTTATTAACCGCATTTATTAAAGAACGCATCAATCCCGATGTACTTCCAGTTCTATAAATAGTCTGGAATATTGCAACAACATTTTTATCCTCCGCGGCATTATTTATAAATTCAGCAACCACATCAAAGCATTCATAAGGGTGATGCAAGAGGATATCTTCTCGTTTAAGATAATCGAATAATAAATCTCCTCCCTTGAGATATTCTGGATATTTCGGTGAAAACAACTTGAACTTGAGGTTTGGTTTAGCAACGCAGTCTGGTAGTGTTATGAGCCTACCTAAATTGACTGGGCCATCGACAAGGTAACAATCTTTTGTTTCCAATTTGAATTCTGTTAGCAGGTAGTTCAAGCAAAAACTAGATATTGCTTTGTCCGTCTCAATGCGCACTGCATCACCATAATTTCTTTGGGAAAGCTCTCCTTTTAAAGCCTGTCGAAGATCTGTAACTTCTTCGTCATCAACATACAAATCACTGTTACGAGTAACTCTAAATTGAAAAATTCCTAGAATCTCCATACCGGGAAAAATAGAGGTAGCATGAGCTTCAATCAAAGAAGACAGGTTAATGAACGTTATCTCAGTTACCTTATTCTTTTTCGGGATTTCAATTATTCGCGATAATAGCCTAGGTGCCTGCACAATTGCAACGCGACCCTTCCTGCCGTAGGAGTCCTTGCCCTGCATTTCAATAATAAAATTTAAACTTTTATTCAAGACCTTTGGGAAAGGATGCAAAGGGTCTAGGCCCAACGGTGTTAAGATTGGTAGTACATTATTTTTAAAATATGCAGACGCCCATCTTTTTTGCTGGTTGTCTAGCTCGAGAAAGTTTAATAGATTTATTCCCTCCTTTTTTAATTCTGGGATTACAGATTTATTCAATATTTCATACTGTAGTTGGACAAGCGATTGGGTGCGCTTACCTAAAATCGTTAAGGTCTCTTCGATAGTCAAACCATCCGGCAATTGGGAATGACCAAGTTCTTCGTGTGATCTTGCTTTGAGTCCTGCGACGCGAATCTCAAAAAGTTCATCTAAATTGTTAGCAACTATACAAAGGTACTTTAACCTCTCCAAAATTGGTATAGATCGGTCTTGACCCAAAGAGAGTACTCTCTCGTTAAATGAAATTAATGAAAGCTCTCGGTTTATATATATCCCGGAAGACTTTTGGGGCAGAAGTGGTTCAGTTTTTGACAATCTGGGAGATTGATAAACTCGAGACTTAGGTTTTGATTCGATAAGTTGTTCTTTTCTCGCCACGATTAAGTTAAAAAATTAAACTACATATTATCTACTTTGATGACTTAATTTACAAAAGATGTTGTAAACTTTTGTTGTAAATTAGGAAAAACCATTATGTTTGTTGTTAAAGAAAACGAAAAGAGTCCTGTGGAAGATGAAAAACTGATTGCCGCAGTTGATTTGGGCTCAAACAGTTTCCATCTTATGGTGGCAAAAGTTGTTTTAAGAGACAACGATTTCATATTAAAAAAAATCGACTCTGTTAAGGAGCAGGTAAAACTTGCTGACGGATTAAACGGCTACAAAGAGTTGACGGAACCGTATTTACTTAAAGCAATTCGCTGTTTAACGCGTTTTTCAGAAAGGCTGAGGTCTTTTTCTCCAGAAAGCGTAAGGGTTGTGGGAACAAATACTTTCAGGGTTGCTAAAAATATTGGTGTATTTTTACCAAAATTTGAAAAAGCTTTAGGATTTCCGATTAACGTTATCAGTGGTGTTGAGGAGGCGAGGCTCATTTATAAAGGGGTCTGTAATTCTCTGGATTTGAATGGCGAGAAAAAACTGGTCATTGATATCGGTGGCGGATCAACTGAATTTATCGTTGGTGCGGGCTCCGATCCCGACTTATTAGAAAGTGTTTATGTTGGAACATCGAGGATTAGGCGCGATTTTTTTTCAACTAACTCATTAACTATCAAAAACTTCAATAATGCTGTTTTGTGGGCCCGAAAGGAAATACAGGTAATTACAAAAAATTTCCGGCAAGTTGGTTGGGATATAGCATATGGGTGCAGTGGTACTATAAAATCTGTTAATGAAGTTTGTAGGGCCAACGGTTTAGGAGAATCGAAGCTAAGTTTAGAATCACTTGATGAAATAATACATTTAGCTTGTAAATTAGGAAATTTGAAGAATCATTGCTTACCTGGGCTAAAAGAGGATAGAGCGTCAACTTTTCCGGCGGGGGTTGCAATACTAAAGGCAATTTTTCATGAGTTAAAAATAACTAACATGGAGTTTTCCACGGCTGCATTGAGGACCGGCGTACTTTATGAAGTTGCTGGACGAGGTTCGCAGCCTGACCAAAGAGATCGAACAGTTAAACATCTGATGGAACAATATGAGGTTGATAGGTTACATGCTAGTAGGGTTAGCCACTTAGCAATAAATCTTCTCAGACAATTGTTCGATCTTTCAACTGCGGACAACAAAGAATTAAAAAAAATTCTTCATTGGACATCTCTTCTTTTAGAGATTGGCCAAACTTTGTCTCATAATTCTTACCACCGTCACTCATCGTATATCATTGCGAATTCCGACATGCCTGGGTTTACAAAACGCGAGCAAACTGTAATGGCTTCGCTCATTTTAGGCCACACTGGCAAATTACCTAAGATTTCACACATTTTAAATCATGAAAAATTTAAAGCATTGTTGATATGTCTGAGGCTCGCCGCGATATTTTCCAGAAGTAGAGTAGATTTAAATCTCCCTGAGATGTTCTTACGTTATGAAATCGACAACGAAGCTTATGTTCTCGAAATGCACAAGGACTGGATAGATCTTCATCCTTTAACAGCCTTTACTCTAAAACAGGAGATGAGGGAGTGGAGAAAAGTTGGAATAAAATTTTCTCTGAGTTGTTATTTTCTGGAACCCCAATCAGTCAACTCTGAAATTGGAATGTTATAAGAAGTTATCCGTAGTGTTCTGAAACTAATAAATCAAGAACCAAACATAAAAAATTTAAAATTTAATCAGTGTTCAAGTTTTAAAGAATGGTGAGTAATATTATCCGCAAAGTTGATCAGTCGGTGGTAAACTACGGTGATAGGCGCGTAGCTCAGTTGGTTAGAGCATCACCTTGACATGGTGGGGGTCGTTGGTTCGAATCCAATCGCGCCTACCAACTATTAAAAAGTTATGTTTGAAATTTTACTACCGGACAATTCTAAACTTAGTTTTGAAGCCCCAACAACTCCCTTTGAGGTTGCCAGGTCTATTAGTTCAGGCCTTGCGAAATCTGCGGTTTGTGCTCGACTAAATAATGATGAGTTTGTGGACCTCGATACCTCGATTAATGGTAATTGTTCGTTGCAGATTATTACCGAAAAAGATCCCGAAGGGCTAGAAGTGATTCGCCACTCAACTGCTCATTTGTTAGCATATGCGGCGAAATCTCTCTTTCCTGATATGCAGGTTACGATTGGGCCCGTTATAGAGGACGGTTTTTATTACGATTTCGCATATTCTCGGCCATTCACTCCGGAGGATTTAGTTAAAATAGAAAACCAGATGATTGCGCTTGTGAAGAAAAACGAAAAAGTAGTTCGTGAGGTATGGGCTAGGGATAAAGCCATAGATTTCTTTAAATCTCAAGGTGAATATTATAAAGCTGAAATCATAGGGGATATACCAGAGGGCGAAAAAATTACCCTATACCGGGAAGGGTCTTTTGTCGACTTGTGCAGGGGGCCGCATGTGCCTTCAACAGGTAAATTGAAAGCATTCAAACTTTTAAAGGTTTCTGGAGCATATTGGCGAGGTGATAGTAAAAATGAAATGTTACAGAGAGTTTACGGAACTGCGTGGGCAAGCAAAAGCGAATTACAGGACTATCTTTTCAGGGTTGAAGAAGCGGAAAAAAGAGACCACAGAAAGATAGGTAAGTCATTAGACTTATTCCATTATCGCGACTTTGCTCCGGGGATGGTATTTTGGCATCCAAACGGTGTGGCTTTATGGAATGTCATTGAGAATTACATGCGGGACGTATATAAAATCAGTGAATTTCAGGAAGTTAGATGCCCAATGATGTTAGACAAAAGCCTTTGGGAAAAGTCGGGTCACTGGGAACATTATAGAGAACATATGTTTCTTACTGCGTCAGAAAACCGAGAGTATGCAATCAAGCCTATGAATTGTCCAGGTCACGTTCAAGTGTTTAATGGAAAATTACGAAGCTACAAGGACTTGCCCTTGAGGCTTGGAGAATTTGGCTCATGTCATAGAAATGAACCATCTGGAGCTCTTCATGGTTTGTTTCGCCTTCGAAATTTTACTCAAGACGATGGCCATATATTCTGTACTGAAAATCAGATTCAGGACGAAGTATTTCGATTTACTAGTCAGTTAAAAAAAGTTTACTCAAAATTCGGTTTTGAAAAAATTATTTACAAATTATCAACCCGACCAAAAAAAAAGGGTAGGGTCCGACGAAATATGGGACAAGTCGGAGGAGGCACTGAAAAATGCTCTTGATCAATCGAAGGTTGATTGGGAAATTATCTCAGGTGAAGGTGCGTTTTACGGGCCAAAGATTGAATACTCCCTAAAAGATAGTATTGGAAGGGTTTGGCAATGTGGGACTATTCAAATTGATTTTAATATGCCGAAGCAATTAGGAGCAGAATATGTCTCAGAGGATAACAAAAGGGAGACACCCGTAATGTTACATAGGGCTATCTTAGGTTCCATGGAAAGGTTTATCGGTATATTAACAGAGAATTATGGCGGGGCTTTCCCCTTTTGGTTAGCGCCCAATCAGGTTGGAATAGCCACGATCTCCCGTGATCAAAATGAATATGCGTTAAAAGTTAAAAACGAATTAGTCTCGAGAGGCATCAGGGTAGTAGAGGACTTGCGTAACGAAAAAATAACCTATAAAATCAGAGAATTTAGTTTAATGAAAATCCCGCTTGTAATAGTAGTTGGGAAGACTGAAGTAGAACAGGGCTTAGTATCAGTGCGGAGACGAGGTAATAACGAGTCAAAGTCTGAGTCGTTAGGTGCGTTTTTAGAAAGTTTGACACGAGAATTGGAGCAAGATACATAATGGTAATGAATGTAATGGGAAGTAGCTTAAAATAAGTACGGAAAAAGAATATAAAATCAACGGAGACATAGTTTCAACAACAGTTAGGCTACTGGGGTTGAACAATGAGGCGCTAGGTGTTGTGCCACTGAGGGAAGCTCTGAAATTGGCAGATGAGGCAGAAGTTGATTTAGTTGAAATTGCGCCACAAGCCGACCCGGCAGTTTGCCGGCTCATGGACTTTGGAAAATTCCGATACCAGAGGCAGAAAAAAGCTCACGATGCTAGGCTAAAGCAAAAAACCATACAGCTCAAGGAAGTTAAGTTTAGACCCGGTACAGAAGAAAACGATTACCAGGTTAAAGTAAGGAATATAGTTCGGTTTTTAAATGAGGGTGATAAGGCAAAAATTACAATGAGGTTTAAGGGAAGAGAGATTGCTCACCAGGAGTTTGGGATGCAAATGTTGGAGAGAATAAGGGTTGATTTGGAAAACGATGCTGTTGTTGAGCAAGTACCAAAACTTGAGGGTAGGCAGTTGGTGATGGTTTTGGCGCCAAAAAAATAGGAGTTAATTAAAGGTTAGGAAACATTATGCCAAAAATGAAGACAAAAAAATCGGCTGCAAAGAGGTTCAAAGTAACTGGCAAAGGTGTCATAAAAAGGGCTAGGGCAACAAAGCGACATATTTTAACAAAAAGAACAACAAAAAATAAAAGGCAGTTGCGTGGAATGGTTAACATGGCTCCCGGTGATGCTCGCAGTGCCCAATCAATGATGCCATATGCTTCATGATAACTAGGAGATTTTGAATGCCCAGAGTCAAAAGAGGAGTCACTGCGCGAGCAAGACATAAAAAAATTCTTGCGCAAGCAAAAGGATTTAGAGGCCGAAGGAAGAGCGTTTATCGTGTCGCTAAGCAGGCTGTAATCAGGGCTGGTCAGTTTTCGTACAGGGATAGACGCGTCAAAAAAAGGACTTTCAGGGCACTTTGGATAGTCAGGATTAATGCAGGTTGCCGCAACAATGGTATAACCTACAGCAAATTTATCTCTGGTTTGAAAAAGTCGGGTGTGGAACTGGATAGGAAGATATTGTCTGAAATCGCTGTGTCTGACAAATCAGCATTTGCGCAACTTGTAGAAACTGCAAAAGCTAGCATACAATCTTGAAACCTGACTTGCAGCTAATTGTTTCACAGGCTGAGGCGGAGTTTAAATCTGCGAATTCATTGCACGATTTGGATAATGCTAAGTCCCTTTTTTTGGGCAAGAATGGGAAGCTCGCCATCCTCTTTCAAAAGCTAAAGAGTCTCGAGTCGGATCAAAAAAAAATATTGGGGCATGAATTAAATTTGGTTAAACAGCAAATTGAGAATATTCTATTAAAATCCCGGAAACAAATTATAGACAGTAGTATTCGCAAAAAGCTTGAATCTCAAAGTATTGATATCAGCCTTCCCGGGAGAGGCATAAATAAGGGTTCGGTCCATCCTTTAACTCAATCATTAAGGAGAATACAAGAGATTTTTTATGGAATGGGTTTTGAAATAGCTGAAGGCCCAGAAATAGAAACTGATTGGTTTAATTTTACAGCGTTGAACAATCCAATGGACCATCCGGCTCGTTCTATGCAAGATACCTTTTATATAGAACATAAAGATGAACATGGTCAAAATCTTTTGTTGAGAACACATACTAGCCCAGTTCAAGTTAGGTACTCAATTAACCACAATCCTCCAATACGTGTAATAAGTCCAGGTAAAACTTACAGAGTAGATAGTGACGCTACACATTCTCCTATGTTTCATCAAATAGAAGGTCTTTGGCTTGACCCAGATATAAATTTTTCAAGTTTGAAAGGTGTATATATAAACTTTCTAAAAGAATTTTTTGACTCATCCAATTTAACAGTTAGATTCAGGCCCTCCTATTTTCCATTTACCGAACCCTCAGCCGAGATAGATCTGAAGTTTTCGGAGGGTCCGTTGGAAGGGAAATGGCTAGAGGTCGCTGGTGCTGGAATGGTTCATCCAAACGTGATTGAGAATTTTGGACTTAACTCAAAAAAGATACGAGGTTTTGCTTTTGGGATGGGCTTAGAACGGCTCACTATGTTGAAATTCGGAGTCAAGGATTTGAGATTATTTTTCGATAATGACTTGAGATTTCTAGAGCAATTTAAATGTTAGTTTCAGAAAAAATTCTTCGTGAATGGGTAGAAACAAAACTTTCGGCTGATGAGCTAGCTGAAACGTTAACCATGGGTGGTATTGAAGTAGAGGAGGTTATCTCGGAAGACAAATGGTTGAAGAACGTTCTTGTAGGTAAAGTTCTTAAAGTTGAAGCTCACCCAAATGCTGACAAATTAAGAATATGTAAGGTTTTGGTTGATGAGGAGTTACAAATTATCTGCGGAGCTCCAAATGTTGTTGAAGGCTCATACGTAGCATGCGCAAAGGTGGGTGCTTTGCTTCCTAAAAATTTTAAAATTAAATCCTCTAAAATTCGGGGTGTAATTAGTAACGGTATGTTGTGTTCAGAAAAAGAATTGGGGCTTTCAGATGATGGTGATGGAATAATCATTTTGGAAAGTAATGTAGCTGACAAACTAGGAGTCCAAATCAGTGAGGTATTAAATAAAAGTGACAAAATTTTTAATATCAAGCCAACTCCTAATAGAGCCGACTGCTTTTCAGTTCGAGGCATAGCCAGGGATTTAAGTGCGATGAGTGAATCTGTTACCTTCAAATATCCTGAAAATTTGAAATTTGAAAACATGGCTAAAAATAAGGTAGGACGGCATACCCACAATATTATTGGAGTTTGCTCTGACGTTTGCCACGCGTTTGCCAGTATAGTTATTACGGGAGTTAATAATCAGGGGTCTAGCCCCGATTGGCTTGTGAATAAACTTAATAAATTCGGTCAGAAAACTATCTCACCTCTTGTTGACATTTCAAATTATTTTATGTTCTTGTTAGGTAGACCAAGTCATATTTTTGATTTGGATAAAATAGATAAGAAGGAACAAATCCTTGAGATTAGAGAAGGGTATACTTCTGAAAAGCTCCTGTTATTAAATGGAGACGAGGTAGAAAATTTGGCAAATACCATCGTAATCGCTGACTCATCCGGGCCGGTTGCTTTAGCTGGGTTGATGGGAGGAAGTTCGACTATGGTCACCGCAGATACTACAAATATCTTGGTTGAATCTGCTGTATGGCTACCAGCTATGATCAGAGGCAAGGCGAGAAGATTTTCTTTGGTTAGTGAAGCAGCAAGCCGATTTGAAAAGGGGGTAGACCCGGAGACTTTAGAAGCTGACTTTCAAATTATTTGTAATTTAATCCTTGAGATAACTGGTGGTACTTTGGGTAATGTTTACTTTGAAAATTTTTTTGATAAAAGTGAAAAGAAAGTCACCTTTAGCAAAAAAAGGTGTAACGACACACTAGGTATTAATGTAACTAATGAAGAGTTTGAACGTATATTTAAGAATTTAAACTTTAAAATTTCGAATAATGGCTCTCATATGAGTGATACTTTTGATATTCTTGTTCCCTTTTATCGTTATGACCTCGAAATTGAAGAAGATTTGATAGAGGAGGTTGCGAGAATACATGGTTACAATAACATCCCAGCTATTATTCCCACAGGTATTATCGAACCAGGTTTGCGCAATACTGCAATGATGAATACTGAAAGAATAAGGGACTACTTAACCGCTGTTTCTTTTTTTGAAATAATTGGATTTGGCTTTATCGAAAAAAAACTGGCTGAGAGATTTCTTTTTCAACATAATACAAAAGCAAATACGGTGAATGTATTAAATCCAATATCTGTGCATAACTCTACAATGAGAACAAGTCAGATTCCAGGAATGTTGAAAATTTTAGCGGAAAATCATAGAAATCAGCGAGAGAAAATAAATTTATTTGAAATAGGAAATATATTTATTAGCTCATCGACGGAGATGTCAGAATCAAATCAATCTATCGTCCAACATAAAATACTTTCTTTTATTGGCTCCGGACCACGTTATCAACAGCAATGGGGTTTGAGTAATGATGTATTGGATTTTTATGATATCAAAATGATTATTGAAGAGTTATCACCTATCACTATTACTATAGAAAAAATAAAGCAAGAAAATGATATTCTCCATCCCGGACGGTCAGGAATGGTTGTGCCTAAACCAACATCAAAAAAAACAAAAATTCGTGGACTAGATTTTTTTAATGGTGAAGCTGTTGGATACATCGGAGAACTACACCCTCAGTTATGCTCCGATTTGTCACTTCCTAGTCCAACTATTGTTTGTGAGGTTGGTATGGAGTTTTTAAATCAAGAAAGAACTAGCAATATTACCGAAATCGTACGTTTTCCTTCTGTCCGGAGAGATTTGGCATTTTTAATTGATAAAAACTGTCCGATTTCCACTATTCTAAAAGCAATCACATCCAATCTTCAGCAAACAAAAGGTTGTAGTATAGTTAAGAACGTCACCCCGTTTGATGTTTATGTCGGGGAAGACTTGCCAGAAGGAAAGAAAAGCATTACTTTTAGTGTAGTTTTGCAGGATCCGTGCAAAACGCTAGAGGAGTCGGAGCTAGAAGTCGCTTGCTCAGGCGTGGTGAAGTTGGCGGAGGCGGTCGAGGGTGTTAGTATCAGGAGATAGTTAATTAAAACTAGTCACGTTGTTTTCCGATAAATAAAAATATGGTGATTTAGAAATGAGTATCGAGCAATCTGAAGAGGATAATTTTCTATCTGTAAATAAGACCATTACAAAAGCTGATCTTGCAGATTATTTATTCGAGAAAGTTGGGTTAAATAAGCGAGAAGCCAAGGAGTTTGTGGATCTATTTTTTGAAGAGCTCAGGAGCGCACTGATATCTGGGGAATCAATCAAGCTTACTGGTTTTGGTAATTTTGATATACGTAAGAAATCAGAGAGGCCCGGTAGAAATCCAAAAACTGGGCAGCAAATTCCGGTAACCGCGAGAAAAGTTGTAACATTCCATGCTAGTCAAAAATTAAAAGAAAGGATGCAATAATTTTCTTAGCTGCTGTTCATAATATTCCAGTGTCCAGGAGTCGGAAGATTTGGCACTCGATAAAATTGTTGGTATTCCTGAGAGGGTGATGGAACTTCCTAACAAAAAATACTTTTCGATAGGGGAGGTTGCTTCCCTGTGCAATGTGAAACCGCATGTTCTTAGGTACTGGGAAACAGAGTTTCCACAGCTCTCTCCGGGTAAAAGGAGAGGGAACCGTAGATATTATCAAGCGAATGATGTTTTGCTGGTAAGTAAAATAAAATTCTTATTATATGAAAAAGGCTTTACAATATACGGAGCCAAATTGAGTTTAAAGGAAAAGCCTCTAATAAAAGACGGTAAAGCTTCGAATCCGAATAGTTCAAAAGAAGTAACTGATAAATTTAACGGTGCCCGGATTTCAGCCGGTGATTATGAGACTCTGAAGAAGGAAATTAGATTAGTTATTGATGTTCTTGATGGAAAAATTGAAACGTAATTATTGTAAACTAGTGCAAAGTCGGGGCGTAGCGCAGCCTGGTAGCGCACTTGCATGGGGTGCAAGGGGTCGGATGTTCGAATCATCTCGCCCCGACCAACATTTCATTGACCGTTATAAATAACGATGGCATATATATCTGGTTCTCTTTTTATTATTTTTTGGCTTATATTCTCAGGGATTTATGAGCCACTAACATTATCATTGGGAGTTGTGTCGGTTTTAATAGTGACAACGATAAATTCTTTACTTAAACTATCTGTTGAATCTAAAGGCAGTTTTTCATATAGAAAATTTTTTGCTTTTTACCTGCCCTGGTTACTAAAAGAAATAGTTGTTTCCGGAATAAAAACCTCTGGGGCTATTTTAGGATTTAGAAAGTTTAAGACTAGGGCGAAGAAAATAAAGGCATCTCAGAGGACTCCTTTAGGGACTATGATTTATGGAAATTCTATAACACTAACGCCCGGTACATTAACCGTTGAAGTTGGTCAAGGTGATTTATTTGTGCATGCCCTTTGTGATCGTTCTTTAAATGAGTTAGAGTTCGGCGAGATGGATAAAAGAGTTTCTGATCTGGAGAAATAACGTGCTTGGTTTTTCGCTGATTGTGCTCACAACGTGTATTTTGACCGCATTATTCTTTCTACTTTTTACAAAAGATATTGCGAAAAAAATTCAGATCTCAGGGTTAATAGTTAACCTATTATTGATGCTAATACTAACGTTTGGTTTTTTTATGGGAAGACCTGAATTTATAGATATTATTTTAGTTTTCTTATTATTAAACTTAGTTGGCCTTATTGGTTTTTTGCGGATATTAAGGCACGGTAAGATTGACGTATCGTCTAAAGATTTGATGGATAAGAGTATAGTAAATGACTAGTTTCCTAGCCTATTTGTTTATATCAATTGGATTGTTTTTTGTGATTATTGGTGTATTCGGTCTACTGAGATTTAATAATATTTTTCAACGTATGCATGCTCTAAGTGTTATGGAAACCCTTGGGTTTTTTTGCTTCTTCTTGGGCTTAATGATTTTGGCTGGAGCATCGTTATTGGCTCTTAAACTTTTTTTTATACTATTGCTAATGATGATTGTTGCGCCTACATCGACTCACGTATTAGCTATGTACGCGAGATTGTATGAGAAAAAGACAGAAGAGGGAGAAAAAATATCGAATCATTTATAAATAGTACTCTTTTGATTTCATTGGCAATTGTTACTCTCTCTCTAGTCCGGGCACGATTTCTTATCGAGGTAATTGTACTTTCTTCCGTTTATAGTGCCTTTTTAACCGCGATCTTTGTAAGTTTGGATGCATTAGACGTTGCTATGACGGAAGCAGCTGTTGGTGTTGGAGTAACAACCACCTTATTTCTTGCAACCTTAAAGTTAGTAGGGAACAAAGCAGATAGTTTTAAAAAAGTTTCTTACATATCACTATTCTTATCTCTGGGAGTAGCGATTCTTTTGGTGATTGGTATAGCTGGCTTACCTTTTTTTGGTGAAGTTGATACTCCAATACACCAGCATCTCACTAGCTACTTTATAGAAAATACCCTAAATGACACTGGGATTATCAATACTGTAACTGCTATTCTAGCTAGCTATCGCGGCTTCGATACTATGGGAGAGGTAATTGTTATTTTTACTGCCGGTGTTGGTGTTCTCTGTTTACTAAGAAGGGAAGAGCGTGATGAGTAATCGTGAAGTCATTATTAGGGTTGTTTCCAAGAAAGTGATCCCATTAATTCTTTTGTTTGCATTCTATGTTCAATTTCATGGTGATTTCGGCCCAGGAGGAGGGTTTCAAGCTGGTGCAATTTTCTCTGCGGGCTTTATTTTATATTCACTGATTTTTGGATTTGATAAGTTGTCATCGATAATTTCACCCAGATTACTTGAATTAATATCTGTGACTGGCGTACTGTTGTATGTCGGAGTTGGATTTTTATGTATGATTCTTGGAGGAGAGTTTTTAAATTACTCCGTCTTAGGAGAAACTCAAGTTGGAGGTCAGCATTTAGGTATTTTGCTCGTCGAATTGGGTGTATTTCTTACAGTTTTTAGCGTCTTATTATTAATATTCTACTGTTTTGTTTCTCGTTAACATGTCCTATTTTGGTCTTATAAATTATGTGGCTGCTATCTTACTGATAACCGCAGGTTTATATATTGTTCTCTCCAGTCCTAATCTCGTAAAAAAACTCGTGGGTTTAAGTATTTTCCAAACCTCTGCATATCTCATTTTTGTTGCCCCGGGAAAAATTTTCGGAGGAACAGTGCCTGTTCTAGATCCCAACTTTTTCACATACTCGAGTCCACTTCCTCACGTTTTGATTTTGACAGCTATTGTTGTTGGCGTCGCTACGCTATCGCTTGGGCTCGCGCTTGCCGTAAGGATAAATGAATCTTTTGGAACTATCGAAGAAGATAAAATCCCTGATGTTGATGAATAAAAAGGAAGCTTGTGTATCCTGACTTTCTTCCTATTATCCCAGCCGTTCTTCCGCTTGCAGTAGCGCCTCTCTGTCTGTTAATCAAGCACAATTTACTTTGTTGGTCGTTAACTGTGGCTGTAATGCTAATCTCTTGTGTCACCTCATTTTTTACATTAGGGCAACTCAGTACCCATGATGAATTGACTTATCCGTTCGGAGGATGGGATGCTCCTGTTGGAATTGAATATTCTATAGATCACCTAAATGGGGTTTTACTTTTTTTTATTAGTAGTATTGGATTATTGTTAACTCTTTTATATTCAGGTTCCTTAAGATCGGAATTGAAAAGCTCTAAACACTATTTCTTTTACACAGCGTTTTTGCTAACTTTTGGTGGTCTTGTTGGGGTTATAGCAACAGCGGATGCCTTTAATGCATTTGTATTTATTGAAATCTCTTCTCTTGGTACGTATATTCTCGTTGCCTTAGGAAAAGATAAGAAAGCGCTATTAGCTTCCTACAGATATCTGATCTTTGGAACAATAGGAGCTACATTTTTCGTTTTGGGTGTTGGGATTTTATTTGTTCTAACAGGTTCTTTGAATTTTTTAGATATTTCAAATAGGCTAGAAAGCCTGGAGAAACCAGTAGCACAGTTTACTGCAATGAGCTTCATAATTATAGGGCTACTTATCAAATCTGCTATTTTCCCTCTGCATGCATGGTTACCAGCTTCATACAAATATGCACCATCTTTAGTAACATGTTTTTTCTCAGCTATTTCGACAAAAGTTTCCTTATACTTGCTTATAAGAATGTTATTTGATGTTGGAAACGTAAACTCTTTAATTGGAAGACCAATAATCGAGGATATTTTTTTCTTTTTAGCACTAGCCAGTATTTTCTTTGGTTCATTCGCAGCATACTTTGAAAAAGATATAAAAAAATTATTTGCGTATTCTAGTATTTCACAAGTTGGTATTATTCTTATTGGTATTTCTGTTGCGACAGTTGATGGACTTTCAGCTTCGTTAGCTCATTTTATAAATCATGGTCTTACAAAAGGATTTATCTTTGCTATTGTGTGTTTTCTGGGAAGTGCTCTGGGTGGAACATCCTTCAAGAGATTTGCTGGAATAGGAAGAGTTTATCCTATTTTGTCAGCCCTTTTGGTTTTTGGTTGTTTTAGCTTGATAGGTGTACCAGGAACGCCAGGCTTTATCACAAAGTTCACTTTAATATCAAGCCTTATAAGTAGTGGAAACATTATGTTGGCATTCTCTGTCCTTCTACTTTCTATTTTATCTGTAGCGTATTGTTGGAGAATAGTTGAGTTAGTCTATTTTGAGGAATCGGACATAAACAAAGCTACGCTGCAGCACAACAGAATGCAAATTGTTCCGCTATATATCTTATTATCTGTGCTTGCAGCTTGTATGATTTATGTTAGTTTCGATACCACGTTTACTATTGGTTATGCAAAAATTGCTGCGGAACAATTACTCTTTTGACAAATTAGGAAACTAGTGGAACCAAATTATTTTTTTCATTTAGCGGAGAATTCCATAGCATTTCAAACATTTTCAATTGTAATTGCTGTTCCGATTATCTGTGCTATTTTAACGTCTCTCCTGCATCGTTTTATTTTTGCGAAAGAATTCTTCTCTATTTTTTCATCGCTCATCGTACTCTATTTCAATTTCTCACTGGTATTATTTTTTTCGGAAGGGAATTCCTTTAATGTTGAGTTAATAGAAGTATTTCCGAATGTTGGATTGTCGTTTCATATGGAGCCAATTGGTTTGGTTTTTTCATCATTAGCATCATTACTATGGTTTGTTAATTCGATTTACTCAATCGGTTATTTAAGAGGTAATAGCGAGAGAAACCAAACAAGATTTTATGCATACGTATCCCTATCTATTTTTGCTGTAATGGGTATAGCATTTGCCTCTAATCTTTTTACTTTTTTTCTGTTTTACGAATTGCTGACATTTTTAACCTATCCTTTGGTTACCCATAATGGATCCAATAATGCCAAACAAGGTGGAAAAATTTATTTAGGGCTTTTATTATTTACCTCGATATGTTTTCTGTTATTAGCTATTTGTATTACCTATTCTTTTGCAGATACTTTAGATTTTACTAAAGGAGGTATTCTGCCAACCGAACTATCAAATACAGAGATTACGATTTTACTTTTAATCTTTTGTTTTGGTATTGGAAAAGCCGCGTTATTTCCATTTCATGGTTGGTTGCCTGCCGCAATGGTAGCTCCCACACCTGTCTCAGCTCTTCTTCATGCTGTAGCTGTGGTAAAAGCAGGTGTATTTGGAATTATAAAAATTATTGTTTATATATTTGGGATTAATTACCTTCAAGAGATTACTGCAATTTCAATTCTAACGATACTGGCAGGGTTCACTATTATTTTTGCATCTTATAAAGCAATGAAATCCACAAATTTGAAGCAAAGATTGGCTTACTCTACTGTCAGCCAGCTTTCGTATATAACTATGGCGGCTTCATTAGCAACTCCTTTAGCAATTGCTGCGGCTATTTTCCATCTACTTAGCCATGCATTTGGAAAAATAACATTATTTTTTGCAGCTGGTTCGATTTATACTGCTCTGCATAAAACAGAAATTAGAGAGATGAGAGGAATGTTTTATCAAATGCCAATCACTATGATTTGTTTCGCTCTGGGAGCATTTTCTATGATTGGATTGCCTCCAACAGTTGGTTTATTATCTAAATGGTTTATTATCACCGGAGCGGTTGACGTACAAGATTTTTTCGTTCTTGGTATTTTAATACTAAGTACAGTCTTAAATGCTAGTTATTTCTTACCGATAATTTATGATGCTTTTTTTAAGAAGCCTCTGGGTTATGAATTGCATGTAGAAAAAAAAGATAGTAACGAATTTTATCACTATAGATATTTGGGTAATTCTGAGGCTCCGCTCTTCATATTGTTTGCAATCATGACTACAGCAACTGGAATATTGGTTGTCACCTTTCTAGCAGAGCATATAAGCTATTTTTTAAATTATTTTGGAGGCTGAAAGTGAATAAGCATTGGTTAGTAAAAAAAGAGAACCTTAAAAAACTTTGGATTTGTTCTATTGTTTTATTAGCTTCCTTAGTATTAATACAAACTATTTTTCCCATTAAAGGTCACTTCGAGGTGGAGAGTTGGATTGGATTTGGAGCTTGGTTTGGTTTCATAGCCTGCATTTTAATGATTCTTTTTTCGAAACTTTTGGGTTTAATTGTAAAGAGGTCGGAAGACTATTATGAAAAAAATAAGGGAAAATCTTAAATGCTAATTCATTCTGGCTTATATGTTATAGCACTTGGCTTGGTTGGTTTTTTCGCATTTAGATCTTTTCATCGTTATATATCACTGCCAATCAGCCTTTTGCTTTTAGTACTAGCTTTGTTTGCTAGAGATCAAACTGGTTTATCTGTAAATCTTTTTAGCTACGATTTCACATTACTTCGAATTGACGGTTTATCCAGAGTTTTCTCAATCGTATTTCTCTTAATGACTTTTTGTGGATTGATTTTTTCCAGTAACCAAAGGAACAAAAAAGAGATTTCATGGGCTTTAATTTATGCTGGTTCAGGGGTGAGTGCAGTTTTGGCGGGTGACTTGTTATCTTTTTTTGTGTTTTGTGAGGTTATGGCAATTGCCTCTACCTTTCTAATTCTTGGAACAAGAACTGAGCTTTCACGATCTGCGGGCTTTCGGTACGCATTAGTGCACTTTTTCGCAGGTATCCTTATTTTGGTTGGGATAGCTGGTGTTATTCAGACAACAGGAAATATTGCATTCGATCAATTAGAATTTGATAATATTTACGCAAAGTTTATCTTTGTTGGTTTTTTAATTAATGCAGGTTGTTATCCATTTTCGTCCTGGATTCCAGATTCTTATCCAGAAGCATCCTATTCCGGTGCTGTTTTCCTTTCAGCATTCACTACGAAAACAGCAGTTTATTCTATTCTTAGAGGCTTCCCAGGTACCGAGTTACTGATTTACCTAGGCCTGGTTATGATATTTTATGGAATCATTTATGCCTTATTAGAAAATGATATGAGAAGAATTTTATCTTACAGTATTGTCAATCAAGTGGGCTTCATGTTGGTCGGTGCCGGTATAGGTACAGAGATGGCTATTAATGGTGCTAGCTCTCATGCTTTTGCACATATTCTTTACAAAGCTCTTCTTTTGATGTCTGCTGGGTCGGTTCTATATATGACGGGGAGAAGGAATTGTACTGAGTTAGGCGGACTTTTTCAAAGTATGCCTATTACCATGATTTGCGGTGTGATAGGGGCATTCGCAATTTCTGCTTTTCCCTTTACTTCTGGCTTTGTAACAAAATCTATGATTTCCTATGCTGCAGCTGATGAGCATTTGTTTTATGTGTGGCTAAGCTTAGTGGCTGCATCAGCCGGTGTTTTTCTCCATGCTGGAATTAAATTTCCATGGTTTGTTTTTTTTCAAAAGGACTCTGGTTTACGCCCACCAGATCCACCCAACAATATGAGGTTTGCAATGTATATTTTGTCCGCCTTGTGCATTTTATTGGGATTGTTTCCAGGTGCGATATATTCGATCTTACCCTACGAAGTAGATTATGAACCATACACAGTCTCACATGTTTTGTTCCAATTGCAATTACTTTTATATGCCGGATTCGCTTTCTTCGTAATGTTGCCATTGCTGAAACGGACTAAAACTATAAGTCTTGATTTTGATTGGATAGTTAGGAAACCCTTGCGAAAAGCTTTTTTTATTTTAGAAAGATCTGTTGATCAAGCACAATCCCAAATAAAAGAATCTGTAACTGTATTGCTCAAACGTCGTTTTGCAAAAAAGATTTTTGATGCGAAGAAAATAGTTAAGATAACTATGGGGATGCCAACTGATATGATGATTCTAAGCTTGCAAATAATTTTCTTCGCATTCTTGCTTATTATAGTAATTAGTTAACTTAGAAAGGTTTGGTGAGCGATAGGATTACCCTGGGATTTCTTCTTGCATCTTGACTTGGTTTTTCATTCCTTGCTCTTGCAATCGTGAGATCTAGCATTAAACCTGATTTTTCCGAGAGCCTTGCACCTACACCATGTGAGCCAATATAACTACTTTTTTCAGGTGTTCCACTGATTGGCTCTTTAAGAATCTTTGCCTCAGCGTAGTCAATAAATCCAAACAATTCAAAATTATTTAAGTTTAGTCCTAAAATATTCTTTTTTCTAAGCTTCTTTGAAATTTCAACACTTAAACCAAATCCCTTTTCGCCTGCAATAGCCCCTCCATCATACCCTCTACCAATACCAGGACCACCAAACGTGATTTGTTCGCCAGCTAATAATTTATCATTTGTCCATTGTGCTTGGGCATTAAATTTCAGATTACCATTGATCTTCTTTACGGGTAATGAATGATTTCCTGAAAATTTGTATTTTAAAAAAGTTTGGTTGAAGTTTGCTATGGAAGGACCGGGCAAACTTGTACTTTCTCCTCTAGAGCCAAATAAATCTAGTCCTTGTGCAACTGTAAAATTTAATTGAGTGTTCCCACCAAACCAAACATCATTGGTAACTGAGAATACAAAATCAGCAACAGTTAGTTTATCTTTCGTAGTACTCGAGTCTAATAAAAACGTTTCACTACGAGCTACATTTAATCCACCTTCGAAGTAGTATGATTCATCTCGTGACCTTTTTATTGGATAGCGTAATCGAGGCGCTACAGAATATGATTTGCTGAGAATTCCTAGTGATTTAATGCTACCTTGAGGTTTTGCATTAGCGAAAACCCCTGCCAGAGAAAAAATGAGTCCATCATCTCCTAATGAGGTTGAATACGTTCCATTAAATGCTTTTAAAATGGGATTAAAAAGTT